>NZ_JBXAVU010000002.1:0-776320 GCF_057291175.1 Arthrobacter sp. UYP4
CACCACACGGGGTGCGGCAACCAGCAAATTCAACCAATCAAAAAACAATCGGTATCAACAAACTTGGCACACTATTGAGTTCTCAAACAACAGGAACAAACGATTACTCACGAACCCCCGCGCTTCCACGCTTTCCGGGCTTGTTTTCCCTCGCCGTTACATTCACAGCTTATTTCATTTCTTTTTCCCTTGTCAAATCCCCCGCCGTGGCGTAATGCCAGACCAAAAGAAACAACAAGAGCCAACCCACCACAAATAAAAGGTAAATCCGCTACCGCTCAAGAGCGCACGAACCCACCACATGATTTGAAGGGGATGGTCACCCTCACCGGGGCAACTCCACTACTATACGACCATCCCGCCCCACCGGCAAATCCACCCGTGCCCCACCGATACGGGCCCCGGGAACAGACGTGCCGGCACCCCCGGATGGGGATGCCGGCACGAAAGGCAGGACGAGGAGGACCTATCGGACGACGTCGATCATCGCGAGGTTCCGCTTGCCGCGGCGGAGAAGGAGGTACCGACCGTGCAGCAGGTCCTCATCGCCGAACCTGTGGTCGGCGTCCGTGGCCTTCGTGTTGTTGACGTACGCGCCACCCTCGGCGACGGTCCGGCGGGCCGCGGAGTTGCTCGCGGACAGCCCCGACGCGACCAGGAGGTCGATGATCCCGAGTCCGTCCTTCGCGACGGAGACGGACTCGAGCTCCGCCGTCGCAGCCTGCAGCGTGGCGAGGTCGAGCCCACCCAGATCGCCCTGGCCGAAGAGCGCCGCGGACGCGGCGATGACCTTCTCGGTCGCCTCGACCCCGTGCACCAGCGAGGTCACGTCGTACGCCAGCGCTCGCTGCGCCGCCCGCTCGTGCGCACGCTCCGCCGTCGCCCGCTCCAGCTCCTCGATCTCGGCGCGGGTACGGAAGGTGAAGATCCGCAGGCGCTCGGCGACGTCGGCGTCCGAGGTGTTGAGCCAGAACTGGAACATCGCGTACGGGCTCGTCATCGCGGCGTCCAGCCAGATGGCATTGCCCTCGCTCTTGCCGAACTTCGTACCGTCCGAATTGGTGATCAGCGGGGTGCCGATCGCATGGACGCCCTTACCCTCGACCTTGCGCACCAGGTCGGTGCCGCTGGTCAGGTTCCCCCACTGGTCGGAGCCACCGGTCTGAAGGACGCATCCGTACTCACGGAACAGCTGCAGGTAGTCCATGCCCTGCAGGATCTGGTAGCTGAACTCGGTGTAGCTGATGCCCTCGTCGGAGTTCAGCCGCTTGGCCACGGTCTCCTTCTTGATCATCGTGCCCACGCGGAAGTACTTGCCCACATCGCGCAGGAAGTCGATGACGCTCATCGGACCGGTCCAGTCCAGGTTGTTCACCATCCGGGCGGCGTTGCCGCCGTCGAAGTCGAGGAACTTCTGCACCTGCCCCTGCAGGGAGCCGACCCACTCGGCGACGGTCTCCTTCGTGTTCATCGTCCGCTCCGCCGTCGGCCGCGGATCGCCGACGAGGCCCGTGGATCCCCCGACGAGGCCCAGGGGCCGGTGCCCGGCGAGCTGGAGCCGTCGCATGGTCAGGAGCTGGACGAGGTTGCCCAGGTGCAGGCTCGGGGCCGTCGGGTCGAACCCGCAGTAGAACGTGATGGGCGGTCCTGCCAGCAGTTCCCTCAGTTCACCCTCGTCGGTGGACACATAGACCAGCCCACGCCACACGAGCTCGTCGTAGATGCTCGCGAAGGACGGATCGTTGCGCTGGCCCTCGAGGCCACTGACCGGGGTATCTGTTTGCTGGGACACCCCTACAAATTATCAGCCGGCAATACCAGCGGGAATTCGGCCGGTGGACATGACGCGCAGGCGCTGGGTGGGGCGTGTCATCGCCACGTACAGGTCTCCGACCCTCGCCGTGGCGGAGTCGAGCATCTCCTGGGGCTCGAGGATGACCACGCCGTCGAACTCGAGTCCCTTCGACTCGCGGGGACCGATGACGACGATGTCCTGGCCCGGACCACCCGCACCGGACCCCACGCGGTCGCCGTACCCGGGTGCCAGCGCCGCACGGGCGTCGGCCAGGAGGTCGTCCGGTGCGATGACGGCGAGCAGACCGCCGTCGATCGCCGTGAGTTCCTCCGGCAGGGCGCGCACCAGGGCGGGCAGGAGGTCCTGCACCGTATCGAGCACGGGTGCGAACCTCCCCTCCCGCACGGCTTTGGGAGCCGACACGACCAGGCCCGCCGCATTGGCCATCCGCACGGCTGCCTCGGCGATCTGGGAGGGGGTGCGGTAGTTGACCGTCAGCTCCTCGAGCTGCCAGCGGTCGCCCACGAACGGCTCGAGCGCCTGCTGCCAGGACCGTGATCCCGCGGCGGAACTGGTCTGGGCGATGTCGCCGACGATGGTGAAGGACTTTAACGGGCAACGCCGCATGAGCAGTCGCCACTGCATCGGGGACAGCTCCTGTGCCTCGTCCACCACGATGTGCCCGTAGGCCCACGTGCGGTCCCCGGAGGCGCGGTCGGCGGCGGACAGCCGGCTCGCGGACACGGCGTTGTGCTGCGCGAGGTCTGCCGCCGTCAGCACACCGTCCACCCCGGCATCCTCGAGCGAGGCGTTGACGTTCTCGAGGGCGCGCTCGGCGTTGGCGAGATCGCGCTTCTGCTCCTGCTCGCGGGCCGCGCTGTCACGCCCGGCGGAGGGATCGAGCTCGCCGAGCAGTTCGGCCGCCTCGTCGAGCAGGGGCACGTCCGCCTCGGTCCACGGAGCGTCGACCGGTCGGGCCAGCGCGGCCAGTTCGTCGTCGCTCAGGCCCGGCGCTGCCGCACGCAGCAGTTCCGGGCGCGCGAACAACTCCGAGACGAGCTTCTGCGGCGTCAGGGGCATCCAGGCGAGGTTCAGTGCGATCCGCACGTCGCGTGCGCTCCGGACGTCCTCGGCCAGGTAGGAACGGTCGGCGTTGTTCCCGCCACCCGACGACTCCTCGAGCTTGTCCAGCAACTGCTCGGTGAGCTCCCGCAGGAGGATCTTGACGAAGGTGACGCGGGCCTCGTTGTGCGGCTTCCCCGTGGCGCGCGCGCGCTCACGTGCCCGGGAGACCTGGCGGGGCGTGAGCGTCAGCATGGTGCCTTCGACGTTGAGGCGCTTGTTCTCGGCGGGCACCCGTTCGCGGTTGGCGACGGCGGTCCTGATGACCTGTGCCATCTCGAGCCGGCCCTTGATGGCGGCGGCTTCCTCGCTGGCCTCCTGCACCGTCGTCACGCCCGGCATCAGGGTCCCGATCCCGGCCATGACGACCCCGGTCTCGCCGAGGGACGGGAGGACCCGCTCGATGTACTTCATGAAGGCGTCGGTGGGCCCGACCAGCAGCACGCCCGCCGACTTCAGCCGTTCCCGGTGCGTGTAGAGGAGGTACGCGGCCCGGTGCAGCGCGACAGCCGTCTTGCCGGTACCCGGGCCGCCCTGGACGACGGTGACACCGGGGAGGGGTGCGCGGATGATGCGGTCCTGCTCCGCCTGGATGGTCCCGACGATGTCGGACATCTGCCCCGTGCGCCGCGAGTTGAGTGCCGCGAGCAGGGCTCCCTCCCCCTGCAGCGAATCGTCGTCGCCCAGCAGGTCCACATCGAGGACGTCGTCCTCGATGGCGACGACGTCCCTCCGGGACAGGATCAGGTGGCGCCGGCGTCGGACGCCCATGCGCTCGAAGGCCGTGGCCTGGTAGAAGGTGCCCGCCTCCGGCGCGCGCCAGTCGACCATCAGCTGGCGGAGCTCCTCGTCGGAGAGACCGATGCGTCCGATGTAGCGCTTGTCGCCGCTGTCGAGGTCGAGTCGACCGAAGACCAGCCGATCGTCGACGGCGTTCAGCTGGGCCAGGCGATCCTCGTACATGGTGGCGAATGCGTCGCGCTCCGACCGGTTCTGGTGGGAACCCGCCGCCTGGGTGCGCCGGACCTCGGCGAGCTGCTGGGCCTTCTCGGCGCGGAGTTCATCGAGACGGCGGTACAGCCCGTCGACGTAGACGCGCTCGTAGTCCAGCTCGGCGTTGGCCTGGGATGTCTCGTGCATCGGGCACTTCCTTCTTCAAAGGCGGACCGTCAATTCTAGCGCGGTGGGTGTCACACGGTTTCCAGCGCGTGGACGGTCCGTCCCGCCAGGCTGGTCCGCCCGTCCAGGTCCCCGAGCTCGAGGACGACACCGCACCCCACGACGACGGCGCCGGCCTTTTCGAGCAACGCGCAGGCCGCGACGAGTGTTCCGCCCGTGGCGAGGACGTCGTCGAGCACCAGGACGCGCGCACCGGCGGGCAGGTCCGACTGGTGGATCTCGAGTGCTGCCTGGGCGTATTCGAGATCGTAGGACTCCCGGTACACCGCACGCGGGAGCTTGCCCGCCTTCCGGACGGTGACGACACCCGTGCCGGTCGCATAGGCGACGGCGGCCGCGAGGAGGAAGCCACGGGCCTCGACTCCTGCCACGGCGTCGAACGACCCGGCGAACGGCGCCGACAACGCATCGACGACGGTACGGAAGGCCCGTGCGTCGGAGAAGACGGGAGTGAGGTCGCGGAACAGGATGCCCGGGGACGGGAAGTCGGGAACGACGGCACTCAGGCGGTCGATGGCTTCCCTCGCGTCGGCTGCGAGTCCCGCTGTACCTGGTGCCCGGGCCGGGGTCTCCCCGGCGTCCGCTCCGCTCATCGTCACGGATCAACCTTACGGGCTGCGGGCGGTCTGCCCGGACGGTACCGGGAGACGGTCGGGTCCTGCGGGAGCCAGAAGCGCCACGGGTACTCCCCGGTGCCGGCGACACCGCTCACGCCGACGCGCGGCCCCCGGCTGATCGCTGCGGGCGGCTCGCCGGGCAGGACGAGCCGGAAGGGATCTGCGAGGACATCGGCGCCGTCGAACCGGCGATCCACTCCGAGCGCCTGCGCGAGGCGCGCCGGGCCCCGGGCGAGATCGAGGTCCGACGCCGGCTGGTTGCGTCGGGCGCGCGCGAGGTCCGCCCCCTCGACGATCTCGCCGGCGCGCAGCAGCAGACCCGTGGCCCGTCCGTCGCTGCCGCACACGATGTTGGCGCAGTAGTGCATGCCGTAGGTGAAGTAGACGTACAGGTGACCGGCCGGCCCGAACATGGTCGCGTTCCGGGCGGTCCGTCCCCGGAAGGCATGGGAGCCCGGATCGTCGGGGCCGAGGTAGGCCTCCACCTCGGAGATGCGTACCGTGACGCGGCCGTCGTCGTCCTGGTGGGTGAGGTGTGCGCCCAGAAGCCAGGGGGCGACGTCGAGCGCGCTGCCACCGAGCCTGGTCCGGATGTCCTCGCGTGTTCCGCTGTCCTCGATCACCCGTCGACGGTAGCAAAGCCCCGACCGAGGAGGCCCGCGGCCATGTCCGAATCCCGCTAGTTCGAGCCTGCGGCCGGTGGCAGGATGGCGGCATGGACTTCTGGCAGCAGTACCGGGCGATCGATGGGCGTGACGTGCGCTTCGACGGGCAGTTCGTGACCGCCGTGTCGAGCACGGGCATCTACTGCCGCCCCTCATGCCCGGCGCGGACCCCCAAGCCGTCCAATGTCACCTTCTACCGGACGTCTGCCGCCGCCCACGACGCCGGGTACCGCGCCTGCAAGCGATGCCTCCCCGAGGCGGTTCCCGGCGATCCGGAATGGAACCTCCGCAGCGACGCAGCGGCGAGGGCGATGCGTCTCATCGCCGACGGCGAGGTGGATCGGACAGGCGTTCCCGGCCTCGCTGCCCGCCTCGGCTACTCCCCCAGGCACCTCAACCGCATCCTGAAGGACGAACTCGGTGCAGGCGCGCTCGCCCTGGCCCGGGCGCACCGCGCCCAGACGGCGCGTGCCCTGCTCACGGGTTCGCCGCTGCGCTTCGCCGATGTCGCCTTCGCCGCCGGGTTCGGCAGTATCCGGCAGTTCAACGACACGGTGCAGCAGGTCTTCGACCTCACCCCGCGTCAGGTGCGGGAAGCCTCCCGGCAGCGGTCCGGCGGCGCGGACGGCGGCGTGGACGGCGGCGCGGACGAGGTCGGCGGACCCCTCCGGCTGTCGCTGTCCCTTCCCGTGAGGCTGCCGTACGACAACGGGATCTTCCGTTTCCTCGCCGCGCGTGCGATCGACGGCGTGGAGCGAGGCACGGACCTGACCTACGAGCGGCTGCTCCGCCTGCCCGCCGGACCGGCCTGGTTCAGGGCAGGCGCCGTCGAGGCGCGCGGTGAGGGACAGGCGGTGCTGCCGGTGACGGTGTCCGTCGCGGGGCTGCGGGACCTGCCGGCGCTCCTGAGCCGCATCCGTCGCCTGTTCGACCTCGACGCCGATCCGGTGGCGATCGATGCTGCGCTCGCCCGCAGCCGGTACCTCACCGCCCTGGTCGCTGCCACACCCGGCATGCGC
Source organism: Arthrobacter sp. UYP4 (assembly GCF_057291175.1). NCBI lineage: Bacteria > Bacillati > Actinomycetota > Actinomycetes > Micrococcales > Micrococcaceae > Arthrobacter > Arthrobacter sp. UYP4. Next base: position 6,398 of record NZ_JBXAVU010000002.1, read on the forward strand.
CTTCCCGGATCGCTCGATGCCGGGGAGACCTTGATCCGTGCGATCGTCGGCCAGCAGGTCACCGTCGCTGCGGCGGCGAAGGCACTCGGCCGCCTCGCCGCCGCCGGCCCGGTGGTCGAGGCCCCGGGTACGGACCTGGACAGGATGTTCCCGACCGCCGACGAGCTCGCCGACATGCCCGAACCGCTCCTCCGCGGGCCGCGCCGCCGCAGGAGCACCCTGCGGGCGGTGGCACGGGCGCTGGCCTCGGGCACCCTGGAACTCGGCGTGGGATCCGATCCCGACGCACTGCGCGCGGACCTCCTGAGTTTCGACGGCGTCGGGCCGTGGACGGCGGACTACGTCACGATGCGCGTCCTCGGCCACCCGGACGTCTCCCTGCCCTCCGATGCCGCGGTCCGCAGCGGCTGGTCGCGGCTCGTCGGACGGACCGACCACCGCGCAGTACCTGCCGACGCGCGGCGCCCTCCGGATGCCGATGATCTCCCGTCCCCTCCAGTCCTGGGCGAGGCCCTGGCCGAGGTGCGGCCGTGGCGCTCCTACGCGATGCTGCACCTCTGGCGTGCCGCCGGGGCGCCGGACGACACCGCCGTCGTCGGGCCGCCGACCCCCGTCGTCCCGGCGACCGCGTACCCTGTTCCCATCGATCGAACGGACACACAGCCATGACCACCACGCTCGCCGCACCTCCGCTCCTCCGCGGAGCGACCACCACCACGGTCGACACCCCCGACGGCCCGTTCACCGTCATCGAGGCGGAAGGCTCCGTCCTCTCCTCCGGCTGGACGGAGCTGGCGTCCGACCTGACCGGGCAGATCCATCCGAGCATCAGGGCCGCGAGTTTCGACCCGGCGGCGTCCGCCGTGCAGCCCATCCTCGACGCCGTGTCCCGGTACTACGACGGCGATTTCGACGCGATCACCGCGGTGCGCGTGCGGCAGGTCTCGGGACCCTTCCGGGCACACGCGTGGGAGATCCTGCGCACGGTGGAGCCGGGGACGCCCGTCACCTACCTCCAGTACGCCGAGCGGGCGGGCAATCCCACCGCCGTCCGTGCCGCTGCTGGCGCCTGCGCGAAGAACGCCGCCGCCCTCTTCGTGCCGTGCCACAGGATCATCCGCACCGACGGGTCCCTGGGCGGCTTCCGCTGGGGACTGCCGGTGAAGCAGCGGCTGCTCGACCGCGAGGCAGGGCGTTCGACCGCCTTCTGAGCAGGGAGAGCCGGCACAGCAGGAAGCACGGCACCAGCACCGACCGCACCCGGTCAGGCCGCCACCAATCGCTGGCGGGAAGCCATGTCGCGGTAGAGATCGCTCTCCTCCAGCAGTTCTTCGTGGGTCCCGACAGCCGTGACCCGGCCCTGGTCCAGCACCACGATCTGGTCGAAGTCCGCCACGGTCGACAGGCGGTGCGCGACGACGACGACGGTGCGATCACGCGAGGCCTCCCCCAGCGTCTGCTGGAGCAACTGTTCCGTCCGGGAATCGACCGCGGAGGTCGGCTCGTCCATCAGCAGGACCGGACGGTCCGCGAGGATCACGCGTGCCCAGGCGAGGCGCTGCCGTTGCCCGCCGGAGAGCCGGATGCCGTCCTCCCCCAGGTTGAGGTCCAGCCCGTCGGCGGTTCGGTCCCCGAGCGCATCGAGGCCGACGGCGGACAGGACGCGGCGGAGCTGGACGTCCGTGGCGTCAGGGGCGGCGAGCCGGAGATTGTCGGCCAGCGTCCCGCTGAGGACCGGCGCCTCCTGCTCGACGAGGCCGATCCGTGAGCGGAGCTCGGAGCGCGGCATCTCCGACAGTGCTGTGCCGTCGTAGGTGATGCTGCCGCCCGTGGGCTCGTAGAACCTCTCCAGCAGCGCCAGCACCGTGGACTTCCCGGCACCGGAGGGACCGACGAGCGCCGTCCTGCTCCCGGCGTGGACGGTGAAACTGACGCCGTCGAGCACGGGTCGGCCCTCGCCCGGAGGCTCCTCCGCGTCCGGGCGGCCCTGAGGGATCGGCGAGGCGGTCCCGTCCGGGGAACGGGCCGCCGTCGCGCCGCCGTCCTCAGCGTCCGACGCGTAGCGGAAGGTGACATCGCGCAGCTCGATCGAACCTGCGGGTGGACCGGCTGCCCGGATCGTGCGGAAGGGTCCCGCCGACGCGTCCCGGAGAGCCGCCGCCGTCTCCGGCGCCGGCTCCCGGATCGATGCTTCGCCCGTGGCCGGGAAGGGGCGGGCCTCGTCCGCCCGCTCCGGGTCGAGCCGGGCGATCTCCTGGATGCGGTCCAGCGCGGCGAGGCCCGACTGGATCTGGACGAAGGCGCTCATCGCCGACCCGATCGGCATCACGAGGAGGAACAGGTAGAGGATGAACGCGATCAGGTCGCCGAGCCGCAGCTCTCCTGCAGCCACGCGGATCCCGCCGACGGCGAGGACCACGATGAAGGCGCCCTGGATGCAGATCGACATGATGGGCTGGACGGCGGCCTGCAGGCGGGCCATGGCGATGCCGGCGCGATAGGCCCGCGACGCCTCGACGTCGATCACGGCGGCTTCGCGATCCTCGGCGACGGAGGCCTTGATGGTCCTGATGCCCGAGAGGCCGCGCTCCACCGCCGCCGTCATCGATCCCACGGCATCCTGCACGTCCCGGCTCCGCCGGCGGATGAGGCGGCCGAGGAACAGGACCCCGCCCGCGCCGAGGAGGACGGCGGACAGCGTGATCCCGAACAGCAGCGGGTCGATCAGCACCATCAGGACCACGGCGGCGCAGAACATCAGGATGGACGACACGATCTCGAAGAGACCGGAGGTGATGACGCTGCGCATCAGGGTGGTGTCGGAGCCCACCCGGGACATGAGGTCCCCGACGCGCCTCCTGTCGAACTCCCGGATGGGCAGCGCCAGGAGTTGCCCGACCAGGGACCGCCGCACGCCGAGCACCACCGACTCCGCCGTCCGCTGCAGGAGGTAGGACTGCGCGGCCCCGAACACGGCGCCACCCAGCGTGATGGCAACCAGGAACCAGACGAACACGGTGGCCGGGCGGCTCGCGGACACGGCGTTGACGAGCTGCTGGACCATCAGCGGCTGCGCGATCGACAGGCCGGTGGAGACGAGGGAGACGACGGCGACGAGGAGGAGCACACGCACGTGTCCCCTCAGATAGGGGAAGAACTCCCGCAGGGTGGCACGCGGTGCGGTGGGCTGCATCCTCACACAGTGCGCCGGGCGCTGGCGGGTGTCAAAGCCCTTCGCGGCAGGCGTAGCGGCGGCTGGTCCCGACCACCGTCGCGGCGGCTGATACCGGCCACCGTAGCGGCGGCTGCCACCGGCAGGGGTAGCGGCGATCGGTACTCCGCCGGGCGGCGCGGCTCCGTCGGGCAGCCGCGCCGTCCGGCATGCGGTCAGGCGGCGAGGTACCCCTCGACGCCCTCGAGTCCGGTCCGCAGCGCTGCGAGCTGGCGCCGGACGGCGGTCGGAGCCGTGCCGCCCTGGGCGTCACGGCTCGCCAGTGATCCCTCGACCGTCAGCACCTCGCGCACGGCAGGCGTCAGGTGGTCGGAGATGCCCGCGAATTCCTCGTCCGTCAGGTCCCACAGCTCGACGCCGCGCTGCTCGGCGACGCGGACGGCAGCACCGGACAGCTCGTGAGCCTCCCGGAACGGTACGCCCTGACGCACGAGCCACTCGGCGATGTCGGTCGCCAGGGCGAAACCCTGGGGTGCGAGCTCCGCCATGCGGGCGGTGTTGAACACCAGCGTCGCGATCATCCCGGAGACGGCCGGCAGCAGCACCTCGAGGGTGTCGACGGCGTCGAAGACGGGCTCCTTGTCCTCCTGCAGATCGCGGTTGTAGGCCAGTGGCAGGCCCTTGAGCGTCGCGAGCAGGCCCGTCAGGTCACCGATCAGCCGGCCCGCCTTGCCGCGCGCGAGTTCGGCGACGTCGGGGTTCTTCTTCTGCGGCATGATCGAGGATCCGGTGGAGAAGGCGTCGTCCAGGGTGACGAAGGAGAACTCCTTCGTGGCCCAGAGGATGATCTCCTCGCTCACGCGGGAGAGGTCGACGCCGATCATCGCGGTCACCCAGGCGAACTCGGCGTACACGTCGCGTGAGGCCGTGCCGTCGATGGAGTTGTGCGTCGCCGAGAAGAACCCGAGGTCCGCTGCCACCGCCTCGGGATCGAGACCCAGCGACGAACCCGCGAGCGCTCCCGAGCCGTAGGGCGAGACCCCTGCACGGCGGTCCCAGTCCTGCAGCCGCTGCACGTCGCGCAGCAGTGCCCACGCATGGGCGAGCAGGTGGTGGCTCAGCAGGACCGGCTGGGCGTGCTGCAAATGCGTCCGCCCGGGCATAGGCGCCTCGAGGTGCGCCTCCGCCTGGTCGACGAGCGCGCCGATCGTGGCGAGGACGCCGCGGGCGATGATGCGGGCGTGGTCCCGCAGATACATCCGTCCCAGCGTCGCCACCTGGTCGTTGCGGGACCGGCCGGCGCGCAGCTTGCCGCCGAGGGCCGGCCCCGCACGCTCGATGAGGCCGCGCTCGAGCGACCCGTGCACGTCCTCGTCGCTCTCGGCCGGGACATAGGCGCCCGATCGCACGTCGGCGTCGAGGCGGTCCAGGGCATCGATCATGCCGGCCAGTTCGGCGTCGTCGAGCAGTCCGGCCCTGTTCAGGACACGCGCGTGCGCGCGGGAGCCCTCGATGTCGTACGTCGCCAGCCGCCAGTCGAAGTGGGTCGACTTGCTCAGCGCGGCGAGGGCGTCGGCGGGGCCGCCGGCGAACCGGCCGCCCCACAGCGAACCCTCGTTCGTCCCCGGGCGCCCCCCACCCTCGCTTCGCTCGGCCGGGGACCCCTGCGCTCGTGGGCCGCCGTCGTGCTGTGGGACCATCAGGCGCCCGCCCGCTGGTCCCGGCTCGATGCGACCTTGGACGAGAGGCCGAAGATCTCGATGAAGCCGCGGGCCATCGACTGGTCGAACGTGTCGCCGGAGTCGTAGGTCGCGAGGTTGAAGTCGTAGAGGGCGACGTCGGAACGGCGGCCCGTGACCGTCGCACGGCCACCGTGGAGGTCCATGCGGATGTCCCCGGTCACGTACTTCTGCGTGTCGTCGACGAACGTGTCGAGCGAGCGCTTGAGCGGGGAGAACCACTGGCCGTCGTACACCAGTTCGGTCCAGCGCTGGTCGACCGTCTTCTTGAAGCGGGCCTGCTCGCGCTCGATCGTCACGTTCTCGAGTTCGCGGTGTGCGGCGATGAGGGCCATCGCGCCGGGCGCCTCGTAGATCTCGCGGCTCTTGATGCCGACGAGGCGGTCCTCCACGATGTCGATGCGGCCGATGCCCTGGGCGCCCGCACGGCGGTTGAGCTCCTCGATGGCCTGCAGCGGGGTGACGGCGTTGCCGTCGATCGCGACGGGGATGCCCTCCTTGAAGGAGATGGTGACCTCGTCCGCGGCGGGCGGGAACTCGGGCGACTCGGTGTAGTCGTAGACGTCCTTGGTCGGCGCGTTCCAGATGTCCTCCAGGAAGCCGGTCTCGACGGCCCGACCCCAGACGTTCTGGTCGATGGAGAACGGGTTCTTCTTGGTGGTCTCGATCGGCAGGCCCTTCTCCTCGGCGAAGGCGATGGCCTTGTCACGCGTGAGGGCGAGGTCCCGGACGGGTGCGATGCACTTCAGGTCCGGGCCGAGGGTCTGGATGCCGACCTCGAAGCGGACCTGGTCGTTGCCCTTGCCGGTGCAGCCGTGGGAGACGGTCGTGGCGCCGAACTGGCGGGCGGCTGCGACGAGGTGCTTGACGATGACGGGACGGGACAGCGCCGAGACGAGCGGGTACGCGTCCATGTAGAGGGCGTTCGCCTTGAGCGCGGGCATGCAGTAGTCGGTGGCGAATTCGTCGCGGGCGTCCGCCACGTAGGCTTCCACGGCACCGCAGCCGAGGGCGCGCTGGCGGATGGTCTCGAGTGATTCGCCGCCCTGTCCGACGTCGACGGCCACGGCGATCACCTCGGCCCCGGTGGCTTCGGCGATCCAGCCGATGGCGACGGAGGTGTCGAGTCCGCCGGAGTAGGCGAGGACGATGCGTTCGGTCACGGGATGTGCTCCTTCGATTGTCCGGGCGGGGCGCCCGTGGGTCGTCTGTTCGTAGCTGGTGTCACGAGGTGGTTCGGGTGGTCCGGGGGTGGCGCGGGGCGCACTGGTGCCAGCCTATCGGCGCGGGCGTCAGGACTGCTCGGCGGGTCCCTGCGGTTCCTGTGCGAGTCCGAGGAACCGTTCGGCGACGGCGGCACCGCCGTCGGGCTCCCGGCTCACGAGCATCACGGTGTCGTCCCCCGCGATGGTGCCCAGGATGGACGGCATCACGGAGTGGTCGATGGCCAGGGCGAGGAAGTTCGCGGCTCCCGGCGGCGTCCTGAGGATGACGATGTTGCCCGAGGACTCGGCCGTCACCAGCAGTTCGTTGCACAGCTTCGCGAGCCGTGCGTCGAGGATCTCCTGCGAGACGCCGCTCTGGGCGTGCCGGCCGCCGCCCTCCACGGGTACGGCGTAGACGAGCGCGCCATCGGCTCCCCGGACGCGCACGACGCCGAGCTCCACGAGGTCCCGCGACAGCGTGCCCTGGTTCACCTGCACACCGTCCGCGGCGAGGAGCGCGGCGAGCTCCACCTGGGAGCGCACGGACTGCGCCGTGAGGAGATCCGTGATGCGTGCGTGCCGCGCCGTCTTCGTGGTGGGACGCACGGGATCGCGCTGGACGGTCATGGCGTCCGCTCCGGGCCCTGCCCGGTGGATCGGGCCACGAGCCAGGTCATGAGCGCCTTCTGCGCATGCAGCCGGTTCTCCGCCTCGTCCCACACGAGGGACTGCGGGCCGTCGATGACCTCGGCGGCGATCTCGTAGCCGCGGTACGCGGGCAGGCAGTGGAGCACGACGGCGTCGGGCGCCGCCTGCGCCATGGCCGCCGCGTCCACGGCGTACGACCGGAACAGCTCCTGCCGGGCGGCCTTCTCGTCCTCCTGGCCCATCGAGACCCAGGTGTCGGTGGCGACGACGTCCGCACCGGCGAGGGCGACGGCGGCGTCGGTGGTGACGAGGACGGACCCGCCGGTCTCGGCGGCCCGCGCCTCGGCGGCGGCCACGACCGCGGGTCCGGGCAGGTAGCCCTCCGGCCCGGCGACCCGCACGTGCATCCCCGCGGTGGCGCCTGCGAGCAGGTAGGAGTTCGCCATGTTGTTGGCGCTGTCCCCCAGGTAGGTCATGGTCAGCCCGGCGAGGGCGCCCTTGTGTTCGCGGATGGTGAGGAGGTCCGCGAGCAGCTGGCACGGGTGGTAGTCGTCGGACAGGGCGTTGATGACGGGGACGCTCGACGCCGCGGCCATCTCCTCGAGTCCGGCCTGGGCGTAGGTGCGCCAGACGATCGTCGCGACCATCCGCTCGAGCACCTTCGCCGTGTCGGTGATGGTCTCCTTGTGCCCGAGTTGCGAGTCGCCCGCGCCGATGATGAGCGGCACGCCGCCGAGGTCGGCGATCCCGGCGGCGAAGGAGACCCGGGTGCGCGTGGAGGTCTTGTCGAAAATCACCGCGACCGTCCTGCGTCCGGCGCCCTCTCCTGCGAAGGGGGCGTGCGCGTAGGGGGCCGCCTTGAGTTCCGCGGCGAGGTCGAGGACCTCCGCCTGCTCCGCCGGCGAGAGGTCGGTGTCGACGAGGAAGTGACGCGTCATGCTGATGCCTCCCGGGCTGGGGTCTGGGCGGTGCGGAGGATGGCGGGCAGGGCGTCGAGGAACGTCGCCGCCTGCTCGGTGGTGAGGATGAGCGGGGGCGCGAGGCGGAGGGTCGACGGACCGGTCGCGTTGATGATGAACCCCGCGGCGAGCGCGGCCTGGACCGCAGCGGGAGCGTGCTCTCCGTCGAGGTCGAATCCGATCAGCAGGCCCTCGCCGCGGACGGCTGCGACGCCGTCGACGGCGGTGAGGCCGGCACGGAGGTACGCGCCGACGTCGGAGGCGTGCTGCAGGGCACCCATGGATTCCAGCGCGTGCAGGGTGGCGAGGCCGGCGGCCGTGGCCACGGGATTCCCGCCGAAGGTGGTGCCGTGCTGGCCTGCACCGATCAGCCCCGAGACGTCCTCGCCGAAGGTGACGAGGGCTCCGACCGGGAAGCCCCCGCCGAGGCCCTTGGCGAGGGTCATGGCGTCCGGGACCACGCCGTCGACCGCCTGGTGCGCGAACCAGTGGCCGGTCCGCGCGATACCGGACTGGACCTCGTCGAGGATCAGGAGGGCACCGTGCTCGCGGGTCAGTTCGCGGGCGGTGCGGAGGTATTCCGGTGAGAGCGGACGGACGCCGGCCTCACCCTGGATGGGCTCGAGGACCAGTGCGGCCACGGAGCCGTCCATGGCCTCGCGGAGGGCGTCGGTGTCGTTGAAGGGGATGTGCTCGACGCCGGCCGGCAGGGGCTCGAACGGCTCCCGGTAGGCCTTCTTGGACGTGAGGGCGAGAGCACCCATGGTGCGCCCGTGGAAGGCGCCGTCGAGCGCGAGGATGCGGCGCCTCCCGGTGGTGCTGTTCCTGCGGGCGAGCTTGACGGCGGCCTCGAGTGCCTCCGTGCCGGAATTGGTGAAGAACACGCGCGAGCCGGCGGGTGCCTGTGCCAGTGCGAGCAGCTTCTCGGCGAGCGCCACCTGCGTGGGGCTCGTGAAGAAGTTCGAGATGTGGCCGAGGGTGGCGAGCTGGCTCGAGACGACGGAGGTGACGAAGGGGTGCGCGTGGCCGAGGGCGTTCACCGCGATCCCGCCGAGCAGGTCGAGGTACCGGGTACCGTCCGCGTCCCACACGTAGCAGCCCGACCCGCGGACGAGGACGCGCTGCGGCGTCCCGAAGACACCCAGGAGCGCTCCGTTGTAGCGCGCGAGCCACTCCGCGCCGGAGTCACCGCCCGTGAGCAGGTCGACGGCGCCATCGGCTGCCGGCGCTGCCGCGTGCCGTCCATGGGTCGCGATGGCGGTCTCGTTCATGCCTGTGCTCCTGCTGGATCGGTGGGTGCTGGACCGGTGGGTGCTGGACCGGTGGGTGCTGGACCTGTGGATCTGGTACCCGTGGGCACGACGCCGGGCACGACGTCGGGCACGACCTGCGTGCCGATGCCGGCGGTGGTGAACGTCTCCAGCAGCATGGAGTGGGCCAGGCGTCCGTCGACGATGTGGGCCCGTTCCACGCCGGCCTCGACGGCCTGGAGGCATGCCGCCATCTTCGGGATCATGCCGGACTGGAGGCTCGGCAGGAGTTCGCGGAGCTGCGCCGCGGAGAGGGAGGAGATGAGCGACGAGCGGTCCGGCCATGCGGCGTACAGGCCCTCGACGTCCGTGAGGATGACGAGCTTCGACGCCCCGAGTGCGGCGGCCAGGGCGGCGGCCGCGGAGTCGGCGTTGACGTTCAGGACCTGCTGGGTGGCGTCGCCGTCGGCGTCGTACTCCGGGGCGACCGTGGAGATCACGGGGATGCGGCCGGCCTGCAGGATGTCCAGGATGGCGCCGGGGTGGACGGCGGTCACCTCGCCGACGAGGCCCAGGTCCACCTGCTCGCCGTCGACGACGGTGCCGGTGCGGACGGCGCGGAGGAGCCCGCCGTCCTCGCCGGAGAGCCCGACGGCGTAGGGGCCGTGGGAGTTGATGAGGCCCACGAGCTCCCGGCCCACCTGGCCGGTGAGGACCATCCGGACCACGTCCATGGCCTCGGGGGTCGTGACGCGCAGTCCCCCCTTGAACTCGGACTCGATGCCGAGGCGTCCGAGCATCGCATTGATCTGCGGGCCGCCGCCGTGCACCACGACGGGACGGATGCCGACGTGGTGCAGGAACACGATGTCCTCGGCGAAGGCGCGGCGCATCTCGTCGTCGACCATGGCGTTGCCGCCGTACTTGATGACCATCGTGGTGCCCGCGAAGCGCTGGATCCAGGGCAGGGCCTCCATCAGGGTGGCGGCCTTGTCCTGGGCCCTCAGGGTCGATGCCGACGGGGTCGTGCCAGGTGTGGTGCCGGGTGTAGTGCCGGGTGTCGTGCCTGTCGTCGTGGCGTTTGTCGTGTCGGTCATGGCGTCTCCCGTCAGCTCGAGTAGGCGGAGTTCTCGTGCACGTACTCGTGCGTGAGGTCGTTGGTCCAGATCGTGGCGGACGCGGAGCCGGCAGCGAGGTCGATCTCCACGGTGACGTCGCGCCCGGTGAGGTCCACGAGGTCGCGGGAGTCACCGATGCCGCCGTTCCGGCAGATCTGCACGCCGTTCATCGAGACGTTCAGCCGGTCCGGTTCGAATGCGGCGTCCGTCGTGCCGACTGCGGCGAGCACGCGTCCCCAGTTGGGGTCGTTGCCGAAGATGGCGGTCTTGAAGAGGTTGGACCGGGCGACGGCGCGGCCGACCGTCTCGGCGTCGCGCTCGGAGGCCGCGTTGACGGTCCGCACGTCGATGGTGTGGCTGGCGCCCTCGGCATCGTTGATGAGCTGCGCGGCGAGGTCGAGGCAGACGTCCGTCAGGGCCGCCGTGAACTGCGCCTGGTCGGGGGCCACGCCCGCCGCGCCGGAGGCGAGGAGCACGACGGTGTCGTTGGTCGACATGCAGCCGTCTGCGTCCGTACGGTCGAAGCTGACCCGCGTGGCCTCGCGCAGCGCTGCGTCGAGGGCCGCGGGATCCAGCGCCGCGTCCGTGGTCAGCACCACGAGCATCGTGGCGAGGCCGGGGGCGAGCATGCCGGCTCCCTTGGCCATGCCGCCGATCGCGTAGCCCTCGCTCGCCGAGTCGGCGGTCGCCGGGTAGCGGGCCTCCTTCGGAACGGTGTCCGTGGTCATGATCGCCTCGGCCGCGGTCGGGCCGCCTCCCCTGCCGAGGGACCCGGCCGCGCCGGTCACGCCCGCGAGGAGCCGGTCCATGGGGAGCTGCTCGCCGATCAGGCCCGTGGAACAGACGAAGACGTCCGTCGCAGAGACGCCGAGGAGTTCCGCCGTGGCCTCGGCCGTGCGATGCGTGTTCTGGAATCCCTCCGGGCCGGTGCAGGCATTGGCGCCGCCGGAGTTGAGGACGACGGCGTCCACGCGTCCGTCCGAGACGACCTGGCGGGACCACAGCACGGGCGCGGCGGCGACCCGGTTGGTGGTGAAGACGGCTGCGGCGTTGTGCAGCGGACCGTCGTTGGCGACGAGCGCGACGTCAGGTTTGCCGGTGCTCTTGAGGCCGGCGGCCACGCCTGCGGCACGGAACCCGCCCGGGTAGGTGATGCTCACGGTGCGATCCCCTGGATGGTCAGGCCCGCGGTCTCGTCGAGTCCGAGGGCGATGTTCATGGACTGCACGGCTCCGCCGGCGGTCCCCTTGGTGAGGTTGTCGATGACGCTGCTGACGACCACGCGGCCCGCATGCTCGTCGAAGGCGAGCTGCAGGTTCACGTAGTTCGAGCCCAGCACGGACTTCGTCGAGGGCCACTGGCCCTCGGGGAGGACGCGGACGAAGGGTTCCTCGGCGTACGCGGACTCCCACGCGTCCCGGAGCCGGGCATGGTCGACACCCGCGCGCACCTTCGCGGTCGCGGTCGTCAGGATGCCCCTGGCCATGGGGGCGAGGGTCGGCGTGAAGGACAGCGAGACGCGCTCGCCGGCGGCGAGGCTGAGGCCCTGCTCGATCTCCGGGGTGTGGCGGTGGCCGCCACCGACGCCGTACGGGCTCATCCCGCCCATCACCTCGGAGCCGATGAGGTTCGGTTTGGCGGCCTTGCCCGCGCCGGAGGTGCCGGAGGCGGAGACGATCACGACGTCGTCGGGCTCGAGGAGTCCCGCGGCGAAGCCGGGGGTGAGCGCGAGGAGCGCGCTGGTCGGATAACACCCGGGGACGGCGATGCGCCGGGCCCCCGCAAGATCCGCACGGGAACCCGGGAGCTCCGGGAGGCCGTACGGCCAGGTCCCGGCATGGGTCGATCCGTAGAACTTCTCCCACGCGGCGGGATCCTGCAGGCGGTGGTCGGCCCCTGCGTCGATCACGAGGGTCTCCGGTGACAGCTGCGCGGCGATCTCCGCACTGGCGCCGTGCGGGAGGGCCAGGAAGACGACGTCGTGCCCCGCGAGCACCTCGGGCGAGGTCTCCTGCAGCACCCGGTCGGCCAGGGAATGGAGGTGGGGTTGCAGCTCGCCGAGGCGCGCTCCCGCGTTGCTGTGGGCCGTGATCGCGCCGATCTCGATCCCTGGGTGGTTGGCGAGGAGGCGCAGGAGCTCTCCTCCGGCGTAGCCACTGGCGCCGGACACGGCTGCGGTGAACGTCATGAGCCCAGCGTACAGCAAGGGTATGCATGCCGGCACATAATCATGCATATCGAATTCGGGGCGGCGGGAATAGCATGAGGACACGCCACTGAAAGGACCAGCATCATGCCCTCTGCCATCGTCGTCTCCGAACCCGGCGGTCCGGACGTCCTCACGCTCGCGACCGTGGACCGGCCCGATGCCGGACCCGGGCAGCTCCTGGTGAAGGTCGCTGCGGCCGGCGTGAACTTCATCGAGACGTACCAGCGCAGCGGCGCCTATCCGATGCAGTATCCCTTCACGCCGGGAGCCGAAGCGGCCGGGACGGTGGAGGCCGTGGGTGCGGACGTCCGGGGCTTCGGAACGGGCGACCGGGTCGCCTTCGCCGAGGGCAAGGGAACCTACGGGGAGTTCGCCGTCGTCGACGCCGACAAGGCGCTCCCTGTGCCCGACGGCGTGGACCTCGAGACGGCTGCCGCCCTCCCCCTGCAGGGCATGACCGCCCACTACCTGATCAACTCGACGTTCGCCGTGCAGCCCGGCCAGACGGTCCTCGCGCACGCGGGCGCCGGCGGCGTGGGCCTCCTGCTGATCCAGCTGCTCAAGGCGAAGGGCGCGCGCGTGATCACGACGGTGTCGACGCCGGAGAAGGAGGAGCTGGCCCGCGGTGCGGGGGCCGACGAGGTCCTGCGGTACGAGGACTTCGCCGGCGCGGTCCGTGACCTCACCGACGGCACCGGGGTGGACGTGGTGTACGACGGGGTGGGCAGGGCGACCTTCGACGAGTCCCTGCGCTCGCTCCGGATCCGCGGGACGCTCGTCCTCTACGGCGCGGCGTCCGGGCCGGTGCCGCCGGTCGATCCGCAACGCCTCAACAGCGGTGGCTCGATCTTCCTCACCCGTCCCACGCTGGCGCACTACCTGCTGACACCCGAGGAGCGGCGCTGGCGGTCCGAGGAACTGTTCGGTGCCGTGGCCGCAGGGCAGCTCGATGTCCGCGTCGGCGCGCGCTACGCCCTCGCCGACGCGGCACGGGCCCACGAGGACCTCCAGGCCAGGCGCACCACGGGCAAGGTGCTGCTCCTGCCCTGAGCCGTCCCGGGCCGCCGGGAAGCGGGCGATGTACGGCTCATCCCCAGTAGGCCGCGATGCAGTCCCCGGGTCCGCCTCCCGCGGCGCCGAGGAGAAAGGCGTCGCGCCGTTCCTGGCCCGACCCGTAGCCGGTGGCCGACTGCGCGACCCCCATCGCCGCGACGGCCGCGAACGCCCCGTGGACCGCGGCCGGGCCCAGGGCCTCGGGCAGGTACCGGGTGGAGAGCCACGTGCCGGCGAGGCAGTCGGCGATCAGTTCGCGATTGGCTCCCGTGAACACCGGAACCGGGTCGGAGGATGCCTCGGACCAGTGGAGCGCGAGTTCATGCTGCACGTGGTGCCCGAATTCGTGGGCGAGCACCAGTGCCACGGCGAACTCCCCGGCGCTTCCGGTGGTGGATCCCGCGCTCCACAGGTGCTGGAGGGTGGTCACCGGAAGAATGATCATGCCGTTGTCCGAGTCTCCGGCGTGACGGGGGTTCGCCGGGTCGTCGGGGTCGTAGGGATCCACCGGGCAGTAGTAGGCGTTGGGGTGGTCGTGCTCCCCCGTGATGCGGTGCGAGGTGTGCGGGTCCCTGCAGTGTGAGGAATGGGTCCTCCCCGGCGGGATGAGGGTGTAGTAGACCACTGGCTCTCCCAGCCCGTTGTCGTCGAACCAGGCGCTCCACTGCGTATCGAGGTCGCGGAGCACCCGAGGAGGTAGGAATGCATGGGCCCGGCAGCCCCGGGCTGCGGCGCGCGGCTGCGAGGCGGCACGCGAGCGGGAATTGCCGGTGCCATCGGGAGCAGGCAGGAAGTGCCTGCCTGCGGGCATCTCCCGCCGTCGGCCGTCCGCCCGGTCCCCGACGGTTCCGCCCCCGGGCGCGGCGAACCGGGCCACCGCTGCGGCTCAGCGGCCCCTGTCCGGGCGGACGATCGGGATCCGTCCGGAGAAGCGTGACGGCTCGGAGGAGGATCAACGGGCACATCGGTCTGGGCCGGTGGCGGGGTGCATGCCGCGAGCAGCCACAGGGCGGGCAGGCAGAGAGTGAGGGTGCGGGCTGGACGGGAGGATGTGGCGGCCATGGGGAGGGCTTCCGACAAGGACTGCTGCGGTCCTGGAGCGGCTCCCCGCGCAGGCCGGACCAGGTGGATAAGCGGGCAGGGCCGTGCCACTGCCCGAAACGGCACAGCTCCCGCGTGGATCTGAGGCCTGTGCGCAGGGAGCCGGCCCGGTGAGCACCGTTGCAACGCCGTGGTTGCTGCGTCAATCGTAGATCGATTCCTCCCGCCCGTTCATGGGCCGGAAGGCGTCGTTCAGAGGTGCCGGCGTTCCTCCGGAGCGACCCTCTGCGGGCACGCGCTCCGTACGGGGGCGACGACGGCAGCTCCGGGCGGGCCCGGAGCTGCCGTCGCTCAGCGCTGGACGGCGCCGAACCGCTCTCCTGCCAGCGCGACTGCGGCATCGCGTGCCGCGCTGGCCTCGTCCGCCGTCAGGGTGCGGTCCGGGGCGCGGAAGCGCAGGGCGAACGCCAGCGACTTCCGTCCCTCACCGATGCCCTGGCCCGTGTACACGTCGAACAGGCTGACGTCCTCGAGGAGCTCCCCTGCGCCTTCACGGAGCGTCTCGAGCACGTCCCCCGCGACCACCCCGGCGTCGACCACGAGGGCCACGTCCTGCGTGGCCGGCGGGTAGGTGGACAGCGGCCGCGCGACGATGACGTCCGCTGCGGCGTCGAGCAGCAGGTCCGCGTCGACCTCCAGCGCCACCGTGCGCGCCGGGAGGTCCTGCGCGGCGATCAGCTTCGGGTGGAGCTCACCCGCGTAGCCCAGCACCTCTCCGCTGCGCAGCGAGAACTCCGCGGTGCGTCCCGGGTGGAACGCCTGGTGGCTCCCCTGCCGCACGACGACGTCGACCCCGGCGACCTGTGCCATCAGCCGGACGACGTCCACAGCGTCGGCCCAATCCCAGGCGCGCGGGACGACGCCTGCCGACGGCGCCGCCTCGTGGCCCGTGAACAGTGCAGCGATGGTCTGCGGCTGGTCCGGGATACCGGCGTACAGGGCGTCCAGGACCTCGTCGTCGGGCCGGGCACCGAGCGGCGGGATGGATGGTGTGCCGAGCACGTCCCCCGGCAGGAAGACGGCGCCCGTCTCGAACAGGGCCAGGTCACGGAAGCCGCGCGAGGAGTTGCGCTTCGCGAGCTCCACCAGACCGGGGAGAATCGACCGGCGCAGGTATCCGAGCTCCGCGCTGAGCGGGTTCGCGAGCTTGACCGAGGCGACGGCAGCTCCCTCGTCCGGCGTGCCGAAGACGGCGTTGGCGTGCCCGCTGACGAACGGGTAGGACAGCACCTCCGTCAGTCCTGCCGCGGCGAGCGCGTTCAGGAGCCGGCGGCGCTGCTGCTGCAGGCGGGTCAGGCCGCGTCCCGGAGGCGCGACGGGCAGGGTGGACGGGATCGTGTCGTAGCCGACGAGCCGGATGATCTCCTCGGTGAGGTCCTCGCGGGTCTCGAGGTCGGTGCGCCAGCTCGGCACCGTGACCCGGTATCCGCCGTCGGCGTCCGCCACGGCTGCGCCGAGGTCGGTGAGCGTCCCCCGGATCTGCTCGTCCGTGAACGGCCGTCCGATCAGGCGGGCCGGGAAGTCGGCCGCCAGCTCGACGACGCGCGGCTCCGGGGCCTGGCCGGCGTCCGTCGCGGTGTCGTCGACCGTGCCGCCCGCGAGCTCGAGGAGGAGTTCGACGGCGCGCTGCGCGGCGACGTCCGCCACGTTCCAGTCCACGCCGCGCTCGAAGCGCTTGGACGCCTCCGAGGGCAGCCGGTGGCGGCGCCGGGACCGGCCGATACCGACCTCCTCGAAGTGGGCGGACTCGATGAGGACGTTGCGGGTGTCCCCCGAGACCTCGGTCGCCGCGCCGCCCATGACGCCGGCGATCCCGATGGGGCCGGTCGCGTCGGTGATCAGCAGGTCCTCGGCGTCGAGCGTGCGCTCCCGGTCGTCGAGGGTCCGCAGCGTCTCCCCTGCGACGGCACGGCGGACCACGATGTCGCCCGAGAGCTTGTCGAGGTCGTAGAAGTGCAGCGGCTGGCCGAGTTCGAGCATCACGTAGTTCGAGATGTCGACCACGAGGGAGATGGAGCGGATCCCGGCGAGGCGGAGGCGCGCGGACAGCCACGGCGGGGTGGGACGCGACGGGTCGACGCCGCGGACGGTCCGGGCGACGAAACGGTCGCAGCCCTGCCTGCCGTAGATGGGGGCCGAGTCCTCGAGGCGCACCGGGTAGCCGGGGCCCGCCGCGGTGGGGACGACGACGGCGGCTGCCGGGTCCGTGAACGCCGTCCCGGTGGCGTGCGCGTATTCGCGTGCGACGCCCCGGATGGAGAAGCAGTACCCGCGGTCGGGGGTCACGTTGATCTCGGCGGCTTCGTCGTACAGGCCGAGGAGTTCCATGGCGTCCGTGCCCACCTCGGGGTCGAGCCCCAGGGTGGAGAGCACCAGGATGCCGTCGTGGTCCTCGCCGATGCCGAGTTCGCGCACCGACGCGATCATGCCGGCGGACACGTGGCCGTAGGTCTTGCGGGGGCTGATGCGGAAGTCGCCGGGAAGGACCGCTCCGGGCAGGGTGACGACCACCTTGTCGCCCTCGACGAAGTTGTGGGCACCGCAGACGATGCCCTGCACGCCCGAGGGGTCGATACCGTCGCCCGTGAGCGTCTGCTCGGCGCCCTCGGGCACCACGCGGACGGTGCACCAGTTGATGGTCTTGCCGTTGGACTGCGGTTCCTTGACGAGGCTGAGCACCTGGCCGACCACGATGGGACCGGTCAGCTCGTCGGTGGGACGATGGACGTCCTCTTCCTCGAGGCCGACCTTCACGAGCTCGGCCATCACGTCTTCCGCGGTCGCATCCGCGGGCACGGCTGCGTACTCGCGCAGCCAGGACAGTGGGATTCTCACCTAGATCTCCATCCCGAAGTGTTCGCTGAAACGTACATCGCCCTCGATCATGTCCCGCATGTCGCTGACCTCGTTGCGGAACATGAGGGCCCGTTCGATCCCCATGCCGAAGGCGAACCCGGAGTACACGTCCGGGTCGATCCCGGTGGCGCGGAGCACGTTCGGATGAACCATGCCGCAGCCGCCCCACTCGATCCAGCGCGGTCCGCCCTTGGCGCCGGGATGCCAGATGTCGAGCTCTGCACTGGGTTCGGTGAACGGGAAGTAGTTGGGGCGCAGGCGTACCTTCGCCTCGTCGCCGAAGAGCTGGCGCGTGAAGTGCTCCAGCGTGCCCACGAGATCGGCCATGGTGAGGCCCTTGTCGATCGCGAGTCCCTCGAACTGGTGGAAGACGGGGGTGTGGGTGGCGTCGAGCTCGTCGGTGCGGAACACCTTGCCCGGGCACAGGACGTAGATGGGCAGCTCGCGCTCGAGCATGGAGCGCACCTGGACGGGCGAGGTGTGCGTGCGCAGCACGAGGTGCGCCTCGGGCGGCTCCACGAAGAAGGTGTCCTGCATCTCGCGGGCCGGGTGGTCCGGCTTGAAGTTCAGCGCGTCGAAGTTGAACCACTCGGACTCCAGTTCGGGGCCTTCTGCGATCTCCCAGCCCATGCCCACGAAGACGTCGCTGACACGTTCCTGCAGCGTGGACAGGGGGTGGCGTGCCCCGGGCCGACGACGGCGGGGGGCGGCGGTGACGTCCACGGCCTCCTCGACGAGGATCCGGGCATCGCGCTCCGCTTCGAGCTCCGTCGTACGGGACGCCAGGGCGGAGTTGATCCGGCCGCGGGCGGGCCCGATGTTCTTGCCCGCCGCGGACTTCTGTTCCTTCGGCAGGGCGCCGATCCCCCGGTTCGCGAGGCTCAGCGGCGACTTCTCGCCGGTGTGCGCGATCCGGACCCCCTTGAGCGCGTCGAGGTCGGCTGCGGCTGCGATGTCGGCGAGCGCGGCGTCGACCGCGGCGGCGACCGACGCGGCGTCCAGCGGATCGGGGACGGGGGCGCCCGGGCCGCCTGGCCCGGCGTGCTCTGGGGTTTCGGACATGGGGTTTGCTTACCTTGCACTCTCGGTGTGCGGCGGGCGGTCTGCGGACAGTCCGGGCCGTGGACAGGAAAACGCCGGGTCGCAGCGGGGCGCACCGGCGTGTCAAGTCTAGGCGACGGGCTCGGCGGCACCACAACCGCACCGGCCGCCGGACCTGCCGCCGGACCTGCTGCCGGGCGGCGCGGTGCGCCGTACGATGACGGCATGACGCCGGGACTCGTACCGTTCCTCAACTGGATCAACCTGTCGACGCCGTGCGGGCTCGCTGTCGCGGCCCTGTCGGGTTGCCGGGTCTCACCGGGCCCTCACGGGATCCTGCTCGCGGAAGGGTACCGCCGCCGCCTGCCGAGGGCGCGTGCCTTCACGGTGGGCAGCGTGGTGCTGCTCAGGGGGCGGGTGCCCGACGGCGCTCCCGCGGGTTTCGCCCGGCTCCTGGAGCACGAGGCCCGCCACACCCGGCAGTACGCCGCCTGCCTCGGGCTCCCCTTCCTCCCGGCCTACCTGCTGGCGGCGGCGTACTCGCTGCTGCGGACCGGCGACCCGGCGTCGCGCAACCTGTTCGAGCGGAACGCCGGACTGGTCGACGGCGGCTACCGCGAGCGACCGCTCCGGCCGCTCGCAGGCGTGGTTCGGAACATCCTGTCCCTGCGGGGGCGCCGGGCCGTCCTAGGTGCGGCACGTCCCGACGGCCGGTCCCGCGTCAGTGCTCCGCGCCCGCGGTGATCCGGGCGTCCGCCGTCGTGCCGGCCGCCGTCGTCGCGATGGCCACGAGGGCCGCGGCCATGTCCTCGATGGGGAGGCCTGCCTGCCGATGGGCCCCGCCCTGCTCCGTCGAGTACGGGACGTGGACGAAACCGCCGCGGACCCCCGGGTGGTCCGCGAGGAGCGACATCAGGCCGTAGAAGATGTGGTTGCAGACGTAGGTGCCCGCCGTCTGCGAGACCTCCACCGGTACGCCCAGCGCCGCCACGGCCTCGCGGCACGCCTTGATGGGCAGGGAGGAGAAGTACGCCGCCGGCCCCCCGGGCACCACGGGCTCGTCGATGGGCCGGCACCCGGCGTTGTCGGGGATGCGCGCGTCGTCCACGTTGATCGCCACGCGCTCGATCGAGACGCGCTCCCGACCGCCGGCCTGCCCGACGCCCAGGACGATGCCCGGACGGTACCGCTCGAGAGCGGCCTCGAGCACCTCGATGCTCCGCCCGAAGACGCACGGGACCTCGACGGCGACGGCCTGCTGTCCTTCGGCGGTGAGGAGGGCTGCGGCCCGCCGGGCGGCGAGCCAGGACGGATTGGTCGCTTCTCCCCCGAAGGGTTCGAAACCTGTCAGCAGGATCATGCTGACAGCCTAGACGACCGCCGTCCCACCACGACAGCGTATTAGTACACGTGTTCTAATGGACGTCATGCGATGGGAAGGCCAGAAGATCACGGACGACAGCGGTGCCGCGGAGCCAGCCCTGGTACCCATGGCCGGCCTGGTGCGGACCGTCCGTACGCCGGAGTTCGCGGGGCTCACGTTCCACGAGGTCACCGCGAAGTCCGTCCTCAACAGGGTGCCGCCCACCTCGTCGATGCCGTTCTCCTGGACCATCAACCCGTTCCGAGGCTGCTCGCACGCCTGCGTGTACTGCTTCGCCCGTAAGACGCACAGCTACCTCGACCTCGACACGGGGCTCGACTTCGATGCCCAGCTCGTGGTGAAGATCAACGCCGCGGAGGTGCTCGCCCGGGAGCTGGCCCGCCCGTCCTGGGTCCGCGAGCATGTCGCCCTGGGGACGAACACCGATCCCTACCAGAGGGCGGAGGGACGGTACAGGCTGATGCCCGGCATCATCTCGGCGCTGGCCGACTCGGGGACACCGTTCTCCATCCTGACGAAGGGCACCCTCCTGGCCCGCGACATCCCACTGCTGATCTCCGCTGCCCGGTCGGTGTCCGTCGGCATGGGCATCTCGCTCGCGCTGGTGGACCCGGTCCTCGCCGAAGCCATCGAGCCCGGCACGCCCGCCCCGGGGGCCCGGCTCGCCCTCATCTCCCGACTCCGCGAGGCCGGTCTGCCGTGCGGCGTGATGGCCATGCCGATCCTGCCCTGGCTGACCGACGGCGACGAGTCGCTCGACCGGTTGTTCGGCGAACTCGCAGCAGCCGGAGCCACGGGCGTGACCGCCGGCCCCCTGCATCTGCGTCCCGGCTCCCGCGAGTGGTTCCTGCAGTGGCTCGCAGCCCACCATCCGCACCTCGTCCCGAAATACCAGGAGCTCTATCGAGGCGGGAGCTACGCCTCCCGGGAGTACCGGGACTGGCTCTCGGGCAGGATCCGCCTCTTCCGGAGCAAGCACGGGCTCGCGGCCGGGGCCGGTTTCTTCCGGAACCTCTCCCCCGCGGGAGGGCCGGAGCACACGACGGCGCCCCCCGGCGATACCGGAGCGGTCACGCGCGCTGCCCGCCCGGTCCAGGCGTCCCTGTTCTAGGAGTACGCCCGGTCCACGACGTCGTCGCGACCCGCCGCTGCCGCGCGCAGGGCGACGAGGATCGGCCGGTCAGCCGGGATCCATGGCAGGGCATCGAGTTCTGCGTCCGGGTGCAGGGGCACCCAGCGCACCTCGTCATGATCCTGCAGGGGCTCGGGATCACCGGCGGTCGCCTCCGCGAACCAGACCCGCATGGCGGCGCTCTCGTTGAGCGGCCACCCCTGCGGACCGGGTCCGCGGATCTCGGCGCCCAGGCGTGCCCGGATCCCGAGTTCCTCCTCGAGCTCGCGTCGCAGCGCCGCCTCGCACGACTCCCCGGCCTCGACCTTGCCTCCGGGGAACTCCCACATACCGGCGAACTGCGGCGGGGCCGTGCGCCGGGCCACGAGGAGGCGGGTCGGGTTCCCGAGGGAGTCGACGACGGCCGCGCCGACGATCTGGCGGAGGCTGTCCGATGCTTTCGTCACCCGCCGAGTCTAGCCACGGGACGGGTACCCGCGGCCACCCCGTCCGGCGGGGCGTGCCGGAGACGGCACGACGACGGAGCGGCGGTCAGCTCTCCTCGGGGGCCGCGAGCCCGTCCCCCGTCGGCGCTGTCTGGTGTTCCGGGTTGTCGCCGCGACGGTACTCGCCGTGCGGGCTCAGCCCCGGTACCTGCTGGCCCGCGTTGAGCTCGGTGGAGGTGTAGGTGTCCTCCGAGAATTCGGCCGCGCTCTCGGCCTCAGGCTCCTGCGGAAGATTGATGTCCTCCCGGAGGTGCTCGCTCTGTGGCAATTCGTATGAATGAGGTGTCCAGCCCATCGTTCGATCCTGTCAGTAGGTGGTGAGAAGTTCCAGTCCTCGGGGCTCCGTGGCCGCCCCGTCGCAGATCACTGCGTGGCAGCGCGGCCCCAGCCGGCGAACCTCGCCAGGGTCCGCTGCGCGGGCCGTGGCGCCGCCTCGTGGTGGTCGGCGATCCCGCCGCGTGCCAGGTTGGTGACGCGGACGGCTTCCGAGACGACGTCGCCGAGCTCGCCCCGGCGCATCAGGGCCGCGCGTTGCCGCCTCGCACCGGTTCCGCGGGCGAGGAGCTGGCGCAGCAGGGACTCGGCGATCTCGGCGTCGCCCTGGTCCAGCAGTGCGGGCCTGACGTGGCGCAGGAGCGCGGACGCGACGGAGCCGGCCTCCTGCGGCTTCCCCTCGACGGGGTGCAGCAGCTTGCCGTCCATGCCGAACCGCCCCGCCCGCCAGGACGCCATCCGGAGGGTGGCCGTCGGTACGGGCATCGGCGGCACGCCGGCACGCCACTCCCGCGCCGCGGTCTCGACGAGCCCGCGGGTCAGGAGTGCCAGAAGCACGGCATCGTCCGAGTACAGGCACACGTCGCTGACCCGTACCTCCACGGTGGGGTGGTGGTGGCTCAGTCGGGCGTCGAAGTAGATCTGTCCCAGGTCCACCGGTACGGCCGTGTCGAGCAGCCCGGCCACCGTCTCGTGGTAGCGCTCGGCCGTACCGAAGACGTCGCACGGGCCCGTCATCGGCCAGCGGCTCCAGGCCTGCGAACGGTAGCTCGCGTACCCGGTGTCCGTGCCGTTCCAGAAGGGCGAGTTGCCCGACAGCGCGAGCAGCACCGGGAGCCAGGCGCGGATGCGGTCCAGCACCGCAACCCCCTCGTCGTCGTCCTCGACGCTGACATGGACATGGCAGCCGCACGTCAGCTGCTCGCTCGCGGTCAGCGCGAACCGGTCCTGCATCTCCTCGTACCTGGTGCCGGGAGTGGCGATCGGGTGGGCGGGCTGGGGCGACGTCGCGAGGGCCGCCGCCCGCGCACCGACCCTCCGGGCGGTCTCGTCGGCGAGGGCCCGACACCGGGCGATGTCCATGGCGAGGTCGTTTACGTCGGCGTGTGGTCGGGTCCCCGTCTCGATCTGTTCCTGCTTGATCTCACAGGTGAGGCGGTCGTCCAGGCACTGGCCGAAGGCCTCCTGGCCCAGCGGTACGGGAGACCCCGTCTCCGCGTCCACGAGGAGGAACTCCTCCTCCACGCCGACGGTCCTCACGACTCCGCCCCGGGCGCGTGTGTGATCGTTGCCTGTGCCCGCTGCGGTGCGGATCGGACAGGGGTAGCCATGGTGAACTCCTGAGCAGAAGGATCGACAGGCCGCTGCTCAACCAAGATGTCGTCCGTCAACGGTAGGACGGTCGGCGATCGCCGCACAAATGGCGGACGTCCTCCATCGGCGGTTGCATTTCGGGCCGTCATGGGGTCATCGCCTAGGCTGGGAGCGACGACGGCGTCCTGTCGGCGCACGTTCCGCTCCCCGTCCGCGAGGGAGCCCGGCGACCGATCCCTCCCGACTTCCGATCCCCGCCGCTAGGACAACAGATGAGTACCTCCGCCGCTCCCGCGCCCACGCTCCCGCGCCCCACCGGCCGTCGCTTCGCGCTGGCCATCGGCGCCCTCGCCGTCGGCGGCTTCGCCATCGGCACCACCGAGTTCACGATCATGGGTCTGCTCGAGGAGATGCGGGCCGACCTCGGTGTGGACTATGCGCAGGGCGGGCACGTCATCTCCGCCTATGCGCTCGGGGTCGTGGTGGGGGCACCCGTCCTCGCGACGCTCGGGGCCAAGAAGCCCCAGCGCTCCGTCGCGCTGGCGCTCATGCTGGTTCTCACGCTCGCCAACCTCTCGTCCTTCTTCGCGTCGGGCTTCGGCTGGATGCTGGCCTCCCGGTTCCTGTCCGGCCTGCCGCACGGGGCCTACTTCGGGGTGGCTGCCGTGATCGCAGCCTCCCTGGCGGATCCGGCGCGCCGCGGGCGTGCGATCTCGATGGTGATGCTCGGACTCAGCATCGCGAACGTCGTCGGCGTCCCGTTCGCCACCTGGCTGGGCCAGCAGGCCGGCTGGCGGTCCATGTTCCTGCTCGTGGGACTGATCGGCGTCGCGACCCTCGCCCTGATCCGCGCCTTCGTGCCGATGGTCCCGGTCCGGGCCGGTGCGAGCATCCGCGCCGAGCTGGGCGCGCTGCGCCGCCCGCAGCTCTGGATGACGCTGCTGATCGGGATCGTGGGCTTCGGCGGGTTCTTCGCCGTCTACTCGTACATCTCGCCCATCATGACGGAGGTCGCGGGCGTGGAGGCGTCGCTCCTGCCCGTCGTCGTCGCGCTCTACGGTGTGGGCATGGTTGTCGGGAACATCGCGGGCGGACGCCTCGCGGACAGGTCGATCATGGGCAGCATCTACGGCGTCATGATCGCGATCACGGCGGTGCTCGTGCTGTTCCCGCTCGCGGCATCGGAGCCCTGGACGGCGTGCCTCTTCGTCTTCCTGGTGGGGGCGAGCGGCTCGACACTCATCCCTCCCCTGCAGGCCCGCCTGCTCGACGTCTCACCCGGGGCACCCTCCCTCGCGTCCTCGATGAACCACTCGGCCCTGAACATCGCCAACGCACTGGGCGCGGCCGTGGGCGGTGCGGTGATCGCCGCGGGATGGGGTTTCACGGCGCCGGCCCTGGTGGGCGCCGCCCTCGCGGTCCTCGGCCTCGCCGTGGCGCTCGTCAGCGGCCGGATGGACCGCCGCAGCGACGACGCCGACGGGACGCGCCGTGGCGGCCGGACCCGCGCCGAACGGTCCGGCAGGGAACGATCAGGAGGACCGCTGCGCGCGGGCTGAGGCGTACAGGCACACCGTCGCAGCCGTGCCCACGTTGAGGGACTCGGCGCTCCCGTAGATCGGCACGGCGATGCGCGCGTCGGCGGCGGCGGTCACCTCGGCGGGAAGCCCCTGCGCCTCGTTGCCGAAGAGCCACGCCCCCGCGTCCTCCAGGCGGACGGACCCGCCGACGGCCGGTGCGCGACCGACCGTTCGGTGGTCGGGCGACGTGGATCCCTCGGACCCTGCCCCGAACCGCCGCGCCGCGCTGGCGTCCTGCAGGTCGTCCAAACTCACGGCACCGTAGCCGTCCGCTGCCAGCACCGTCATCCCCGCCTCGCGGAGCCGGTCGGTCAGTCCATCGAGCTCCGCCCCGATGACGAGGGGAAGGTGGAACAGGGAGCCAACGGTGGATCTCACCGTCTTGGGGTTGTACGGGTCGACGCTGGCGCCCGTCAGGATCACGGCGTCCGCTCCCGCGGAGTCCGCCGCCCGGATGATGGTGCCCGCGTTCCCGGGATCGCGGACCTCCACCAGCACGGCGACGAGGCGGGGCTTCGTCGCGAGCACGTCCTCGAGGGGCGTGTCGACGAATCGGCAGACCGCGACGAAGCCCTGCGGGGTCACGGTCGAGGCCATCGCTGCGAGCACATCGGGGGTCGTGCGCCGGAGGGACGGCGCCCCGTCCCGGCCGAACAGTTCGGCGACATCGGGGTGCCGCTCGAGGGCCTCCACCGTCGCGTACGCCTCGACGACCACGCCGCCCCCGTCGTCGTCGCGCCTTTCGAGATGCAGCCGCAGCGCTTCGCGGACGGCCTGCGGGCCCTCGGCCAGGAACTCGCGGCGCCGGAGACGCGACGGACGCCCGGCCAGGCGTGCCACCTCCTTCACCCGGTCAGCCTGGGTGTTGGTCATCAGTGGCGCCTGGGGGCGTCCGTCTGCAGTCATCGTGTACCGGGGTGCGGGCCGTGCGGCCCGCAGCATCCGATGGACCTAGGCCGAAGCCTTGAGCGGAGCCGACGTGTCGGCCGGCAGGGCGTTCTTGGCGATCTGGACGAGCGCCGCGAAAGCAGCGCCGTCGGTGACGGCGAGGTCCGCGAGCATCCGGCGGTCGACCTGGATCTCGGCGGCCTTGAGGCCCTGGATCAGGCGGTTGTAGGTCAGGCCGTTGGCGCGGGATGCAGCGTTGATGCGCTGGATCCAGAGGCGACGGAAGTCGCCCTTGCGCTTGCGGCGGTCACCGTAGCTGTAGACGAACGAGTGGAGCAGCTGCTCCTTCGCCTTGCGGTACAGGCGCGAACGCTGTCCACGGTAACCCTTGGCGCGCTCGAGGATGACCCGACGCTTCTTGTGGGCATTGACTGCCCGCTTCACACGTGCCACGTGCGTACTCCTTTTGTTCTTCTTCGGTCACGGCCGCAGCCGCAGCGCCGCACTGATCGGTGCGTACGCTTTCCCGAGGGATGGATTGGTGGTTAGACGCCCAGCATCTTCTTGATGACCTTGGTGTCGGCCTTCGAGACGATCTGGTCGCTCGCGAGGCGGCGCGTCACGGTCGAGGACTTGTGCTCGAGGTAGTGGCGGCGGTTGGCCTGCTGGCGCTTGAGCTTGCCGCTGCCGGTCAGCTTGAAGCGCTTCTTGGCGCCACTGTGGGTCTTCATCTTCGGCATGGGAACCGATCTCCTTCTGATAGCCGGGGCGGGTGCACCCGGAGGTCGGCACCCGTCAGGTGCCTCTGGTTGTCGAACGTGCCCGGAGGGACAGGGCGGACCTAGTCCGTGCTTCCGGGCTTGGGACGGCTGGTCGGGCTCTGGGGCGCCGTCCTGCCGGCAGGCTTGGGGGTCGCCGACGGCTTCGGCGCTCCCGGCTTCGGCATGGCCGACGGCTTGGCGGCCACTGACGGCTTCGGTGCCGCTGCGGCCGGCTTGGGCGCAGGAGCTGCCTCCGGCCGAGGGGCCGGTGCTGCTGCAGCGGGCCTCGCCGCAGGAGCCGCCGATCGCGACGCCGCTGGCCGCTCGGCGGGACGTGACGTCGACCGCGGGGCCGACGACGTCCGGACCGGAGCGGCCTTCGGTGCCGCAGCAGCCGTCGGCGCGGCCGAAGGCGCAGCAGCCGGGGCGGCCTCCGGTGCACCTGCCGATGCGGGGGCTTCCTGGACGGGAGCCTCCGGAGCGGCGGCCTCGGGCTCGCTCGTGATCGAGTAGCCCTCGGGCAGCAGGTCCGCGAGGGACTGCGTCAGGGGCGCCGTGCTCGCACGCGAGGTATCGACACGCTTGGTGTCGCCACCTGTCTTCGCCGCTTCGTTGGCAGCCTTGGCCTCCGCACGCTGGGTCTCCCGGCGCGCCTCCGCCTTGGCTTCGGCCTTGTTCTTCGTGGGACCGATGACCATGACCATGTTGCGGCCGTCGATGCGCGGCGACGACTCGACGACGCCGACCTCGGCGACATCCTCCGCGAACTTCTGGAGCAGGCGGATGCCCATCTCGGGACGCTGCTGCTCACGGCCGCGGAACTGGATCATGGCCTTGACCTTGTCACCGGCTCCGAGGAAGCGCATCGCGTGTCCACGCTTGGTCTCGTAGTCGTGCGTGTCGATCTTGAGGCGGAACCGGATCTCCTTGAGGACCGTGTTGGTCTGGTTCTTCCGCGCCTCGCGCGCCTTGACGGCCGCTTCGTACTTGTACTTACCAAAATCCATGAG
Source organism: Arthrobacter sp. UYP4 (assembly GCF_057291175.1). Taxonomy (NCBI): domain Bacteria; kingdom Bacillati; phylum Actinomycetota; class Actinomycetes; order Micrococcales; family Micrococcaceae; genus Arthrobacter; species Arthrobacter sp. UYP4. Next base: position 33,576 of record NZ_JBXAVU010000002.1, read on the forward strand.
CTTGGCCACCGGAGGCTTCGCCTGCGGTGCTACCTCGACAAGATCCAGGTCGGACTCGGCGGCAAGTCGGAGCGCGTCCTCGATACGGACGATTCCTACCTGTTCGCCGGCAGGTCCGACCAACCGCACCTCGGGAACGCGGATACGATCGTTGATTCTTGGCTCGCTAATGTGTGACTCCTGTGGATTCTCAAACCGGAACCGCGTGCGAACGAAAGAAGGCCTCCCATTGCATGCGCAATCGAAGGCCTCGTCAACCGGTTCTGGATGGTCGGCGGAAGCGCGAGCTTCCCGCCCGTACATCGGCAGGACCGACCAGGTGACCCGGCTACCTGCAATGCGACGGGAGGTCGCACCAGGCAAACGCGGGTGGGAGAGGACTCCGCTTGCATCCCGACCGCTTCCCCGCATGCCCTGTGAGGAGCACGACGAGTACCTGCGACCGGTTGGTCTATGCCAAGCTTACCAGTATGAACACCCCACACGACAATCCGCAGCACTCCTCCGATGCCGGGGCGCCACCTGCCTCCCGCCGCAGCTTCGCGGAGGAGCAGGAACACGCCGCCGGCCCCTCCGATGCGGAGCAGGACGTCCGCCGGCAGATGCGGGACATCTCCGAGGTGGCGGCCGTGGAGGTCATCGTGACGTCGGCGGTGCACCTCATGAGTGCGGCCGCCGTGAAGTGCGGCCTCGGCCACGAGGAGAACGCCGAGCAGCTGAAGGACCTCGACGAGGCGCGCAAGCTCATCACGGCCCTGGCCGGATTCGTCACGGCGGCGGCACCGGAGATCGGCTCACAGCACGCCGGACCGCTGCGCGACGGCCTACGTTCCCTGCAGCTCGCCTTCCGCGAGGCGTCGATCATCCCCGACCCGCCGGGGCAGGGTCCCGGCGAGAAGTACACGGGCCCCGTCAACTGATCCCCCGGCCGTCCCGGGGGTGATCCTGAACGAGCCGCACCGGCCGGTGCGGCTCGTTCGCGTTTCAGACGTGCGCGCGGCCCGACGCGACCCGGGAGACCAGGCGGGACGGCCGGGGCCGCGGGACCGCAGTTCCCCTGCCGGGAGCGCAACGGACCGGCGCGGCGGCGGACGTCAGCGCGAGCGACCGGCCGCCTGGGGCGACTCCGCCGTCGCCGGTCGCTGCCCGAGGTTCCGTGCGGCGAAGCCCGCCGCACCGATGAGCGCCGAGACGACGCCCACCGCGGTGAAGCCGCCCCAGGGTCCCGTGGCGTCGATCAGCACACCGGCCACGGGAGCGCCGAGCGCGACACCCGAGGTCAGCGCCGAGCCGTACCAGCCCATCGCCTCGCCCCTCCGGTCCTCGGGGACGAGATCGGCGACCTTCTCGGACGCCGCCGAGAGCACCGGAGCGCAGAGCAGGCCGGCGGGGATCGACAGCAGGGCCAGGGACAGGGTGCTGTCGGCGAATGCCATCGGCAGCGTCAGCAGCGCCATGCCGAGCAGGAGGAGCGACGGCGGGACGGGACGGTGCAGCGCCCCGTAGAGGAGACCGCCCACCACGGACGCAGCACACCACGCCACGAAGACGAGGCCGAGCTGCCCCTCGTTGCCGGCGTGCTCGAGTGCAGCGACGATGCCGACCTCCGAGCCGGACAGCACGAGTCCCGCTCCCGCCGCGATGACCATGACGACCACCAGCGGCACCGTCAGCCAGGGGAAGGCGCGCCGAACTCCCCGGCGGAGCAGCGACGGACGCCGTTCCCCCTGGTGAACGGCGTCGAGGGAGCCGATGAGGTCCGCTGCGGCCTCGCCGATCCCGGCCGGCGCCGCTGCCGACACGGTGACGGCATCAGGGAGTTGCTCCGAGCGCGTCGGCGGGTTGAACCACATCAGGAACAGCCCGGCGGAGGCCGTGGCGAGTCCGACGAGCGTCAGGCCGAGCACGGTGGAGACCTGCGTCGCCAGGACGACACCCACCGCCGGCCCGGCCATGAAGATGACCTCGGTCGAGATCGCGTCGAGCGTGAACGCCGTGCGCCGCCGGTCGCCGTCCACGAGGACGCCCAGCGCCTGGCGGATGACCGAGAACGCCGGAAGGGTGAAGAGGCCTCCGACCAGCGCGGCGACCAGCAGCCAGTGGTAGGGCAGGTGCGGGGCGACGGACCAGATGGCCGCTTCCGCGACGATGGACGGGACGAGCGCCCGGCGCAGCCCCGCGCTGTCGATCCGCCGTCCGCGCCACGGGGCGCCGACGGCTATCCCGATGGTCACGACGGCCGCGACGGCCCCGGCCTCGGCGTAGCCGCGGTCCAGGGTCTGCACCACGTGCAGCGTCAGCAGGACCCCTGCCGCGGAGTGCGGGAAGCGGGCGATCATCCCGACGATCAGCAGGGTCCGGACGGACCGGATGCGCAGCAGGTCCCGGTATACGGCGAAGTTCACGAGCTGTCCTTCTCCGCCGACGGCTCCGTCAGCGGGTGAGTTTGATGTCGAGCGAGTCGACGCGATCCACGAATTCGGTGAGTGCGAGGAGCCTCGTACGGAAGGACGACACGACGTCCCGTACCCCCTGCGGAGTCAGTCCCGCGCGGAGCTGGAGGTCCATGCGCAATTCGGGACCCGGTCCCCCACCGGACGCAATGCTACCGTCGGCAGCCCGCGTGAGGACGCCTCCACCGGGCCTGAGCCGCACGGACAGGACATCCTCCTGCACGCGCGCCACCCCCTCGACGAGTGCGGCCAGCTCCTGGTCCTCGTAGGACGGGGTCCAGCCGGTCTGCCGGGCGAGTGCCCAGACCGCAGGACGCCGGAGGACGAAGGTCACGTCGGCACCCGGGTCGAGCACCAGCAGTTCGGCCTGCTCTGCCGCGGCGGCGAGGGCGGCCCGCGCCGCGTAGGCGGCCACGGGCCGGGCGTCCGGGTGCCAGCGTTCCAGCGCCCGGCTGGAGGAGAACACCGGCAGGGCCTTCCGCCCGTCCGGCGCGGTGAGCGTGACGAGCGCCATGTCCGCTTCCTTGTCGGCCCGGAGGCCGGAGGCGGCGTCCCCTTCCGCGCCGAGCTGGGCCACGATGGGGATGAACACCCGGGCCGTCGTCAGTGCGGCGAAGACGGCCCGTTCACCCCGTCCCGGCCGGTCGGACGTCTCCAGGAGTCCGGCCACCGCGGCGGCGAGCCGCGCGTCGGCCGCGCCGTCGTCGTCGTCGAACGCGTGCAGCGGATTGTCGGGTCCCGACAGGTCCCGCCCGGCCCACGGCCGTCCCGCGGAGTCGGCGGTGTTCCCGGCCAGCGCGGCGGCGATGTGCGCGGGCAGCTGCCTGCCGGTCACGCGTCCGCGGCGGGCAGCCCTGCCACGTCCAGGGCCTGGGGCAGGGTGAAGGCTCCGGCGTAGAGGGCCTTGCCCACGATCGCGCCCTCGAGTCCCTGCGGCACGAGCTCGCGCAGGGCTGCGATGTCGTCGAGGCTGGAGATACCGCCCGAGGCGACGACGGGACGCGTCGTCTTCGCGAGGACCTCCCTGAGGAGTTCGATGTTGGGGCCCCTGAGGGTCCCGTCCTTCGTCACGTCGGTCACGACGTACCGCGCGCACCCGGCATCCTCGAGGCGCTGCAGGACCTCCCACAGGTCCCCGCCCTCCTGCGTCCAGCCGCGGGCGGCCAGCGTGGTGCCACGGACGTCCAGGCCGACGGCGACGGCGTCCCCGTAGCGGGCGATGGCCAGCTCGGTCCACTCGGGGTTCTCGAGCGCGGCCGTGCCGAGGTTCACACGCGTGGCACCCAGTTCCAGTGCGGCGTCCAGCGATTCGTCGTCGCGGATGCCCCCCGAGAGCTCCACCTTGATGTCCAGGTGCTTCACGACACGCTCGAGCAGCTCCCGGTTCGAGCCGCGCCCGAAGGCCGCGTCCAGGTCCACGAGGTGCACCCACTCGGCCCCGTCCTCCTGCCAGGCGAGCGCCGCGTCGAGCGGGTCCCCGTAGCTGGTCTCGCTGCCCGCCTCGCCCTGCACCAGGCGGACGGCCTGGCCGTCCGCGACGTCGACGGCGGGGAGGAGTTCGAGCGTGGGTGATTCGGAGAAGGGGCTCATCGTCTGCTTGTCTGCTTTCGTACGCGCGGCGCGGGCCGCTGGGTCGGGACGGTCGGTCTGGACAGGGTGGTGCGGCTAGTCGCCGGGCAGGGTGAACAGGTAGGCGGCGAGCAGCGAGAGCCCCGCCAGCACCAGGAAGGCGATCCACACCCAGCGCGGGAACTCCTGGCTCCGGAGGGAGTAGGCACCTCCGATGAGGACGCCTGCGGCTCCCATGAGCACGAGGCTCAGCACCGGCTCACCGCAGGCTCTCGATCCAGTTGCGCAGGAGCTGGGCGCCCGCGTCACCCGACTTCTCCGGGTGGAACTGGGTGGCGCTGAGGGGCCCGTTCTCGACGGCCGCGATGAAGCGCCCGCCGTGGTCGGACCAGGTGACCTGCGGCGGCCTCATGGCGGGCTGGTTGACGTCGAAGGACCAGTCCTGGACGCCGTACGAGTGCACGAAGTAGAACCGCTCGTCGGCGATGCCGTCGAACAGGACGGTGTCCTCCGGTGCGTCCACCGTGTTCCAGCCCATGTGCGGCACGACGTCCGCCTTGAGCCGTTCCACGGTCCCCGGCCATTCGCCCATGCCCGGCGTCCGCACACCGTGTTCGACTCCTTCGTCGAAGAGCACCTGGAGGCCCACGCAGATGCCGAGGACGGGACGCCCGCCCGCCACGCGGCGGCCGATCATCCGCAGGGCGTCGACATCCTTGAGTCCCTTCATCACGGCCGCGAACGCGCCGACGCCCGGCACGAGCAGTCCGGAGGCGTTGAGGACGTCGTCCGGCTCGGCGCTCAGCACCACCTCGGCGCCGACGTGCTCGAGGGCGCGGACGACGGAGCGGACGTTGCCCGACCCGTAGTCGAGCACGGTGACGGTGCGCGCGGTCATAGCGCCCCCTTCGTGGACGGGATGCCCTCGACGCGGGGGTCGGGTTCGACGGCTGCACGCAGCGCCCGGGCCAGGGCCTTGAACTGGGCCTCGACGATGTGGTGCGGATCGCGGCCCGCGAGGACGGTCACGTGGAGGCAGATCTGGGCGTGCAGCGCGATCGCTTCGAGGACGTGGCGCGTGAGGGATCCGGTGAAGTGCCCGCCGATGAGGTGGTACTCCTGCCCGGCGGGTTCTCCCCCGTGCACCAAGAAGGGCCGTCCGGAGATGTCGACGACGGCGTTGGCGAGTGCCTCGTCCAGCGGCACCGTGGCCTCGCCGAAACGGCGGATGCCCGCCTTCGTGCCCAGGGCCTGCCGGAGGGCCTCACCGATCGCGATCGCCGTGTCCTCGACCGTGTGGTGGACGTCGATGTGGGTGTCACCGGAGGACCTGATGGTGAGGTCGATCAGGGAGTGCTTCGACAGGGCGGTGAGCATGTGGTCGTAGAACGGCACGGTGGTGTCGATGGAGGACACGCCCGTGCCGTCGAGGTCGAGTTCCACGAGGACGCTGGACTCACTCGTGACGCGCTCGATGCGGGCCGTACGGCCGCTGGCGGCATCAACTGTCATTGCATTCCTTCTGTGCGCCGGCGGTCGGCCGGGCGCTGATCGGCAGTGGTCGGGAGGGCTGGGTGGCGCGGGGCCGGGAGGATGCGGCGCTCCGAACCCTTCAAGTCTAGGAGGACCGGGCCGGGCGGGGCGCCGCGGTACCGGCTACAGCAGCTTCTTCAACGCTGTGAGGAACACCGTGGTCTCCCGCTCTGTTCCGGCGGTGACGCGCAGGGAGCCGGGAATGCCGACGTCGCGGATGAGCACGCCTGCGTCCAGCAGGCCCTCCCAGACCCGGTGGGGATCCTCGAGGCCCGAGAAGAAGACGAAATTGGCGTCCGACGGAGCCGGTGAGAGCCCGAGGTCCTCGAGTTCCCGCACGATGCGGTCGCGCTGCACCTTGATGGCCTCGACATTGGACAGCAGCGTCTCTGCGTGGGTGAGTGCGGCGTTGGCCGCCGCCTGCGTGATGGCCGACAGGTGGTACGGAAGGCGGACCAGGCGGAGGGCGTCGGTGACCTCCGGGGCGGCGGCGAGGTACCCCAGCCGCGCCCCCGCCAGGGCGAAGGCCTTGCTCATGGTGCGCGAGACCAGCAGGCGCGGTCGGCCGGGGAGCAGCGTGAGCGCGCTCGGTGTCCCCTGCTGGGCGAACTCGCCGTACGCCTCGTCCACGATGATGATGGCCCGCGCGTCCTCGCCGGCCTCGTACGCGGCCTCGACGACGTCGAGCCCCAGTGCCGTGCCGGTGGGGTTGTTGGGAGAGCACAGGAAGACGACGTTCGCACCCGAGGACCGGATGGCGCGGGCTGTCGCGTCCGGCGTCATCGAATAGGCGGACCCGCGCTCGGCGGTGATGTAGCGGGTTCCCGTCCCGCTGGCGAGCAGCGGGTACATCGAGTACGTCGGCGGGAAGCCGATCGCCGTGCGTCCCGGCCCGCCGAAGGCCTGGAGGACCTGCTGCAGGACCTCGTTCGACCCGTTGGCCGCCCAGAGCTGCTCGGGGGTCAGCCCGTGCCCGAGGTAGTCGGCGAGGTTCTTCCGCAGCTCGGTGAACTCGCGGTCCGGGTACCGGTTCAGGCCCGTGGTGGCTTCGGCGACGGCCTGGACGATGGCTGCGTGCACGTCCGCCGGTACACCGTGGGTGTTCTCGTTGACGTTCAGCAGGATCGGCACATCGAGCTGCGGTGCACCGTAGGGGTGCAGCCCGACGAGGTCATCGCGCAAGGGGAGGTTTGCCAGGGCATCGACGGAAGAGGGCACCGGTCAAGTTTAAGCGATGGCGGCCGTCGCAGCGAATGCTGCGCGTCGGGCGCCTGGACCGGCCCCGCCCGGCAGGGCGGGAACCGATGCGGGACCGGGGGCTAGCCCTCGGCCGGTATGGAGATACTCTGACCGGCCTGGACGACGGACGAGCGGAGATTGTTGAGCTCGACCATCTCCGTGACGACGTCGCGCGGGTCGCGATCGGGGGCGTACCGCACGGCGAGGTCCCACAGGGTCTCGCCCGCGGCCACGTTGACGTCGACGACGGACGAGGAGACGGGAGCCGATTCCCCGGCCTGGGCCTGCGAGGTCAGGAAGGCCCCGAGGAGGATCAGGGCGGCGACGCCCAGCGCGATCGGCAGGCCCACGAGGAGCAACCGCCCCCGCCGGGTAAGGGTCAGCGGGCGCACCGCTTCCCGCGGCGAGAGCTGGTGCTCCCCCGCCGACGTGGAAGCCGACGTGGAAGCCGGCGCGGGAGTCGAAGGAGCCGCGACGAGCCGGAGGTGGACCCCCGGCCGGGCGGGTGCCAGTGCCAACGCCGTACTGCCCTGCGGTGCTGGTGCCTCTGTCATCGGCCTACCTCTTTCCCTTCGAATGTTCCGTGTGGAAACGCAGCGTGTTTCGAACACACGTTCTAATTCAGCTGCGCTTATTTCTAGCATCTACGGACGATGCTTGTCGAGACTCGCTCGAACATATGTTTGAAAACCGCCCCGGACTGGCCTAGCGTGAACAGCACGGTCCATCACCGGCGTGTCCTGCTCCTGAGCCGCAGGCCTGCCGGTGATGGTCCCAAGACAACCATCCGCCACTGACAGAAACGGTTCCCACTGCGCGGGAGCCGCACGGCGGACACGACGGGATGCGCAGTCCCAGGCGAAAGGCACACCAGTGGTGGAACCAACACCGGCAGCGCGGCAGGAATCGAACATCGCCGACGTCCCCACCGATGCCGTGCCCCTCTCGGCCGGGCGGGGACGCCCGAGGGGCCGTTCCGTGTCGAAGGGGCTGACGGCGCGCCAGCTGACCATCCTCGAGACCATCCAGCGCTCGATCGCCGACAAGGGCTACCCGCCCTCCATGCGGGAGATCGGCGACACGGTCGGGCTGGCCAGTCTGTCGAGCGTGACGCACCAGCTCTCCCAGCTGGAACGGCTCGGCTACCTGCGACGGGACCCGAAGCGTCCTCGCGCCATGGAGGTGCTGCTGCCCCTGACGCTCGCGTCGGAACCGGTGTCCGCCGGCGCCTCCCCGACGGACCGCAAGCCTGCGGGCGAGCACCAGATCGCTGTCGACACCGCCCTCGTGCCGCTCGTCGGCCGCATCGCGGCAGGCGGGCCCATCCTCGCCGATCAGGTCGTGGAGGACGTCATGCCTCTGCCGCGCCAGCTCGTCGGGCACGGGGACCTCTTCATGCTCAGGGTCTCCGGGGACTCGATGGTGGATGCCGCGATCTGCGACGGCGACTGGGTCGTGGTGCGGCGGCAGCAGAGCGCCCAGAACGGCGACATCGTCGCGGCGCTGCTCGACGACGAGGCCACCGTGAAAACCTTCCGCCAGCGTGACGGGCACACGTGGCTCCTGCCGCAGAACACGCGCTACGAGCCGATCCTGGGCGACCACGCCAGCATCATGGGCAAGGTCGTCTCGGTGATGCGCGCCCTCTAGGAGGCGCTCCGGCGCGTCGTCGGCGACGCCGAGCGCTTCGGCGTCCCTCCCGGCGCCGACGTCGCAGGCGAACCTACCGGGCGCCCTCCAGGAGGCCTGCGGATACGGCGGGACGGGCGTCAGCGGCCCGAGAGGCGTTCGAGGATGCCCGTGACCGTGGCGCGGTCGGTGGTCGCCCAGAAGGGCGGCAGGGCCGCCCGGAGGAACCCGCCGTACCGTGCGGTGGCGAGGCGGCTGTCCAGCACTGCCACCACTCCCCTGTCTCCCGCCGCCCGGATGAGGCGACCCGCTCCCTGGGCGAGCCGCACGGCCGCATGGGTGGCGGAGACACTCATGAATCCGTTGCCACCGTTCCGCGCGACGGCCCTCGTCCGGGCCGTCATCAGGGGATCGTCGGGTCGGGGGAACGGGATGCGGTCGATCACCACCAGCCGGCACGACGCCCCCGGGACGTCGACGCCCTGCCACAGCGACATGGTCCCGAACAGGCAGGTGTCGGGCTCGTCGGCGAACTGCGTGACCAGTGCGCTGAGGGAGGCCTCCCCCTGGCACAGGATCTCGAAGTCGACCTTCGGTCGGAGCGCCTCGGCCGCCTCCTCGGCGGCCCGTTTGGACGAGAAGAGGCCGAGAGCGCCCCCGCGTGAGGCCCTGAGCAGGACCAGCAGCTCGTCCAGCTGGGCGTCCGACGTGCCCCGCTCGGGTTTGGGCAGGTCCTTCGCCACGTAGAGGACGCCCTGGCGCGGATGGTCGAAGGGGCTCCCGACGTCCACGCCGGTCCAGGCGGGCGCACCGGGACCACTGAGGCCCAACGACCCCGCCACCGGACCGAACTCCGAGCCGATGGCGAGCGTCGCCGACGTCAGGATCACGGTGTGGTCCTCGAAGAGGCCTTCCCGCAGCCGTCCCGCCACCGAGAGCGGGGCGACGTTCAGGGTCGCCGGTGCACTCTGGTCGGGCTGCGCATAGCCGGCACCCGGTGTGAAGGTGCTCGGGCGGGATGCCCAGACCACTTCGTTGAGATCCGGTGCCGCGAGGATGCGCTCGGCCAGCTCGAAGACCAGCGTCGTCCTCGAGCGGGCGACCTGCCGGCCACCGTCGGCGTCGGCCTCCGATTTGCCGTCCGTCTTCGTGTCGGACAGGGCGGCCCGCGCCGCGTCGCGGACCTGCGCCAGCGACTGTTCGAGATCGTCCGGCAGGCCGCCGGGCAGCAGGCCGGACGGGATGAGCTCGGCGGAGGCCTCGAACGCTGCCGCCGCGGTGTCGAGGGCGCCGGTGCTGATGGAGGCGTGGCGCCGCAGGGCGGTCGCCGCGGCCATCACCATCGAGGCGGACAGCTGTCCGGACACGGCGCCCGTCACCCGGTCGTGGAGTTCATGGGCCTCGTCGATCACCACGACGTCGTATTCGGGGAGCACGGCGATGCCCTCGAAGGCGCTGATCGCGAGCATGGCGTGGTTGGTGATGATGATGTCGGCGTCGGCCGCGGCGGCCCGGGCCTTCTCGCTGAAGCACTCCTGGGCGACAGGACAGCGGGCAGCGCCGAGGCACTCCATGCTGGAGACGGAGACCTGGCGCCACGCGCGGTCGCTCACGCCGGGCACGAGGTCGTCGCGGTCACCCGTCGTCGTCTCCTCCGCCCACTCGCGGAGACGCACCACGTCCCTCCCGAGGGCCGATGCGGGGGCTCCACCGCCGGCGGGGGAAGGATGGGGGGCAGCGTCCTCGCCCAGGCTGAACAGGGCGTCCGGGGCGTCCTCCTCGGGAAATCCCCCGCCGGTCTTGTGCAGGCAGACGTAGTTCGAGCGGCCCTTGAGGAGCGCGACGTCGACCGGGCGTGCGAGCGCGGGCCGCACCGCGTCCAACAGGCGCGGGAGGTCCCGCCCCACGATCTGCGCCTGCAGCGCGAGCGTCGCCGTCGAGACGACCGACGGACGGTCGCTCTCCAGGGCATGCGCGATGAGCGGCACGAGGTAGGCCAGGGACTTGCCCGTCCCGGTGCCGGCCTGCACGAGCAGGTGGTCGCCGGAGCGGATGGCCTCGCTCACCTGCCGCACCATCTCGTGCTGGCCGGCGCGCATCTCACCGCCCATCGCCGCGACGGCGGCGTCGAGCAGTTCCAGGGCCTGCCGGGCCTCGGCGGAGTGGTGCGCTGCGTCCGGCGCCGCGACCGCAGCACCGGACCGCACGCTCTCACTCATGCCGGACGTACGGCTCCAGCTCGGCTGCCAGGCCCTCCCGGACCATCACCTCGAGGCGCGTGCCCTCGTCGGCGTGCTCCATCCCGAGGATCTCGACGTCCTCCTCATGGAGGCGGCTGACGACTTCGCCGTGCGCGTAGGGCACCAGCAGGTCGAGCTTGACGCCCGGGCGCGGGATGTTCGTGCTGATCAGCTGACGGAGCTCGGTGAGCCCGGCGCCCGTCCGCGCCGAGACGACGACCGAGCGCTGCTCGCGCTGCCGCAGCCGTTCGATGACGAAGGGGGCGGCCGCGTCGGCCTTGTTGAGGACGATGATCTCGGGCACCTTGCGGGCGTCGACCTCGGTCAGCACCGCGCGGACGGCGGCGATCTGGCCTTCCGGATCCGGATGCGAGGCGTCGACGACGTGCAGGATCAGGTCGGCGTCGGCGACCTCCTCGAGGGTCGAGCGGAACGCCTCGATCAGCTGCGTGGGGAGCGACCGGACGAAACCGACCGTGTCGGCCAGCGTGTAACCGATGCCGTCCGGCGTCTCCGCCCTGCGGATCGTGGGATCCAGCGTCGCGAACAGCGCATTCTCGACGAGCACGCCGGCGTCGGTCAGCCGGTTCAGCAGCGACGACTTCCCGGCGTTGGTGTACCCGGCGATCGCGACGGAGGGGACCTGGTTGCGACGGCGGTTGGACCGCTTCGTCTCGCGCGCGGGCTTCATCTCCGCGATCTCCCGGCGCAGCTTGGCCATGCGCGTGCGGATCTTCCGGCGGTCGAGTTCGATCTTCGTCTCACCGGGTCCGCGGGAGCCCATGCCGGCGCTCGCGCTGCCGACCTGGCCGCCCGCCTGGCGGGACATCGACTCGCCCCAGCCACGCAGGCGCGGCAGCAGGTATTCGAGTTGGGCGAGTTCCACCTGGGCCTTGCCCTCGCGGGACTTGGCATGCTGCGCGAAGATGTCCAGGATCAGCGCGGTCCGGTCGATGACCTTGACCTTCACGATGTCCTCGAGCCCACGGCGCTGCGACGGCGACAGTTCGCTGTCGACGATCACGGTGTCGGCACCGGTCGCCTGCACGATGTCCTTCAGCTCCTGGGCCTTGCCCGACCCGAGGAACGTGCCGGGGTCCGGCTTGAGCCGGCGCTGCACGATCCCGTCGAGCACCTCGGACCCTGCGGTCTCCGCGAGGGCGGCGAGTTCCTGCAGCGAGTTCTCGGCATCCTGCACCGTGCCCTCGCTCCACAGACCGGCGAGCACGACCCGCTCCAGCCTCAGCTGCCGGTACTCGACCTCGGTGACGTCCTCGAGTTCGGTGGACAGTCCCGCGACACGGCGGAGCGCGCGGCGCTCGGCCAGGTCCTCCTGGTCCCCGTCCGCGTCGGAGGGCACTTCGTCCTTCGACAGCGCGAGCGCGCGCGACCGCCAGGTCTTCTCCACGGGCGGTGCGGTGTCGCCCGTCTTCTGCGGTCCGTTCGTCGCCTTCGCCGTGGCAGCTTCGTCGCTGGCGAGGATCCGGTCGATGACGGCTTGGATCTCCTCCCGGCCCATGTTGGCTCCGGTGGAATGTCCGTGATTCTCGGTCATGGTCTCCCTAGGTGGATGTCGTCCAATTCTACGGCCGCCGGAGGGACGCCTTCCAACGAATTCTCCCAGCGCGAAAACTGCCCGGAGGGTGCCGCGGACCGGGGCACTAGGCTTTCCTGCATGGAGTCACAGCACTATTTCAGCGCGCAACCGGCCGGACCGGACGTCCGCCGCCCCCTGTCCGTCGTCCTCGCCGGCGCCCGCCGCGACCTGGTGACGTCGTCGGGCCTGTTCAGCCCCGACGGCGTGGACAAGGGGACGGCGATCCTCCTCGACATTGTCCCCGAGCCCGAGGGACAGCACCTGCTGGACATCGGCAGCGGCTGGGGTCCGATCGCCCTCACCATGGCCCTGAAGGCTCCTGCGGCGACGGTGCATGCGGTGGACGTGAACGAGCGCTGCGTCGCGCTGACGGCCGAGAACGCCGAACGGTTGGGGCTCTCCAATGTGGTGGCGACGACGCCGGACGACGTCGACGCCGACCTGCGTTTCGACACCATCTGGTCCAATCCACCCATCCGGATCGGCAAGCAGGAACTGCATGCCCTGCTCCTGCGCTGGCTGCCACGCCTGGCCCCGGGCGGGCGGGCATGGCTCGTGGTGCAGAAGAACCTCGGTGCGGACTCGCTGCAGCGCTGGCTCGGCGACGAGTTGCCCGAGGGTTTCACCGTCCGCCGCGCCGAGACCTCGAAGTCGTTCCGCATCCTCGAGGTCCACCGGCCCGCCTGACGACTCCCGGCCCTTCCGCCGCTCCCGCCCTCAGCCGGCGGGCAGCAGCATGCCGTCGGCGACGAGTTCGGCCGGTCCGCTGAGCTGGACGTGCTCGCGGCCCTCGGGCCCGTCGAAGAACGTCACCCCCACCACCCCGCCCGGAACGGCCACGAGCCACCGGGCCGGGGCACCTTCGCCGGCCCAGTACCGGGTGGCGGCCGCCGCTGCGCACGCGCCGGTGCCGCACGACTGCGTCTCCCCCACGCCGCGCTCGTGCACGCGCATGGTGAGTCGCCCGACGCCGTCCTCACCGACCAGCGGATCCGCGGGGACCACGAGCTCCACGTTCGTCCCGGCCGGTGGTAGGGGCTGCACGGCCGGGGCGTGGTACAGCTCGGTGCGCTCGAGGTCGGCCCGGTCGGCGAGTGCGACGACGGTGTGCGGGTTGCCCATGCTGATGGACAGCGCCGGGCGTTCGACGTCGAGCCCGCCGATGTCGACGAGGGAGTCCATGCCGCGCGCGACGGCCGCGTCCGGGAAGATGAACTCCCACGGCCCCATGTCGACCGCGTAGCCGTCCCCCGACCGTGTCACGCGCTTGACGCCCGCGCGGGTCGCGATGGCGAGTTCGCCGCCGTCGGGCAGGTCGGCGACACCCTTGGCGAGGAGGAAGTGCGCGAAGACACGCACGCCGTTGCCGCACATCTCCGACAGGGAGCCGTCGCCGTTGCGGTAGTCCATGAACCATTCGGCGTCGGGCTCCGTCTGCAGGAGGGCGCGTCCCTCCGGGAGCACTGCCGATCGCACGGCGCGGATGTACCCGTCGGCACCGATGCCCCGGTGCCGGTCGCAGAGGCCCGCGACGAACGCCGGATCGGCAGGTCCGGTGCCCTCGGGATCGAGCGTCAGGACGAAGTCGTTGCCCGTGCCGTGTCCCTTGGTGAAGGACAGGCCAGACGTCGGCCGGGCAGCGGGGGCAGGGGCATCAGCGGGGAATCCGGTCACCGTCCTAGGATATGTCCCCCGGTGCACGGACGATCCCGACGGCCCGCTCGAGGAGTCCGGGCTCCTGCCGGTCCAGCCAGGACACCCGCGGGTCACCGCGGAACCAGGTCAGCTGCCGCCGGGCGAAGCGGCGCGTGGCCGCGATGGTGTCCTCGACGGCGTCCGCCTCCGTCATCGACCCGTCGAGGACGCGCAGGAACTGCCCGTAGCCGAGCGCCCGCGACGCCGTCCGCCCCTCCCGCAGCCCGGAGGCGGCAAGGCGTTCCACCTCGTCGGCGAGGCCGGCCCGCACCATGGCGTGCACGCGGTCGGCGAGCCGCTCGCGCAGGATCGCGCGGTCCACCGCCAGCCCGATCTGCACGGCGGGCTGGTGGTACTCGCGCCGCGGCATGAAGGCGCTGAAGGGCCGTCCACTGACCTCGAACACCTCGAGGGCCCGGATGAGCCGACGGTCGTCGTCGATCCGTTCCGCGGATGCGGGATCGACCGCGCGCAGTCGCTCGCGGAAGGCCGCACTGCCCCCGGCCGCCAGCACCGCCTCGAGCCGGGTGCGCACGGCCGCGTCGGTGGGCGGGAACTCCAGCCGGTCGAGGGCCGCGCGGAGGTACAGTCCGGAACCGCCCACCAGGATGGGGACGCGGCCCCGGCTGCGGATGTCCGCGATGACGCGCCGGACCTCCTCCTGGTACGCGGCCACGCTGGCTTCCTCGGTCACGTCGAGGACGTCCAGCAGGTGGTGCTCGATGCCCCTCCGGTCCGGCAGGGGCAGCTTCGCGGTGCCGATGTCCATGCCCCGGTAGAACTGCAGGGCGTCCGCGTTGACGACCTCGCCGTCGAGCCGGTGCGCGAGGTCGACGCCGAGGTCGGACTTGCCCGAGCCGGTGGGACCGACGACGGCGACGACCGGAACGGTCAACGGCCGCTCCCCCGCACGGGCAGGGACGGCATGCCGAGGGAGACGGACCGGGGGGCGCCGTCCGGGCCGGCGGGCACGCCACAGGAGTCGGCCTGGCTCCTGTCCCATGCATCGCCGGCGCGAGAACGCCGGAGCGAGTACTGATGGGACGTCGGGTCGGACAGCAGGTGGAACGACGCCGCCTCGGTGACGGGCAGCGTGACGAAGTCGCCCGGCCGTGGCGCGGCGGCGCCCTCGGGGACCGAGAAGTGGACGAGGCGCTGGTCGCGCGCCCGACCGGTGAGCCGGTGGGTCTCGCCGCCCTTGCGCCCCTGCTGGTCGGTGACGAGCACCTCGACGAGCATGCCGACCTGGCGTGCGTTCTCCTCCCGCGCGATACGGTCCTGGAGGGCGGTGAGCCGCTCGAAGCGCTCCTGCACCACCGCCTTGGGAAGCTGCTCCGGCAGGTCCGCGGCGGGGGTCCCCGGGCGCTTCGAGTACTGGAAGGTGAAGGCGGTGGCGAAGCGCGACTGCTCGACGACATCGAGGGTGGCCTGGAAGTCCTCCTCCGTCTCGCCGGGGAATCCGACGATGATGTCCGTGGAGATGGCCGCCTGCGGCATGCGCTCGCGCACGCGGTCGAGGATGCCCAGGAAGCGGGTGGAGCGGTAGGAACGGCGCATGGCCTTCAGGATGCGGTCGGACCCGGACTGCAGGGGCATGTGCAGTTGCGGCATCACGTTGGGCGTCTCGGCCATGGCGTCGATCACGTCGTCGGTGAACGCCGCCGGATGGGGACTCGTGAAGCGGACGCGCTCGAGGCCCTCGATGGAGCCGCAGGCGCGGAGCAGCTTGGCGAAGGCGCCTCGATCCCCGAACTCGACGCCGTACGAATTGACGTTCTGGCCGAGCAGCGTGACCTCGACGGCGCCGTCGGCGACGAGGGCCTCGATCTCGGCGAGGATCTCACCGGGTCGGCGGTCACGTTCCTTGCCGCGCAGCGAGGGGACGATGCAGAAGGTGCAGGTGTTGTTGCACCCGACCGAGATGGACACCCAGCCGGCGTAGACCGATTCGCGCCGGGTGGGCAGGGTGGACGGGAAGACGTCGAGCGACTCGAGGATCTCCAGCTGCGCGTCCTGGTTGTGCCGTGCGCGCTGCAGCAGGGCCGGCAGGGCGCCGATGTTGTGGGTCCCGAACACGGCGTCGACCCAGGGGGCCTTCTTCAGGATGGTGTCCCTGTCCTTCTGGGCGAGACACCCGCCGACGGCGATCTGCATCCCGGGGCGGGATTCCTTGACGGCCTTCAGGATGCCCAGGTTGCCGTACAGCTTGTTGTCCGCGTTCTCACGGACGGCGCAGGTGTTGAAGACGACGACGTCCGCCTGCCCACCCTCGACCCGGGCGAGCCCGGCGTCCTCGAGGAGTCCCGAGATACGCTCCGAGTCGTGCACGTTCATCTGGCAACCGAAGGTGCGCACCTCGTAGGTGCGCGGGTCGGCCGCGGGGCGGTCCGGCTGGTCGCCGGACTGGGGATCGGTGTCGCCGAGGGGGACGGGAAGTGTCATGCTCACGCCCTTAAGCGTACGGCTGCCCGCGGGGGCCCCGACAATCGTCCGCGCGGGCTCAGTCCGGCGTGCCGGTGTCCGCCAGAACCTCCTTGACGATGGAGAACGCGGCCCCGGGGTTGTATCCCTTGCGCGCGAGGACACCGACGAGACGGCGTACCTCCTTGTCCCGCACGGCACGGTCCGAGAGGTCGGCGCTACTCCGGAGCTTGCGGCGGACGACGTCCCGGGCCTGCAGGTGCTCGTCCTCGTCGGTGACCTGCTGCAGCGCTTCCTCCGCCAGGTCGGGCTCGATGCCCTTGTCCGCGAGTTCGCGCCGGAGCGAGTAGCGGGACAACGCCTTGGCCGCGGTACGGGTCCGCACCCACATCCGCGCGAACTCGGCGTCGTCGATCAGCTGCACCTCCTCGAAGCGGTCGAGGAGTGCGATGGCGATCGCGGGCGGCACCTCGCGTTCGGCGAGCTTCTGCAGGAGCTGGTGCCGGCTCCGCGGTCCGAGTGCGAGCTGGCGCAGCAGGATCGAGCGAGCCTGCGACGTCCATTCCTCGTCGGTCCTGGGCGGCGGAGATCCACCCTCGCCCCGGGTGTCCGGGGCGGGGGCGGCAGCGGCGCCCGACCCGCGCGCCGTGTTCCTCCGACGGGAGCGACCCTGGCTTCGTCCGGCGCGATCAGCGGAACCGTCCGCGGGAGCATCGCCGTCGGCGGAGGATCCGACCACAGGACCGAACGGATCGTCGGCGGAGGATCGGGGGGACGTTCTTCCGCGGACCCCTGACCGGGGCGCACCCCGTCCGGCTCCGCCTGCCGCCCGCGCGCCGAACGAGGACGACGTGGTCCGGGTCGGGCCCTGTCCCCTGGACGGCGACCGTCGCGGGAGCGCGTCGCCGTCGACAGCATCGACGGAGCTGTCAGAACCGAACCGGTCGAACGAGGCACCCCATCCGACCGGCTCGGATCCTTCCTCCGAGGACACGTGCCTACTCGCCGCTGACGGCCTTCAGCTTCGGAGCATCGGGCTCCTCCGGCTGCACTCCGATTCCGAGCTTGACCCTGATCTTCTGCTCCAGCTCGTCCGCCAGATCAGGATTGTCGATGAGGAACTTGCGGGCGTTCTCCTTGCCCTGCCCCAACTGGTCTCCGTCGTACGTGAACCAGGCACCGGACTTCTTGACCAGTCCGTTCTCCACGCCGACGTCGATCAGGCCGCCCTCACGGGAGATGCCGTGGCCGTACAGGATGTCGAACTCCGCCTGCTTGAAGGGCGGGGCCATCTTGTTCTTGACGATCTTGGCGCGCGTCCGGTTACCCACCGGGTTGACGCCTTCCTTCAGCGTCTCGATACGACGCACGTCGATGCGGACCGACGCGTAGAACTTCAGCGCCTTTCCACCCGTGGTGGTCTCCGGGCTTCCGAAGAAGACACCGATCTTCTCGCGCAGCTGGTTGATGAAGATCGCCGTGGTCTTGGTCTGGCTCAGGCGGCCCGTGATCTTCCGGAGCGCCTGGCTCATCAGACGGGCCTGCAGGCCGACGTGGCTGTCGCCCATCTCACCCTCGATCTCGGCGCGCGGCACGAGTGCGGCGACGGAGTCGATCACGACGATGTCGATGGAGCCGGAGCCCACCAGCATGTCCATGATCTCGAGGGCCTGCTCACCGGTGTCCGGCTGCGACACGAGCAGGGCGTCGGTGTCCACGCCGAGCTTCTTGGCGTACTCGGGATCCAGCGCGTGCTCGGCATCGATGAATGCCGCGATGCCCCCGTTGCGCTGTGCGCTGGCAACGGCGTGCAGCGCCACGGTGGTCTTGCCGGAGGATTCGGGACCATAGATCTCGACGACCCGACCACGCGGGAGGCCGCCGATGCCGAGTGCTGCATCCAGCGCGATGGAACTCGTGGAGATGGTCTCGATGGGCGCCCTGGTCTCGTCACCGAGACGCATGATGGAACCCTTGCCGTACTGCTTGTCGATCTGGGCGAGAGCAGCTTCTAGGGCTTTCTCGCGGTCTGGAGCGGCCATTCTTCACCTCGGTTGTTCATGGCCAACTGGCCTGTTTACGTGTTCTTCTCGACTGTATTGGCCTGCGCCGACAGTTTGAGGTGGGCCGCCGCTATGTGCACAGGAGCGCGCCGCCTCCTCCACCATCATAGTCCGGTCCGAACAGATATTCGATTATCCGCGGGACCGCGAGCGTGTTGTCCCTCCGGCCTCCGAGGGTCATCGCGGCTTGATGTCGCGCCCCAGCCACCGCTCGCGCGGTACGTCCTGCGCCCGGCACACGGCCTCCCAGACCACTTTGGGATCCACCCCGGCGCCCAGTGCCTCCGCGGCGGTCCTGTCGCCCAGCCGGTCGACCACCAGCTCCCGGGCGAGGGTCCTCGAATACCGCTCGCCGAACTCGTCGTCCATCAACCGCCAGAAATCACTCAATCGCATCTGCAGTGCCTCGCTCTCGTGTACCCGTACAGTACGGACCGTCCTGTGGAGGTGTCTCCGCCACGGCGGAACCCTACAATGGGCCCATGAACGCGAAGCCGAGCACCACCGATCCCGGCCCGGGCCTTGCAGCCTACCCCGGGGAAGATGCCGACACCGACGCGGCCATCGAGGCCCTCGAACAACAGCTCAGCATGCTGTGGCGCCGCGCGCGGTCGAATTCCTACAAGGTCGCCCGCCGCGTGCACCCCGACATGGAGCCCGCGGCGTACGGACTGCTGGTGATCCTCCAGCGCGAAGGCTCCATGCGCCTCACGGACATCGCAGCGAGCGTCGGGGTGGGCAAGCCCTCCGTCAGCCGCCAGATCGCCATGCTGGAACAGCTCGGACTGGTCCAGAAGGAAGCCGACCCCCTCGATGGGCGGGCCCAGGCGATCTCGCTGACGGACGCGGGGACGAGCCAGCTCGTCGCGGCCCAGACCGCTCGCAAGCAGGCATTCCACCAGCTGATGGAGGACTGGGACGTCGAGGACCTCACCCGGCTCGGGACCCTGATCGCACAGCTGAACAACACGTACACCAAGGACAACTGGTAGCAGACAGCAGGAAGGCCCGTCCCTGCAGGGACGGGCCTTCCTTGTCGTGGGCGTCCTAACGGTTCGTCGCCGCGAGTCCCCGACGGAAATCGTCGTTCAGTTCGTCGGACAGGTCCTCGCCGAACTCCCGGGAGAACTCCTGGGGGATGGTGTCCGGGATCGAGACGCCTTCTGCTTCCGCCAGGCGGTCGCTGACTTCCCGCAGCATCGAGGAGAGCGGCACCTCGAGTGCACTGCAGATTGATGAGAGGAGTTCGGAGGATGCTTCCTTCTGTCCACGCTCGACCTCGCTGAGGTATCCGAGGGAGACCCTCGCACTGTGCGACACCTCGCGCAGGGTGCGGCCCTGGCGCTGGCGGACGTCACGGAGGACGTCGCCGATTTCATGGCGGAGAACTACCATCTTGCGCTCCTTGGGCTTGCGTTGTGCATCCTCTGCCAACCCCACATCGCGCCAACGGACGACGCCGTTTACGGATACGGGCTGCTTTACCATCTGTATCGCTTGCTCCCTCATGAATGCGGCACCGCCGGAATCGCGGATGCCGCGTGATGATGACCTGCCCGATCTGCTTGAGCCTGAGTCGCCAACCCTATCAACGGCCGGCAGTGTTTATAACTACCCCCGACCCCCGTTTGTTCCCCTGGACAGTTCTTCGAGGAGCTCGCGGAGCACCGCGTCGCAGGAGGCACTCCTGATGCTCGCGCGGTCCCCGGAGAAGGAATGACCGAACGCCTCGGTGCCGGTGGGCGTGGAGATCGCCGTGAACACGGTGCCCACGGGCTTCCCCTCGTGCGGTGCGGGGCCCGCGACACCGGTGGTGGAGATGCCGATGTCCGCGGCGAGGGCCACCCGGACGCCGTCGGCCATCGCCGCCGCGACGCGTGGATCGACGGCCCCCGCGGTGGCGAGGAGCTCGCCCTCCACGCCTAGGAGGTTCTGCTTGACCGAGACCTGATAGGCGACTATGCCACCCTGCAGGACGGCCGACGCACCGGGGACGGCGGCGAGGGACGCGGCGACCATCCCGGCCGTCAGCGACTCCGCCGTGGCGATGGTGAGGCCGAGCCCGGACGCCAGTGCGACGACCTCGGCCGCCGGTCCTGCGGACGTCACCGGCGGGCGCCCGCCCGCAGGCGGATCGCCTGGACGATGTAGTCGACGCCGGTCACCACGGTGATCACCGTGGCGGCGGCCATGACGGCCGCGGCGAGCCACCAGGCCCAGTCCCCCGCGACCGCCTGCAAGGGGATGAGGAACAGCAGGATCGCGACGGTCTGCACGACGGTCTTGAGCTTGCCGCCGCGGGAGGCCGGCATGACGCCGTACCGGATGACGGCGAACCGCAGGAGCGTGATGCCGATCTCGCGGACGAGGATGAGGATGGTGACCCACCACCACAGCTCGCCCAGCACCGAGAGCAGCACCAGCGCGGATCCGATGAGCAGCTTGTCCGCGATCGGGTCGGCGATCTTCCCGAAGTCGGTGATCAGGCCGCGGCTGCGGGCGAGGTCCCCGTCGAGCTTGTCCGTGTAGATGGCGACGACGAACGTCGCGACCGCCAGCCAGCGGAACAGCCCTGCCCGTCCGTCGTCGAGCAGGAGGAACCAGATGAAGAACGGCACGAGCAGGATGCGCACGACGGTGAGGACGTTCGCGATGTTCAGGACCGGCACCGCCGGGCTCGGGGAGGTACTCACGATGTCAGGCTACCTGCCGGTGAGGTTCCACGCGTCGTTGTCACCGTCGTCGCCGCCGTCCGAGGCGTCCGCGCCGTCGTAGTAGTCCACGGCCTGCGCGCGGGAGGCGAGGTCGTCGGCGACGAGGTCGATCGGTTCGGGGGCCACGGCACGGGACGGGGCCGGCGGCTCGTCCCCGCGCATGGCCGAGAGGACCGGTTCGAGGTCGTCCGGCTTGACGAGGACGTCGCGGGCCTTGGAGCCCTCGGAGGGGCCGACGACGCCGCGCGACTCCAGCAGGTCCATGAGCCGCCCTGCCTTGGCGAATCCGACGCGCAGCTTGCGCTGGAGCATGGAGGTGGAGCCGAACTGCGTGGTGACCACCAGTTCGGTGGCCTGCAGCAGGACCTCCAGGTCGTCCCCGATGTCGTCGTCGATCTGCTTCTTCGGGGCGTCGACCGCGACGTCCTCCCGGTACACCGCCTGGAGCTGGCCCTTCACGTGCTCGACGACGCGGTGGATCTCCGATTCGGTGACCCACGCGCCCTGCACGCGCATCGGCTTGGACGCTCCCATCGGCAGGAAGAGGGCGTCGCCCTGGCCGATCAGCTTCTCCGCGCCCGGCTGGTCGAGGACGACGCGGGAGTCCGTGACCGAGGACGTCGCGAACGCCATGCGCGACGGGACGTTCGCCTTGATCAGGCCGGTGACGACGTCGACCGACGGCCGCTGCGTCGCGAGGACGAGGTGGATGCCGGCGGCGCGCGCGAGCTGCGTGATCCTCACGATCGAGTCCTCGACGTCGCGCGGGGCGACCATCATCAGGTCGGCGAGCTCGTCGACGATGACCAGCAGGTACGGATAGGGCCGCACGACGCGCTTGGACCCCTCGGGCGGGACGACCTTGCCGTTCCGGACCGCCTTGTTGAAGTCGTCGATGTGCTTGTAGCCGTAGTTCGCGAGGTCGTCGTAGCGCGTGTCCATCTCGCGGACCACCCACTGCAGCGCCTCCGCCGCCTTCTTGGGGTTGGTGATGATCGGCGTGATGAGGTGCGGCACGCCCTCGTAGGCGGTGAGTTCGACGCGCTTGGGGTCCACCATGACCATGCGCACCTCGTCGGGCGTGGAGCGCATCAGGATGGAGGTGATCATCGAGTTCACGAACGAGGACTTGCCGGCGCCCGTGGCGCCGGCCACGAGGAGGTGCGGCATCTTGGCCAGGTTGGCGACGACGAACCCGCCCTCGACGTCCTTGCCCACGCCCATCACCATCGGGTGGTCGGTCTTGCGGGCATTGCCGGAGCGCAGCACGTCCCCGAGGGAGACGGTCTCGCGGTCCGTGTTGGGGATCTCGATGCCGATGGCCGACTTGCCCGGGATCGGCGAGAGGATCCGCACGTCGGAACTGGCCACGGCGTACGAGATGTTCTTCGACAGGGCGGTGACCCGCTCCACCTTGGTGCCGGGGGCCAGCTCGATCTCGTAGCGGGTGACCGTGGGGCCACGCGAGAAGCCCGTGACCTTGGCATCGACGTTGAACTGGTCCATGGTGTGCGTCAGCGCCGCGACGACCGCGTCGTTCGCCTCGGACCGTTCCTTCGGCGGCGTACCGGCGGGCAGGTAGTCCGACGGCGGCAGGGTGTAGGTGACGTCGCCGGCGAGCTGCAGCTGCTCGGTGCGCTGCGGGATGGGCGTCGGAGGGACCTGGGGCTGCACGGGCGTGGAGGGGACGATCATCGCCCGCGCGGCGGGCACGACGTCGATCGCCTCCGTGGCGCCCTCGGGCTCCCGCTCCGGTTCGGGCGCCGGCACGCGCGCGGCCTGGGACCGCTTGAGTTCCTCGGCGGCCAGTTCCTGCTTGGTCGGACGGCGGACACCGGGCGGGACCGCCGCCTCGGCCTCGCGTGCCCGGCGCTCCTCGTCCTCGATCACCGCGCGCTCGAACGCCTCGTCACCGACGTAGCCGTCCGGGTCGGCGTCGTGCTCGGCGTCGAAGGGGGCGTCCTCCCTGCCCTTGCCGAAGAGGCGCTTGCGCTTCTTCGGTCCGGGCTTCGCCGAGGCGCCGTGCGTCTCGTAGAGGTAGCTCTGGTCGTGGCCGTCGTCCCGGCGGTGCGCTGCGTCGTCGGGGTCCTGGCCCATGAGGTGCTCGTACAGCGTCCGCAGGCGGGCCGGGATGTGGCGGAAGGGCGTGGCCGTGACGATCAGGAGCCCCAGGAAGATCGCGACGGCGAGCAGGAGGGCGACCGGCCAGGCCGTGAGGACGGTGCTGAGGGGGCCCGCGACGAGGAACCCGACGACTCCGCCGGCACGCCAGAGGGCGTCCAGTCCGTCGGCCAGTCCCGGCCGGCCCCCGACGAGGTGCGCGATGCCGGCACCCGCGAAGAGGAGGACGAGCTGTCCGATGGCGATCCGGTTGTTCGCCCGGTGGCGCTCGGGGTACCGGAACAGGCGGACGGCACCGATGCCGAGCATAAAGGGCAGCAGCAGGGCCATCCAGCCGACCGTCCCGCCGGCCGCGGCGTGCACGACATCGGCGACGGGTCCGGCCAGGGCCCACCACTCGACGGCTGCGACCGCGAGGGCCACGACGAGGAGGAAGAAGCCGGAGCCGTCCCGGCGGAGTTCGCGCTCGGGGTTCACGTCGTGCCCGAAGGTCCGGACGCCGGACCCGACGACGCGCGCCATGCCCATCCAGACGGCCTGCACGGCGCGCAGCGGGAACGCGAGCCGGTCCTCGGGCTGCGGCTCGGGGGCGGCGGGGGCCTGCCGTGTCCTGGCCGGGGTCCGCCCGGTGCCCTTCGCGGGCGCCTTGCTCCGGGGTGGTCCTGCAACGGCGGACGCACCCTTGCTGCGGGTCTGGTGCTGGCCCCGCGGGGCTGGGGACGTTCGAGTGGCCATGATCCTCACGGTACCGGACGGGCCCGGCGAAGCGTCGGATTTCCGGCCTTCCGGACCCCGGTGCACGCGACGCACCGGGGTCCGGGACCCTCCGGACCCCGCGGGCTCAGGCCTCGAGCACCACCGGGATGATCATGGGACGCCTGCGCAGGCGCCGGTTGACCCAGGTACCGACGACACGGCGCACCACCTGCTGCAACTGGTAGGTGGTGTGCTCCGTGGTGTGCATCACGGCCTCCTCGAGGGCCTCGCTGATCCGGGGCTTGATCTCGTCGAAGACGGAGCTGTCCTCGGCGAATCCCCGCGCGTGGATGTCCGGGCCGGAGACGATCTTCCCGGTGGTCCTGTTGACGACCGTGATGATCGAGATGAAGCCCTCCTCCCCGAGGATCCGGCGGTCCTTGAGGTCCGCGTCCGTGATCTCGCCGACGCTGGACCCGTCCACGTACACGTAACCGCACTCGATGGCGCCCACCACGCGCGCCCTGCCGTCCACGAGGTCGATCACCGAGCCGTCCTCGGTGAGCAGGACATTCGACGCCGGGACCCCCGTCTGCTGTGCGAGCTTGCCGTTGGCGATGAGGTGGCGGGTCTCGCCGTGCACGGGCATGACGTTCTTCGGACTCAGGATGTTGTAGCAGTAGAGGAGCTCACCGGCCGCGGCGTGGCCGGACACGTGGACCTTCGCGTTGCCCTTGTGGATGACGTCGGCGCCGAGCTTCAGCAGCCCGTTGATGACGCGGTAGACGGCGTTCTCGTTGCCGGGGATGAGCGAGGACGCCAGGATGACGGTGTCGCCCTTGCCGACCGTGATGCGGTGGTCCCCGTTGGCCATCCGGGACAGCGCCGCCATGGGCTCGCCCTGCGAGCCGGTGGACATGAGGACCACGCGGTCGTCGGGGAGGTCGTCCACGTTCTTGATGTCCACGAGGATGCCGTCCGGGACTCTGAGGTATCCGAGTTTCGCCGCGATCGCCATGTTCCGTACCATCGACCGCCCCGCGAAGCACACGAAGCGCCCGTGGGCCGAGGCGGCGTCGAGCACCTGCTGCACGCGGTGGACGTGCGAGGAGAACGACGCGACGATGATGCGCTTGCGGACCTGGCCGAACAGGTTCTCGAGGACGGGGCCGATCTCGCGCTCCGCCGTCGTGAACCCGGGGACGTCCGCGTTCGTCGAGTCCACCATGAAGAGGTCCACGCCCTCCTCGCCGAGGCGGGCGAAGGCGCGCAGGTCGGTGATGCGTCCGTCGAGCGGCAGCTGGTCCATCTTGAAGTCGCCCGTGTGCAGGACGTTCCCGGCCTCGGTGCGGATGAACACGGCGAGGGCGTCGGGGATGGAGTGGTTGACCGCCACGAACTCGCACTCGAAGGGGCCGAACTGCTCGATCTGGCCCTCGGACACCGTCAGGGTGTACGGGCGGACACGGTGCTCCTGCAGCTTCGCCTCGATCAGCGCGAGGGTCAGCTGGGAACCGATCACGGGGATGTCGGCCTTCAGGCGCAGCAGGTACGGGACCGCGCCGATGTGGTCCTCGTGGCCGTGGGTGAGGACGAGGCCGACGATGTCGTCGAGCCTGTCCTCGAGGTAGGAGAAGTCGGGCAGGATCAGGTCGACACCGGGCTGGGTCTCCTCGGGGAAGAGCACCCCGCAGTCGACGATCAGGAGTTTGCCGGAGATCTCGAAGACCGCCATGTTGCGGCCGATCTCGCCGAGTCCGCCCAGCGGCACGACGCGCAACGTGCCGGGTTCGAGGGCCGGCGGCAGGGCGCGGGCCGCCGGGCCGACGCCGGCCGCGTCGCTCATGCCCGGACGCCCTCGCGGGCGAGGGCCCCGAGGTCCCAGCCCGCCTCCGCGAGGTCGGCGAGCACCGGCTCCAACTCGCGCTGGTCGGCTTCCACGAGGGGCAGGCGTACGACGGCGTTCGGGAGCACGCCCTGCAGGTGCAGGATGTGCTTCGCGGACACCGCACCCGGGAGATGCGTCATGACCGCGCGGATCACCGGGTCGAGGTCGAAGTGGATGCGGCGCGCCTGGGCGAGGTCCCCGGCGGCGGCGGCGTCGACCAGGCGGCGGAAGGCGGCGGTCGCGACGTGTGCGCTGACACTGACGACACCGACGGCACCCGCGGCCATCCACGGGAGGGTGAGCCCGTCGTCGCCGGAGTAGACGTCGAGGTCGGTGTTGGCGAGGACGCGGGTCACAGCGGCGAAGTCGGCCTTCGCGTCCTTCAGGGCCAGGATGCGGGGGTGGTCGGCGAGGCGGAGCATCGTCTCCGTGGTGATGGGGATGCCGGAGCGGCCCGGGATGTCGTAGATCATGATCGGGAGGTCGCTCGCCTCGGCGACGGCGGAGAAGTGGCCGAGCACACCGGCCTGGGTGGGCTTGTTGTAGTAGGGCGTCACGACGAGCTGCCCGTGCGCGCCCGCCCGCTCGGCGCGCCGCGCCATCTCCACCGAGTGCGAGGTGTGGTTGGTGCCCGTGCCCGCGATCACGCGCGCCCGGTCCCCCACGGTCTCGACGACCACGCGGTAGAGGTCCTCCTTCTCGGAGTCCTCGAGCGTGGAGGTCTCACCGGTGGTGCCGGACACGACCAGCCCGTCGGAGCCGTCGTCGACCAGTCTCGTGGCGAGGGCGGCCGTGGCATCGAAGTCCACGGAGCCGTCGGCGGTGAACGGCGTGACCATCGCGGTCACGAGGGAGCCGAACGGGAGGATGCGCGAGGGGGTTTCAACCATGGGTGAAACGTTACCCGTTCCGCCCGCGCCTCGGAGGACCGGCCCTCCTGTGGACTCGCGCCCTCAGGAGGGGCGGGGACGGCTGTGGGACCATGGCGGGATGCACACGAAGCCCGCGCGGCGGTTGACCGGGATCGATGCGGCCCGGGGCGTGGCGCTCTTCGGCATGATGAGCACGCACGTCCTCCCCCTGTACACACCGGGCACCACCGAGGCCACCTGGACCGCTCTGCTCTTCTCGGGCCGCGCCTCGGGGCTCTTCGCCGTCGTCGCCGGCATCGGGCTCGCGCTCCTGACGGGTGGGAGCACCCCGCACCGCGACCGCACGCTGTCGGCCGACCGCCGGGGCATCGCGGTGCGCGCCGTGGTCATCGCGCTGATCGGGCTCGTGCTCGGCGGGGTCGAGACCAACATCGCCATCATCCTGTTCCACTACGGCGTGCTGTTCCTGGTGGCGCTGCCCTTCACCGGCCTCCGCGCGGGACCGCTCGCCGCATGGGCCGCGGGCTGGCTGGTGCTGGCTCCCGTCGCGGCCTACCTGCTGCGGCCCGTGGTGGCCGCCGGCGTGGACCCGGACTCCCTCGGCGGCAACCCCCTGTTCGACTCCTTCCTCGTGCCGCAGACGCTGGCCGCCGACATCTTCCTGACGGGCTACTACCCGGTGCTGCAGTGGCTCGGCTTCCTCCTCGTGGGCATGACGCTCGGGCGACTCGACCTGTCACGGCTCGGGGTCCAGCTGGGGCTCCTCGGCGCCGGCGTCGCCGCAGCGGTCGGGGCGAAGCTCCTCAGCGCCCAGCTCCTCGGGCCGGGCGGCGGCCTCGCGGCGCTCCTCGGGACGCCGGACGGGAGCCGCTACCCGCTGGAGGCGATGCTCGACGTCGGGCTGGCCGGCGTGGAGCAGTCCGGCTCCTGGTGGTGGCTCGCGGTCAGCGCACCGCACTCGGGCGCGACCCTCGACCTGGTGCACGTCGCGGGGTCCGCTGCGGCCGTCGTCGCGGCGTGCCTGCTGCTGACGCGGCGCTTCCCCTCCGCGCTCCTGCCGCTGTCGGCGCCGGGGGCCATGACCCTGACCCTGTACAGCCTGCACATCTGCGTCATGAGCTGGGCGGACCAGCTGGCCCCCCTGCCTGATCCGACGCAGCTCTACTGGCTGCAGGTGATCGCTGCGGTGGCGATCGGCATCCTCTTCCACCGCATCCGCTCCCGCGGCCCGCTGGAGCTGCTGGCGTCCGGCGCCGCGAACGCCGCCCGGGACGGCTCGGCCGCCGCCCGGCGGTAGCCGGACGTGCGGGCCCGCTGCTATCGGGCGGAGCCTGCTCCGTGCTGCGCGTACAGCTTCGCGGCGTCGCGCATCGCCCGCCGGGCACGCTTCCGGTCGCCCGCGGCATCATAGGCGCAGGAGAGCCTGAACCAGCTGCGCCAGTTGTCGGGATCGGCCTCCGTCTCGGCCTGGTAGGCGGGGAACGCCTCGTCCGCGGCGGACCGCACGATCCGGCCCGCCGGGGTCCTCGGCAGGTCGTCCACGGGCAGGCCGCCCTCGTCGTCGAGCTGCCGCGCCATGCGCTGCGTCTGGGCGCCGAAGAGCAGTTCGCGGATCAGTGCCCAGGCGCCGATGCAGGGCAGGAGGAGGTATCCCGCTCCGATCGCCTTGGCCACGGGCTCCGGGTCGCCCAGCAGCAGGATGCTGCGCTGGAAGGCGACGACGAGCCAGAAGACGAGCAGCGCCGTGACGAGCAGGACGCCGAGCTTGACCCTGTGCTCCCGGTAGAACCCGACGGCCCTCATCGGCCGGTCCCGCCGGTCTGCAGGTCCAGGTAGCCGTCCAGTCCGACCGTGAGGCCCGGATGCTGCGCCACCGAGCGGATGCCGAGGAGGACGCCGGGCATGAACGACGCCCGGTCGAAGGAGTCGTGCCGGATGGTGAGCTGCTCCCCCGGGCTCCCGAGCAGCACCTCCTGGTGCGCCGTCAGCCCGCGCAGGCGCACCGAATGGACCGGCACGCCGTCGACGCGTGCCCCGCGGGCGCCGTCGAGCTGGTCCCGCGTGGCGTCCGGACCGGCCGGGACGTTCGCGGCGACCCGGGCCCGGGCGACGAGCTGCGCCGTCCGCACCGCCGTCCCGGACGGGGCATCCACCTTGTCCGGGTGGTGCAGCTCGATGATCTCGACCGACTCGAAGTAGCGTGCCGCGGTGGCTGCGAAGGCCGTGGCGAGCACGGAGCCCAGTGCGAAGTTCGGCGCGATCAGCACGCCGGTGCCGGCAGAGCCCGCGAGCAGGGCCTCGAGGCGCTCGAGGCGCTCGGCGGTCCAGCCCGTGGTCCCGACGACGGCGTGCATACCGTGCTCCACGGCGTAGGAGACGTTGTCGGCCGTGGCCTCCGGAACGGTCAGGTCCACGACGACGCGCGCACCGGCGGAGACGAGGGTGTCGAGCGGGTCGCTGCTGCCGAGGGCTGCGACGAGTTCGAGGTCGGCGGCGGCGTCCACGGCGCGGACGGCCTCCGCGCCCATGCGTCCCCGCGCACCCAGCACGGCCACGGGCAGAAGTTCGGTCATGCCGTCAACACTACTGTTCCGTCCCGGCCCCGACCCATTCCACGGTCCCGTCGGCGAAGAACTGCTCCTTCCAGATGGGGACCCGCTCCTTCACCAGGTCCACGAGGTCGGAGCAGGCCCGGAAGGCCTCACCCCGGTGCGCCGCCCCGACGGCCGCGACGAGCGCCTGGTCGCCGATCGCCAGCGGCCCGACGCGGTGGGCGACCCAGATCCGGATGCCGTCGTGACGGGCTGCGATCTCCTCGGCGACCTCGCGGATGATCCGCTCGGCGCTGGGATGCGCCGAGTAGGCCAGGGACGCCACGTCGCGTCCGCCGTCGTGGTTGCGCACCACGCCGCTGAAGCCGACGACGGCCCCGCAGAGCGGGGAGTCGACGCCCGCGTACGCCTCCTCGGGGGTGATGGGGGTCGCGGCCACGGCTGCGTGGACGACGTCACCGGTGGTCATGGGAGCCCTCCAGCTGGGAGCAGATGTGGTCGATGAGGGGCGAGAGCACGGCGAGCCCGTCGCGGACACCGCCGGGTGATCCCGGCAGGTTGATCACGAAGGTCGATCCCGCGGTGCCAGCCAGTCCGCGGCTGAGGACGGCGGTGGGGACCTTCTCCGAGCCGGCACGACGGATGGCTTCCATGATCCCGGGAAGGCTCCGGGTGAGGTACGGCACGGTCTGCTCCGGGGTGGCGTCGTCGGCGCTCAGCCCCGTGCCGCCGCTCGTGATGAGCACGGCGGGCCGGGCCTCCAGCGCCCTGCCGATGGCCGTTCCCACGGCGTCGCCGTCGGGAACCACCACCGCGTCGGCGACGGCGAACCCGTGGCGGTACAGCCAGTCCGCGATGGCGGGGCCGCACTCGTCCTCGTACGTCCCGGCGGCCGCCCGGGTGGAGGCGACGACGACGGCGGCGGGGCGGAGGGCACTCATGCGGTCCAGTCCCCACTCTTGCCGCCGGACTTGGACAGCACGCGCGTCCCGTTGATCACGGCGTGCTTGTCGACCGCCTTGATCATGTCGTACAGCGTCAGCGCAGCGACGGACACCGCGGTCAGCGCCTCCATCTCGACGCCCGTGAGCGCCGTGGTCCTGACGAGGGCGGTGATCCGGACGTGCCCGCCGTCGGGCACGAAGTCCACGGTGACCTTGGACAGGGGCAGGGGGTGGCACAGCGGGATCAGCGACGAGGTCTGCTTCGCGGCCATGATGCCTGCGACCCGCGCGACGGCGAGGGCGTCGCCCTTCGGCAGCGCGCCGTCCGTGATGAGCGCGACCACGTCGGGCGTGGTCTCGAGCGTGGCCTCGGCGACGGCCTGCCGGGTCGTCGCCTGCTTGCCGGAGACGTCGACCATATGCGCGGTGCCGTCGGCCCGGACGTGGGACAGCCCGTCCGCGGGGAGGGGTGGGTTCATGGGGAGGTCCTTTCTGCGGATCCCATTCAACCAGTCCCGGCGTGATCCGGGGCCGGCACATCTTCGGCGGCGAAGGGTTCGTCGGGCACGGGGCCGAGCAGGGTGACCTCGACGCGGTCCCCTGCCCGCAGGGACGCGACTCCCTCGGGGACGTGCACGAGGCAGTTCGACGCCGCGAGGGCGTGCAGGAGATGGGACCCGGGTCCGCCGACCAGCACCACCGCGCCGTCGCGGTAGAGTCCGCGCCGCACCTGGTGCTTGGCCTCGGGGCTCACGAGGTCCTCGGCGAGGACGGCCTGCAGCCGCAGGCGCGGCGCCGGGACGCCGGTCAGCCGCCGGAGGGCCGGGCGGAGGAACATCTCGAAGGACACGATGGCGCTGACCGGGTTGCCGGGGAAGCCGAGGAACGGCACGCCGGAGATGGTGCCGTGTGCCTGGGGTCCGCCGGGCTGCATGGCCACCGACGAGAACTCCACGCTGCTGTCGGCCAGCGCCTGCTTCACCACCTCGTAGGCTCCCTGGCTGATACCGCCGGTGCTGAGGACGAGGTTGGTGCTGCCGGCCGGGATCGCGGCGAGGGCGTCCCTCAGGACCGCGGGGTCGTCGCCGACGAGCCGGTGGCGCGCCACGTCCACGCCGGCCTCGCGGAGCGCCGCCTCGAGCAGCGTCGTGTTGGCGTCGTAGATCGTGCCCGGCGCGAGCGTGGTGCCGGGCTCGGCGACCTCGTCGCCCGTGGACAGGAGCAGCACCCGGAACCGCGGCCGGACGGACACCGAGCCGACCCCGCAGGCTGCGAGGAGCCCCAGCTGTGCGGCGCCGAGCAGGGTGCCCGCCGGTAGCGCCACGTCCCCCTCGCCGAGGTCGCTGCCCGCGCGGCGCACGAACTGCCCGTTTGGGATACCGCGTGGCAGGATCACCGACACCTCCCCGCCTTCGCGGTCCGCGGCGGAGTAGAACTGCGCCGGCTCGGCCCGTTCGATCGGGACGACGGCGGCGGCACCGGCGGGCAGCATGGCACCCGTCATGATCGGCGCGGCCGTCCCGGCCTCCAGCACGGGCGGTACGGAACCGGCGGGGATGGCCTCCGCCACGACGAGCCGGCCCGGGTCGGCGAGGTCGTCGGCGTGGACGGCGTACCCGTCCATCTGCGAGTTGTCGAACGAGGGAAGGCTCACCGGCGCCCGCACGTCCGCCGCCAGCGCCCGCCCGAGGGCCTCGGCGAGGGGAAGGGCGTCGGGCCGGCCGGCGTCGTACCCGCTGCTCCCCCGCAGGAGCCCGGCGACGGCGGCCCGGTGTTCGGCGACGGTTCTTCTCATGCCTGCCTCTCGCGCGCCTCCGGGCCGGTCCCCGCGGGTCGTCGGGGGGAGCTCGGGAGCCTAGGTCACCGTGAACGTTACCGTGTGGAGCCCCTCGGCACCGTCGGGTGCCGGATCGACGGACGCCTCCGACTGGATGCCTCCGTCGCGGTCCACCGCGCGGGCCTGGACCGTGTGCGGACCGGCCGCGAGCTCCAGGGTGGCGGCGTACTGGCACCAGGTGTCGGCGGAGATGGGCCGGGCGAGCGTCGCGGGCTGCCAGGCGCCGCCGTCGACCCTCACGTCCACGCCCGCCACTCCCCGGTGCTGTGCCCAGGCGACTCCCCCGACGACCACCGTCCCCGCCGGGATGCTCGCATTCGGGCGGGGCACGTCGATGCGGGAGGAGGTCTTGACGGGGCCGCGCTCGGACCAGCCGCGCGTGGACCAGTACGCCGCGTCGTCGGTGAAGCGGGTCACCGTCAGCTCCTCCACCCATTTCGTCGCGGACACGAAACCGTAGAGGCCGGGGACGACGAGACGGACGGGGAAGCCGTGCTCGACCGGCAGCGGTTCCCCGTTCATGCCCACGGCGAGCAGGGAGTCCCGTCCGTCCGTCAGGGCCTCGAGCGGGGTGCCCGCCGTGAAGCCGTCCACGCTGCGGGACAGGACCATGTCCGCTCCCGGCCGCACGCCGGCCCGGGCGAGGAGCTCGCGGACCGGCCAGCCGAGCCAGCGCGCGGTGCCCGTCAGGTCGCCGCCCACCGGGTTGGACACGCAGGCCAGCGTGATGTGCCGCTCGACCAGGGGCAGCGCGAGCAGCTCCTCGAGGGTGATCTCGACCTCGCGCTCCACGAGGCCCGTGACCCTCAGCGACCAGCGGGCGGGGTCGACGACGGGTACCACGAGGGCGGTGTCGATGCGGTAGAAGTCGGCGGCGGGTGTGACGAGGGCGCTGATGCCCTGGATCCCCAGGTCGGCCCCGTCCGGCACGAACGAGCCCTCGGCCGGAGGCACCGTCCCCTCCGCCGGATCCGGGAGCGGGATCGATGCGCGCTGCCGTGCGACGTCGGACTGCGACCAGCGCACGTTCGTCGCAGCGCCTCCCGCGGCCACGGCGACGACGGCCGCTCCGCCCGCGCCCTGCAGGAACCGGCGTCGGGCCGGGGCCGTACCCGCTCCGCCGTCGGCCGCGTGCCGCGTCCAGGACCGCAGCGACCGTACGAGGGCATCGAGGACGAGGAGTGCGATCAGCGCGGCGACCACCGGTGCCGCGAAGGACACGGTGGAGGATTGCGGCCGGGATGCCACCGCGGCCACGCCGATCAGCCCGAACCCGAGGACGACCGCCCGGCCCGCGTACGAGCGCCGGTACTCGAGGATGCCGACGGCGAGGGCGATGCCCGTGATCAGGACGCCGATCGTGCCGAGGAGGACAGCCTTGTCCGCGGTGCCGAACAGGGTGATGGCCCAGTCCTTCACGCCCGCCGGCAGTGCATCGATCACGGCCGAGCCGACGGCGCTGACCGGGGTGACGGAGGGACTCAGGGCCGCGGCGGCCAGCTCGCCGCCGATCACCCCCAGCCCGACGGCGAGGACTCCGCAGGCCGCTGCCCAGGTCCGCCGTCGCATCATCGCTGCCTTCCGTCCGGGCCCCGATCGTCCGCGGGCCGGGGCCGATCGCGCGTGACGGCGCTCCACCGCGCAGGGACACCTGCTACACGACCGCGGGGAGCCGGGTGTTCCCTCCGCACGGCGTTCCGTCGGAGGGCCCGCCGTACAGGGCCCGGGACCCGTGCGGAAGACCCTGCCCGTCCGACGCTTCCGGTAGGGCCGGGGACGGCGGAGGGCGTACCCTCGTTCCATGGGAATCCAACTGGGCATGCCGGGCTCCGCCCGCGATTCCGTGGCCCGGGGTCTCCTGGACTCCCACGGTCGGCAGGCGACCGACATGCGCCTGTCACTGACGGACAAGTGCAACCTGCGCTGCACCTACTGCATGCCCGCGGAAGGCCTGAACTGGCTGCAGAAGGACCAGGTCCTGTCCCGCGGGGAGATCGTGCGCCTGGTCCGTATCGGCGTGGACCGGCTCGGCATCCGGGAGCTGCGCCTCACCGGCGGCGAGCCGCTCGTCCGTGCGGACCTCCTCGACATCATTCGGGACATCCGCGCCGACCACCCCCAGCTCCCCATCTCGATGACCACCAATGCGCTGGGACTCGATCGCCGTGCCGCTCAGCTGAAGGAGGCAGGGCTCACGCGGATCAACGTCTCCATGGACTCGCTGCATCCGGAGACCTTCGCGCAGCTGACCCGTCGGCCGTTCCTCGACCGCGTGCTGAAGGGGATCGAGGCCGCAGCCGCCGCAGGATTGGGGCTCGTCAAGATCAACGCCGTGCTGATGCGCGGCGTCAACGACCACGAGGCGCCCGACCTCGTGGAGTGGGCCGTGGCCCGCGGCTTCGAGCTGCGGTTCATCGAGCAGATGCCCCTCGACGCGGACCACGGCTGGACGAAGGAGGGCATGGTGACGGCCGCCGAGATGCGGGAGCTCGTCGAGACGCGCTTCGTCCTGACACCCGATCCCCGGAACCGCGACGGCGCCCCCGCCGAACGGTGGGAGGTCCGCTCGAAGGAGTCGCCGGGGGTGGTCCTCGGGACGGTCGGCATCATCGCGTCCGTCACCGAGCCCTTCTGCGGGGACTGCCGCCGGACGCGCGTGACGGCGGAGGGCAAGGTCATGAGCTGCCTCTTCTCCCGCGAGGAGACCGACCTCCGGGATCTCCTGCGCTCGGAAGCCGGCGACGACGCCGTCGCGCAGCGCTGGCGTGACGCCATGTGGCTCAAGCCCAGGGCGCACGGCATGGACCACACCGGACTCGGCGCGGCCGACTTCGTGCAGCCCGACCGCTCGATGAGCGCCATCGGTGGCTGAGGTGCTGGTGAGGTATTTCGGGGCGGCCAGGGCTGCGTCCGGTGTGGATCAGGAGCGCCTACCCGGTGGGCGGAGCCTCGACGACGTGCTGACCGACCTGCGGCAGCGCCCGGCCGTGCCGGGCAAACCGTCGCTGGCGAAGGTGCTCGACAGGAGCAGCTTCCTCCTCAACGAGGTGGCACTGCGGAACCCCTCGGCCGTCCTGCAGGACGACGACGTGCTCGACATCCTGCCGCCGTTCGCCGGCGGCTAGGACGCGAAGTCCGCCTCCGTGTCGAACGGCCCGACGACGACCGTCGTGCGCGGGGCGGCGGCCAGTTCACGGGCCAGCGCCTGCACCTCGTCCGCCGTCACGGACCGGATGCGGTCGAGGGACGCGTCCATGTCGACGAACTCCCCGGACACCAGTTCCGAGCGGCCCAGCCGGGACATGCGGGAACTGCTGTCCTCGAGAGCCATGACCAGTCCGCCCGAGAGCTGGCCCACGGCCTTGCGCAACTCCTCCGCGTCGATGCCATCGGCTGCGAGGCGGTCCAGTTCCGACCCGAGGAGGTCGATGACCTGCCCCGTCTTGGCCGGCGAGCACCCCGCGTACATACCGAAGTAGCCGGCGTCGGCGTAGGCGGCCGAGAAGGAGTACGTCGAGTACACGAGGCCGCGCTTCTCGCGGATCTCCTGGAACAGCCTCGAGGACATGCCTCCGCCGAGGACGGCGTTCAGGACACTCATCGCGAACCTGCGCTCGTCCGTGGCCGTGATCGACGGGCATCCGATCAGGATGTTGGACTGCTCCACCGCCCGGCGGATCACGTGCACCCCGGTGGCGCCCTGCACCGGCACCTCCGTCGCGGAGCGGCGCGGGACCGGCAGGGCGCCGTCCTCGAGCTGCCACCCGGCCGTCTCCAGCGCCTCCTGCACCAGGCGGCAGACGGTCTCGTGGTCCAGGCCGCCCGCGGCGGTCACCACGAGTTCGGCGGGCGTGTAGTAGCGGCGGTAGTGCGCCAGGACGGACTCCCTGGGCACCGCGCGGATGGCGTCGGGGGTACCGCCGATGGGCCGGCCGAGCGGGTGGTCGCCCAGCACCAGCTCGACGAACTTCTCGTGGGCGACGTCGGCCGGGTCGTCGCTGTCCATGGCGATCTCCTCGAGGATGACGTCCCGCTCCTGCTCGAGCTCGTCCGGATCGAGGACGGCCGAGGTGACCATGTCCGCGATGACGTCGATGGCCATGGGCAGGTCGGAGTCGAGGACCCGAGCGTAGTAGCAGGTGTTCTCCTTCGCGGTCGCTGCGTTGGACTCGCCGCCGACCTCGTCGAAGGCCGACGCGATGTCCATGGCACTGCGGCGCTCCGTGCCCTTGAACAGCAGATGCTCCAGGAAATGGGTGGAGCCGTGCTGGCCCTCGGCCTCGTCCCGCGAACCGACGCCGACCCAGAACCCGATGGTCGCCGATCGCTGGCCCGGCATCGCCTCGGTGAGCACGCGGACCCCGCCGGGCAGCACACTGCGCCGGACGACGTTACCGCCCGGATCCCCCGCGACGAAGGTGGGGTCGGGGCCGTCCCCGACGGGCAGGGGCGTCGGCAGGAGCGGAAGGGACACTACGGAGGACAGGGGCATCCTGGTCTTTCTGGGGATTCGGGAAAGGCCCCGGCGCCGACCGACATGGATCGGTCGGCGCCGGGGCCGCGGTCCGCTCAGGACGAGCGGGACGACAGGCTACGCGTCGTCGGCCTCGGCGGCGTCGGGCAGCTCGATGCCGGCGTCCTCGGAGGAGTCCTCCGCCACGACGGGCGAGAGCGACAGCTTGCCGCGGTCGTCGATCTTGGTGATCTCGACCTGGACCTTCTGGCCCACGGACACGACCTCGTCGACGTTGTCGACACGCTTGCCGCCCGCGAGCTTGCGCAGCTCGGAGATGTGCAGCAGGCCGTCCTTGCCCGGCGTCAGCGAGACGAAGGCACCGAAGGTCGTGGTCTTGACGATCGTGCCCAGGTAGCGCTCACCGATCTCGGGGACCTGCGGGTTCGCGATGGCGTTGACCGCCGCGCGCGCCGCCTCGGCCGACTCGCCGTTCGTGGCGCCGATCAGCACGGTGCCGTCGTCCTCGATCGAGATGTCGGCTCCGGTGTCCTCCTGGATCTGGTTGATCATCTTGCCCTTGGGGCCGATGACCTCGCCGATCTTGTCCACGGGGATCTTGACCGAGATGATCCGCGGTGCGAACTCGGAGAGCTCGTCCGGGGTGTCGATCGCGGCCTGCAGGACGCCGAGGATGTGCAGGCGGGCCTCGCGGGCCTGCTTCAGCGCTGCAGCGAGCACGGAGGCGGGGATGCCGTCGAGTTTGGTGTCGAGCTGGATCGCCGTGACGAACTCCGACGTGCCCGCGACCTTGAAGTCCATGTCGCCGAAGGCGTCCTCGGCTCCGAGGATGTCGGTCAGCGCGGCGTAGCGGGTCTGACCGTCGACGACGTCGGACACGAGGCCCATGGCGATGCCCGCGACCGGCGCCCGGAGGGGCACACCGGCGTTGAGCAGCGACAGCGTCGAGGCGCAGACCGAACCCATCGACGTGGAGCCGTTGGAGCTCAGCGCCTCGGAGACCTGGCGGATCGCGTAGGGGAACTCCTCGCGGCTCGGCAGGACGGGCACGAGGGCGCGTTCCGCCAGCGCTCCGTGGCCGATCTCGCGGCGCTTCGGGGAACCGACGCGGCCGGTCTCACCGGTGGAGTAGGGCGGGAAGTTGTAGTTGTGCATGTAGCGCTTGCGCGTGACGGGTGACAGCGAGTCGATCTGCTGCTCCATCTTGAGCATGTTCAGCGTGGTGACGCCCATGATCTGGGTCTCGCCGCGCTCGAAGATGGCGGAGCCGTGCACGCGCGGCAGGACCTCGACCTCGGCGGTGAGCTTGCGGATGTCGCTCAGGCCACGGCCGTCGATGCGGACCTGGTCCTTGAGGATGCGCTGCCGGACGACGGCCTTGTTGAGCGAGCGGAAGGCTGCGGAGAGCTCCTTCTCGCGTCCCTCGAAGGAGCCGCCGAGGGCGTCCATGAGCTCTGCCTTGAGGGCGTCGGTCGCCGTGTTGCGCTCCTGCTTGTCGGCGATCTGGAAGACCTGCGCGAGCTTCTCGGCTCCGGCGGACTCGACGGCCGCGTACACGTCGTCCTGGTAGTCGAGGAAGACCGGGAACTCGACGGTGGGCTTCGCGGCACGTGCCGCGAGGTCGGCCTGCGCCTCGCACAGGGCGCGGATGAAGGGCTTCGCGGCCTCGAGGCCGTCGGCGACGATCTCCTCGGTGGGGGCCGTGGCGCCGTTCTCCTTGATGAGGTTCCAGGAGTTGTCGGTGGCCTCGGCCTCGACCATCATGATCGCGACGTCGTCACCGGCGATACGGCCGGCGACCACCATGTCGAAGACCGAGTTCTCGAGCTCGGAGTGCTTCGGGAAGGCGATCCACTGGTCGGTGCCGCTGCCGTCGGACACGAGGGCGACACGCACGCCGCCGATCGGACCCGAGAAGGGCAGGCCGGAGAGCTGCGTCGACATGGATGCGGCGTTGATGGCGACGACGTCGTAGCGGACGTCGGGGTTGATCGCGAGGACGGTCACGACGACCTGGACCTCGTTGCGCAGGCCCTTCACGAATGCGGGGCGGAGCGGGCGGTCCATCAGGCGGCAGGCCAGGATGGCCTCCGTGGAGGGACGGCCCTCGCGGCGGAAGAACGAGCCCGGGATGCGGCCCGCGGCGTACATGCGCTCCTCGACGTCGACCGTCAGGGGGAAGAAGTCGAAGCCCTCGCGGGGCTGCTTGCCGGCCGTGGTGGCCGAGAGCAGGGCGGTGTCCTCGTCGATGTAGACCATGGCGGAGCCGGCGGCCTGCTGGGCGAGGCGTCCGGTCTCGAACCGGACGGTGCGTGTTCCGAAGCGACCGTTGTCGATCACTGCTTCGGCGAACTGGATTTCGGGACCCTCCAAGAGAGTCACCTCCGTTTCTCAGGTATCGGAGGCAATCGGCACCCGTCGTGGTCCCGTCCCTCGTGGACGGTCCACAGCACCCGGTCTTCGATCGAGATCCACGGAAGCCGCATCGTCGGATACGTTCCGGAGACCACTACCGAGGACCGCGAATGCGTGGTGCCGGTTGGCTCCTGTTGTGCGTGGGTATGTCTATGGTGTCAGGTACTGCTGGTTCTGCTCTTCGGTGTCGCGGAAGCGCGCTGCGCCGCCGGGCCCGTACGAGGAAGGCGGCTCCCTCTCCCGGGGAGAGGATGCCGCCTTCCGGTGCTACTTATCGACGCAGACCCAGGCGCTCGATGAGCGACCGGTAACGCGTGATGTCGGTGTCCCGCAGGTAGTCCAGCAGGCGACGGCGGCGACCCACGAGAAGAAGCAGGCCACGACGCGTGTGGTGGTCGTGCTTGTGCATCTTCAGGTGCTCGGTCAGGTCGAGGATACGACGGGAAAGCATCGCGATCTGCACCTCGGGTGAACCGGTGTCACCTTCGGCCAGGGCGTATTCCTTGATGATTTCCTGCTTGATGGCGGCGTCAAGGGCCACGTGTAACTCCTAGAGTTGTACCGTGTACAGGTGCTGAGCATCGCTTGCACGACGACACAGAAAAATCCAGCCACCACGGACTGCAGCCGGATCTGTATCGAGTTTAGCGTCTGGCCTGTTGTTCTGTCGAAAGCAGCCCGCGCGCGCGGTCGACGTCGAGCTTCATCTGCTCGATGAGCGCCTCCGGCCCCGTGTAGGCGACCTGCCCCCGCAGCCGCTCCACGAACTCGACGACGATCGACTGCCCGTAGAGGTCGAAGTCCTGGACGCGCTCGGGCGGTCGGTTGATGACGTGTGCCTCGACCTGCCGGTCGACGCCGTCGAAGGTGGGGTTGGACCCGACGGAGATCGCCGCCGGCCACCGCGTGCCCGCCTCGTCGACGAGCCAGCCCGCGTAGATGCCGTCGGCCGGGATGAAGCCCTGGGAGGAGGCGGCGAGGTTCGCCGTCGGATAGCCGAGTTCCCGTCCGCGCGCCGCTCCGTGCACCACCTCGCCGCGCATGCGGTGGTTGCGGCCGAGCACGCGGGTAGCGGTGCCGACGTCCCCGGCCTCGAGCGCTTCGCGCACCCAGGTGGACGAGCACCGCCGGTCGCCGTCGGCGTCCGTCGCGTCCAGCGGGAGGCTCGCGCCGAAGTCGTCGATGACGAGGACTTCGAAGCCCAGCTTCCGGCCGAGCTCGCGCATGGTGCCGAGATCCCCGCTGTTGCCCCTGCCGAAGCGCACGTCGTGGCCGATCACCACGGCCTTGGCCTTCAGTGCCCGGACGAACACGCGTTCGACGAACTCCTCCGGTGAGTTCGCGGCGAGGTCGAGGGTGTAGTGCATCATGAGCAGCGCGTCGATGCCGGTCTCGGCGAGGGTCTCGACCCGGTCGGCGAGACCCATGATCAGCTCGGGTGCCGCATCGGGCCGGTGCACCTGTGCGGGGTGCGGATCGAAGGAGACGACGACGGCGGATGCGTTGCGCTCCCGCGCCGCCTCGACGACCTGCTGCAGGACGCGCTGGTGGCCCCGGTGCACGCCGTCGAAGTTCCCGAGCGTCAGGACGGCGGGCCCGAAATCCGGTGGCACGCTGTCCAGGTCTCTCCAGTAGAACACGCATCTCCTTCGTGGTTCGGCCGATTCCCGCCACCCGGGTCCGGGTCGGTCGCCGCTCCCATTATGGCCGAAAGGACCGGGGCGTACGGCATCGGCCTGCAGGTGGCGGGCGGCTTCCGGCGCTCGTGGGAAGCGGCCCGGCACGCCCTGGGCCGGCCGGGTCAGCCGCGCTGGGCGAACTCCTTCCGGAGGTCGCTCGTCTTGGCGATGTACTTGTGCCAGACGAGCAGGGCCGGCGGGAAGGCCAGCTCGACGACCATCAGGATGATCAGGACGTAGTTCGGGGTGCCGGAGAACGCCCAGGACAGGACCCGTCCGATCCCGCCGACGAAGACCATGAGGCATACCAGCCAGAGCATGTTGGCCCACTGGAACTTGATGGCGATGGTGATGAATGCGGCACCGACACCGACCATCATGGCCGAGAAGAACCGGAACTGGTTCTCGAGCGTCGGGTTGACCGGGTCGGCTTCGGTGTCCGGCAGCCCGGCCGTCCCGAGGATCAGGTAGTAGGCGCCGAAGCCGGCGATGACGAGGCCCACCAGGACCACGACGGTCCGGAAGACGTTCCAGTCCCCGCCCGAGGTGCCGGGGGTGCCGGACTTCCTGCCCTTGGCCTTGGGGGCGCTGGAGGGCGTGGACGTCGGGGCTCCCGTGCCGGCGGTGTCATTCCCGGGGGCCGCCGCCCTGGTCCGCGGCGCCGGAGCCTCCGCATCCGGGGACCGTCCGCCGGTCCGGGCGGTACCGTCGAGGCGGCGCGCGTCGGGAACCGATGGCCGACCGGCCCCGGCTGACGAGGAGTTGTCGTGCTCGGGCTTGTTGCTGGTCATGACGCTCCCTGGGGGCAGGCTGGATCGGTGCTGTAGCGCCATACTCTCACGGTGGGACCGCGCCGCGGGCCCGGAGGGGCAGGAGCGCCCCGGCGGAGTCAGTCGGCCGTGCGACCCGCCCCGTTCCGGCGCAGCCACAGCAGCCCGAGGATCGGGAGGATCAGCGGGACGAAGCCGTAGCCACGGCCGAACGCCGACCACACGGTCTCGCTCGGGAAGGCCTCGGCATCGACGATGCTGAGGAGGCCGACGGCGACCACGCCGACGAGCTCGGTGGTGACGGCGACGACGGAGACGCGGAAGGCCCTCGCGCCGGGGCGTGCGAGGGACACCGTCGCGACGATGTAGACGACGGCCGCGAGGGCCGAGAGGAGATAGGCGAGCGGCGCCTCGCCGAACTTGGTGGCGATCTGGAAGGCGGCGCGGGCCGTCGCCGCCAGCGCGAAGACCCCGTACACGGCGATGAGCAGGCGACCCGGCCCGGTGGCGCGGCTGGTCCTCCTCGCGTCGTCGGCTGCGTCCGTCGCACCGGCACCCTTCGCGGGCAGGTTGTCGTCATGTCCAGCCGTCACAGGCCCGCCACCCCGTCCCAGATCTGCTCCATGCGGAACAGCATGACGAAGACCGTCAGCCCGGCGGCGGCCAGGACGAGATTGCTCCAGCGCGTCCGGTCGAGGATGGACCACCAGAACGCGCCCACGGGCACCACGAGCGCCGTGAGGAGGTAGCCCCAGAACTCCCAGGCCTCCCCCAGGACGGGGTCGCCCGTGACCTGGCGGATCCCGGCGCCCACCGAGTAGGCCAGGAGGAACAGCTCGACGGCCGCCACCGAGAGGATGGTGATGTCGTTCGGCGGCTGGCGCAGCAGGGAGGCTCCGACACAGAGGACCGCGGAGACCGAGCAGACGAGGACACCCACGAGGAAGAAGGGATCCACGGCTACTCCTTCCCGCCGGGAGCGAACACGAGGACGGTCCGCGCGGCGCCACCGCGGTTCTCCAGCAGGGCCACGAGCGTGCCGTCCGGGGCGAAGGCGGCGACGGGCGCGTCCTGCTCCGCGTTCGGCGCGATCTTCCGGCCGTGCGAGACGTCCGCGGCCTCGGCGTCCGAGAGCTCCCGCACCGGGAACAGCGCCCGGCCGGCGTCGTCGAGCGACAGGATGTCCAGATCCTCGGCGAGCTGGTCGAGCGTGCGGGCGGAGGCGATGGAGTAGGGCCCGACCCGGGTCCGGCGGAGCGCCGTGAGGTGGCCGCCGACGCCGAGGGCCCCGCCCAGGTCGCGGGCGAGGGCACGGATGTAGGTACCGGAGCTGCATTCGACCGTGACGTCGACGTCCTGCAGGCGTCCGCTGCTGACCCTGCGGATCGCGGAGATGTCGAAGCGGTGGATGGTGATGGGACGCGCGGGGAGGTCGACGTCCTCGCCGGAGCGCACGCGGGCGTAGGACCTCTCGCCCTTGACCTTGATGGCGCTGACGCTGCTCGGGACCTGCTGGATCTCGCCCGTCAGGGCGGCCACGGCGGTCCTGATCTCCGCTTCGGTGACGGCCGCCGCGATGCTTCCGCCCGTGACCTCGCCCTCGGCGTCGTCGGTGACGGTCGACTGCCCCAGCCGGATGGTCGCGGTGTAGGTCTTGGAGGTGCCCACGATGAAGGTCAGCAGGCGCGTGGCGCGATTGACGCCGATCACGAGGACTCCGGTGGCCATCGGGTCGAGCGTCCCGGCGTGGCCGACCTTGCGGGTCCCGGCGAGGCGCCGCAGCCGGCCCACGACGTCGTGACTGGTCCAGCCCTGAGGCTTGTCCACGATGATCAGCCCTGAGTGGACCTGCCCGGAATTCACGCCTCCCAGTATATGGGGCACCGCGCGGCCTCCCGGCGCCGCCGCGCTCCGGCCCTACCCCGCGATACGATCCTGCCTATGCCCTCAGCTCCAGCCCACGTGGTGAATGTCCCGGTCAACCAGATCCGCGAGATCACGCAGGCGGCGTGGGCGACGCCCGATTCGATCGTCCTCAGCATCGGCGAACCGGCCTTCCCCGTGGCCCGCCACGTGCTCGAGGCGGCGATGGCGGCACTGGACCGGGACGACACCGACTACACGCCCAACGCCGGCATCGTTCCGGTGCGGGCCGCGTTCGCCGAGCACTTCTCCCGACGGTCCGGTGTCGAGGACGACCCCTCCCGTGTCTTCGTCGTCGCCGGCGCGCAGCAGGGTCTGCATCTGGCACTCAGCACGCTCATCGGCGCCGGCGACGAGGTCCTCCTCCCCGATCCCGGGTATCCGACGTTCACCATGACCGTCGGCCTGCTGGGCGGGGTCCCCGTGCCCTATCCCCTGGTACCGCACCACGGCTTCCAGCCGCGGATCGAGGACCTGCGGCGGCTCGTGTCGGCGCGCACCAGGGTGCTCATGCTCAACTCGCCGTCGAACCCCCTCGGCTCGGTCTTCGGCTCCGACCTGACACGCGACCTCGTGCGCTTCGCCCACGAGAACGATCTCTGGATCATCTCCGACGAGTGCTACGAGGCGTTCACCTACGACGTGCCGCACATCAGCCCCGCGCGTTTCGACGCGGGCGGGCCCGAGGCCGTGCCGGAGGCGACCGAGGCACGCGTCATCACCTCCCTCACGCTGTCCAAGACCTACGGCCTGACCGGGCTGCGCATCGGCGCCCTCGTCACGCCGCCCGGGATGGAACCGCTCCTGAACAACGTCATGGAAGCCACCGTGTCCTGCGTGTCCGCGCCGTCCCAGTACGCCGGACTCGCGGCCCTCACCGGCCCGCAGGACTACGTGCACACGGCCCTGGAGCACTACCGCGCCAATCGGGACGCGGCGACGGCGGTCCTCGACGCACTCGGCATCGGCTACCTCGACGCCCGCGGCGCCTTCTACCTGTGGGCCGATCTCTCCCACGCGACGGGAGGCGACGTCCGGGCGTGGACCAGGGCGTTCCTCGCGGACCGGGGCGTCGCGCTGGCACCGGGCACCGCGTTCGGGGCCATGGGCGAGGGCTGGGTGCGGATCGCCCTGTGCGGCAGGACGGACGAACTCGTCGAAGGGCTCTCCCGCCTCCCGGCACCGCAGCGGACCTGACCCGGCGCGGAGCGCCGCCCCGCCTGGCGCTGCCGTGCCAGGGCGCTCCGGACGCGACAGGGCCGGAGGACGCGAGAGGCAGCCGACCGGTGGTCGGCTGCCTCTCGCGCTGCGGTGGGACGGACTAGCGCCCCGTCTCCCCGTCGTCCTCGGAGGTGCGGTACGGATCCGCATCCCCCGCGAAGTCGGCGCCCTGGGCTATCGCCGCCACTTCGGCGTCGCGCTCGCGGGCCTTCTGCAGCAGCTCCTCGAGGTGGCTGGCATTGACCGGCACCTCGTCGGGGACGAACTCGAGGGTGGGTGTCAGCCGGGCGGTGATGTTCTTCCCGACCTCTGAGCGCAGGACGCCGCGGGCCGATTCGAGCGCCGTCCGGGTGGCCTGCTGCTCGTCCGCGTCGCCGAGCACGGTGTAGTACAGGGTGGCGTGCTGGAGGTCG
Organism: Arthrobacter sp. UYP4; assembly: GCF_057291175.1. Taxonomy (NCBI): domain Bacteria; kingdom Bacillati; phylum Actinomycetota; class Actinomycetes; order Micrococcales; family Micrococcaceae; genus Arthrobacter; species Arthrobacter sp. UYP4. Next base: position 78,534 of record NZ_JBXAVU010000002.1, read on the forward strand.
TTGGTCACACGGGCGTCCGTGATGGTCACGGCTTCCAGCCGGGGGTCCTTCACTCGGCGCCGGAGCGCCTCGGCGACGATGACTTTGATGCGCTGCGCGAGCCGCGCGGCGCGGGCCGGATCTGCCATTGCTATTACTCCTACGAAAGCGGGTGGTATCGGGGGTCCCCATCGTGCGGGCGGGTCCCGGGTGTGCGACGAGCACAGGCGCCCCGGAGAACCGGGGCGCCTGTGCCGACCGACGTGCTAGACGCGGGGCTTCTCCCGCATCTCGAAGGTCTCGATGGTGTCGCCTTCCTTGACGTCGTTGAACGACCCGAGGCCGATACCGCACTCGAAGTCGGTGCGGACCTCGGTGGCGTCGTCCTTGAAGCGCTTGAGCGAGTCCACGGAGAGGTTGTCCCCGATGACCTTGCCGTCGCGCAGGACGCGTGCCCTCGAATTGCGTCGGATGATGCCCGACCGGACGATCGAACCGGCGATGTTGCCGAACTTCGAGGAACGGAACACCTCGCGGACCTCTGCGGTTCCGAGCTGCACCTCCTCGTACTCCGGCTTGAGCATGCCCTTGAGGGCGAGCTCGATGTCGTCGATCGCGGCGTAGATGACCGAGTAGAAGCGCATGTCCACGCCTTCACGCTCGGCGAGGTCCGCCACGCGCTCGGCCGGCTTGACGTTGAAGCCGATGATGATCGCGTTGTCGACCGTGGCCAGGTTGACGTCGTTCTGCGTGATCGCACCGACGCCGCGGTGGATGACGCGCAGCTGCACGCCCTCCCCGACGTCGATCTTGAGCAGCGAGTCCTCCAGGGCCTCGACGGCACCCGAGACGTCACCCTTGAGGATGAGGTTGAGGGTGTCGACCTTGCCCTCGGCGACGGCCTGGTCGAAGTCCTCGAGGCTGATGCGCTTGCGGCGCTTCGCGAGGGCCGCGTTGCGGTCCGCCGCTTCACGCTTCTCGGCGATCTGGCGTCCGGTGCGCTCGTCGTCGGTGACGAAGAACGTGTCACCTGCACGGGGCACGTTGGACAGCCCCAGGACCTGGACCGGACGCGACGGTCCGGCCGTGGTGACGACGTCGCCGTTCTCGTCGAACATCGCACGCACGCGGCCGTGGGCCGTACCGGCGACGATCGTGTCGCCGACATGCAGCGTTCCGGACTGGACGAGCACCGTGGCGACGGCACCGCGGCCGCGGTCGAGGTTGGCCTCGATCGCGATACCGCGGGCGTCCTTGTTCGGGTTGGCCCGCATGTCCAGCGCGGCGTCCGCGGTGAGCAGGACGGCCTCGAGGAGGTCGTCGATGCCCATGCCCTGGAGCGCCGAGACGTGCACGAACATCGTGTCGCCGCCGTACTCCTCGGGCACCAGGCCGTACTCCGTGAGCTGGCCCTTGACCTTGTCCGGGTTCGCGCCTTCCTTGTCCATCTTGTTGACGGCCACCACGATCGGCACGTTGGCCGCCTGGGCGTGGTTCAGCGCCTCCACGGTCTGCGGCATGACGCCGTCATCCGCTGCGACGACGAGCACCGCGATGTCCGTGACCTTCGCACCACGGGCACGCATGGCGGTGAACGCCTCGTGGCCGGGGGTGTCGATGAAGGTGATGGCACGCGTGGTGTCCTCGTGGACGTGCTGGATCTGGTAGGCGCCGATGTGCTGGGTGATGCCGCCGTGCTCGCCCTCGACGACCTTGGTGTTCCGCACCGCGTCGAGGAGTCGCGTCTTACCGTGGTCGACGTGGCCCATGACCGTGACGACCGGCGGACGTGCCTCGAGCTGCTCGTCACCCTCGGCTTCCAGCTCCGCGTCGAAGTCGATGTCGAAGCTGCTGAGGAGCTCGCGCTCCTCGTCCTCGGGCGAGACGACCTGGATCTTGTAGCCGAGTTCCGTGCCGAGCACCTCGAAGGTGTCCTCGTCCAGCGACTGGGTTGCCGTGGCCATCTCACCGAGGTGGAACAGCACGGTGACCAGTGCGGCGGGGTTCGCCTCGATCTTGTCGGCGAAGTCCGTGATGGACGAACCGCGGCGCAGACGGACGATCGTGTTGCCGTCTCCGCGGGGTACGCTCACGCCACCCAGCGAGGGAGCCGACATCTGCTCGAGTTCCTGCCGCTTCGCACGCTTCGACTTGCGCTGCTTGCCGCGACCGGCTCCGCCCTTGCCGAAGGCTCCGGCGGTGCCGCCGCGTCCGCGGCCGCCCTTGCCGAAACCGCCGCCGGCGGGTGCTCCGCTGGGGCTGGCAGGTGCTCCACCGGGTCCGCGGCGCGGACCGGCGCCCGCACCCGGCGCTCCGCGGCCGGGGGCAGCAGGACGTTCGGTGCGGTTCGGCATCATGCCGGGGGTGGGACGTGAGCCCGGGGCTCCGGCGGGACGGGGTGCCCCCGGACGCGGTGCGCCCGGACGGGGTCCACCCGCACCGGCAGCGGGACGGGGTCCGCCCGCACCGGCAGCCGGGCGGGGTCCGCCCGGACCTGCGGCGGGACGCTGCTGTGCATCGTCACGACGACCGGGCCGGGGCATGCCCTGCGACGGTGCGAACGGGTTGTTGCCCGGACGGGGCGGACGCTCCGAGGTGCGGTCGGCACCGCGGTCGGCCTCTCCGCGACGCGAGCCCATGCCCTGCGACGGTGCGAAGGGGTTGTTGCCCGGACGGGGCGCTCCGCCGGGACGGGCGCCCGACGGGCGGGTTCCGGCGGAGGGAGCCGCCGGAGGGGTGGCCGGCCGCGGGGCCGGACGTGCGCCCGGCGTCGCGCCGTCACCCTGGCTGCCCTGCTGGGCGGGTGCGGGTGTGTCCTGTGCTGCCGGGGCGGGGGTCTCCGCGGGAGCCGAACCGTTCGAGAACGGCGACGGCTGCGGTGCGGCCGGAGCGGCCGGAGCGGCAGGGGTCGACGGCACCGACGGTGCCGAGGGGGCTGCGGGCGCGGCCGGGGCGGGAGCCTCGGGAGCGGCCTGGGCAGCGCCCGGCTTCGGGCCCGACGGCGCGGGGGCCGCTGGGCGTGACGGGGCGGAGGGGGCAGCGGTCTTGGTGCTGCCCGCATCCGGGAATGCGCCGCGAAGCTTCTTCACGACGGGGGCCTCGATGGTGGATGAGGCTGAACGGACGAATTCGCCCAGTTCCTGCAGTTTCGCAACTGCGTCTTTCGAGGTTATACCGAGCTCTTTCGCGAGCTCGTGTACGCGGACCTTGGCCACATTTCTCCTGTCTCGGTCCGCACCGAGTCAGGCACGAACCGTCTATTTCCTACTGCTGATCCCAGTCGCTAGGGCGTCTGGCAGATCGAATGCAGAGCACAACGGATTGATCATCGTTGTGCACTCATCGCTGGGTACTCATCGGGTTTCCATGAGGGTGCTGACCCGCTTTCAGGGAGGACGGTGGTGGATCGGAGCGTTCGTCGCGACGCTCCAGGTATGCCTGGAAGTCCGCTGCCAGCCTGGCAGTGTCCACCGGCCCGCGGAATGCCCGATGAAAGGCTTTCCGCTTGATGGCCGTTTCCATGCATGCCGTGTCGGGGTGCAGCCAAGCACCCCGCCCGGACAGCCGGCGTCGCTCGTCGAGAACGGCGACATCCTGTCCGCCGATCGGTCGTGCGACGACCCGCATCACGTGTGACTGGCGGTCCCGTCGGCGGCATCCCACGCAGGTGCGTGTCGGATGGGTGTCCTCCGGCTGGTGCCCGGACTCTCCTCGTCGAACAGAGTCTTCCGGGCGCGACTCGACAGCAGTCCCTTCCATTCTACCCCTTCCGGATCTGCCGGCGGACCGGGCCGCCTACGCCTTCGCGGCGGGGGCCGGCTGTGCGGCGTCGGACACGATGTCGATCCGCCAGCCGGTCAGCTTCGCGGCGAGCCGGGCGTTCTGGCCCTCCTTGCCGATCGCGAGGGAGAGCTGGTAGTCCGGCACCACGACGCGGGCGGACCGCGTGGCCTCGTCCGTGATGGTCACGGAGGTGACGCGCGACGGCGAGAGGGAGCTCGCGATGAACGAGGCGGCGTCGTCGTTGTAGTCGACGATGTCGATCTTCTCGTCGTTCAGCTCGTTCATCACCGCCCGCACGCGCGTGCCCATCTCGCCGATGCAGGCACCCTTCGCGTTCACGCCCGGCACGTTGGCCTTCACGGCGATCTTGGTGCGGTGGCCGGCCTCGCGGGCGAGGGCCACGATCTCGACCGTCTTGTCCGCGATCTCGGGGACCTCGAGCTCGAAGAGCTTCCGGACGAGGCCCGGGTGCGAGCGGGACAGGGTGATGGAGGGGCCCTTCATCCCGCGGTGGACGTCGACGACGAAGGCCCGCAGGCGGGTGCCGTGCAGGTACTTCTCCCCCGGCACCTGCTCCGGCGGCGGCAGGACGGCCTCCACCGATCCCAGGTTGACCTGGATCATGTGCGGATTGGTGCCCTGCTGGATCATGCCGGCGACCAGTTCGCCTTCCTTGCCGCGGAACTCACCGAGGATGTTGTCGTCCTCGGCGTCGCGCAGGCGCTGCAGGATGATCTGGCGCGCGGTGCTCGCGGCGATCCGGCCGAAGCCCCCGGGCGTGTCGTCGAACTCGCCGACGGTCTCGCCGTCGTCGTCCTTCTCCGTGGCCCAGATGGTGACGTGTCCGTTGCGGCGGTCCAGCTCGGCGCGCGCCGTCTCGTGCGCGCCCGGCGTGCGGTGGTACGCGATGAGCAGGGCCTGCTCGATGGTGGGGATCAGCTTGTCCAGCGGGATCTCGCGTTCGCGCTCGAGGAGCCTCAGCGCGCTCATATCAATGTCCATGTGGGTCTCCTTACGCGTGGTGCACGGCGCCGGAGATGCCCGGATCGCCCCCATCGCTGTTCTCGTGGTGTTCATCCTCAGGATGCGCGAATTCGACCTGGACGGTCCCCTTGCGGATCTTGGAAAACTCGAGGGCGAGTGGATCGCCCTGCTTCGGCTTCATGCCCTTCTTGACGGGCAGCTGCGGGATCAGCCGAATCCCGGTGGCGGTGACGTCCAGCAGCCGGCCGAGGACGACATCGCCGCTCAGCGGTTTGACCTCGACCATGCGGCCCACGTTGCGGCGCCAGTGCCGTGGTTCCGTGAGGGGCCGGGACACGCCGGGCGAGGAGATCTCGAGGCTGTACGGACGGTCGTCGTCCTCGGGGTCACTGTCCATGGCGGCGGAGAGGTCGGTTGAGATGGCCGAGATCACATCGAGCCCGACACTCCCGGAGGCGTCCTCGGGCAGGTCCACGACCACGTGGACGGTGCGGTGGGAACCGGCGACCTTGATGTCGACGTCCTCGAGGTAGAGGTCGTGCTGTTCGACGACGGGCTGCAGCCTGGTCCGCAGGCGTTGCGCTTCGGCCTGCAGTGCGGCCTCGAGGGCCGACTTGCGGGTCGAGGCATGGTTTTCGTTCCCGGACCGGACCGCCATGGCTGCCTCCCACTCGATGATGTTGTCCTCCAAGAGTACCGACATTCGGCGACGCCGGGTGTATGGCAGGGAGAAACCGGGACCGCCGTGGCATCATCGGACACTGTGATCAACCGGGCGCAGGCGGGCGGGCAGCAGGAGCGTGGAGCCCGCCTCGCCACTGCCGCCGGCACGGCCATCCGGTGGTCCGCGTGGCTCGTCGGTCTGTTCGTCGTGGTGCTCCTGGCGGTCGGCGCCTGGCTCCTTCTCGGCTCCGCCGAGCCGCCGGCGCGCGTGTACTCGCCGTCCGAACAGGCCCAGCTCGACGCCGAGGGGCGGTACCGCGGTCTCGCAGCGGATGCGCGTGCCGCAACGGCGGCGGATCCCGCCCTTGCGGAGCGGCTGACGGCGATCGCGTCGGACCTCGAGGAGCAGGCTGCCGCCGTGTCCCTGCCGCGGTCCCCCGCACGTGCTCCGGCCGGTGCGGACGCGCCGACGGATCCACCTCCCCCTGCGCCGGCGCCCTCGCCCACTGCGGCTCCCGCAGATCCGGTCCGCCTCCTGGCGATGCTGCGCGACAGCTCGCTGCGCAGCCTGTCGGACGCGGTCGATGCCGAGCCGGGCCCCGCCCGGGTGCTCGCGTCGGCGGGCGCCAACCAGTGGCGCCAGGCGGTGCTCCTCGGCGGGGTGCTCGGCGTCGGGACAGAGCTGCCGGCGGCCGAGGCGCTGACCGCCGAGGACCTCGACCCGGAGCAGGGCGCGTCCGCCGACCCCGCCCGGTCCGACACGCCGGCGTCCGTACCGGCGACCTCCGAAAGCGCGGCTTCCGGGGATGCGGCTTCCGGCCCGACCACGGCGGGCCCGGCGACGCCGGAGGAGTGCGCCGGCACTCCCCTGGGCCCGGATGCCGACCGCCAGGCCCTGCTCGGCGCGACCCGGGCGGAGGAGCAGGCCCGGTACGGCTACGAGGTCGCGGCCGCACTGCTGCCCGATCCTGCTCCCGCACTCGCCCTCTCGGCGACCCACCAGGCGGCCGCCGACACCGCCGCCGAGCGGCTCGCCGCACTGTGTGAACCCGCGGCCCCGGCGCCGGCAGGTCACGCCGTCGGACCGGCCTTCCGCGCCGATCCGGCCGCCGCCCTGCGCGACCTCGAACAGGACCACACCGAGTTCTACGCGGGCCTCATCGCCACGGTCAGCACCGCCGAACGGGCCTGGGCCGTCACGTCCCTGAACGCCGCGGTACAACGCAGCACCGAGGCGGGCGCCCCCCTCGCACCGCTGCCCGGCCTGCAGGCCGAAGCGGCCGGGACCACCGGCGACCCGACTCCGGACGCCCCGGGGGCACCCGGGGCGCCGCCCGCACCCAGCGGCACTCCCGCTCCGGGAGGACCGACCGATGGCTAGGCACCCCGACGAGGCGGCAGGAGACCGGCAGCCCGGACGGTCTGGCCCCGATGCGACCGGTGTCCCCGGCGGCACGGGGACCTGTGCTTCCGGTCGGCCCGCTTCGGACGTCCTGCCCGACCTGCCGCCGCGACTCGTCCGGAGCGCCCGGACCATCGATGGCGGCGCCCGGTGGATGCGCGGATGGCACGAGCTGCTGGCCGACAGGCTCCACGCCTGGGACCTCGACCTCGACCTGCAGCCCGGACGACCCGCCTGGTCCGGCCAGTGCGCCGTCGTCGTGCCCGTGGTGCAGCGGGGCGGCCACGAGCCGGTGGACGCCGTCCTGAAGCTCACCATCCCCCACGACGAGGCACGCTCGGAGCCGGACGCGCTGGACCTGTGGGACGGCGACGGCGCCGTGCGCCTGCTGGCGGCGTCCCGACCCGACTACGCACTGCTCCTTGCACGCCTCGACGGCGACCACTCGCTCCACGACGTCCCGCTCGACGAGACCGCCGAGCCGTGGGGCCGCGTCCTGCGCCGCCTGTCGATACGGGCCGGCGACAGCGCACCGTGGGCCGCGTTCCCGCATCTGGCATCCGATGCCGAGCAGTGGACGGACACCCTGCCCGCCCGCTGGCACGAGCTGGACGAGCCGTTCCCGCGCTGGCTGATGGAGGCCGCGCTCGAGGTGTGCCAGTCGCGGGGCATCGTGGGACGGCGGTCGGAGAACGACGTGCTGGTGCACTCGGATCTGCACTACGCCAACCTCCTGCCGTCCTCGCCGGCGCGGCTGCGGGACGTCACGGCGATCGACCCGAAGCCGGTGATCGGCGATGCCGAGTACGCCGTGGCGCCGATGCTGTGGAACCGGCTCGCGGAGCTCGATGCCGCAGACCCCGCGGGGCACCTCCGTGCACACTGCGCCGCGCTGTCCGCGGCCGCCGGACTCGACACCGGACTCGCCGTCGGGTGGACCGTGGTCCGGGAGGTCCGCAATGCGCTGTCCTACATCGGCCACGGGCAGACCGGCGACGCGCAGCGATCGCTCTGGGTGGCGAGCTCCGTCCTGGGCCGGACCCTGGACGGGCTGCCGCCGGTCCGCGAGCTGCCGACACTCTAGGGCGTCCGGTCGGTGACCGCTCCCGTCGGCGTCATGCCCCGGCGAGCATCGGACGGATGTTCTCCACCCACACGTCGGAGCCGAGCTTGATGATCAGGGCGCCGACGACGACGAGGAACACGATCCGGATGAACCTGCTGCCCTGGCTGATCGCCATGCGGGACCCGGTGTAGCCGCCGGCCATGTTCGCCGCGCCGAGCAGGAGTCCCAACCCCCACAGGATGGACCCGTTGGGCAGGAAGAACATGAGCGCGCCGAAGTTGGTGGCCATGTTCACGATCTTCGCCTTCGCGCTGGCGCCGAGGAAGTTGTAGCCCAGCAGCGTGACCATCGCGATGATCAGGAAGGACCCGGTCCCGGGGCCGATCAGCCCGTCGTAGAAGCCGATGACCAGCCCGATCGCGCCGGCCGTGCCGTAGTGCCGCGCACCCTGGTGCCGCAGCTCGGTCAGTGTCCCGACGGACGGCTTCAGGGCCGTGAACACCGCCACCGCGACGAGTGCCACCACGATGATCGGCTTGAAGACCGACGACGGCAGGGATGCCGCCAGGATCGCCCCGCCGAAGCTGCCGACGAGGGCTATCGCGGCCATCGGGAGCGCCGTCCGCAGGTCGGGATGCGCCCGGCGGTAGTAGGTGATCGCGCTCGTCGTCGTCCCGAAGATCGACCCCAACTTGTTGGTGGCCAGGGCCTCCACGGGCGTGATCCCGGGAACCAGCAGGAGCGCCGGCAGCTGCAGGAGCCCGCCACCGCCGACCACGGCGTCCACCCAGCCCGCGGCGAACCCGGCGACGAGCACCAGCAGGATGGTGGCGAGGTGCAGTTCCTCGAGTCCCGAGCCCGCCACGGCCTAGGCGGCGGTGAGCGCGAGCAGCAGCGCGGCGGCGTCGTCGACGGCCACGTTCTGCGCCTCCCCCGTGCGGCGGTCCTTGACCTCGAGCACGCCGTCGGCGAGGCCACGGCCGACGACGACGATCGTGGGCACGCCGATGAGTTCGGCGTCGCCGAACTTGACGCCCGGCGAGACCTTGGGGCGGTCGTCGTAGATCACGGTGAGGCCGGCGGACTCGAGGTCGGCGGCCAGCTTCTCGGCGGCCTCGAACACCTCGGTGCCCTTGCCCGTGGCGACGATGTGCACGTCGGCGGGAGCCACGTTGCGGGGCCAGATGATCCCGCGATCGTCGTGATTGGCCTCGGCGAGGGCCGCGATGGCACGCGTGACCCCGACGCCGTAGGAGCCCATGGTGACCGTGGCGAGCTTGCCGTTCCGGTCGAGGACCTTCAGCCCGAGCGCCTCCGCGTACTTGCGTCCGAGCTGGAAGATGTGGCCCATCTCGATGCCGCGCGCCGCGATCAGCGGCCCGGAGCCGTCGGGAGCCTCGTCGCCCTCGCGCACCTCGACGGCCTCGATGACGCCGTCCCAGCTGAAGTCGCGGCCCGCGACGAGCCCGAAGACGTGCCGGCCGTGCTCGTTCGCCCCCGTGATCCACGAGGTGCCGGGAACGACGCGCGGATCCACGAGGTACGTCAGGCCCGTGGCGGCATCGGCGCCGAGGACGGCGGCGTCCAGGGCCAGGCCAGGACCGATGTAGCCCTTGACCAGGCCCGGGTGCTTCCTGAGGTCCTCCTCGCCGGCGGCCTCGACGGCCACCTCACCGCCGGTCTCGAGGTGGCCGGCGATGGTTGCCTCGATGCGCTTGAGGTCCACCGTGCGGTCGCCGGGCACGCCGACGACCAGGATCCGGCGCTCGCCGGTGGGCAGCACGGCCGCCAGCACGACGTTCTTCAAAGTGTCCGCCGCGGTCCAGGCCCGGTCCGCGCGGGGTGCGGCGGCGTTCGCGTGGTCCACGAGCGTGTCGATCGTCGGGGTGTCGGGGGTGTCCCTGACCTCGGCTGCGGGAGCGTCGGTGTAGTCGATGGCGTCGGGGACGACCGTCGTGACCGCCTCGACGTTGGCGGTGTACCCGCCGGCCGACCGGACGAAGGTGTCCTCGCCGATAGGGGTCGGGTGGAGGAACTCCTCGCTCTTGGAACCGCCCATGGCTCCGGCGGTCGCCGTGACAGGCACGACGTCCAGGCCGAGCCGCTCGAAGATCCTGAGGTACGCCGCGCGGTGGAGCTGGTAGCTCGCCTCCAGCCCCTCGTCGTCGACGTCGAAGGAGTAGGAGTCCTTCATGATGAACTCGCGGCCACGGAGGAGGCCTGCCCTCGGCCGCGCCTCGTCGCGGTACTTGGTCTGGATCTGGAACAGGCTGACGGGGAGATCCTTGTACGAGGTGTACAGGTCCTTCACGAGCAGCGTGAACATCTCCTCGTGGGTCGGTGCCAGCAGGTAGTCCGCGTCCTTGCGGTCCTTGAGGCGGAAGATGCCGTCCCCGTACTCGGTCCAGCGGTTCGTGGCCTCGTAGGGTTCCTTGGGCAGCAGCGCCGGGAAGTGGACCTCCTGCGCGCCGATCGCCTCCATCTCCTCGCGGACGATCGCCTCGACCCGTGCGAGGACCTTCAGGCCCAGCGGCAGCCAGCTGTAGATCCCGGGGGCGGCACGCCGGATGTAGCCCGCCCGCACCAGGAGGCGGTGGCTCGCGACTTCGGCGTCGGCTGGATCTTCACGCAGGGTGCGCAGGAAAAGGGTCGAGAGTCGTAAGACCACGCGGGTGTCCGTTCGTATTCGGTCGTGCACTGCCAGTCACGTCCCCGCCGTCCGGCGGGAGACAACAGCTACCAATCTAGCGGGTCGGGCGGGCGGGTCGGGATCACCGCCGGCAGGGTCCTCCTCAGAAGAGGATCGTCGCGAAGGTGTCCACCTGCTCGAAGCCCACGCGCTTGTACGCGGCGATGGCCCGGGCGTTGTAGGAGTTCACATAGAGGCTGACGGTCGGCGCGAGGGAGCGGGCGGCGACGACGACGGCGGCCATGTAGGCGGCGCTGAGCCCCCTGCCGCGGTGGTCCGGGTTCACCCAGACGCCCTGCACCTGGACGGCCTGCGAGGACACCGTGCCCAGCTCGGCCTTGAAGACCACCGTGCCGTCGTCGTCGAACGCTGCGAGCGAGTGCTTGCGGCTGATCAGGGACGCCACGCGGCGCCGGTAGTGCTCGGACCCGCCGATGAACGGCGAGTACCCCACCTCCTCCTCGAACATCGCGGCGCAGGCGGGCAGGAGCCGGTCGAGTTCGTCGGGGCGCGTGAAGCGGAGATCGGGGGCGGGCGCGATGAGCGGGTCCGTGTCGATGGCCATGAGCGGCTGCGTGGGGCGGATGTCGAAGGGCTCGGCGCTGTAGTCCTCGAGCGTGGACCACAGGTCCATCACACCCTCGGAGAGTCCGAAGACCGAGGAGAAGGTCCGGCCCGACCGGCCGAGGTGGTCCCCGAAGATCGCGCCGGTCTCGTCCGTCACGCCGATGGGCACGAGGTTGACGCCCGCCCAGCACGCAGCGCGGAGCTCGTCGTGCCGGAACATGCCGATGATCTCGCCGCCGGAGAACGACGGCGCGGCCGTCCCCATGGACTCGAGGTGGGAGGCCACGAAGACGTTGGCCACCGGATCGGCGGCGACGAGGGCCCAGAGATCCCGGGTGTCCGCCTCGCCGAGGACGCGGAACGACCAGGGGCCCTCGGGGTCGGGCTGTGGCCTAGCTAACGGTAACCATGGGGCCACCCGAGCCAGCAGTTTCGCCATCAGCCTCACCCATCTCCTCTGCGAGCCGCATCGCTTCCTCGATGAGTGTCTCAACGATCTGGTCCTCGGGGACAGTCTTGATGACTTCGCCCCTCACGAAGATCTGGCCCTTGCCGTTTCCGGAGGCCACACCCAGGTCGGCCTCGCGGGCCTCGCCGGGTCCGTTGACGACGCAGCCCATGACGGCCACGCGCAGCGGGACCTCCATGCCCTCGAGGCCGGCGGTGACCTCCTCGGCCAGGGTGTAGACATCCACCTGGGCCCTGCCACAGGACGGGCAGGAGACGATCTCGAGCTTGCGGGGACGCAGGTTGAGCGACTGCAGGATCTGGTTGCCCACCTTGATCTCCTCGACCGGCGGTGCCGAGAGGGAGACGCGGATGGTGTCGCCGATGCCCTTCGACAGGAGCGCCCCGAAGGCCGTGGCCGACTTGATGGTGCCCTGGAAGGAGGGCCCCGCCTCGGTCACGCCGAGGTGCAGGGGCCAGTCGCCGCGCTCGGCGAGCAGTTCGTAGGCACGCACCATGATCACGGGATCGTTGTGCTTGACCGAGATCTTGAAGTCGTGGAAGTCGTGTTCCTCGAACAGGGAGGCTTCCCAGACAGCGGACTCGACGAGCGCCTCGGGTGTGGCCTTGCCGTACTTCTGCATCAGGCGGGGATCCAGTGAGCCGGCGTTGACGCCGATGCGGATCGAGGTCCCGGCGGCCTTCGCCGCGTCGGCGATCTGCTTCACCTGGTCGTCGAACTTCCGGATGTTGCCGGGGTTGACGCGCACTGCGGCGCACCCGGCGTCGATCGCGGCGAAGACGTACTTCGGCTGGAAGTGGATGTCCGCGATGACGGGGATCTGGGACTTCTTCGCGATGATCGGCAGGGCTGCGGCGTCATCGGCCGACGGGCAGGCCACACGGACGATGTCGCACCCGGTCGCCGTGAGCTCCGCGATCTGCTGCAGCGTCGCGTTGATGTCCGTGGTCGGCGTGGTGGTCATGGACTGGATGCTGATCGGCGAATCGGATCCGACGCCCACCGATCCGACCTTGATCTGGCGGGTCTTGCGCCGGGGTGCGAGGACGGGGGGCGGTGCTGCTGGCATTCCTAGGCTGACCGAGGTCAAAACATCCTCCATGCTGGCGGCCGTGACCGCACGTCTTCGAGATTCTTGATTTCATTATCCACCCGGCCCGGCGGTCTCCCGGCGTGTGGCGATGCAGGTCACACGAGGTCGCGGAATGCTCCGATGACCGGGTTCCACCCGGTGGCCTTGACGGCCGAGATGGCACCGACCCGGGCGAAGGGGTCTTCGCTCACGAGCTGGTTGAGGTCCGCCTCGGTCTCGGCGGCGAAGACGAGGAGGGCGCCGCTGCCATCGGCGAACGGTCCGGAGGCCAGGACGCGGCCCTCCTGCACGAGGCTCTCGAGCCACTGCCGGTGCTCCGGACGGTGCTCCGCCCGGAGGTCGTCGTGGTCGGGGTTGTACACGTACTCGACGGCGAAGATACTCATGGGCCTCACCCTACGGGACTTCCAGGAGGTAGACCTTGACGATCGTCGCGACCCCTGCCGCCCAGAGCAGGGAGGACAGCGTGCCGATGATGAACCGCTCCGACGCGGCGGGGGTCTCCTTCAGCTCGGCATAGCGACCGAGCGCCTTGACCGCGACGACGTAGGCGATGGCGACCGGCTGGCCACCGAGGATGGCGACGGTGACCGCGAGGCGCTCGAGGACGCCGATGACGAGTCCGCCGCGGAGGACTCCCGGCGGCAGGGCGTCCACGGGTGCCCTCGGCGGTTCCGCGGGTGGCTCGGGGAGGTCCAGCTGGGGCTGGTCCGCGGGCTCGGGCGGTTCCTCGCGGCGCCGTTCCGCGGTGTCCACGGAGCGGGCCAGCCGCAGGACGAGCATGGTCACGGGCAGGCCGAGGCCACCCGCCGCGAGCAGTGCCACCGCGATCCAGAGTGCGTCCACCGGACCTCCTTCTTCCTTGATCCATGTCTACCCCACGGCACCCCCAACGGATGCGGGGACGCGGACCGGGCCGTCAGGCGACGCGGTCGTCGGCCCAGGTCAGGAGCCGCGCGGCTGCGGGGCGGACGGCCTGCTCCTCGTGCCACGCGGCACGGGCGGCGGCCTTGCTCACCGCCTGGGGACTGATGCCGAGCGTCCGCGCGACGGCGGTCTGCGTGCCGCGCTCCCCCGGGTGCAGGAGATCGAGGATCCGCCATTCGGCGTCCGAGCGGCCCATGACGTGCCGGCCGAGGAGCGCGAGCACGCCCTCCGCCTCGCCGGCCCCGTCCGGGCCCTCGACGGCGAGGGGTGCGCGGTCCCCCGTCTTCTTCGCGCGGTCCACGGCCTTCCGCGCTGCGACGAACGCCGAGCCGCGGCCCTCCCGTGGGGAGGCGGGGAAGGGACGCTCGACGGTCCCGATCCCGACGCCCACGTACCAGCCGCCGGCCCGCAGGCAGAGCATCACGGCCTCGACGACGTCGTCCGCGCGCGCGAGGACCCCCTGCGCCTCGTCCCCGACCGATCGCTCCCAGGGCAGCACGGCGTGGACGGGCTGCAGGAGGTGGAGCAGTTCCGGCACCCGGTCCGTGGTGGCTCGGCTTCCGATCTGATCGATGGTCAGGACGAACATTCATCAACCGTATGGAGTTGAAATTCGAATTACAACCGATCAGCCGAACAGATCGACCGGTTTGACGATATCGGCATAGATCAACAGGACACCCATCCCCATCAGCAGGATCGCCACCGCGTAGGTGAGGGGCAGGAGCCTGGCCATGTCGAACGGCCCCGGATCGGGACGCCCGAACACCCGCGCGACACCCCGGCGCAGCCCCTCCCACAGCGCTCCGGCGACGTGCCCGCCGTCGAGCGGCAGGAGCGGGATCAGGTTGAACACGAACAGGGCCAGGTTCACGCCCGCGACGAGCCCGATCAGCGTCGCCGCGCGGGATTCGACCGGCACTTCCTCCATCGCCGAGATCTCGCCCGCGATCCTCCCGACGCCGACGACGCTGATGGGCCCCTCGGGATCACGCGGCGCGTCCGAGAACGCTGCCTGACCCACCTCCACCACGCGCTCAGGCAGGTTCAGCACCACGCCGGCGACCCGGGCCAGCGAGCCCCCGACAGCCGGGAGCACCTCGGTCGCGGGCTGCGGGACGAGTTCCTGCGTCGAGCCGACGCCGATGAAGCCCACCTCCTGGGTCACGGCGTCGCCGTCGTCGTCGACCATCGCCGTGCCGTCCTCCGCGGCGACCGGCCGTTCCGTCAGCAGGGGCGTGATGACGGACTCGACGCTCTCGCCGTCGCGCACGTAGGTGATGCCGACCTCGCGGCCGGCCGCGTCCCTGATCCAGCCCGAGAGCTCGTCCCAGTCGGTGACCTCCCGGCCGTCGAAGGCGACCACGCGGTCGCCCGGCTGGAGTCCCGCCTCGAAGGCGGGGGCGGCGGGATCCTCGGGCGCACAGTCGGTCTGTCCCGTGGCCGCCTGCTGACTGGCGGGGACCACGCACCGGTACACCTCGGACAGCGTGGTGGTGGCCTGCGCACTGCCGAACCCCATGATGAGGACGGCGAAGAGCACGGTCCCGATCAGGAGGTTCATCAGCGGCCCGCCGAGCATGATGATGATCCGTTTCCAGATGGGCAGCTTGTAGAAGACCCGGTCCTCGTCCCCCGGCTGCAACTGCTCGGCCGCGGCCTGCCGGGCGTCGTTGGTGAGCTGCTGGAAGACGCCGGTGCTGGACTGGCGCACCGCACCGGCCTCCGTGGTCGCGGGAGGGAACATGCCCACCATCGAGACGTAGCCGCCGGCCGGGATCGCCTTCAGCCCGTACTCGGTCTCCCCGCGTCGCCTGGACCAGATGGTGGGACCGAAGCCCACCATGTACTGGGTGACGCGGACGCGGAACAGCTTCGCGGGCACCAGGTGCCCCACTTCATGCAGGGCGATCGACGCCGCGATGCCGACGACGACGACGAGCACTCCGACGATGAACAAGAGAACGGTCACAGCTCTTCCTTCTGGCCTTCCGGACCGGCCGCCCCTCCGGGCGCCGGCGACTCCACGAGGCCGCAACGGGACCGGGCACTCGTGCGTGCCCAGCGCTCCGCCTCGAGGACGGCGTCGAGGGTGAGCTCGCCGCCGGCGACCTCCCGCGCACGCTGCTCGTCGACGACGGCGGACACGGTGTCCACGATCTCAGGGAAACCTATGGCTCCCCTGTGAAAGGCCTCGACGGCCTCCTCGTTCGCGGCGTTGTACACGGCCATGCGCGTGCCGCCCTCGGCGGCCGCACGCTTCGCCAGGGCGATGGCCGGGAAGGCCTCCTCGTCCAGCGGTTCGAAGGTCCACTCGGCGGACCGGCTCCAGTCGCATGCGCGGGCTGATCCCGGCACGCGGAACGGCCAGCCGATGCCGAGGGCGATGGGGAGGCGCATGTCCGGCGGTGACGCCTGCGCCAGCGTGGAGCCGTCGATGAACTGGACCATCGAGTGGATCACGGACTGCGGGTGCACGACGACGTCGATCCGCTCGAGCGGGATGTCGAAGAGGAGGTGGGCCTCGATCACCTCGAGGGCCTTGTTGACCATCGAGGCGGAGTTCGTGCTGATGACGCGTCCCATGTCCCACGTGGGGTGGGCGACGGCCTGCGCGGGCGTGACGTGCTGCAGTTGGGCGCGGGTCCTGCCGCGGAACGGGCCGCCCGACGCCGTCAGGACCAGTCGGTCCACCTCGTCGGCCGTGCCGCCGCGCAGGGCCTGCGCGATGGCCGAGTGCTCGGAGTCCACGGGGACGAGTTGTCCGGGAGCGGCCGCCGCGCGCACGAGCGCTCCCCCGGCGATCAGCGACTCCTTGTTGGCCAGGGCGAGCAGGTGCCCGGCGGCGAGCGCGGCGAGGGTGGGCTCGAGGCCGATCGAGCCGGTGATGCCGTTGAGGACGACGTCGGCGTCGGGCCAGGCAGCAACCTTCGCCGCGGCGTCGTCGCCGGAGAACAGCACCGGTGCGTAGCCACGGACACCGGCGGCGTCGGCGGCCTGCGCGATCGCGCGCTCGAGGTCGGACTCCGACGCGGACGCGACGCCGACGGCGGGAGCCCGGACGGTCACGGCCTGGCGGGCGAGGAGTTCCAGGTTCCGCCCGCCGGCGCTGAGGCCCGCGACGCCGAAACGGCCGGGAGCCGCGGCGATCACCTCGAGCGCCTGGGTCCCGATGGAGCCCGTGGAGCCGAGGATGGAGACGCGCCGGTACTGCCGGGTGGGGTTGCTGAAATCCATGGCCCCAGTATCCCGCAGTCCGGAGCTGTCCATCAGCCAGGGTCCGCGGACGCTGTGGGCGGGGATCGTCCGGATGCGACCGGGCGGCGGGGAGGGATCCCGGACCGCGACGACGCGCCGCTTCCACCCGGCGGCCGGGTCCCTGCCGGTACCTCGATGGCCGGTCGGCACCAACCATGGGGCACCTGTTCCGGGTCTGTGTCGAGCAGCCCGAATGTCGGTGCCGAGTGATGGAATGAGTCATGTCCATCGGAGCGTCGACGCTCGATCTCGGGGACGCCTACGACGAGGCGACCTGGGGATGGCCCGCGGATGCGGTCGACGAGATCCTCGGTCCGCTGGAAGACCTCGGCACCGAGGACGAAGGAACCGACGGTCATCGGCGAACTCTCATCGAGGAGGCGTCGCCGTCCGGACTGGTGGCCCGCCTGCAGGACGCGCCGATGATCGCGGCCCCCTCCCGTCTCGATGACACGCTCGAGCTGCTGCGCGCGGCCGAACGCCTCGCATCCTGGGCGGCCGCCCAGCGGGCCCGGTTGATCACGAGGGTCCACACGTTCAGCGATCGCGGGCACCGGACCTGGTCGGGCCGGTCGTCGTCCCTCGCGTTCACGGAGACGGTTGTGGAGACCGCAGCCCTGCTCAAGCTGTCCGAGGGCTCGGCCGCCCGGCTCGTCTCGGAGTCGCTCACGCTGACCGGACCGTTGACGGCCACCCTGGCGGCCCTGGAGAAGGGCGGGATCTGTGCCTCGCGGGCGTCGGTCATCGTCGAGCAGTCCCGCACACTCCCCGACGAGGCCGTCCTGGCGTTCGAGGCGGAGATCCTGACGGTGGCGGAAGACCTGAACCGGCCGAGGCTGACGGCGCGGTGCCGTCGGCTGCGGGAGAAGCTCCACCCCGGGTCGTTGACCGCCCGCCGGGTGAAGGCGGAACCGGATCGGTGCGTCGTCTTCGAACCGGACCGTGACGGGATGGCGTGGTTCAGCGCCTATCTCCCCGCGGAGCAGGCCCTGGCCCTGCACACCACGGTGGATGCGGTGGCCCGGACCCTGCGCAGCGGCGATGAGCCGCGGACGCTGCCCCAACTGCGCGCCGACGTCCTGGCCGACATGCTGCTCGGCGCCGGTGGGCCCTCGGGCACGCGCTCCCCAGCAGCGAGGATCGTCGTGACCGTTCCGGTGTTCGCGCTGATGGGGCTCACCGACGAACCTGCCGAACTCGAAGGTTATGGTCCGATCCCTGCCGACGCCGCCCGCCGGCTCGCCGGGGACGCCACCTCGTGGATGCGCCTGCTCACCCACCCGTACACGGGTGCGGTGCTCGGCCTGGACCGGACCCGGTACCGCCCGAGCGAGGACCTGCGGACCTGGGTGCAGCTCCGCCAGAAGACCTGCAGCTTCTACGGCTGCGGCCGTCCCGCCGGCCGCTGCGATCTGGACCATCTGGTGTCCTGGGCAGACGGAGGATCGACCGGTGCGGACAACCTCTATCCCGTCTGCAGGCGACACCACATGCTGAAGCACCGGACGGGATGGACACCGACTCCCGATCCCGATGGCGGGCTGAGCTGGTTGTCGCCGGGTGGTCGCACCTATACGACGCCGCCCGAACCACCGCCCGCCACGACGGATTCGTCGGCGATCGCCCGCACCGTGCACGACCTCGGGACGGCGATGCGCGCGGAGCGGGTCCCGGACCCCGGGCTCCTACCGCCCGTCTGAGAAGCGAAGCCGCAAAGAGCGGCGCCTGGAGCGGGTCAAGCGGGCCTCGATCCTCACGGGACGACGACATCTGCCAGCGCTCTTCGCCGGCACCGGCACTGCCATACGCGCGTCCGACTCCGCTGTCGTCGACACCGCGGCCGCGTCCGGCGAGGCCCGCCCCTACCGACCCGACGCCCTGCCCACGACGCTGCGGGCATGCCGGAGGATCGGCTCGTCCACCATGCGCCCCTCGTAGGCGAAGACGCCCCGTTCCCTCTCGGCGGCGGCGAGCAGCGCGCGGGCGCGCTCGACCTCGGCGTCGCCGGGAGCGAAGGCCGTACGGACCGCGGCCACCTGGCCGGGATGGATGCAGGCCTTCGCGGAGAAGCCGGAAGCGGCCGCATCCTCGGCCTCGGCGGCGAGGCCCCCGAGGTCGGCGATGTCCACGTAGACGGCGTCGATACAGCCGACTCCCGCGGCTCCTGCGGCGAGGAGCACCTGCGAGCGCGCCTGGAGCGCCACGGCCCGGTACGTGCCGCCGGCCGTGCGGCTCGAGGTGCCGCCGAGGGATGCCACGAGGTCCTCGGCGCCCCACATGAGGGCGGTGACGCCGTCGGCCGCGGCGATGGCGGCCGCGTGGACCACCCCCCGCGCCGTCTCGACCAGGGCGATGACCTCGACGTCCCCCAGGGCCGCGCGGGCCGCGGCGACGTGCTCGGGCAACTCCGTCTTGGCGAGCATGACGGTGCGGTAGGGGGTGCCTCGGACGGCGGCGCAGTCGAGTGCGAAGTCGGCTGTCCCCACCGCGTTGAGCCGCACCACGGTGCGCTCCGGGGCGAGCGGGGTCTCGGCGAGTGCCGTCCGTGCCGCGTCCTTGGCTCCGGGCGCCACGGCGTCCTCCAGGTCGAGGATGACGGTGTCGGAGCGGTCGGCCGCCTTGCCGTACCGCTCCGGGCGGTCCGCCGGGCAGAAGAGCAGTGCCGGTCCCAGGACGATCCCGCTCATCGCGTCACCGCCCGCTGCGCCGTCGAGGACCACATCAGGACGGATCGCGTTGCCGTCGCGACGACATCGCCGTGCTGGTTGCGCCCGGTGTGGACCATGGACACGATGCCCTGCCCGGGGCGCGAGGACGACGGGCGGATACCGGTGATCTCGGTCTCCGTGTACAGGGTGTCGCCGTGGAACAGCGGCTTCGGGAAGGCGACGTCGGTGAGCCCCAGCTGCGCCACGATGG
This sequence comes from Arthrobacter sp. UYP4, assembly GCF_057291175.1. Lineage (NCBI taxonomy): Bacteria > Bacillati > Actinomycetota > Actinomycetes > Micrococcales > Micrococcaceae > Arthrobacter > Arthrobacter sp. UYP4. Next base: position 98,333 of record NZ_JBXAVU010000002.1, read on the forward strand.
TGCCCTGCGTGAGCTGGGACACCGATTGTCCGACGAGCGTCGCGAGGGTCAGCATCGAATTGACGAGACGCTCACCGAAGGGCTGCCCCGCGGACCAGGCCGCGTCGAGATGCAGGGCCTGCGTGTTCATGGTCAGCGTCGTGAACAGGACGTTGTCGGCCTCGGTCAGCGTCCGGCCGGGGCGGTGGGCGTAGACCGTCCCGACCTCGAGCTCGTCGAGGTAGAGGCCGCGCTGCTCGATCACGGACCGGGCAGGGGGCGTGTCGCCGCTCACGCGGCCGCTTCCCCGAGCTCGATCCGCAGCGGGGCGCCGGTGGCGGCGACGACGTCGTCCGTGCTCACGCCGGGGGCGGTCTCGCGCAGCACGAGTCCGTCGGGTTCGACGTCGATCACGGCGAGGTCGGTGACGATCCGGGTCACGCAGCCCTTCCCCGTCAGGGGCAGGGAACAGGCTTCGACGATCTTCGGCCGCCCTGCCCGGTCCACGTGCTCCATCATGACGATCACGCGCTTCGCCCCGAACACGAGGTCCATGGCGCCGCCCATGCCCTTGACCATCTTGCCGGGCACCATCCAGTTCGCGAGGTCGCCGTTCTGCGCGACCTCCATGGCGCCGAGGACCGCGACGTCCACATGGCCGCCGCGGATCATGCCGAAGGACGCGGCCGAGTCGAAGAACGCAGCGCCCGGATTGGCGGTGACGGTCTCCTTGCCGGCATTGATGAGGTCCGGATCGACGGCGTCCTCGGCGGGATAGGGACCGACGCCGAGGATGCCGTTCTCGGAGTGCAGCACCACCTCGACGCCGGCGGGGATGTAGTTCGGGATCAGCGTGGGCATCCCGATGCCGAGGTTGACGTACTGCCCGTTCTCCAGCTCCTGCGCCACCCTGGCGGCGAGTTCGTTGCGGGTGAGTGCCATGCTCATGCTCCTTCGGGTGCGTTCAGGCCGGCGCCGGGGTCGGGCGCGCCGCCGATCGAGACGGTCCGCTTCTCGACGCGCTTCTCGACGTCGCGCGCCACCACCACGCGCTGGACGAAGATGCCCGGCGTGTGGACCTGCGCCGGGTCGAGCTCCCCGGGTTCCACGAGTTCCTCGACCTCGGCGATCGTGATCCGGCCGGCCTGCGCACAGAGCGGATTGAAGTTCATCGCGGTGGCGTGGAAGACGAGGTTGCCGTGGCGGTCGCCCTTCCAGGCGTGGACCAGCGCGAAGTCGGGTCGCAGCGACTCCTCGAGCACGTAGTCGACGCCGTCGAAGGACCGCACCTCCTTGGCCTTCGATGCCACGGCGACGCTGCCGTCGCCGGCGTACCGCTGGGGCAGGCCGCCCTCGCTGACCTGGGTGCCGACGCCCGCCGTGGTGAAGAAGGCCGGGATGCCCGCGCCGCCGGCCCGGAGCTTCTCGGCGAGCGTGCCCTGCGGGGTGAGCTCGACCTCGAGCTCACCCGAGAGGTACTGGCGCGCGAACTCCTTGTTCTCGCCGACGTAGGAGCTGACGGTCCGGCGGATCCGGTGATCGGACAGCAGGATGCCGAGCCCCCAGTCGTCCACGCCGCAGTTGTTGCTCACCGTCTCGAGCTCCGACGTCCCCTGCCGGTGCAGGGCGTCGATCAGGGTCACCGGGATCCCGCACAGGCCGAACCCGCCGACGGCGAGGGATGCTCCGTCGGGGATGTCCGCCACGGCCTCCGCCGCACTGCCAACCACTTTGTTGATCACTGCTTCTCCTTCGCTGTTCCGGCGCCTGTCCGTCCTGGCCCTGCGGCGGGCCTACAGGCCGAGTTCCCTCGCGATCAGCATGAGCTGGACCTCCGTGGTCCCCTCGCCGATCTCGAGGATCTTCGAGTCACGGTAGTGCCTGGACACCACGAACTCGTTGATGAAACCGTAGCCGCCGAAGATCTGTGTCGCGTCGCGCGCGTTGTCCATGGCGGCTTCGCCGGCCACCAGCTTCGCGATCGAGGCCTGCGTCTTGAACGGCTTGCCCGCGAGCATGCGCGACGCTGCGTCGTAGTAGGCCAGCCGCGCCGTATGGGCCCGGACCTGCATCCGGGCGATCTTGAACTGGATGGACTGGTAGGCGCCGATGGTGCTGCCGAAGGCCATGCGCTCGCCCGCGTACTTGATGGACTGTTCCACGCAACCCTGCGCCGCGCCGGTCGCGAGCGCCGCGATGGCGATCCGCCCCTCGTCGAGGATCTGCAGGAAGTTGGCGTACCCGCGGCCGCGCGTACCCAACAGGTTCGCCTCCGGGACCCGGACGTCACGGAGGGTGAGCGGATGGGTGTCGGAGGCGTTCCAGCCCACCTTGTTGTAGGCCTTCTCGGCCGTGAAGCCCGGCGTGTCCGAGGGGACGAGGAGGGTGGAGATCTCCTTCTTCACCGTGCCGTCCGGCCGCTCGGAGGTACCGGTCACGGCGGTGACGGTCACCAGCGACGTGATGTCGGTGCCCGAGTTCGTGATGAACTCCTTGGTGCCGTTGATCACCCACTCCGATCCGTTCGCGCCGTCCTCGAGCTTCGCCGTCGTCTTCGTCCCGGAGGCGTCGGAGCCGGCCTCCGACTCGGTGAGGCCGAACCCGCCGAGGGCGGTACCCGACGCGAGGGAGGGCAGCCACTGCTGCTTCTGCTCCTCGGTGCCGAAGCGGTAGACGGGCATGGCGCCGAGGGACACCCCCGCCTCGAGGGTGATGGCCACCGACTGGTCCACGCGGGCCAGCTGCTCCAGTGCCAGGCACAGCGCGAAGTAGTCGCCGCCCATGCCTCCGTACTCCTCGGGGAACGGCAGGCCGAACAGGCCCATGTCCCCCATCTGCTTGACCACCTCGTAGGGGAAGCTGTGCTCGGCGTCGTGCTTGGCGGAGACCGGGGCCACGACCTCGTCGGCGAACTCGCGGACGGTGTCGACGAGGTCCTGGTACTCCTCGCTCAGTTCGAAATTCATGCTGCGTTCCCTTCCGTGGGGATAGGTGCCGGGCCGCCCTCGGGGGCGGACTCGATGGTGGCGAGGATCTGGTGTGCCCGCACGAGGTCGCCGGGTTTCAGCGAGAGGCGGACGACGCCGGACAGGGCGGCGGTGAGCTGGTGCTCCATCTTCATGGCCTCGACGGCGACGAGGACGTCGCCCGCCTGGACGGTCGCGCCGTCCTCGACGGACACCGTCACCACGGTGCCCGGCATGGGGCTGCGGACCAGCGGGTCGGCCGCGCCCTCCTCCCGGGTGATACGGGACAGGGCGGCGTCGAGCAGTTCGCGGCGGCTCGGACGGCGCAGGCGGGCGGACCAGCCGGCATCCCCCAGCCAGACAGTGTCCCCGTCGACCGCGTACCGCCGGCGGGAGCGGAGGCCGTCGATGGTCACTCCCCCGCCGTCGACGCGAACCGTGAGGCTCGCGGCAGCCGGGCCGTCGGTGCCGTCGGTGCCGTCGGTGCCGTCGGTGCCGTCGACCGTTCCGGTCCAGCCCCCGCCCGTGCGCTGCAGCCGGACCGTCGCGGTGGCGCCGTCCACCTCGAGGGTGACGGCGCGTGGTCGGGGTGTCCCGAGCCGGAAGCCGTCGCCCCGGTGCCAGGGTGAGCCGCCGGCCGGAGCCGGTTCGGCCTCGAGGAGCAGGACGGCGGCGAGTGCGAGGTCCTCGGGGGCGACATGGCGGAAGGCCAGCTCCGGGAGCTTGCGTTCGATCATCGTGGTGTCGAGCCGCGCGGCCCGCACGTCGTCGTCGCCCACGAGCAGCCGGAGGTATTCGATATTGGTGTCGACCCCCAGCACCACGGTGGCGGCGAGCGCCGCGTCCAGCCGGTCGAGGGCCTCACCGCGATCGGCACCCCAGGCGATGACCTTGGCGAGCATCGGGTCGTAGGACGAGGAGACGGTCCCGCCGGGCAGGAGGGAGCTGTCCACCCGGATGCCCTCCCCTGCGGGCTCGGCGAGCTCCAGGATGCGGCCGGTGGAGGGGAGGAACCCGGCCTCGGGGTTCTCGGCGTACACGCGGGCCTCGACGGCATGACCTGTCAGCACGACGTCGTCCTGCGTGAACGGCAGCGCCTCACCCGCGGCGATGCGGATCTGCCACTCCACGAGGTCGATGCCGGTCACCAGTTCCGTGACGGGATGCTCGACCTGCAGGCGCGTGTTCATCTCCATGAAGAAGAATTCGTCGGGCGCGGCGTCGGAGACGAGGAACTCGACGGTCCCGGCTCCCGCGTAGTCGACGCTGCGGGCCACGGCGCACGCGGCCTCGCCGATCCGACGCCGCGTCACCTCGTCGAGCAGGGCCGACGGCGCCTCCTCGATGACCTTCTGGTGCCGGCGCTGCAGCGAGCACTCGCGCTCGCCGAGAGAGATCACGGTGCCGGAGCTGTCGGCCAGGACCTGCACCTCGATGTGGCGGGGCCGCTCGATCAGGCGTTCCAGGAAGAGCGTGTCGTCGCCGAACGCGCGGGCCGCGACGCGACGCGCCGTGACGAGGACCTCGGAGAGGTCCTCCGGCCGGTGGACGGCGTGCATGCCCTTGCCGCCCCCGCCCGCGGACGGCTTGATGAGCAGCGGGAAGCCGACGTCGTCCGCTGCGCGCAGCAGGTCGTCGTCGGAGAGTCCCGGTTCGGCGATGCCGGGGACCACGGGGACACCGGAGGCGACCACATGGTTCTTCGAACGGATCTTGTCGCCCATGACGTCCAGGGCGTGGACGGACGGCCCGATGAAGACGATCCCGGCGTCCCGCAGCGCGTCGGCGAAGGCAGCGTTCTCGCTGAGGAACCCGTACCCGGGGTGCACAGCGCCCGCCCCCGTGCGGCGGCAGGCCTCGATGACGGCGGGGATGGACAGGTAGCTCTCGGACGGTGCGGCCGGGCCGATCCGGACGGCGGAGTCCGCTTCGAGGACGTGCCGGGCGCCGGCGTCGGCGTCGCTGTAGACGGCGACCGACCGGAGGCCGAGCGCGCGGACGGAGCGGAGGACCCGGCTCGCGATCTCGCCGCGGTTCGCGACGAGGACGGTGTCGAAGGGCCACCGGGCGGTCCTGGAACGGGCACCGGCGGGGCTGGAGAGGGGGCTGGAGGTCATCGGGTCACATCCGGAAGAGGCCGAAGGAGGTGTCGGGCAGGGGCGCGTTGGCGCAGACGTCGAGTGCGAGGCCGAGGACGGTGCGGGTGTCCGCGGGGTCGATCACGCCGTCGTCCCAGAGCCGCGCCGTCGAGTAGTAGGGGTTGCCCTGGGCTTCGTACTGGTCGCGGATGGGTGCGCGGAACGCCTCCTCGTCCTCCGATGACCAGTCCTCGCCGCGCGCCTCGAGCTGGTCGCGCTTGACGGTCGCCAGGACCGACGACGCCTGGTTGCCGCCCATCACGGAGATGCGGGCCGCCGGCCACATCCACAGGAAGCGCGGGGAGAAGGCGCGACCGCACATCGAGTAGTTGCCGGCCCCGAAGGACCCGCCGACGACGACCGTCAGCTTGGGGACGCGGCAGGTCGCGACGGCGGTGACCATCTTGGCCCCATTCTTCGCGATGCCGCCGGCCTCGTAGTCCTTGCCCACCATGAAGCCGGAGAGGTTCTGCAGGAACACCAGGGGGACTCCGCGCTGGTCGCAGAGCTCGATGAAATGGGCGCCCTTGAGGGCGGACTCGCTGAAGAGCACCCCGTTGTTGGCGACGATCCCGACGCGGTGGCCGGAGATGGTCGCGAAGCCCGTGACGAGGGTGGTGCCGTACTCGCGTTTGAACTCGTGGAAGAGCGAGCCGTCGACGATCCGGGCGATGATCTCGCGGGCATCGTAGGACGCGTTCACGTCCGTCGGCACGGCACCGTACAGCTCGTCCTGCGGCACCACCGGCTCCAGCGGCTCCGCGGCGTGCACGACGGCGGGAACGGGCGGCTTTGCGGCCGGGGGCAGCGTCGCGATGATGTCGCGCACGATCTCCAGCGCGTGCTGGTCGTTCTCCGCGAGATGGTCGGTGACCCCGGAGACGCGGGAGTGGACGTCCCCGCCCCCGAGCTCCTCCGCCGTGACGACCTCGCCGATGGCGGCCTTCACCAGCGGCGGGCCGCCCAGGAAGATGGTGCCCTGGTTGCGCACGATCACGGTCTCGTCGCTCATGGCCGGGACGTAGGCGCCACCGGCGGTGCAGCTCCCCAGCACGGCGGCGATCTGCGGGATCTTCCGGGCCGACATGGTGGCCTGGTTGTAGAAGATACGGCCGAAGTGGTTGCGGTCGGGGAAGACGTCGTCCTGCCGGGGCAGGAACGCACCGCCGGAGTCCACGAGGTACACGCAGGGCAGATTGTTCTCGAGGGCGATCTCCTGCGCGCGGAGATGCTTCTTGACGGTCATCGGGTAGTACGTGCCGCCCTTGACGGTGGCGTCGTTCGAGATCACCAGCACGTGGCGGCCGTGTACGAGGCCGATGCCGGCGATCACGCCCGCACCCGGGCACTCATCGTCGTACATCCCGTTCGCCGCCAGCGGCGCGATCTCGAGGAACGGACTGCCGTCGTCGAGGAGCTGGTCGATGCGCTCCCGCGGGAGGAGCTTGCCGCGGGCGACATGCCGCGCGCGGGAGCGCTTGGGCCCGCCGAGGGCCGCGGCCGTGAGGCGCCGCCGCAGGTCGCCGACGAGTTCGGCCTGCGCCGCGGCGTTCGCCGTGAACGCCGGCGAGAGCGGATCCACCTGCGATGTCAGAGTCTCCATCGACTACTTCCTCGAGCATGCTTCAGTTAGCAGACGCTAACCGGATTCAGGTTAGTGGTCATTAACCTGGATGTCCATCAGAATGGGTCCATCACTCACCGGCGGACCCGAAGGACCTGCATGGAGGCACTGCCCACCGAAGACCGCGTGACGGGTCGAAGCGTCGCGAAGGCGTCCCGTCGCGCGGCCCTGCTCGTCGCCGCGGCACAGCTGTTCGCGGACCGCGGGTACAACGGGGTGTCCATCGAGGACCTCGGCGCTGCCGCCGGCGTGAGCGGGCCCGCCGTCTACCGGCACTTCACCGGCAAGCCCTCGGTCCTCTCCGCGCTCCTCACCGGGGTCAGCGAGGACCTCCTGGAGGGTGGGCGTACCGTCGCCGAGGGGGCGTCCTCGCCCGAGGCGGCGCTGCGGGGCCTGATCCGGTTCCAGGTCGACTTCGCGCTGGCCAATGCGAACGTGATCCGCGTGCAGGATCGCGATCTCGGCTCCCTCCCGCACGACGACGAACGGAACGTGCGGTCCCTGCAGCGCAACTACGTGCAGGTCTGGGTGGACGAACTGGCCGGTCTCCTGCCGACGGCGGACCGCTCGCTGCTGCGGCGCAAGGTCCATGCGGTGTTCGGACTCATCAACTCGACGCCGCACACCGCGCACGGCACCCGCTCGACCCGGGAGCTCGGCGATCTGCGGGACCTGCTCCAGGACATGGCATGGGCCGCCCTGACCGTGTGACGGCGGCGGGGGTGCGCGCCTCCGGGCACTCCGGGGCGCCTAGTACGCTGAAGCCACGAGAAGTACCGGCCGCGCCGCCCGCCCGGCCACTCCACCGACTGAAAGTACCGCTGTGATCACGCTACGTCCCGTTGAAGCCACCGACCTCGACGAGTTCTTCTCGCACCAGCTGGACCCCAGCGCCAACCACATGGCGGCCTTCGGGGCCAAGAACCCGTCGGACCGCGGCGTCTTCGACCATCACTGGCAGGACATCCTGAACGACAGCAGGATCACGGTGCGCACCATCCTGTCCGACGGCGAGGTCGTGGGCAGCATCCTCGCCTACCGGGACGGCGACGTGCCCGAGATCAGCTACTGGATCGACCGCTCCCGCTGGGGACAGGGCATCACCACGGCCGCCGTGGGGCAGTTCCTCGACGAGATGACCCAGCGCCCCATCCGCGCCCGCGCCGTGGCGGACAACGTGAGCTCCATCCGCATCCTCGAACGGTGGGGTTTCCAGCAGGTCGGCGAGACGCAGGGCTTCGCCCCGTCCCGCGGCGCCGTGGTCCGCGAACTCATCCTCGAACTGGGGTAACTCCCCGGGAGACGCAGCCCTCCCGGGGAGGGACGGCGTCTCTCCGAGGACGCAGCCCTGCCGCAGGCGGACCGCGTCCTCGGGTGCCGCTAGACCATCGTCAGGACCATCGCCGGGTTGCGGAGGATGGTCCCGACATCGGCCAGGAACCGTGAGCCCTGCTCGCCGTCGACGAGCCGGTGGTCGAAGGACAGGCTGAGGGTCAGGACGGACCGCAGGGCGATCGTGCCCTGGTATTCCCACGGCATGCTGCGGACCGCGCCCAGGGCGAGGATCGCCGCCTCGCCGGGATTCAGGATCGGCGTGCCGGCGTCGATGCCGAAGACACCGATATTGGTGATGGAGATGGTCCCACCCGCGAGATCGGCCGGCGGGGTCTTCCCCGCGCGCGCGGTCTCCGCCAGCGCATTGAGGGCCTTCGCGAGGTCCGCCAGGGACAGGTCCTGCGCGGCCTTGATGTTCGGCACGAGCAGCCCCCGCGGGGTCGCCGCCGCGATGCCGAGGTTCACGTCCGCGTACTGGACGATCTCCTGCGCCTCCTCGTCCCAGGACGAGTTAAGGGTGGGGTTCCGCGCGATCGCGATGCACACGGCCTTCGCCACGATCGTCAGCGGCGTCACCTTCGTCGCCTCGAAGGCCCGGCTCGCCCTGAGGTCCGCGAGCAGGTCCATCGTGGGCGTGACGTCGATCGTGAGGAACTCGGTCACGTGGGGCGCCGTGAAGGCGCTGGCCACCATCGCTGCCGCAGTGTGCTTCCGCATGCCCCGGATCGGGGTCCGCGTCTCCCCCGCCCTCGCCGTGCGGGCCGTGCCTGCCGCCGGCAGGGGGCCTGCTGGCGATGCCGGCGTCCCCACCGCTGCGGCAGGGCTCTCCGTGGTCCCTGCGAGCGCGGACAGGACGTCGGCCCGCGTGATGAGGCCGCCGGTCCCGGTGCCTCTCAGGGCGTCGAGGGCGACGCCGAGGTCACGCGCGAGCTTGCGGACCGGCGGCGTGGAGCGGGGCCGGTCCCCGCTCCGCCGTGCTTCCCCGGCCGCGGGCGCGGGCGCGGCGGCGGGCGCGGGCACGGCGGCGGGCACGGCTGCGGGCGCGGGCACGGCTGCGGGCACGGCTGCGGGCGCAATCGGGCCATGCCGGAGCCGCGACGGGATCTCCGGGCCCGACGGAGCCGATGCGGCGGGGACCTGCGTCGGCCCCGGACCTGCGGTCGGGAGGATGCGGCTCCGCCGCTGCGGGCGCCCGCCCTTCTCGACAGCCGCCCCGTAGCCCACGAGGTTCGGTTCGCGCCGGGCGGGCACGTCGGGCACGTCCGCGGGGTCCGACGGTGGCGGGGTCGACCGTGGCGCTGACGGAGCCGTCGGCTCCGACGCCTGCGCGGGCTTCGCGCCGTCGGTCTCCGGCACCTCGAAGGAGACGATCGGCGCTCCGACGTCGACGACGCTGCCCGCCGCCGCGTGCAGGTGCACGACGACGCCGGCGTACGGCGAGGGCAGCTCGACGACCGCCTTGGCGGTCTCGACGTCGGCGATGATCTGGTTCAGCTCCACCGTGTCACCCACGGTGACGTGCCACTGGACGATCTCCGACTCGGTGAGTCCCTCGCCGAGGTCGGGCAGCCGGAACTCCCGGACCCGGGCGGACGTCGTCCCGCCGGTCGTGGTCCCGGCCAGCCGGGTCGTGGGCGGAACAGCCAGGGCTGCGGCGGCAGTGGACGACGCGGTGGTGGACGACGCGGTGGTGGACGACGCGGTGGTGGACGAGGCGGCAGTGGATGTCGCGGTCACTGTGCCGCTCCTTCGACATCCAGTCCGCTCAGCGAGTTCGGTCGCCGCATCACGCGGTCCACGCCGTCCAGGATCCGGTCGAGGTCGGGCAGGTGGTGGAACTCGAGCTTGGAGTACGGGTACGGGATGTCGAATCCGGTGACGCGGACGGGGGCGTGCTCGAGGTAGTCGAAGCAGCGCTCCGTGATGCTCGCGGCGATCTCCGCGCCAAGCCCGCCGGACCGGGCGGCCTCGTGCGTGACGACGAGCCGGCCGGTCTTCCGGACGGAGGACTCGACCGTCGCGAAATCGATCGGGGCGAGGGAGCGCAGGTCGATCACCTCGAGGGAGAGGCCGTCGTCGGCCGCCGCGATGGCGGCATCGCGGGCGGTGGGCACGAGCGGCCCGTAGGTCACCAGGGTGACGTCCGTCCCCTCGGTCACCACGCGGGCGGCACCCATGTCCGAGACCGTCGGGTCGACCGCCTCGTCGACCTCGCCCTTGACGTGGTAGCGCCGCTTGGGTTCGAAGTAGAGCACCGGATCGTCGCTGGCGATCGCCTGCTGGATCATCGTGTAGGCGTCCTGCGGGTTCGAGACGCTCACGACGCGCAGGCCCGAGGTGTGGGTGAAGTAGGCCTCGGGAGACTCCGAGTGGTGCTCCGGGGAACCGATGCCGCCGCCGAAGGGAACCCGGATGGTGATGGGCATCCTCACGGCGCCCTGCGTGCGGTAGTGCAGCTTGGCCACCTGGCAGACGATCTGGTCGAAGGCCGGGTAGATGAAGCCGTCGAACTGGATCTCCACCACCGGGCGGTACCCGCGGTAGGCCATGCCGACGGCCGTGCCCATGATCCCCGCCTCCGCGAGCGGGCTGTCGAGGACGCGGTGCGGCCCGAAGTCCTTCTGCAGGCCGTCGGTGATGCGGAAGACCCCGCCGAGCTTCCCGATGTCCTCACCGATCAGGACCACCTTGGGATCCTCGTCCATGGCGCGGCGCAGGCCGGCGTTGATCGCGCGGCCGAAAGTCATGGTGGACATCAGCGGGGTCCTTCCTGGGGTGCCTGGGCGAAGGAGGCGAGGTAGCGCTCGTAGTGGTCCTGCTGGCGGTCGAGCTCCGCGTTCGGCGCGCTGTACACGTGCCGGAAGACGTCCGACGGCACCGGTTCGGCCATCGACAGGCATCCCTCGCGCAGTTCCGCGGCGACGGCGTCGGCCTTCGCCTTCACGGAGTCGGAGTAGTCGGCCTCGAGCAGCCCGAGCGAGTCGAGCAGGGTGGCGAGTCGGGCCAGTGGGTCACGGGCCGCCCAGTCCTCGAGCTCGTTGGCGTCGCGGTAGCGGGTGGGGTCGTCGGCCGTCGTGTGGGGGCCCATCCGGTAGGTCACGGCCTCGATGAACGTGGGCCCGCCGCCCGAGCGTGCGCGGGCGAGGGCCTCGCGGGTCACGGCGAGGCAGGCGAGCACGTCGTTGCCGTCGACGCGCACCGAGGGGATGCCGAAGCCGGGAGCACGGCGTGCGATCGGCACGTGCGCCTGCAACCCCACCGGCTCGGAGATGGCCCAGTGGTTGTTCTGGCAGAAGAACACCACGGGGGCCTGGTAGCTCGCGGCGAAGACCATGGCCTCGTTGACGTCGCCCTGGCTCGTTGCGCCGTCGCCGAAGTAGGTCACCGCGACGGCGTCGGCGCCGTCGTTGATGATGCCCATCGCGTAGCCGGTGGCGTGGAGGGTCTGCGCCCCGATGATGACCTGCGGGGTGGCCATGTTGATGGTGTACGGGTCCCAGCCGGAGGAGGCGTTGCCGCGCCAGACCCGCAGGATGTCGGCGAGGTCCACGCCGCGGCAGTAGGCCACGGCGTTCTCGCGGTAGCTGGAGAAGACGAAGTCGTCGGCGCGCAGGGCACGGCCGGAACCGATCTGGGCCGCCTCCTGGCCGAGCAGCGGGGGCCAGAGTGCGAGCTCGCCCTGACGCTGCAGCGCGGTGGCCTCGGCGTCGATGCGACGCACCACCACCATGTCCTCGTAGAGCTTCTGCAGGGCGGCGCCGTCGACGTCGGCGACGAGGTCGTCGTAGTGCCCGTGCGGGTGCCGGACCCCGGAGGCGTCGATGAGCTGGACGAGGTCGTCCCCGCCTGCGCGGGCGGGGCCCGGGAAGACCGTCCCGCTCGCCGACCCGGCGTCGTCGCCGCCGGGAATTCCCTGTCCTCGCTGGTCGCCGTCCTGGGTCATTGCACGCAACCTTCACTCGCAGGCACTCCCTCCTGCGGCCGATCGGGCCGCCAGGAAGGAGCTCCGGGCGCCTTTACCCGGAGTGATTGTGACCCTACTCACACCGCACAGGTGGCACAACTGTTTCCTCATCGACTGAGCAGGGTGCACTATTCCGCGGCATACCGCCGTGTTAGCGTTGCGCACTATGCAACCCCTCGACCTCACCGACACGCGCCTGCTGCAGGCCCTCGCCAGGGACCCCAGGCGCACCGTCGTCGCCCTCGCGCAGAAGCTGGGACTGTCCAGGAACACGGTGCAGGCGAGGATGGCGCAGCTCGAGAAGAAGTCGGTCTTCCTGTCCTTCGAGCGGCGCATCAACACGGTCTCGCTCGGCTACCCGCTGACCGCCTTCATCCATGTCCACGTGCAGCAGCAGAAGCTGGCGGCGATCACGCACAGCATCGCCGCCGTACCCGAGGTCATCGAGGCCTTCGGCCTGACGGGCCAGGCCGACATCCTGGTCCGGGTGGTCGCCGTCGACGCCGAGGACCTCTTCCGCATCAACGGCAAGATCCTCGCATGCGACGGCGTGGAGCGCTGCGACACGTCCCTCGCCATGGGCGAGCTCATCCCGTTCCGGGTCGAGCCTCTGCTCGCGCGCGGCCCGCGGGCGGCGTCCTGACCGACGGTCAGGACGCCGCACCGGTCATCGGCCGTTTCGCGTGTAGGACAGGCCGAATCCGGCCGGGAACAGCGGGGTGGCGGTGTCGTCCGGCACGTCGGGCAGCTGGGCCTCGACCTCGGCCATCCAGGACGGCAGTTCGAACGGCAGGCGACCGCCCGGCTGTCCCTTGCCACGCAGCACCTCCAGCAGCACGCGGTCGGAGACACCGTAGTCGGCCAGGACGGCGTCCGCATGCGCGAGGACGTCGCCCAGGATCAGGGGCCGCGCCAGGTTCGGCACGGCGATGGTCGGGACACCTGCCGCCGATGCCGCGAGGAGCGCCTGGTAGTCCGCCTCGTCCCCGGTGAACCCCAGGTCCGTGAGGTCCGCTCCCCCGCGCGGATCCGCCAGCCGGACCACGGCGAGATCCGCCTCGGCCGGCGTCGCCACCGGGATGAAGCCCGCATCCCGGGCGGCCGCGGGGTCGATGCCCTGCAGGAAGACCGTCCGGACATCCCGCCGCGACACCGGCAGGATGCCGCCGTCGTTGGCGAGCAGCGTCAGCGATGCTTCCTGCGCGGCGTCGCCCGCCCGCTCCGATCTCGTGCTGCCGACGGTGCGCTCGGCGGCGCGCACATCGACGTAGGGGTCCTCGAAGAGCCCCAGTTCGAACTTCTGCTGGAGGACACGCCGGGCGGCCTCGTCCACGCGGTCCTCGCCGAGCAGCCCCTGGCGTACGGCCTCGATGATGTACTGCGGCTTGTCGCTGCCGCCGATGATGTCCACGCCGGCGTTCACCGCACTCGCGTAGCGCTCGGGGAGCGTGAGGTCCTCGACGCCCCAGGGCATGCCGGCTCCGTGTGCTCCCACGAAGGAGAGCGGCGGGCGGAGCGCCAGGCAGGACGCGGGGCAGTCGTTGGCGATGCCCCAGTCGGAGGTGATGACGCCGTCGAACCCGTACTCCCCGCGCAGCGCGTCCTGCAGGAGGTACTCGTTGTGGTTCGCGCCCACCTGCTCCACGGCCGTCCCGTCGCGCTGCAGGTCCTGCAGGATCGAGTAGGTGGGCATGATGCCCGAGGCTCCCGCGGCGAAGGCGCCCTCGTAGGGGGTCAGGTGCTCCTCGAAGTTGTTGCCGGGGAAGGCCGCGTACCGGCCGTAGTAGTAGTGGCTGTCGTAGCCGTCGACCTGCGCGCCGTAGCCCACCCAGTGTTTCACCACCGTCGCGACGCCGTCCGGGGTCAGCCCGTCCGGGCCGCCCTGCATGCCCTCGACGTACGCCTGGACGTGCTCGCCCACCGTCTCGCCCGTCGAACCGAAGGTCCCGTTGATGCGGGTCCACCGGGGCTCGGTCGCCAGGTCGGCCTGTGGTGACAGCGCCTCGTGGATGCCCACGGCGCGGTATTCCTCGCGGATGATGTCGGCCATGGCCCTCGTCGCCTCCGGGTCGCCGACGGCCCCCATGCCGATCGGGTCCGGGAAGGCGGTGAAGTCGCCGCTGGAGACCGTCTGGCCCTCCGTGACCGTGAAGCCGTTCCGGGGGTCCGTGCTGATCTTCAGGGGGATGCCGAAGGGCTGCTCCTCGGCGAGCGCCTGGAGATCGTTGTGCTCTCGCGCCAGGGTGCCCGCCCCGGCGCCGAGCCGGGAGATGAAGGTGGTGATGTGACGCTCCGCCAGGAGCCGGGTGAACGCCGTGCGGTCGTAGGTGGCCTGCCCCGACAAGGAGGCGTGCATCAGCTGGCCGGACTTCTCCTCGAGGGAGAGGCGGGCGACGAGGTCCACGGCGCGTTCCTCCGGCGCGAGGCGCCAGTCCTCGTACGGCGTCAGCGCGCCGTCTCCGTCGAGGTCGCGGAAGGACCGCCCGTCGACACGGATGATCTCCGCCGACCGGCTGTCCAGCGCGGGCTGCCGGACCTTCTGGGGAGGCGCCGCGCTCGCCGCCGACCCGGCTGCCAGGATCGTCACCAGCAGGGCGCCCGCGGTGAGGGTGGCGACGGGCCGCAGGCCACGCCGTCGGGCCGCTGCACTGTTCCCCGGTGCCGCCGTCGGATCCCGGCGCGCGTCCGAATACTTGCCCATGATTACTCCTTCGTAATGACGGTGGGTGGTAGGTGGAACTCAGGCTACACAAAACCGAGCGGCACTGGGTTTTTATTTCGGCCTGTTCCCACCCCCTACACTCGATCCATGGGTACGAAGGCGCAGGGCACCTACGCCAAAGGCATCGAGCGACGGCGCGAGCTGCTGAGGATCGCCGCGGAGGTCTTTGCCGCCGAGGGCTTCGAGGGCACCACCCTCAAGCTCGTGGCGGAACGCGCGGGCATCAAGGAAGCGACGCTCTTCCACTACTTCAGCGGCAAGCAGGACCTGCTGACCGCGGTGCTCGCCGACCGCGACGAACAGAACAGCGCGCAGCACGGCGGATCGGTGACCTCCCTCGCGGACTTCCCGGGCATCGCGGAGCACAACGAACGGCATCCCGGACTGACCGCTCTCTTCGCCGTGGCGTCCGCGACCGCGACGCGCCCGGACCACGCCGCCCACGACTACTTCCGTACCCGCTACTCGTGGCTCCTCGGCACGGTGGAGCGGGACATCGCCGGCGCCCAGGCCCGCGGCGAGATCCGCACGGACATCGCGCCCGAGGACGCCGCGCGCCTCATCGTCGGTGTCTTCGACGGCATCCAGCTGCAGTGGCTCTACGACCCCGCCACGAGCATGCCGGCAGCACTGTCCAGCGTCCTCAGGCTCCTCGCGCCGCAGGGCTGATCCTCCCCGAAACGGCGGAGGCCGCCCCACCTCGCGGTGGGACGGCCTCCGTGGTGCTGCTCGGGAGCTGCCTCAGTGGTCGGTGGCCTTCTCGGCACCGACGCCGGTGAGGGAGCGCACCTCCATCTCGGCCTGCTTCATGGGGTCCTCCGTGGTGCGGGAGAGCGTGGTGCCCAGCCAGCCGAGGAAGAACGCCAGCGGGATCGAGACGATGCCCGGGTTGCTGAGCGGGAACACCGAGAAGTCGGCGCCCTGGATCATCGACTTCTCGCCGCCGGAGACGACGGGCGAGAGGGCGATCAGCAGGATGGCGGAGCCGAGCCCTCCGTACATGCTCCAGATGGCGCCCTGCGTGTTGAACTTCCGCCAGAACAGCGAGTAGAGGATGGTCGGCAGGTTGGCACTGGCCGCCACGGCGAAGGCGAGGGCCACGAGGAACGCGACGTTCTGGCCCTGCGCGCCGATGCCGCCGAGGATCGACAGCAGGCCGATGACGACGACCGTGCGACGCGCGACCTTCACCTCCCCGTCCGGGTCGACCTTGCCCTTGCGGATGACGCTCGCGTAGATGTCATGGGCGAACGAGGCCGCGGCCGTGATGGTGAGTCCTGCGACGACCGCGAGGATCGTGGCGAACGCGACGGCGGAGATGAGTCCGAGGAGGATGGATCCGCCGAGCTCGAAGGCCAGCAGCGGCGCAGCCGAGTTGACGCCTCCCGGTGCGGCCAGGATGCGCTCCGATCCGATGAGGGCGCTGGCGCCGTAGCCGAGCACGAGGGTGAACAGGTAGAACGCGCCGATCAGCCAGATGGCCCAGACCACCGAGCGGCGGGCCTCCTTCGCGGTGGGGACGGTGTAGAAGCGCATGAGGACGTGCGGCAGTGCAGCGGTGCCGAGGACCAGCGCGAGCGCGAGCGACAGGAAGTCCAGGCGCGTGACGGAGGTCAGCCCGTACTGCAGGCCCGGGCTCGTGATGGCGGCGTTGCCGGAGGTCTCGATCGCGGCACCCAGCAGCGTGGAGAGGTTGAAGCCGTGCAGCGCGAGGACCCAGACGGTCATGATGAATGCGCCGGCGATCAGCAGGCAGGCCTTGATGATCTGCACCCAGGTGGTGCCCTTCATGCCGCCGATCAGCACGTACATGATCATGAGTACGCCGACCACCGTGATGACCACGGACTGGCCGAGCCGGTCGTTGATGCCGAGCAGGAGCGAGACGAGTCCGCCTGCTCCCGCCATCTGCGCGAGCAGGTAGAAGAAGCAGACCGCCAGCGTGGTGATGGCCGCCGCGATGCGCACGGGACGCTGCTTCAGCCGGAAGGACAGCACGTCCGCCATGGTGAACTTGCCCGTGTTGCGGAGCAGTTCGGCGACCAGGAGCAGTGCCACGAGCCAGGCGACGAGGAACCCGATCGAGTACAGGAAGCCGTCGTACCCGTTGATGGCGATGGCGCCCACGATGCCGAGGAAGGAGGCCGCCGAGAGGTAGTCCCCCGCGATCGCGGTGCCGTTCTGTCCGCCGGTGAACGAGCGGCCCGCGGCGTAGTAGTCCGCCGCGGTCTTGTTGTTGCGGCTGGCGCGGAGCACGATCACGAGGGTGATCGCCACGAACAGGCCGAAGATCGTGATGTTGAGGGCCGGGGAACCGACGGTGGTCGCCTCGACCGTCTGGAGCGGCAGGCGGACGCCCGCGCTGGGAATGGAGATCATTTCTTTCCGCCTGCGGGGTCGATGAATACTTCGGGGGCTGCTTCCTCGAGCTCGTGCCGCAGGTTCGCGGCGATCGGGTCGAGGCGCTTGTTGGCGTAGCTGACGTACCACATGGTGATGGCGAACGTGCTGACGAACTGCAGCAGCCCGAGGATGATGCCGATGTTGACGTTGCCGATCACCGGCGTCGCCATGAACTCGTGCGCGTAGTCGGCGAGCAGCACGTAGGCGAAATACCAGAGCAGGAAGAACACTGCCATGGGGAAGACGAAGCTGCGGTGGCGCTTGCGCAGTTCCTTGAACTGCTCGGTCTGCTGGACTTCTGTGAAGTCGACGGCAGCACCGGAGCCGGCGGCCGGCTCTGTCGGGTGCGAGCCCATTGTTTCTCCTTCGGTCGGGACGTCACCCCGGCCGCCGGGCGGCAGGATCGCCGCGCAGGAAGGCACGGCGGTGTGACTCCCATCACTGTGCTGCACGGCGACGCCCATCACCAGCACCGCACCGGCCTCCGTCGGTGAGCGCGCAGCCGGATGCGCCGAACGGTCGCCGGGCGCGACGAACGGCCCGGCCCGGCAGGCCGGACGGCGGGCGATACTCTGGAGCCATGTTCAGTGCCGCCGTCGACACCGCCCTGGTGTGCGCCGTGGCCGTCATCACCCTCGCGGTCGTGGCCTTTCTCGGCTTCCGCCTCTCGCGCTCCTATCGGGACCTCGGATCCGACGCCGACCGCGCCACGTACGCGACCCTGCACTCGGCGGCCCTGGCCTCCGAGCACCTGCGCGAGGGACTGACGCCGTCGGGCGCCTCGAAGGCCGGGCGCCACCTGCACGGCCTCCTCCGCTGCGACGTCCTGATGATCAGCGACGACGCCGGCGTGCTCGCCTGGGACGGCGGTCGCGGTACCCCGCCCGATGTCATGCCGCTGGTCCGGCAGGTCCTCGAGAGCGGCCGGACGCAGATCGTGCGGCGCCAGCGGCTCGATGCCGCGGGCCTGACGGACCTCGGCGAACTCGTCCTCTCGCCGGTGCGCGTGGACGACCGCGTGGTGGGCACGGTCGGCGCCTTCGCGGGCGACGTCGACGCGGGTCTCGTGCGGGCCACCAACGAGCTGGCCGGATGGGTCTCCACGCAGGTGGAACTCGCGGAACTGGACTCGTCCCGGCGGCTCCTGGCTGAAGCGGAGGTACGCGCCCTCCGGGCCCAGATCAGCCCGCACTTCATCTACAACTCGCTCAACGCCATCGCGTCCTTCATCACCACGGACCCGCAGCGGGCCCGGGAGCTCGTGGTCGAGTTCGCCGACTTCACGCGCTACTCCTTCCGCCGCCACGGCGACTTCACCACCGTGGCGGAGGAGCTGCGCAGCATCGACCGCTACCTCCTGCTCGAACGTGCCCGCTTCGGGGACCGGCTCAATGTCACCCTGGAGATCGGTCCCGAGGTCCTCAGCACCGTGATCCCGTTCCTCAGCCTCCAGCCGCTGGTCGAGAACGCGGTGCGCCACGGGCTGGACTCCCGCGACGGCGTCGGGAACATCACGATCACGGCGCACGACGTCGGCCCGTTCGCCGAGGTGACCATCGAGGACGACGGCGTCGGGATCGAGCCGGAGCACCTCCGGTCCGTCCTCGCCGGCCACACCGAGGGCGTCCACGTGGGCCTGCGCAACGTCGATTCCCGCCTGCGCCAGGTGTACGGCGACGACCACGGCCTGATCATCGACACCGCGCCCGGCGCAGGCACCCTCATCACCATGCGCGTGCCCAAGTCGCAGCCCGATCACCAGGCGTGAGACGCGTAACCTAGGATCCATGGTCAATGTCATCATCGCCGACGATGAGCTCCCCGCCGTCGAGGAACTGGCATTCCTGCTCGGCAAGGACGCCCGGATCGGGACGATCCACCGCGCGTCGAGCGGAGCAGAGGCCCTGAGGGCCCTCGAGCAGCACAGCGTGGACGCCCTGTTCCTCGACATCCACATGCCGTCGCTGTCCGGTCTCGACATCGCCCGCGTGATCTCCCGCTTCAGCCGGCCGCCCGCCGTCGTCTTCGTCACCGCCGACGAGGACCGCGCCCTCGAGGCGTTCGAGCTGCGTGCCGTCGACTACCTCCTGAAGCCCGTCCGGACCGAACGGCTCGCGGAGTCCGTGCGCCGCGTGTGCGAACTCATGGAGGGGGCGACGGCGGCGCCCGAGGTCATCACCGTCGACCAGGGCGGCGTGAGCCGGATGATCCGGCGCGACGACGTGCGGTACGTCCAGGCGCAGGGCGACTACGCGCGCCTGCACACCTCCGAGGCGAGCTACCTCATCCGCATCCCGCTCAACGATCTCGAGCGGCAGTGGGCCGAGGCGGGGTTCCTCCGCACGCACCGCTCCTACCTCGTGGCGATGGACCAGGTGCGGAAGGTGCGGATCGGCGCCGGGCGGGCGAGCCTGTTCGTGGGGGACGCCGAGCTGCCCGTGAGCCGCCGGCACCTGCCCGATGTGCGGGAGAAGCTCGAAGCCACCCGGCTGCGGCCGAGCCACTGACGGGCGCTGCATGGACCCGCGTACGCCCCCTGCCGCCCTGCCCGGGACGGCCCCGTGACCGAGGAGCGCCCCGAGAAGTCCCGTCGGGTCCGCGTCACCGCCCCCCGGACGGCGGCGCGCGCCACGGGCGCCTCCTTCCCGGTCTCCCGCGAGATGGCCGAGCAGTCCGAGGTGGGCCAGCTGTTCGTCGCGTCCCTGATCCGGTCCCAGCTGCGCCTGGCCCTCGTGGTGGCCGGAGGGTTCCTGGTGATCCTCATCGGCATCCCGGTGCTGCTCGCGGTGTTCCCCGACATCGACGGGATGAGGGTCCTGACCGTCCCCGTCCCGTGGCTGCTCCTGGGCCTCGGTGTCTATCCCCTCGTGATCGGCTGCGCCGTCCTCTACGTGCGCAGCGCGTCGCGGAACGAGCGACGTTTCCAGGATCTCGTCGACGATGAGTGAGGCACTGGACGGCGGGGCCCTGCAGCTGAGCCCGGCCATCGGCTACACGGCGCTCGTCCTCGTGGCGCTCAGCACCCTGCTGATCGGCATCTACGGCCTGCGGATCTCGCGCACCACCGGGGACTTCTACGTCGCGTCGCGAACCGTCCGCCCGTGGTGGAACGCCTCGGCGATCGGCGGCGAGTACCTCTCCGCGGCGAGCTTCCTCGGCATCGCCGGCCTGATCCTGGTCTCGGGGGTGGATGCCCTCTGGTTCCCCATCGGGTACACCGCCGGGTACCTCATGCTCCTGCTGTTCGTCGCCGCTCCCCTGCGCCGGTCCGGCGCCTACACCATCCCGGACTTCGCCCAGGCGCGCCTGGACTCGCTGCTGGTGCGGCGCGTGACCAGCCTGCTCGTGGTCGTCGTCGGCTGGCTCTACATCGTGCCGCAGCTGCACGGCGCCGCCCTGACGGTGAGCATCACCACGGGCCTGCCCGCCTGGGTGGGGCCGCTGGCCGTCGTCGTGGTGGTGTGCCTCAGCGTCGTGACCGGCGGGATGCGCTCGATCACCTTCGTGCAGGCCTTCCAGTACTGGCTGAAGCTGACGGCCCTCGCCGTGCCGGTCGTGTTCGTCCTCGTGCACCTCGGCTCGGAGGGCCTGCCGATCACGGACGGTGGGCGTGCCTTCACGGCGGACCTCGACACGACGGCGGACGCGTCGCTCTACGGCACCATCTCGCTCGTCATCGCCCTCCTGTTCGGGACGCTCGGGCTGCCGCACGTGCTCGTCCGCTTCTACACGAACCCGGACGGGGCGTCGGCGCGCAGGACCACCCTGATCGTCCTCGGCCTGCTCTCCGTGTTCTACCTCTTCCCCACCGTGTACGGGATCCTCGGCAGGATCCACACCCCGGAACTCGCGGCAGGGGGCGCGGCGGACGCCACCGTCCTCCTGCTGCCCGGCCGCATCGTCGACGGCGCCACGGGCGACCTCCTCTCGGCCCTCGTGACCGCGGGAGCCTTCGCGGCGTTCCTATCGACGACGAGCGGGCTCGTGGTCTCGCTCGCCGGAGTGGTCAGCCAGGAGTTCTTCCAGGGCAGCGTCCGGGGTTTCCGGCGCGCCGCCCTGCTGTCCGCCCTCGTCCCGCTCGTGGTCGCCCTGATGACGGACAGCCTCGCCCTGGCCGGCAGCGTCGGGTCCGTCTTCGCCTTCACCGCGTCCACCCTGTGTCCCCTGCTGCTGCTGGGGATCTGGTGGCGGGGCCTGACCGATGCCGGGGCGATCGCCGGGATGCTCGCGGGCGCCGTCCTCTGCGGCGGGGCGATCATGGCCTCGGCTCTCCTCGGCCCGGGGACGGGTGGGCAGTGGGTGGCGCTGAGCCAGCCCGCGCTCTGGACGGTCCCGACGGCGTTCGTCACCATGGTGCTGGTGTCCCGGGCGACGGCGGGGCGCCGCCCGGCGTCGACGTCGCGCGTGCTGGCCCGGCTGCATACTCCGGAGCCGCGGTAGGACACCAGGGCGATCCCCCGCGGCGGGCGGTCCGCCGGCTTCCTGCGTCAGCGTCCCGGCGCGTCCGTCAGTCGATGGCCGCCATGAGTTCCACGACCCGGTCGAGGAACACGTCCACCTGGTTCTCCTCGTAGCCGTCCGCTCCCCTGGCCTCACGGAACACGGCACGGCGGACGACGTCGACGCTCAGGGGCAGATCGTGCTCGAGGTACCGGAGGAGCTCGTCGCAGAGGCGGTCGACGTCCTCGACGGCGTAGCTCGCGCTCCTCGCCTTCGTCGGCCGGCGGAAGCGTTCCCCCGCCGGGCGGTGCAGGCGCCTGCGGAGTACCGCGGCGGTCCGTCCGATCCGGCGGAGCCACGCGTCCTCGCCCTGCGCCGCGATCAGCGCGTCACGTTCCCGCTGCGCGAGAGAGTCCTCGAACCGGTCCAGTGCCGCGTCCACGGCCCGGGGCTCGTACCCGCCCCGCGCGGGGTCGAAGGCCATGGTGCGGATGTCCCTGCTGGTGAGGCCGCCATCGGGCTCGTCCGCGGTGTCCTGCCGGCGCACCGTGGCCAGGAAGCGGTCCACCTGGGCGGTGTCGTAGCCGATCTCCCGGCGTCCCACGCATGCGAACGGGGAGCTACCCGGGCGAGCCACGACCATGCTGTGTTGTCCTTCTCCTGGAACCTGCCGGGGCCCGTGGCCCACCTGGGATGCCGTGGAGCCGACGGCTCCAGGATCCGCCCTCCGGCCCGCGGTTACAGCAATCCCGGTACCAATGTAGCGGACAGCAGGTACGCCACCGGGGACGCGAAGACGATCGAGTCGAGGCGGTCCATCACGCCTCCGTGCCCGGGCAGGATGGTGCCCATGTCCTTGACGCCGAGTTCACGCTTGATCATCGATTCGGCCAGGTCGCCCGCGGTGGCCGATGCCACGATCGCGACGGCGAGGGCCAGCCCGATCCACAGCGGCTGACCGAGCAGGAAGACGGCGCAGAGGCCGCCGACGACGAACGCCCCGCCGATGGACCCGCCGAAGCCCTCCCAGGACTTCTTGGGGCTGATCTTCGGCGCCATGGCGTGCTTGCCGAAGAACGCGCCGATCAGGTAGCCGAACGTGTCGTTCGCGACCACGAGCAGCAGCAGGGTGGCGATGACGAGGAAGCCGCCCTCGGCCCGCATCAGCAGCATCGCGAAGCTGAGCATGAACGGCACCCACAGCACCGTGAAGGTCCCGGCCATGAGGCTCTTCGCGGCATCGGGCGCCGGATCGAGTGCCCGCCACAGGAAGAGTCCGAGCACGGAGAAGACGGCGGCCACGGCCAGGCCCTCCGCCCCGCCGAAGTAGGCCGAGAACGGGAGGACCAGGGCGCCGGCCAGGGTGGGCACCAGGGGGACGCGGATGCGCCGGAGTTCGAGCGCTCGGCAGATCTCCCACACCCCGACCGCTCCGAACAGGGTCACGATGCCCACGAACACGATCGGGAAGAAGAACAGACCCGCCAGGACGGGGACCAGGAGGCCGGCGCCCACACCGATCGCGGCGGGTAGGTTGCGGCCCGCACGCGACGGCTGCCCCGGCTCCCTGATCGGCCGGCGGCGGCGGAACAGGCCGCCCGTCGACCGCCGGTCCCGTCGCGCCGCACGGGTTCCGGCGGTGGAACGCGCCGGGACCTCCGCGTCCGTCGGCGCTGCGCCGGTCGCGACGACGACGGCGCGGGTGTCGTCTGTCCCGGCGGCGGGTCCTGGTGTGTGCCCGCTGCCCGCGCCGGGACGATCGAGGGCTGCCATCAGACCTCGAGCAGCTCGGCTTCCTTGCGCTTCAGCAGCTCGTCGACGAGATCGACGCGGGACTTCGTCAGTGCGTCGAGTTCCTTCTCCGCACGCGAGCCCTCGTCCTCGCCGGAGTCGCCGTCCTTGACCGCCTTGTCGATGCCGTCCTTCGCCTTGCGCCGGATGTTGCGGATGGAGATCTTGGCATCCTCGGCCTTGGTCTTCACCAGCTTCACGTATTCCTTGCGGCGCTCCTGCGTCAGCTCGGGCAGGACCACGCGGATCACGTTGCCGTCGTTGGAGGGGTTCGCGCCGAGGTCGGAGTCGCGCAGGGCCCGCTCGATGTCGTTGAGGGCCGTGCGGTCGAACGGTGTGATGAGCAGGGTGCGGGCTTCCGGGTTCTGGAACGACGCCAGCTGCTGCAGGGGGGTGGGCGCGCCGTAGTACATCACCACCACCTTGGAGAACAGCGACGCATTGGCGCGGCCGGTGCGGACCGTCGCGAAATCGTCCTTTGCAACCTCCACGGCCTTGTCCATCTTGTCGGTGGCTTCCAGCAAGGTCTCTTCGATCACAATGTCTCCTTCGCTCTGCAGTCGGCTGCACGGCAACCGTTCCAGTGGTTCATCCTAGTTCACGGGGGTGCGGTGCCCCGGCGCGGGCAGGGCGTCGTTGCCCCGTCCGCACCGAGCCGCTAGGCGGTGACGATGGTGCCGAGTTTCTCGCCGCGGATGGCCCGGGTCACGTTGCCCTCGCCCTCCATGCCGAACACCACCATGGTCAGGTTGTTGTCCTTGCACATGGTCATCGCGGTCTGGTCCATCACCCGGATGTCCCGTCGCAGGGCCTCGTCGTAGGAGAGGGTGTCGAGCTTCTCCGCCGTCGGGTCCTTGTGCGGATCCGCGGTGTAGACGCCGTCCACCCCGCTCTTCGCCATCAGGACCTCGTCGGCATGCACCTCGAGTGCGCGCTGCGCCGCCACGGTGTCGGTGGAGAAGTAGGGCAGGCCGGCGCCGGCACCGAAGATGACCACGCGGCCCTTCTCGAGGTGGCGGATGGCGCGGCGCGGGATGTACGCCTCGGCGACCTGGCCCATGGTGATGGCGCTCTGGACCCGCGTCTCGACGCCCGCCTGCTCCAGGAAGTCCTGCAGTGCGAGGCAGTTCATCACGGTGCCGAGCATGCCCATGTAGTCGGCGCGCGAGCGGTCCATGCCGCTCTGCGAGAGCTCCGCGCCGCGGAAGAAGTTGCCGCCCCCGACGACGATCGCGACCTCGACGTCGCCGACGGTCGCCGCGATCTGCTTCGACACCGACCGCACGGTCTCGGGGTCCACGCCCAGCTTGCCACCGCCGAAGACCTCGCCCGACAGTTTCAGCAGGACGCGGCGCCGGCCCCCGGTGCCACCCGTCCGTGCAGTGGAAATGGTGTCCATGAAGTGCCTCCCGGGCGTAGTACTGGGGGCCGTGCCTGACCGGACGGCCGCTGGTGCGGGGTGTGGGATGTTGCCGGACCCGTTACAGGATACGGTGCGCCTCCCGGGCGCAGGAAAGGGCGGCCACCTGGAGGCGGCCGCCCTTTCACCGTGCAGGGGCCGAAGGGCTAGGCTCCGACGCGGAACCGCGCGAAGGCCGTGGCCTTGGCGCCGGCGTCCGCGAGGACCGTGGCGACGGACTTCTTCGCGTCCTTGGCGAATGCCTGGTCGACCAGCACACCCTCCTTGAAGAAGCCGGTGAGGCGTCCTTCGACGATCTTCGCCAGGGCCTGCTCGGGCTTGCCCTCGGCGCGTGCGGTCTCGTCGGCGATGCGGCGCTCCGACTCGACGAGCTCGGCGGGGACGTCCTCGCGGGTCAGGTAGGTGGGCGAGTACGCAGCGATGTGCACCGCGACGTCGTGCGCGGCCTCGACGGCCCCGTCCCCGGAACCCTCGACGGCGAAGAGCACGCCGACCTGGGCGGGGAGGTCCTTGGACGTCTTGTGCAGGTAGGCGTCGACGATCTGGCCCTCGACGCGGGCGATGCGACGGACGTCGACCTTCTCGCCGAGGAGCGCACCCGCTTCGATGACGTGCTCGGAGACGGGCTTGCCCTCGAGCTCGAACGCCAGGAGCGTCGCGACGTCGGCTGCACCGGATTCGATCGCGGCGGCGAGCACCTTGTTCGAGAAGTCGATGAACGGGCCGGCCTTCGCGACGAAGTCGGTCTCGCAGTTGACCTCGACCATGACGCCGACGGTGCCGTCGACGCGAGCGGCGACGAGGCCCTCGGCGGTCGAGCGGCCCTCGCGCTTCGTCGCGCCCTTCAGGCCCTTGATGCGGATCAGTTCCAGGGCCTTGTCGGCGTCGCCGTTGGCTTCGTCGAGCGCCTTCTTGACGTCCATCATGCCGGCGCCCGTGCGCTCGCGCAGGGCCTTGATGTCAGCGGCAGTGAAATTTGCCATATGAACTCCTAAGTTGATGTGGATCTACGAAGAGCTTTCGCGGGCCTCGGCCCGGGGTACGGACGTTCCGCGACGAACATCCGCGGAAGATGCGTAAGGGGCGTGGTTTCACCCACACCCCTTACGCACCGGGAACTACTTGGTGTCGTCTGCCGCGGCTTCGGTGACCGGAGCCACTGCTTCGGGGACTTCCTCGGCGATCGGCGCCTGCAGGCCTGCAGGGGCTTCGTCGGCGGCGGGGGCTGCTGCCTCGGGCGCGGCGGTCCCGGCCTCGGGTGCTGCGTCCGCCTCGGGAGCGGTCGCGGCGTCGGCGTTGCCCTGGAGCAGTTCGCGCTCCCACTCGGCCATCGGCTCTTCGGCCGCGGCGGCTTCGGTGCCGTTGGCACGGTTGTTGCGGGCGATGAGGCCCTCGGCCACGGCGTCCGCGATGACCCGGGTGAGCAGGTTGACGGCGCGGATGGCGTCGTCGTTGCCCGGGATCGGGAAGTCGACCTCGTCGGGATCGCAGTTGGTGTCGAGGATCGCGACGACGGGGATGTTGAGCTTCTTGGCCTCGTCGATCGCGAGGTGTTCCTTCTTGGTGTCGACAACCCAGACGACCGAGGGAGCCTTGGTCAGGTTGCGGATACCACCGAGGTTGCTCTGCAGCTTGGTCAGCTCACGCTTGAGGAGCAGGAGCTCCTTCTTGGTGTGGCCCGAACCGGCGACGTCGTCGAAGTCGATCTCTTCGAGTTCCTTCATGCGCTGGATGCGCTTGGAGACCGTCTGGAAGTTGGTGAGCATGCCACCGAGCCAGCGCTGGTTGACGTAGGGCTGGCCGACGCGGGTCGCCTGGTCGGCGATCGCTTCCTGGGCCTGCTTCTTCGTGCCGACGAAGAGGACGGTTCCGCCGTGGGCGACTGTGGCCTTGACGAACTCGTGCGCGCGGTCGATGTAGCCCAGCGACTGCTGGAGATCGATGATGTAGATGCCGTTGCGCTCGGTGAAGATGAACCGCTTCATCTTCGGGTTCCAACGGCGGGTCTGGTGACCGAAGTGGACGCCGCTGTCGAGCAGCTGGCGCATGGTTACGACTGGCATGTCTGCCTTTCTTCAGCTCCGGCTCAGGCGCAGTGCGCTGCCGGCAGCTTGTTGACGGTTGTCTCAGTACCGGCCGGGGTGGCCGATACATCCTGGTGCCTGTCCGTCGTCGTGGACGTCCCCTCCTCCACCGGACTGGACCGGACCGCAGGGCGGGAACTTCGGCGCCCTCGATGGGCACTGAATCGCAGGCACGCGTAGTCAGCCTGGCGGTCCCATGCCGCGACGGTGCCGGGGGCACGAAGGGAGTGGGAGCAGCAGACTGCTGATGCAAGTGTACTACAGGCGCAGGGCCGGATCCGGCTCGGCCGGACGGCCGGACGGCCGGACGGGCGACCGGTCGTCCACATAGACCCCCGGGCCCGTCCGCGCGGACCGGCGCTCCGGCAGGGTCGGGGCATGGACAGCCATCCCCCACCCCCGGGCGCGTCTTCCGCCGGATCACTGCCGGGCAGGCGTGGACGCCGGTCCCGTCGGGCCGGCCGGTCGCGGCTCGCGCTCCTGGCCCTGCTGCTGGCGACCCTGTCGGTAGGCGGCTCCGGTCTTCCCGCCGCCCCGTCGACGGACCGCGCCACTGGCGCACCGTTCGTGCCGGAGTGGGTCTGGCCACTGGAGCCGCCCCCGGAGGTCCGGCGCCCGTTCGAGGAACCTCCGCAGAAGTGGAAGCGCGGCCACCGCGGCGTCGACCTCGTCGCCGGCGGTGCCGGCACCACCATCGTGAGCCCGGCGGACGGCGTCGTGTCCTTCGCCGGGACGGTGGTGGACCGGGGTGTGCTGTCGATCGACCACGGCGACGGCAGGGTCAGCAGCTTCGAGCCCGTCACCACCGGCCTGGGAAAGGGTGAGCGGGTGCGCAGGGGCGACACCGTGGCCATCCTGTCCGGATCCGGCGTCGGCGGACCGGCGGCCGGGCACTGCGGCGACCCCTGCCTGCACTGGGGCGTCCGCGTTTACGGCGACTACGTGGACCCGCTGGCCTTCGTGACGGACCGGCGCCCCTCCGTGCTCCTCCCGCTGCACCGTCGAGCGGCGCGGGCGCGGGCCGAGGACGGCCTAGACGAAGGCGGCCATGCCCGTGATCGCCCGGCCCGCGACGAGCGTGTTGATCTCCTGGGTGCCCTCGTATGAATAGATGGCTTCCGCGTCGGAGAAGATCTTCGCCATCTCGTAGTCCGCGACGATGCCGTTCCCGCCGAGGATGTTGCGCCCGGCCGCGACGCTCTCGCGCATCCGGGCCGTGGTGAAGGCCTTGGCGAGGGCGGACTGCTCGTCCTTGGCCTTGCCCGCGTCCTCGAGCTGGGACAGGCGGACCATCATCCCCATGGAGCTCATCGCGTTGCCGAGGATCTGGACGAGCTGCTGCTGGATGAGCTGGAAACTGGCGATGGGCCGGCCGAACTGCTCGCGCTCCACGGCATAGCGGCGCGCCACGTCGAAGGCGGCGAGCTGCTGGCCCACGGCCTGCCACCCGACGGCGAGCCTCGTGACCTTCAGGACCTTGTTGGTGTCCCGGAAGCTGTTCGCACCCTTGAGGTGGTAGTCGTCGGAGACGACCACGTCGTCGAGCACGATGTCGGCGTTCTCGACGGTGCGCAGCGCGATCTTGTTCTCGATCTTGGTCGAGGTGAATCCGGGGGTGGTGGTGTCCACCAGGAAGCCCTTGACCTGGTTGTCGGCGAGGTCCCGCGCGTAGACGACCACCCAGTCGGAGAAGGTCGCGTTGCCGATCCAGCGCTTGGCGCCGTTCAGGACCCACGAGCCGCCGTCGCGGCGGGCCGTGGTGCGCGTCCCGCCTGCAACGTCGGAGCCACCGAGCGGCTCCGTCAGGCCGAAGGCGCCGATCTTCTTCAGGGCGTAGATGTCCGGGAGCCATTCCCGCTGCTGCTCCGGGGAGGCGAGGGCTTCGATGGATCCGGTGAACAGGCCGTCGTGGACCCCCAGGAAGGTCGCGAACGACGTGTCCGCCCGGGTGAACTCGGCATGGGTGATACCGGCGAAAAGATTCGAGTAGCCCTGCCGGTGGACGGGGCTCACCGGGTCCAGCTCGGCGATCCGGGGGATGAGCTCCTTGGGGAACGCGCCCTGGTTCCACCACCCGACGGCGTGGGGGCGGACCTCGCGGGTGAGCCAGGCGCGGATCTCGGCCAGCCGGGAACGCTCCTTGTCGGACAGCAGGTCCTCGAAGGCGTAGAAGTCGCCGCCCGGGTACGGCAGGTTGTTGACATCGATCGACGTCTTGCTCATCGGATCCCCTCACTCTGGTCGTCGGTGACCAGCACGCTCCACGCTGACGGTGGCGCGCACGCGGCACGCTCTGCACCCTATGTTACCCGTGAGTAACTTAGTGCGCCAGTGAGTCCGACCGGAGCGGACGGGCACCGAACGACGGATGCGCCACCGCCCGGAAGGAGGTGACGCATCGCATCGGTCGTCATCGACCCGAGGGTAGGGCTGCTGGGGCTTGAACCCAGGACAAACGGATTATGAGTCCGCTGCTCTAACCAGCTGAGCTACAGCCCCCAGGAGCACACTGCTCCCGCAACGCCGGTTCCCGGAACTGATACCCGGGCACCGGACGCAGGTCTCATTGTAGGCGGACCGCATCGACCCCGGTGTCCTCGGCGACCGCGGAGCCGCCGGGGAGATCCCCTCCGGGAAGGGTCCCGTAATACAGTCCCTCGAAGGTGGCCAGCGTGACGTCGATGTCGTGCTTGCCCACCAGGGCGCGGCTCGCCGCCCCCATCTTCTGCTGGTCCTCGCGGGACATCTCGAGGATCTCCGTGATGCGCCGACCCAGGTCCGCCGAGTCGCCGGGCGCGAACAGGAATCCGTTCTCGCCGTCGGACACCAGGTGCGGGAGCGCCATGGCGTCGGCGAGCAGGACCGGGGTGGATGCTGACATCGCCTCGAGCGTCACGAGCGACTGCAGCTCGGCGGTACCCGGCTGGCAGAACAGCGACGCACGGATATAGCTCTTGCGCAGTTCGTCGTCGTCGACGAGCCCCCGGAAGGTCACGCGGTCGCTGATGCCCAGCCGGGCCGCCTGCGCCTGCAGCGCGGGCTTCACCTCGCCCCCGCCGACGATCTCGAGGTGGACTTGCAGGTGTTCCGGGGTCCTGGCGACGGCGTCGATCAGCACGTCGACGTGCTTCTCCTCCGCGAGGCGCCCCACGAAGAGGACCGTGGGATGGTCGTGCGGCTCGATGCTCTCGCCCGGCTGGAGCTCGTACGCCGACGAGTCGATCCCGTTGGACACGGGGAGCACCTCGGTCAGGAACGCGTGGTCGTGCATGGCCTTGGCCGCCAGGGGCGTGGGCGTCGTGACGGCGGCCGCCTTGCCCATGACCTTGCCCATGTCCTTCCAGGAGTTCTTCGCGATGACCCTCTTCAGCCACCCGGGGAACGGCAGGAAGGGATTCAGGTTCTCCGGCATGAAGTGGTTGGTGGCCACCACGCGGATGCCCCGCTTCACGGCTTCGTAGAGGGTGTACTCCCCCACCATGTAGTGGCACTGAATGTGCACGACGTCGGGCTGGACCTGGTCGAAGAGCAGGCTGATGTCACGCTTGATCTCCCACGGGTAGCAGATACGCCAGTAGTCGTGCGTGGGGACGCTGTGCGAGCGGAGGCGGTGCACCGTCCAGTGCCCGCCCGGTTCGGTGAAGCTGCGGCCGTTGGAGTCCCGGGGCGCGAGGACGTGCACGTCGTGTCCACGCCCCGTCATGCCCTTCGCCAGCCGGTAGCCGAACTGGGCTGCGCCGTTCACGTTGGGCGGGTACGTGTCCGCCGCGATCAGGATGGTCAGGGGCTTGTAATCAGCCGGGTAACTCACGCGTGGATCCCCTACGTCGGTGTGCTGGACGGAACTGCAACGGGTCTGTCAGCGCTGTCGCTTCACGACATCGGGATGATGGCGGGACAGCGCGATGACCCCCACAATAGCAACGAGGGCCGCCGCGCCCATGCCCAGCGCGGTCACCGTCTGCACGTCCGGCTGGAGTTCGTCGAGGATGGTGATGCCGACGGCGATCCCGACGATCGGGTCGATCACCGTGAGTCCCGCGATCACCAGGTCGGGCGGACCCGTGGCGTAGGCGCTCTGCACGAACCACGATCCGAGGGCCGCTGCCGCGACGAGCGCCACGACGGTCAGGATCGGGACGTTGAACAGGAAACGGCCGTTCGGGTCGAGCAGATGACTCGCGACGACCTTGGTCAGGACGGCCACGAACCCGAACAGCACGCCGGCTCCCAGGATGTAGGCGAAGGCATTGAGGCGGTGCCTGCCGAACACCGCGAGGGAGCCGAAGAGCACGACGGCGGCTCCGAGCAGCAGCACCACGGAGAGTTCCTGCGCGGGATCGATGGCATGGTTCGCCCGCGTGACGTTCACGGCGAGCAGCACGAACAGCGCACTGCCTGCGACGCACGCGCTGATCGCGGCGACCGTCGGCCGGTTGATGCGGATGCCCTGGTCCCGGGAGTTGACGATCGTGGTGATCACGAGCGCTATCGCTCCGATCGGCTGGACCACCGTCAGGCTCGCCAGGGACAGGGCGACGACGTTCAGGGCCGTGCCCGTCCCCAGCAGGAAGAGGCCGAGCAGCCAGCGCGGGTTGGCAAGGAGCCTCGCGAGTCCGGACGAGCTGAGGGACAGGCCGCCCGTGTTCGCCCGGACGGCGCTGCCCTGCCGCTGCGCTCCGAACGCGAGGAAGACCGCGCCGAGCAGCGCGAGCGTGATCGCTAGGACGGGCACGACTGCTGCTCGGCCCGCTCCAGCCGGTACTTTCGATGGGCGGCCCGGAAGTAGGCGACGAACGCGACGAGGTGCAGCACGCACCCGGCCGCGAGCAGCCCCTGCGCCACGGCGAGGATCCAGGCGTGCCCGAATCCCTCGACGCGGTGCAGCAGGAGCAGGGGGGCTCCGACGAGGAGCAGCGCCGTGCGGACCTTTCCGACGGCGGCCACGGGCAGATGCAGAGGGCCGCGGAACAGGACCAGTGCGTTGATGATGAGGATGACGTCGGGGATGACGATGGTCCAGACGAGCCACGCGGGGGCGATGCCGTCCACCACGAAGGTGACCGCGATGACGATCAGTGCGGTGCGGTCCGCCACCGGGTCGAGCCACTTGCCGACGGTCGACACCTGGTTGAAGCGCCGGGCGACGTAGCCGTCCACCCAGTCGGTGGAGCCGACGACCACGAGGGTGAGGACGGCCGCCCCGTAGCGCTGCTGAGCGATGAGGAGGACGAACAGCGGGACGCCGAGGAACCGGACGAGCGTGATGATGTTGGGCAGCGTCCATGCCGTCGAGAGAACAGTCCCCTCGCTGCCGGGCCGTGTCCCGGCCCCGATCAATCGCATCACCCGTGCCTCCCCACCCCATTATGCAGGCCGGCGGCCGCTCTCCTGCGACTCTCCCCGCGTGCTGCGGGTCGGATCACGGGCGGGCGGCCGCCGTCGGATTTGCCTGGTACTACCTGCTGAGGAGCCTGCGCAGCAGCACGAGCAGGGCCGCGACGGAGGCGGCGAGGACGCTCAGCGGCTTCCAGCGGTCGGCGAGGCTCGTGTTGTGGGGCACGTCGCGGCGCACCGCGACGGCGGCGACCGCTCCGTCGCCCTTCGAGCCGTCCGATGCCGCACCGCTCTGGGGCGAGCGGTGCCTGCCCTTGCCGAAACGTGACGCGATGTCCACGCGGGCGCCGAGGGAATCCCGCGCCTCGGCGATGTGGGTGCGGCGCTCGCCCGAGCGGCCGCGCAGTTCCTCGTACGACGGCGTCGGCTCCTTGGGCTTGGTGTCCTTGGCGACATCGTCCTTGCCCGACGTGTCGTCCTTCGGCTTCTTGACGTCCAGGGTCGCGGGGTCGAAGCTGCGGCCCTCCTTCAGCACGCCGAGATCGTAACGGATGCCGCGGATGGCGTCCTGCGGCATCAGCGGGAGCTGCTTCTTCAGGCGCGACACACCGATCAGGGCGAGGATGCCGGCGAGCACGAGGAACAGCAGGGCCACCAGCAGGGCGGCCAGCCAGGCCGGCATGATCTCCGCGAGGCCCATGATGCCGGCGACGACGAGTGCGACGGCGAAGAACAGGACGAGGACGAGTGCGACCACGAGGAACGCGGCGGCGATTCCCGCCTTAATCCCCTTCTGCTTCATCTGCTCGAGGGCGATCGAGAACTCGTCGCTGACCTGTCGCGGCGTCAGGCGTGCCAGGAGCCTGAGGAGTCCAAACAGCGAGAGCGAGCCCGTGGACCGCTTGCCGCGCGTACTAGCCGAGCTGTTCATAGGCCCTGCCTCCATTCGTGTGGATCTTGCTGGAAATTCGCTGAACCAAAATTACCACCGGCCGGCTGCCCGGGTTCCGCCACCCGGCGGCCCTGCTGATGCGGGACCGCAGGGCTCCCGGTGCGCTAGTGCCGGCGCCGTCAGGCGGACGTCAGCTCCGCGTTGTCCTCGAGGTCCTTGCCGGCGAACTCGGGGAGCCTGGTCCGGACGAAGACGAAGGAGAGGACCGCGAAGACCGTGAACGCCGCGTACATCGTCCAGAGGCCGAGGTTCTCGCTGACCCAGGGGAAGGTCAGGGTGACGATGAAGTTGAAGACCCAGTTGACCATCGTGGCGACGCCCAGCGCGATCGACCGGATACGGTTCGGGAACATCTCGCCGAGGGTGACCCACATGACCGGGCCCCACGTGGCCGCGAAGAAGATGACGAAGAGGTTCGCGCCGACGAGCGCGATGGGCCCCCAGGCGCCGGGGAGCGTGATGTCCTCGCCGGATCCGTCGGCCTGCAAAAAGGCGAGAGTCGCGGCGAGGAGCCCGACGGCCATGCCGACCGAACCGATGAGGAGCAGTCTCCGCCGTCCGACGCGGTCGACGAAGAAGATCGCGACGAAGGTCATGGCGACGTTGATGATCGAGGTGATCACGGACGTCGTGAACGAGTCGCCCTCGCTGAAGCCGACCGACTTCCAGAGCGTCGTCGAGTAGTAGAAGATCGCGTTGATGCCCACCAGCTGCTGCAGCGCCGCGATGGCCATGCCGATCCACAGGATGGGCTGCAGGCCGAAGGCCGGCCCGCGGAGGTCGCGGTAGCTCGCCCGGTCCTCGCGCTCGAAGCTCTCCCTGATCTGCCGGATCTTGCCGGTGGTGTCCCCGACTCCGGAGACCCGCGACAGGATACGCGCGGCCTCCTCGTCCCGACCGGCCCGGATGAGGAACTGGGGGGATTCGGGGATGATCAGTGCCAGGACCCCGTAGACGACCGCCGGTACGACGCCGACCAGCAGCATCCAGCGCCAGGCGGACAGTCCCCACCAGAGTTCGCCACCCGCGCCTCCGGCAGCGTTCGCGAGCGAGGCGTCGGACAGCAGGGCCGCGAAGATGCCGATCGTGATGGCCAACTGCTGCACCGATGCCAGTCCGCCCCGCCACTTGGAGGGTGCGATCTCCGCGATGTAGCCGGGGACGATCACCGAGGCGATGCCGATCGCGAGGCCGCCGACGAGGCGCCAGGCCATGAGGTCCCATTCGGAGAAGGCGTAGGCCGAACCGGCGGAGTTGACCGCGAAGAGGATGGCCGCCGCGACCATGACCTTCTTCCGGCCCCACCGGTCGGCGAGGCCTCCGGCGAACCAGGCGCCGGCAGCGCAGCCGAGCAGCGTGATGGCCACCGTGAAGCCGAGGACACTGGCGCTCAGGTCGAAGTCGGCCTGGATGGAGTCCACCGCACCGTTGATGACGGCCGTGTCGAAGCCGAACAGGAGCCCTCCGACGGCGGCCGCGACCGTGATCCCGATGACCCGTGCGAGGTGCCGTGGTGACTGCCCTGTGTCCTGGCCGGTGTCGTTCGCGCTCATGTTCCGTTCTCCCTGCTCGTTCCGTCCTCCTCACCCTACGTCAATCCGAAGCGTGCTTAGCAGCAGTTCGCCAGCGCTCGTACGGGCCCGCCTCCTGCCCGGAGGGTTGACGGGCGGCATAGGATGGCAGGGTCATTGATTCGCCGCAGCAACCAAATACTCCCTTCCGGGAGGCTGGTCGCACAGCAGGGCCGCTCCGCCGTCGTCGCCGGGCCGCCGCCGCGGTCGATGCCGTCCCCGCACCATCACGTCCTCGTCACCCGGCAGCACGTCCCGTTCCGTTAGGCAGCATCTTGAGCACCATTTCCCACCCCGGCGACACCCTCTCCCGCCGCGAGAAGATCATCTACGTCTTCATCCTCGGCACCCTGACGGCCCTCGGCCCCTTCACGATCGACCTCTACCTCCCCGCCTTCCCCGCACTGCGGTCCGACCTCGGCGTCTCCGAGGCCGCGGTCCAGCTGACCCTCACCGGGACGATCATCGGTTTCGCCGGCGGCCAGCTCCTCGTGGGCCCCCTCAGCGACAAGATCGGCCGGCGCCTCCCGCTCATCCTCGCAACCACGCTCCACGTCGGAGCCTCCATCGGTGCGGCGTCCTCGGAGGACATCACCATGCTGATGGTGTTCCGCGTGCTGCAGGGCATCGGCGCGGCAGGCGGCGGCGTGGTGGCGATGGCCATGGTGCGGGACCTCTTCGGCGGCTACACCCTGGTGCGGATGCTCTCCTACATGGCACTCGTCAACGGGATGGCTCCCATCTTCGCCCCGGTGATCGGCTCGCAGCTTCTCCTGCTGTTCCCCTGGCCCGGCATCTTCTGGTTCCTCGCGTGCTACGGCGTGCTCGTGATCCTGGCGGTGTCGCTGTTCATCATCGAGACCCTGCCCCGGGAGAACCGCCGGCGGTCCGGGCTCACGGTCGTGCAGCGCTACCGCGCGGTGCTCGGCGACCGGATCTTCATCGGCATCCTGCTGGTCGGCGGCATGAACTTCTCCGGGCTCTTCTCCTACCTGTCCGCGTCGCCGTTCCTCTTCCAGGGGCCGTACGGGCTGAACGAGCAGCAGTACGGCCTGCTGTTCGCGATCAACTCCCTGGGTATCGTGGCGGGCGTCCAGATCAGCTCGCGCGTCCTCAGGCGCGTCGGTCCGCAGTGGGTGATCGCCATGGCCACCGTGGTGCAGCTGGTCATGGCGCTGCTCATCATCGCCTTCGACCAGTTGGGCCTCGGGTTCTGGGGCACGGCGCTCCCGCTCTGGTTCTACATCATGGCGACGGGCTTCATCTTCCCCTGCGTCCAGGTCCTCGCACTCATCAACAACGGGGCCCAGGCCGGGACGGCCGCCTCGCTGCTCGGCGCGGTGACCTTCGGGACGGCGGGTGTCATCTCCCCCCTCGTCGGCCTGCTGGGCGAGGGCATCGAGTCGGCCACGCCGATGGCGCTGGTCATGGCCGCCTGCATCGCCCTCGCCGTGACGTTCCTCTGGGTCGTCGTCCGCCCGAGGACGGTGCCGGCCCTGCAGTGACGCCGGCCGATGCGTCGCGCTGTGGCGCCCGCATCGTGCGGAGGACACCTGCAGGGCACGGAACGCCGCCGCCCTCCTGCAGCCTGCGCACGGGGCGGGAGGAGGCGGTCAGGCCGCTGCGGACTCCGGTTCCGCGTCCGCAGGCAGTGCCTCTGCCGCCTTGGCGATGTTCCGGGCCATCGCCGTGAAGATGAAGCCGTGGAACGGCAGTACCGCGAGCCAGTAGAGCCTGCCCGAGAGGCCCTGCGGGAAGAAGACCGCCCGCTGGTAGTAGGAACTGCCGGAACCGTCCGGCGCCACCCGGAACTCCAGCCAGGCACGGCCGGGGACCTTCATCTCGGCGCGGAGCCGGAGCCGCTCGCCCCGGACGAGTTCCTCCACCCGCCAGAAGTCGAGCGCCTCCCCGGTGAGGAGTTCCTTCGCGTCGCGTCGGCCACGCCGCAGGCCCACGCCGCCGGCGAGCTTGTCCATCCAACCGCGCGCCGCCCAGCCGACCGGCCAGGAGTACCAGCCGTTCTCACCGCCGATACCCTCGACCACGCTCCACAACTGCTGCGGGGAAGCCGTGGAGCTGTAGGTCTGGACATCCGTGAAGACCGTGTGGCCCGCCCACTGGGGGTCCGAGGGCAGGGGGTCCGCCTCGGTGTCGATCTGCGAGGCGCCGGCCCAGCTCGTCTCCACCTCTCCCCCGCGCATCTTGCCGAGCGCGAGGTCCACCGACCGGCGGTACCCGGTCAGGCCGCCCTCGGGGACGCCGATGTACTGGTCGATGTCGTGTTCGGCGGTGACGGCGTCGTGCTGCAGCGACTCGATGAGCGGCATGGCCATGGCGCGCGGGATGGGCGTGACGAGGTTCACCCAGTGTCCGGCGAGGCGCGGCGTGAGGACCGGCAGGGCCAGGATCTTCCGGCGCGGCAGTCCTGCGGCCTCCGCGTACTGGTTCATCATCTCGGCGTAGGTCAGGACCTCCCGTGACCCGATGTCGAACGTCCGGTTCAGGTCCTCGGCGAGGTCGAGTGCGCCGACGAGGTAGTGGATGACGTCGCGGACCGCGATCGGCTCGATGTGGTTCAGGACCCACTTCGGCGCGGGCATCACGGGCAGGACGTCGGAGAGGTGGCGGATCATCTCGAAGGACGCCGAGCCGGACCCGATGACGACACCGGCCTGGAAGGCGACGGTCGGTGTGCCGGACTCGAGGAGGATCCTGCCCACCTGGGTGCGCGAGCGCATGTGGGTGGACAGCTCGACGCCGTCGGGGTGCAGGCCGCCGAGGTAGACGATGCGACGGACACCGGCCTCGGTGGCCGCTCGGGCGACCGTGGCCGCGATGTCGGCCTCACGCCGGTCGAAGTTCCGCCCCGAGCCCATCGAGTGGACCAGGTAGTAGAGGGTGTCCACGCCCTGGCTCGCCTGCCGCATGGTGTCGACGTCCTGCAGGTCACCCTGCACGATGTCCACGGAGCCGGCCCAGGGGACGTCCTTGAGCTTCTGCGGCGACCGGACGATCACGCGCACGCGGCGCCCCTCGGCGACGAGTTTGGTGACGAGCCGCCCGCCGATGTATCCCGTTGCTCCGGTAACCAGGATGAGCTTGCCCGCGTTGTCCATGGGCACAGCCTACGCTCGCCCCCTGACAGCCTCCTGGCCGGTAGCCCGTAGGGGTCCACGCCCGGCCGCCTCCGCGGCAGGTCTGTCCGCGCGCCACGGGCGGGCGGGCAAGAAGAATGCCCCTGACCCGTGTTTCCACAGGTCAGGGGCATATTTGCTCCTCCGACTGGACTTGAACCAGTAACCCTTCGATTAACAGTCGAATGCTCTGCCAATTGAGCTACGGAGGAAAGCGCGAGTACTACTTTACATAGCTTCCGGGGGGAAGTGAAATCGGGGCCGGCTCACTCCTCGCGGAGCTGCCGCCGCTGCATCTCGAGCTCCATCAGGTCGCGTTGCAGCTGGTTGTAGAGGGCCGGGTCGGCCGCGGGATCCATGCGCTGGAGCTGCCCGAGCTTCTCGGCCTTCTGCTGCGTGATCCGCAGCTCGGTCAGCCGGTTCAGGATGTCGCGGCAGTACATCACCATGGCGTCGGCGTCCTTCGCCGGCAGGGGCCGGACGGCCAGCTCGCTGACGAGGGGACGCAGGACGTCCGGGACGCCCTCCCGCACCGACTCCACCCATCGCGACAGCTCCGCACCCGCCGCCCCCGCCGCGAGGACGGCGTTGTGCAGCGCCTCGTAGACCGGGACGGTGAAGCGGGACGTGGAGAAGCTCTCCCACTGCGCCGCAGTGAGGAGGGTGGGTTGCTGGAGCACCACCTCGAGCGCCTCCCGCTCCATCCGGGCGATGGGATCCCGCGGATCGGGCCGCTCGAAGTACGGCTCGCCCGGGGTGGCGGACGCCACGGACGCGGGGGAACCCGACGCGGCGCCGGCGGGGTCCGTCGGCCCGGACCCCGCACCGCCCTGCTGCCCCGGGTTCCCCTGCCCGCTCTGCTGACGGCCGTTGGACGTGTGCCCGGAGCTGCCCTCGCGGCGTGCCGCGGCGGCCACAGCACGGGCCACCTGGTCCTCGCCGACGTACTGCATGCCGAGCCAGCGCGAGAGCTCACGGGTGTACGTGGACCGCAGCGACACGTCGCGGATCTGGGCGACGATCGGGGCGGCATGGCGCAGGGCCTTCACCTGGCCCTCGCCCGAGGAGAGGTCGAAGTTCCCGAAGGACGCCTTGATGGCGAACTCGAACAGGGGACGGCGGTCGGCGATGAGGGCGCGCACGGCGTCGTCGCCGCGGGTCTGGCGCAGCTCGCACGGGTCGGCTCCGGACGCCTCCACGGCGACGTAGGTCTGGGAGTTGAACCGCTGGTCCTCCTCGAAGGCACGCAGCGCCGCCTTCTGGCCCGCCGCGTCGCCGTCGAACGTGAAGATCACCTCGCCCCCGGTGCCGTCGTCGGACAGGAGCCTGCGGGCGATCTTGATGTGGTCGGTGCCGAAGGCCGTGCCGCAGGTCGCGACGGCGGTGGCGACCCCGGCCAGGTGGCATGCCATGACGTCGGTGTACCCCTCGACGACGACGAGCTGCCGGTTCTTGGCGATCTCCCGCTTGGCGAGGTCGATGCCGTACAGCACCTGGGACTTCTTGTAGAGGGAGGTCTCGGGGGTGTTGAGGTACTTCGGCCCCTGGTCGTCCTCGTAGAGCTTCCGCGCCCCGAACCCGACGGTGTCACCGGTGATGTCGCGGATCGGCCAGATGAGGCGTCCGCGGAAACGGTCGTAGAACCGGCCGGGATTGCTCGAGGAAGCGCTGAACATGCCGGTCAGCTTCAGCTCGTCGAGGGTGAAGCCCCGCCCGGTGAGGTGGTTCAGGAGCGTGTCCCACCCCTGCGGCGCGTAGCCGACGCCGAACTGCTCCGCGGCAGCGCGGTCGAAGCCGCGCTCCTGCAGGAACTGCCGGGCCGTGGCGGCCGCCGGGGCGAGGAGCTGGTCGCGGTAGAACTCCGCCGCGATCTTGTGGGCGTCGAGCAGTCGCTGCCGCCTGCCCACGTCCTCGCGGCGGGGCCCGGTGCCGCCGTCCTCGTAGTGCAGTTCGAAGCCGATGCGTGCGGCGAGCTTCTCGACGGTCTCGCTGAAGGACGTGTGGTCCAGCTTCTGCACGAAGGAGATGACGTCGCCGCCCTCACCACAGCCGAAGCAGTGGTAGGAACCCATCTGCGGACGGACGTGGAAGGACGGGGACCGCTCGTCGTGGAAGGGACACAGCCCCTTCCACGAGCCGATCCCCGCGGACTTCAGGGTGACGTAGGCGTCGACCACTTCCTTGATGTCGGTGCGCTGGCGTACCTCATCGATGTCTTCCCGCTTGATGAGTCCGGCCATGGAACCCAGTTTAGGCCCGCCCCACCGACACCCTGACCGGCACGGGAGGGGACGTGCGCAACGCCTCGCCGCGTCCCGGCCGCACCGCGGCCCCTGCCCCGCCTACCAGAGGGCCGGGACCGGGCCGACGATGCGCTCGTGCAGGCCGAGCGCCGAGGCGTCCGTCAGGGAGGCCACCTGGTCGATGACGACGCGCAGGCGGGCGTCGTCGTCCGGTGCACCGCGCCAGTCGGCCGCGAACATCGGCTCGAGGGAGCGGTCGCCGTCGGCGTGGATCTGCGCGACGAGGGACGCGAGGATCTCCCGCTGGCGCTCGTACAGCGGCTGGCGGTGGTCGGTGGTCATGACGTAGGTCGTCGCGAGGCCCTTCATCACGGCGATCTCCATGATGGTCTCCTCCGGCACCACCATCTCCGCGTTGTAGCGGGTCAGCGGATCCGGTCCGTAGATGGAGCGCGTGGACTGCATGGCGCTCTGGCAGAAGCGGCCGATCAACTGGCTGGTCATGTTCTTCAGGGCAGCCATCGACCGCCGTGTGCCGTCCGCCTCGCGGACCCAGACGGGCGTCCGTTCCAGGCGTGCCAGCGCCGCGTCGACGGCCGCCGGGTCACTGCCGGGGAGGTACCACTGCTGGGTGTAGCCCACCACGCGGGCGCGGGCGTCCGCGCTGTCCATCCACTTCAGCTGCAGGTGCCCGGCGACGATCGCGTCCTCGACGTCGTGCACGGAGTAGGAGATGTCGTCGGCGAGGTCCATGACCTGCGCCTCGAGGCACGACCGGCCCTCGGGGGCACCGTGGCGCAGCCACTCGAAGACCGGCAGGTCGTCGTCGTACGCACCGAACTTGGTGGTGCGCTGGCCCCCGATCACGGGTGCCGACGAGGCGGCCCACGGGTACTTGCAGGAGGCGTCCAGGCTGGCCCGGGTCAGGTTGAGGCCCGCCGGGCCGCCGTCGGGCGCGAGGACCTTCGGCTCGAGGCGTGTGAGGAGGCGCAGGGTCTGGGCGTTGCCCTCGAACCCGCCGATGCCGTGGGCGATGTCGTTGAGGGCGGACTCCCCGTTGTGGCCGAAGGGCGGGTGCCCGAGATCGTGGGCCAGGCACGCGGTGTCCACGATGTCGGGGTCGCACCCCAGGGTCCTGCCGAGCTCGCGGCCGACCTGCGCGACCTCGAGGGAATGGGTCAGGCGCGTGCGCACGAAGTCGTCGGTGTCCGGAGCGACCACCTGTGTCTTGGCACCGAGGCGGCGCAGCGCCGAGGAGTGCAGCACGCGGGCGCGGTCCCGTTCGAAGTCGGTCCGGTGCGAGCTCTTGGGCGGCTCCTCCACCCACCGCGCGGTGTCGGCGACGGCGTAGCCGGTGGCGTGCTGTTCGGGGAAGCTCATGATGCCTTTCTAGCGCAACGATCGGGAAGTGGCCCGGGGGCGTGCGCCGTTGTGGATCGGGCGGGGCGGGCGGGAGCCCGGATCAGCCGCCGGAGACGTCCACCTCGGCGGCGGCGATGTCGGCCTGCTGTGCTGCGTCCAGGACGCGGCCGTCGAGCCAGTGCTCGGGCAGCGCGGTCCTCTTCGGGGACCCTGCGCGGCCGCGGGGCCCCTCGGCGTCCGGGCCCGGGTACGGCGAATCCTTGTCGAGCTCGTCGAGCAGCCCGCGCAGGACCTCGAGGGTGGGCACCGTGGCCAGCTTGGCGCGCAGTTCCCCACCCACGACGTAGCCCTTGAAGTACCAGGCCATGTGCTTGCGGATGTCCCGCAGCCCCATCATCTCGCTGCCGAAGGTCTCCACGAGGAGCTCCGCGTGCCGGTAGACGGTGTCCGCGACCTGCCCCAGCCCCGGCCGGTACCGGTCCGCGCTGCCCTCGAAGGCGTGGCGGAGGTCGCCGAAGAGCCACGGACGGCCCTGGCAGCCGCGGCCGATGACGACGCCGTCGACGCCGGTCTGCCGCACCATGCGCACGGCGTCCTCGGCACTCCAGATGTCCCCGTTGCCGAGGACGGGGATGTCCGGCAGGGCCTCGCGCAGCTCGGCGATCGCGTTCCAGTCGGCCGTGCCCGAGTAGAACTGGGACGCGGTGCGCCCATGCAGGGCGACGGCGGCGACGCCGCTGTCCCGGGCGATCCTGCCGGCCTCGCGGAACGTCAGGTGGTCCTCGTCGATGCCCTTGCGCATCTTGATGGTGAGGGGCACGTTCCCCTTCGACGCCTCCCGCACGGCGGTCTGCACGATGCCCGTGAAGAGGTCGAGCTTCCAGGGCAGGGCCGCTCCCCCGCCCTTGCGGGTGACCTTCGGGACGGGGCAGCCGAAGTTGAGGTCGATGTGGTCGGCGCGGTCCTCCTCGACCAGGAGGCGCACCGCGGCCCCCACGGTCTTCGGGTCGACGCCGTACAGCTGCACCGAGCGCACCTTCTCGTCGTCGTCGTGCGAGATGATGCGCATCGACTCCGGGCTGCGCTCCACGAGCGCGCGGGAGGTCACCATCTCGGACACGTAGAGCCCGCCGCCGTACTCGCGGCACAGCCGGCGGAACGCCTTGTTGGTGATGCCTGCCATCGGGGCGAGGATCACCGGCGTGTCCACGGTGATGCCGCCCAGGGCGAGCGGGGGCAGGTCGAGCTTCAGGGCGCCGTCGGCTGCCTCGGGCAGCGCAGCCGCGGGGTCGCCGTAGCCGGGATCGCCGGAGGGGACGGGGAGGGTGGTTACTGCGGTCACCCCTCCATTGTCGCAAGGCGCCGCAAATCCGGTGGCGGTGTCCGCTGTGCGCCTGCGCTCCCGGGCGGCCTTCCGCCAGGCGTTCGTCATGCGTCCTGCTCCGCCGCCCGGCGGGCACTCCGCTCGCCGAGCCCCACGAGGCGCCCGCCCGGCGGCAGCGTCCCCGCTCCCGCCGCGAGGACCGCCGGCGTCGTCCCGCTCCCGGCCGGGCCGTCGCCCGATCCACCATCCGCCGTCCTCGGCCCGACCGCCTTCACCACCAGCACCGCGATCGCGGTGGTGAGCGGGATGGCGAGGACGAGACCGATCGAACCCACCAGGGTGCGCACCACTTCTTCCGCCAGTTCGCCACTGGTGAGGGTGTCGAGGAGGGCACGGTCGTAGAGGGAGACGAGGATCAGCACGGGCAGCGCCGCCCCGGCGTAGGCGAACGCGATCGTGTAGACCGTCGAGGCGATGTGGTCGCGCCCGATCCTCATGGCGGAGGCGAAGAGGCGGCGCCCGGAGGTGTTCGGCGCGAGCTCGTGGAGCTCCCACACGGAGGAGGACTGCGTGATGGTGACGTCGTTGAGCACTCCGAGGCCCGAGATGATCAGGCCGCACAGGATGATCGAGGAGATGGACAGCTCGTCGGACGCGTTGACGAGCGTGTACGCGTTCTCGTCCCCCACACCCGTCAGGTGGGCGGCGTCCGTGGTCCAGGCGGCGAGGGCCGCGGTGACACCGAGGCCGAAGACCGTCCCGAGCAGCGCCGTGGAGGTCCGGGCGGAGACGCCGTGCGCGAAGTAGAGCACGCCGTACATGATCACCACGGATCCCACGAGCCCGAGCAGCAGGGGCGGCTTGCCCTCGACGAGCCCGGGCAGGACGAACTGCGCGAGGATCACGAGCGCACCGACGAGGCCGATCATGGCTCGCAGGCCGCGCCAGCGTGCCACCGCGACCACGACGACGGCGTACCCGACGGCGAGCGCGACGATCGGCACCGAGCGGACGAAGTCGACGAACACGTACGGTGCGGCTCCGCCCTGGAGGACGTTCGCGAGGTTCAGGTAGCGGATCTCGTCGCCCGCCTCGACCGCATTGGTCCTCGCCAGCTCCGGCGTCACCTCGACGGGGACGAGGTCGCCGCCGAGCGCGGGCTGCGTGTCGGCGATGGTGCAGATCTGCGCGGTGCCGCCCGCGTCCACGGTGGGCCGGGAGGAGGGACAGTCCCCTTCGCGGACGGCCAGGACGGTCCCGCGGTCGAAACTGACCCCCTCCGCCGTGGCATACGGGTTCGCGACCGACAGGGACGTGCGGTCTCCGCTCGGCCAGAGCAGCACCATCGCGATGAGGGTGATCACCCCGAGCGGTACGAGGAGACCCGAGAGCAGCAGGGTCGCCCGCCGCCGCGTGGCGATCGCGGAGGCCGACGGCTCGGCATTCCCGGTGGTATGGAGGTGGCTGGAGCCCACGGATGTCCCTCGGCTGGAATCGGTTCGAACGGGTAGCTTGGTTCCTGCTGGTGGCGTGCAGGCGGATGCCGCGCTCGCCGCGCACGCCCTTGGATTCTACGTGCCGGGGCACGGACGGCCTGCGGGCGGAGGGGACGGCGGATGGCACGGCGGATGGCACGGAGTGCGGGACGGGCGGAGGATTCCGACCCCGTCGTCACCGTGAGCGGCGCGTCCGACGGCGTCCGCGGTGTCGCGCTGGTGCTGCACGGCGGACGGGCGGACAGTTTCGAGGCCGTACGGCCCCGGCACCTCAGCCCCCTGCGGATGCGTCCGTTCGCGGCACGGCTCGCAGCGGCGGGATCCGTCCATGGCCTGGCCGTCTGGGCCCTGCGCAACCGGGTCCGGGGGTGGAACGGCGCGGACGAGTCGGCGCTGGGGGACGCCCGCTGGGCTCTGGACCGCATCGC
Source organism: Arthrobacter sp. UYP4 (assembly GCF_057291175.1). Classification (NCBI taxonomy): domain Bacteria; kingdom Bacillati; phylum Actinomycetota; class Actinomycetes; order Micrococcales; family Micrococcaceae; genus Arthrobacter; species Arthrobacter sp. UYP4. The sequence goes on from NZ_JBXAVU010000002.1 coordinate 143,046, forward strand.
CGCAGCGCATCCGTCGGTGCCGGTCTACCTGCTCGGCCACTCGATGGGAGGGCGGACGGCCATCGCCGCCGCCGGCCATCCGCAGGTCCGGGCCGTGGCGGCGCTCGCCCCGTGGCTCGGACCGACCAGCGCCGTCGAACCCCTGCGGGACCGCAGCGTCCTCATCCTGCATGGTGACCAGGACCGGTGGACGAGTCCGACGGCGTCCCTGTCCTTCGCCCGCCGCGCCCAGGGCGTGGCCCGGGACGTCCACTACGTGCGCATGCTCGGGGCAGGCCATTTCATGGTTCGCCGCGTCCCCGTGTGGCACGGCCTGAGTACGTCGTTCCTCCTCAGCCACTTCGCCGACGACACAGGTGCCGCCGTCGACGCTCGCCGGCTCGAGGCATCCGCCCGGCTCTACCGTGCTCCCGATCCGCTCGGCATCACCGCCTGAGTCCCGCCCGGTACCGGTCCGGTCGCGGGTCCGGGTGCGGTACCGGTCCCGTCGCGGGTCCGGGTGCGGGTCCGGGTCCGGGTTCGGACCGTGTACCCGGCTGCCGGACCCCCGCCCAGGAAAAGCACGGTCCGGCGGGCGTAGGTCCGGCCGGGCGGGGTACAAAGGGTACAGACACGGTACGAGCGGGCCCTTCCGCTCGCTCCGACGACCGGAAGAGGAAACGGACCATGGGATGGAAGCCGCGGCAGAGCGACCGCATGTACCGGTTCGTGGTGTACGCGGGCAAGACCGTCTTCGCGGCCCTCCGCCTGCAGGTCCGGGTCACCGGCACCGAGAACTTGCCGGACTCCGATCCCCTCGACGGGCGTTCGCGTCAGGCGGTGCCCGGGCACGGCGCCGTCGTCGCCATCACCCACTTCGGGTACCTCGACTTCGCCTTCGCGGAACTGGTCCTGTGGAACCATGCACGCATCCAGGCGCGGTACCTGATCTCCAAGCGTGCGGCGGACCACTGGTTCGTCAGCCCCTTCGTGTTCGGCCTCGGCCACGTGGTCACGGACCGGAAGGCGGGTGCCCAGGCATACGACGACGCCCTCGCGAAGCTGCGCGCCGGCGAGTACGTCGCGGTCCTGCCGGAGGCCGGTGTGTCCCGCAGCTACACCGTCCGCGAGCTCAAGACCGGCCCCGTACGGCTCGCCGCTGAAGCCGGCGTCCCGGTCATCCCCATCTCCGTGTGGGGAGCGCACAGGCTGCTGACGCGCGGCCACGGCTTCTCCGTCCGTCGGGCCTGGAAGTCCCCCGTCCGCGTCCACATCGGCCCTGCCATCCACCATGCGCCCGGGCTCGATGTCGCCGAGGAGACGGAGAAGCTGCGCCAGGAGCTGCAGGACGGCATCACGACGTGCATCGCCGACTTCCCGCTGACCCCCGGGCCGGCTGCCTGGTGGATGCCTGCGCACCTCGGCGGCAGCGCCCTGACCGACGCCGAGCGCGAGGCGGCCGACATCGCGGACAGGAAGGCCGGCCGGCACGACCGCGGCTGACGCAGCGGGACGACGGAGGGCCGCTCCTGGTCGCCGGACCGGGAGCGGCCCTCTCTGTCGTCGGACGGTCGCGTGGCACCCGTGGTGTCCGGCCGCTTCCGGCGCTCAGGCCGTCGCGACCACCAGTGTCTCCGGTCCGGCGAGCCGGGCCGCGCCCGTCGCCAGCAGCGGTTCGACGACGGCGACCAGCGCCTCCATGGAGTCGTCGACCTCGAGCTGGATGGGGTACTGGTGCACGAGCATGGCGATCATGGTGGCGACGGCCGCCTGCTGCTCCTGCGGCGCGAGCGTCGTGTCGTAGCCGAGCAGGACGTCCGCCGGGTCGTCGGTCCGGGCCTGCGTGTAGCTGACCGCGAAGGCCGCGATGGCCCCGCCGTCGGCCTTCGGCCGGTCACGCAGCACGATCGCTCCGCCTGCTCCGCTCCCATCGCCCAGGAACAGCTGCTGCGCGCGACCCAGGCTGATGTCCGCGCGGTCCCACGCGTGCACGGACTCGTAGAAGGTCGCGAGCGCCCGCGTCAGTTCCACGGATCCGGTGGCCGCCTCCTCGAGCTGCGGGCCGGCGTCGTCGTCGAAGGAGGGGGCAGCGAGCGCCCCCGGCCCGACGACGACGAGCCGGGAACGCTGGAGGGTGCCGAAGCCGGTCGCCCGGGCGAAGGCGGCGCCCGTGGTCCCGGGCGTCACCTTCGAGCGCAGCGCCGTGACGCCCGACGGCGAGGCGGCCGCTTCGTGCTGGAGCATCGTGAGGAGTGTCGAGCCGACGCCTGCCCGACGGTGGTCCTCGGCGACCTCGATGTAGCACCAGAGCCGGTCCGGGTGGAGCGCCGCGCCGTAGACGCAGCCGGCCGCGACCGGGATGCCCTGGTCGACCACGGTGATGCAGCGGTTCCACGGGCTGTCCGACGGCGTGCGGAAGGATCCGCGGAACTGCTCGGCCGCCGCCGACTCGGGCCCGCCCCAGAGCTGGATGAGCTCGAGGTCGTCCCCTTCCTGCCAGGCGCGGTATTCGAGGGCCATCAGGCTCCGATCAGGCGCGCGGCGAGGTATCCCTGTACCTGGTCGAGGGACACGCGCTCCTGGGCCATGGTGTCGCGCTCGCGGATCGTGACCGCCTGGTCCTCGAGCGTGTCGAAGTCCACGGTGATGCAGAACGGCGTGCCGATCTCGTCCTGGCGGCGGTAGCGGCGGCCGATGGCCCCGGCGTCGTCGAAGTCGATGTTCCAGCCCTTGCGCAGCTGCGCCGCGAGGTCCTTCGCCTTCGGGGAGAGGTCCTCGTTGCGGCTGAGCGGCAGCACGGCGGCCTTGACGGGGGCCAGGCGCGGATCGAGCTTCAGCACGGTGCGCTTGTCCACGCCGCCCTTGGCGTTGGGCGCCTCGTCCTCGGTGTAGGAGTCCACGAGGAAGGCCATGAAGGAGCGGGTCAGGCCGGCCGCGGGCTCGATCACGTACGGCGTGTAGCGCTCGTTGGTCGCCTGGTTGAAGTACCCGAGGTCGGTGCCGGAGTGCTTCGAGTGCGTGGAGAGGTCGAAGTCGGTACGGTTGGCGATGCCCTCGAGCTCGCCCCACTCGGAGCCGGAGAAGCCGAAGCGGTACTCAATGTCCGTGGTGCCCTTGGAGTAGTGGCTGAGCTTCTCGAGCGGGTGCTCGAAGAGGCGCAGGTTGTCGGCCTTGATCCCGAGGTCCGTGTACCAGGAGAAGCGCTGGTCGATCCAGTACCGGTGCCATTCCTCGTCGGTGCCCGGCTCGACGAAGAACTCCATCTCCATCTGCTCGAACTCGCGCGTGCGGAAGATGAAGTTGCCCGGCGTGATCTCGTTGCGGAAGCTCTTGCCGATCTGGCCGATGCCGAACGGCGGCTTCTTGCGCGCGGTGGTGAGGACGTTGTTGAAGTTCACGAAGATGCCCTGCGCGGTCTCCGGGCGCAGGTAGTGCATGCCCTCCTCGGAGGCGACCGGGCCGAGGAACGTCTTGAGCAGTCCCGAGAATTCCTGGGGTTCGGTCCACTGGCCCTTGGTGCCGCAGTTGGCGCAGGTGATGTCCTTCAGGCCGTTCTCCGGTGCGCGGCCCTTCTTCTCCTCGTACTCCTCCTCGAGGTGGTCCGCGCGGTAGCGCTTGTGGCAGGACAGGCACTCCACGAGCGGATCGCTGAAGACCTCGACGTGCCCGGAGGCCTCCCAGACCTGGCGGGGAAGGATCACGGCGGAATCGAGCCCGACGACGTCCTCGCGTCCGCGCACCATGGTCTGCCACCACTGCCGCTTGATGTTTTCCTTGAACTCGGCACCGAGGGGTCCGTAATCCCAGGCAGAGCGGGAACCGCCGTAGATCTCCCCCGACTGGAACACGAAGCCGCGCCGCTTGGCGAGGGAGATGATGGGGTCGAGTGCTGACTTGGCTGCTGCCATGGGTTCTTCTCCAGTTCTGAGCAGGCCGCTGGGTGCGGTCCGCAGGTGGGGGTCGCGTGCACGGGCCGTCCACCCCTGCGGGGGCCGGAAAGCCACCCCGCAAGCCTACCGGGTCCGTCCTGCTCCGCACCGGCCCGTCCCGGCCGGTCCCGGCCGGCCCCTGCCTGCCCCTCCGGCCGGACGGACCGGTCGTCAGGGTCGTGTCCGCCGCGGCCAGGGCAGGGTGGTGAGGATGATCGCGCCGAGGGTCAGCAGCGTCCCGGCGATCGTGGCGAACACGATGATGGTGCCGGGAGCCGGGAACACCAGGTCCAGCAGCAGTGAGCCGACGAGCTGCCCGCCGATCATGCACAGGCCCGTGAGCAGGACGCCGAGGCTGCGTACGAGCAGCGCACCGAGCGCGATGAAGATGCAGCCCATGGGCCCGCCGAGGTAGTACCACCACTCGGACGGCAGGGGGTTGCCCGGGCCCGCGACGGCGACCTTGATGAGCCAGGCCGTCAGCAGCACGGCGGTGCCGGCGATGAAGTTCATCAGGGTGGCCGCGAGCGGCGTGCCGTAGTGGAGGGCCGCCGTGCCGTTCATGGCCTGCTGGAAGCTCATCAGGACGCCGGCGGCGACAGGGAGCAGGACGGGGACGAGCCACTCCGTCACCTCTCCGGCGGCACCGAAGCGCGGGGAGACGGCCCAGACGACGGACAGGACCGTCAGCACCACGCCGATCACCCGCATGGGCGTCGCGGCGCGCTTGCCGCCGGGTCCGATCCCCGCCCGGTCGACGAGGAGGCCGCTCAGTGACTGGCCCATGACGGCCGCGACGGTGAACAGGGCGACGCCGAGGATCCCGATGGTCAGCGACTGGGAGAAGACGAAGAAGGCGCCGATCGCACCGGCGGCCACGTAGTAGGGCGGGAAGCGGCGCTCGCGCACCGACGGGAGGATCTGGCGGGCTCCGGCCCGTGCGCTCGGGAGCACCAGTGTGAGGACCACCATCACCACGAGGCCCGTGCCGAAGCTGATCAGCGCGGCGGCGATGCCGTCGTCGAGCACGGTGCCGAGCGCTCCGTTGATCCTGCCCTGGACGGGGATGGCGAGTCCTGCCGCGAGGGCGAGGGGGAAACCGACGGCTGGGGGAAGCACACGCGCATCTGACACCCGTACAGCCTAGTAGCCGCCGTCGGGCATCATGGATGCATGACCGAGAACGCAGCCACCACCGAACTGTCCATCCGCGACGACATGATCCGGCTCGGACAGCTGCTCAAGCTCGCCTCGCTCGCCGAGGACGGCGTGGAGGCCAAGGCCCTGATCGACAACGGGCTGGTGCAGGTCAACGGCGAGATCGAGGAGCGCCGGGGCCGCCAGCTCCATCCCGGTGACACCGTGAGCGTCAACGGCGAGACGGTCCGCCTGACCAAGTCCTAGTACCGCCGGCCGGCCCGCTGACGGAGCACCGCACAGGCTCAGCGGCGCCCGAGGACCGTCATGCTCAGGAACTCGCGGACGTGGGCGAGCTCCTGCAGGTTGATGCTGTGGAACATGTTCGAGTAGAGGATCTTCGTCAGTTTCGTGTGCGTGGTCAGCCAGGCGTGCGTGAGGTCGACCATCTCCGGCGTGATGACCTGGTCCTCCTGGTCCCGGCCCCAGAAGAACTGCACGGGCGCGGCGGCCGCGTCGTCGTCGCGGAAGAACGCGTGGCCCTCGGACGGCACGATGAACCCCGAGAGTCCGACGACGCAGGCGAAGTCGCCGGGCCGGTGGCGCAGGAGCGACGTTGCGACGGCCATGCCCTGGGAGAAGCCCAGGAGGCTGACGCTGGAGTGGGAAGCCCGGACGGTGTCGAGCCACCGGGCCACGGCGGTGACGCTCTCCACCACGCGGTCGACCGAGTAGTCGGCCCCGCGAGACAGCGGGAACCACGAGAAGCCCGGCCCTTCAGCCTGCGGGGCTCGGACGGACGCCACGGTGAAATCGGCCGGAAGGTGGTCCGTCAGCCCCATCAGGTCCTCCTCGTTGGCCATGTAGCCGTGGAACAGGACGAGCAGCGGCGTGCCTTCCCGCTCGGACTCGGGCTTCGACCAGAGGACCACCGGATCCCAGGAGCTCGTGGAGGGCGCAGTCGTGCCGGGGGCTGGTTCAGTCATGGCTCCTATTTTGGCACGGTCCGCCCGGGCCACCGGCCGGACGATCGGCGTTGGCGCCGGCTCCCCGACAGTTGGAGAATGTCGTGGTGAGCCCTACACCTGCTGCAGTCCCCGACTCCCCCGGGACCGATTCCATTCCCAACGGGGCCGGGATCGATGCGAGCCTGAACCCCGAGCCCCATCCCTGGCACCGCTACGTGGCCCTCGGGGACTCCTTCACCGAGGGGATCGGCGACCCCAATCCCGACAGTGTCGGGGGCAATCGTGGCTGGGCCGACCGCGTGGCCGAGGAACTGGCCCGGGGACAGACCGATTTCGCCTATGCCAACCTGGCGGTGCGCGGCCGCCTGCTGCAGCAGATCGTGGACCAGCAGGTGGAGCCCGCCCTGGCGCTGCGGCCGGATCTGGTCACCATCTCGGCCGGCGGCAACGACCTGCTGCGGCCCGGCGGCGATCCGGATGAGCTTGCCGAGCGGCTCGACGCCGTCGTCGCCACGCTCTCGGCGTCCGGCGCGACCGTCGTCCTGTTCACCGGACCTGACGTCCGGGAGACCGTCCTCGGCAGCATCCGGTCGAAGACGGCCATCTACAACGAGAACCTGCGGACCGTCGCCGCCCGCCACGAAGCGGTGATCGCGGACATGTGGGCGCTGCGGCAACTGCTCAACACCCAGATGTGGTCCTCCGACCGCCTGCACTTCTCGCCGCTCGGCCACCACACCATCGCCGCGATGGTCCTGGACACCCTCGCCGTACGGCACACGCTCGAGCCGCTGCATCCGAAGGAGCTCCCGGCCCGCACGTGGCGGGAGGCGCGGGCGGAGGACTTCGTGTGGGCCCGGGAGTACTTCGTGCCGTGGGTCCTGCGCAGGCTCCGGCACCGGTCGTCGGGCGACGGCGTCCTCGCGAAGCGGCCGGACGTCGCACCGATCTTCGGGCCGGGCATGCCGCCGGGTGCTGCGGACTGACCGCCGCCGGGCGGTCAGTCCTCCCGGCGGCGCAGCCCGTCGTTCCTAGCTGTCGAGGGAGACCTCACCGTTGGCCACGGCGTCGGCGCACGCGCTGAGGTCCGGCCCCGGCTTGAAGTCGACGAATTGCGGCTGCAGCTTCTGGAAGAGGAATTCGTAGACCTCGTCGCGGGACTTGCCGTCCATCGTCTCCACGGCCTCGCGGACCGCCCCCTGCAGCGCGCGGTCGGAGTCCAGCAGGATCTTGTCGCGTGCTTCCTGGTTCCAGCCAATGGTGCTCAGTTCCATGAACAGCTCCTCTTTCGACGTCGGTGGTCCCGGGACGTCGACCCGGGACCTGCCTGCCGCGAGTTCCTAAGCAGGCTTACCTCCAAGACTAGGTGCCGGTCCGTGGAAACCCAACCGGTATCTGCTACCGGGTGTAGAAGGCGGCCCGGAGGTCCGCGTCGAGCTGGTGGATCTGCGTCAGGAAGGCGTCGTGGCCCACCGGTGAGGAGATCATGTGGACGGGCACCTCGCCCGGCAGCCCGGCGGCCAGGCGCCTCGACTGCACAGGGTAGTACAGCCGGTCCGAGTCCACGGCCGCGACGAAGAACTCCGCCGTCGCGGTGCCCAGGGCGTCGTCGAGCGTGCCGCGGTCGCGCGCCGCGTCATGGCTCATCAGTGCCTCGGTCAGGATCACGTAGCTGTTGGCGTCGAACCGGCCCACGAGCTTGTCCGCCTGGTGGTCGAGGTAGCTCTCCACCTGGTAGCGACCGCGGTCGGCGGGCAGGACGGCGCCGAACGGCTGTTCGGTGTCCTGCTCCGCGCGACCGAAGCGCGCCTCCAGCTCGTGTTCCGAGCGGTAGGTGATGTGCGCGATCCGCCGGGCGATGCCGAGGCCCGCCTCCGGACGGGCACCGTCGTAGTAGTCGCCGCGGCGGTAGGCGGGATCGAGCCGGATCGCCTGCACCTGGGCCTGGGCGAACGCTATCTGTTCGGCCGAACTGGCGGCGGTGCAGGCGATGACGGCGCACCGCTGAACGCGCTGCGGATACATGAGTGCCCATTCCAGGGCGCGCGCCCCGCCCATCGAGCCGCCGAGGACCGAGTGCCACCGATCGATGCCGAGCCGGTCGGCCAGCAGGGCCTCGGCCCGGACGGAGTCCCGGATGGTGATCAGGGGGAAGCGCGAGCCCCACGGCGTCCCGTCGGGCGCGAGGCTGGCCGGCCCCGTCGAGCCGTAGCAGCCTCCCAGCATGTTGATCGACACCACGAAGTACCGGTCGGTGTCCACCGTGCGGCCGGGACCCACGAGCGAATCCCACCAGCCCTCCTCCTCCGAGTCGCCGCGTGCCACGTGCGAGCTGCCGGTCAGGGCATGCTGCACGAGCACGGCGTTCGACCCGTCCCGGTTCAGCCGGCCCCAGGTCTCGAAGGCGAGCTGCACGTCCGGCAGCGTGCCGCCCGTCTCCAGGGCCAGCGGACCGATCGGCGCGATGCGCAGGAGCCCGTCCCCCGGAGGGCGTGCGCCGTCGATCCCGGGGTGCAGCGGAGCAGGAGGGTAGGTCGTCACGAAGGGCTAGGCTCCTTTGGCGGCGCGGAAGCCCGCGTCGAGGTCGGCGAGGATGTCGGTGATGTTCTCGAGGCCCACGGAGAGGCGCACGAGGCCCGGGCGCACTCCGGCGGTCAGCTGCGCCTCAGCCCCCAGCTGGCTGTGGGTCGTGGACGCCGGGTGGATCACGAGCGAGCGCACATCGCCCACGTTCGCGACGTGCGAGTGGAGTTCCAGCCCGTCGACGAAGCGCTTGCCGGCCTCGAGTCCCCCGACGATGTCGAAGCTGACGATCGCGCCCGTGCCGTTGTTCCGCCCGTACTTCCTGCCGCGCTCGTACCAGGGACTCGAGGCGAGGCCCGCATAGGAGACGCGCTCGACGTCGTCGTGCCCCTCGAGCCACTCGGCGACGGCCTGGGCGTTCTGCACGTGGCGCTCCACGCGCAGGCTGAGGGTCTCCAGACCCTGCGCGATGAGGAAGGCGTTGAACGGCGACACGGACGAGCCGAGGTCGCGCAGCAACTGGACGCGGGCCTTGAGGATGTAGGCGAGGTTGGCGCCGAGGGCGCTGCCGACACCGAGGTCCCGTGCGTAGACGAGTCCGTGGTAGCTCTCGTCCGGGGTGTTGAAGCCCGGAAAGCGCTCGGGGTACTGGGCGAAGTCGAAGTTCCCCGAATCGACGATGACCCCGGCGATGGCATTGCCATGGCCCCCGAGGTACTTCGTCGCGGAGTGCACCACGATGTCCGCACCCCACTCGATGGGCCGGATCAGGTACGGCGTGGACAGCGTGTTGTCCACGATCAGGGGGATCCCGCTCTCGTGCGCGACCGCGCTGATGCCCTCGATGTCGAGGACGTCCTGCCGGGGGTTGGACACGACTTCCCCGAAGAAGAGCTTGGTGTTCGGCCGGACGGCGTCGCGCCACTGCTCGAGGTCGTCGGGGTCCTCGACGAAGGTGGTCTCGATGCCGAACCTCTTCAGCGTGTGCTTGAAGAGGTTGTACGTGCCGCCGTAGAGGCTCGGGCTCGCCACGATGTGGTCACCCGCCTCGGCGATGTTCAGCACCGCGAAGGTCTCCGCCGCCTGGCCGGAGGCCAGGAGCAGCGCGCCGACGCCGCCCTCGAGGCTCGCGATCCGCGTCTCCACCGCTTCCTGCGTGGGATTGCCGATGCGCGTGTAGATGGGCGCGAGTTCCGTCAGCGAGAACCGGTTCGCGGCGCTCTCGGCACTCGGGAAGACGAATGACGACGTCTGGTAGATGGGCAGCGCACGCGCTCCCGTGGCGGTGTCCGGCACCTGGCCGGCGTGGATCTGGCGTGTCTCGAAGGACCAATCGTCGGACATGGTGCTCCCTGTAGGAAGGGGCTCCGCCGGGTTCCGATGCTCCCGTCGGTGGACACCGTTCCAGGAGACCGGGCCCGCAGGAGCCCGCGCTTGCACGACGCCGGTGTGGCGCCGAACCTGGTCTTCACCCGGGGCACCCCACCGCGGTTGGAGGGTTGCCGGCCAGCAAGCCGGGGCTTCGTGCTGGCACTCATGACCTGCATTCATGAAAGCCCATCGGGGCGCATCCGGCAACCCGTGTGACCCTCCGTGAAGGAGCGGCTCACCCCCTTCTGCGGTCGGTCGAACGGGTAAGGCAAGCCTTAGTCGAGACGCAGATCACTTAGTGCCAAAATATCGGCATGCGCCTGGACCACGTCTCTTATGCCTGCGAACCCGATGGACTTGCTGCGACCGCCGACCGGATCTCGGCCAGGCTCGGCATGGAACCGGTGAAGGGCGGTGTGCACCCCCGCTTCGGCACCCGCAACATGATCTTCCCGCTGGTCAACGGCCAGTACCTGGAGGTCGTCGAGGTCCTCAACCACCCCGCGTCGGACAAGGCGCCGTTCGGCCAGGCCGTGCGGGCGCGTTCCGAGGCCGGTGGAGGCTGGATGGGCTGGTGCGTCGCCGTCGACGACCTGGGACCCTTCGAGGAGCGGCTCGGCCGCGGTGCGGTTCCCGGCAACCGCAAGTTCCCGGACGGCCAGGAGCTGACCTGGCAGCAGATCGGCATCAAGGGCCTCATCGCGGATCCGCAGGTGCCCTATCTGCTCCGCTGGGACGAGGGCACCGAGTCCCTGCACCCGTCGAAGGCCCGTCCTGCGACGGTCAAGCTGGACTGCCTCACGATCGCCGGCTCGTCCGAGCGCGTCACGGAATGGCTCGGCACGGAGGTCGAGGAGACCCTCGACGGCGTCCAGGTCCAGTGGATCGCACCCAACGGCACCCCGGGCATCATGTCCGTGACCTTCGAGACCGCCGACGGCCGCATCGAGATCTGACCTCCGCCGCGGACGCAGAAGGGACCGGACATGATGTCCGGTCCCTTCTGCTGTGTCGCTGCTGTGGTGAGGAGTGATCAGGCGTGGGTGTAGGTCAGGCAGTCCGCGGCCTCGGCGCCGGGGCCCACCTTGACGGCCGGGGCGCTGCACAGCAGGTCGTGGTTGTAGCTGCACTCGGATCGCTGGCACGCTCCGACGTGCGCGAGCATCTTGGGCAGCCCGCCGCTGATGGACGTGTCGATGAACGTGGCGCAGGACGCGTGTTCCTCGCTGCCCGACACGGTGATGGCGACGGCGGTGCAGCCGTCGTGGTTGAAGGAGCAGTTGTGGACGCTGCATTCAGAGACACTGGTGACGACGCTCATGATTCCTCCTGGCTGGTCCGGTGAGGCCCCGATCGGGGCCGCCGCTTCGCTGAACGGACTCACGGTAACACCGCGTCCACCGGATAATTTAGTCATGATCGGCGTGCGCAATGACCGAAGGTAAGGCTTCGCTCAGGCGGTCACCCGCCGATCCCGATGGCGGGACCGAGCAGGGTGAATCCGACGAAACCCGTGATGTCGATGAGCGCGTGTGCCAGGACGAGCGGCATCACCCGACGGCTGCGCGTGTAGAACCAGGCGAACAGCAGGCCCATGAGCACGTTGCCGAGGAAGGGCCCGAACCCCTGGTACAGGTGGTAGCTGCCCCTCACCAGGGCGCTCGTGAGGACGATGGCCGGGGTCGACCAGCCGAGCTCCCGCAGCCGGAGGAACAGGTACCCCACCACGATGACCTCCTCGAGCACGGCGTGCCGGACCGCCGAGAGGATGAGCACGGGGATCGTCCACCAGTAGGTGTCGAGCGCGGCGGGCACCAGCGCGGTGGTGATGCCGAGCGCGCGGCCGCCGGCATAGACCCCGAGCGTGCCGATACCGATGACCGCCGCCAGGCCGATCCCGAACCCCATGGTCCGCAGGGGCCTCTCGAACGTGAGGCCGAGGCGCCGGAACGCCGAGACCCCGTGGCCACTGAGCAGGAACAGGACCAGGGCCACCGGCACCAGGGCGAAGAAGATTCCCAGCAGCTGGTAGGTGAGGTCGAAGTACTGCCGGTCGTCGAGCACCGGGTTCAGCGTGGTGGTCTGCGCGGCGAGGGGGCCGCGCGTCAGCTTCTCGGCCAGGCTCACGATCGCGTACACACCGGACTGTCCGAGGGACAGGCCGAAGACGATGAGCAGCTCGGCGGTGATGCGGCGCCTCGGGACGGGTGGCTCCGGGTGGACGGCACCGCCCGGTGCTGCTGGAGCGGACGGGGAGGACTCGGCAGTCATGGCGCTATCCTTCCAGCGGCGGCTGGTGATTCCCAGTCCGCGGACATCCGCCTGCCTCCCCTACCGCACGCGGCTCCCGGCCCGCCAGACGGCATGGACGAGCGGCATGCCCGGCCGGTATGCGAGATGCGTGGCCGAGGGCGCGTTCAGCAGTTGCAGGTCTGCACGGTGCCCGACGGCCAGGGAGCCGACCGCGCGCCGGCCGTCCTCGTCGTCGCCCGCGTGGCGCCGCAGCGCGAGCGCTCCGCCGAAGGTCGCGGCGCGGACCGCCTCCTGCACGGTGAGGCCCATCTGGAGGACGGCGGTGGCCACGCAGAAGGCCATCGAGCTCGTGAACGACGTACCGGGGTTGCAGTTGCTGGCGATCGCGAGCTGCACGCCGGCGTCGAGGAGCCTCCGGGCGGGCGGGAACGGCTGGCGCGTGGAGAGGTCGCAGGCGGGCAGGCAGGTGGCCGCCGTGCCGGGTTCGCCCAGCGCAGCGAAGCCGGCCCAGGTACCGGCGAGCGCCTCGACGTCGTCGTCGGTCAGGTGGTTGACGTGGTCCACGCTGGCGGCGCCGAACTCGACGGCGAGCGCGACGCCGTCGCCCGGTCCCAGCTGGTTGCCGTGCACGCGCAGGCCGAGGCCGGCTGCGGCGGAGGCGGAGAGCACGCGGCGTGACTGCTCGGCGGTGAAGGCTCCCGTCTCGCAGAAGACGTCGGCCCAGCGGACATAGGGGCGGACGGCGTCGAGCATGGGCCCGCACACCAGGTCGGTGTAGTGGTCCGCGTCCTCCCCGCGCGGCACGAGGTGCGCACCGAGGAACGTGACCTCGTCGACGACGCCTGCCGCGATGCGCGCACTGCGCGCCTCCTGCTCGACGTCGAGCCCGTAGCCCGTCTTCGTCTCCAGGTAGGTGGTCCCGCCCGCCGCGGCCTCGGCGACCCGGGCCAGCAGGAGTCGCGTGAGGTCGTAGTCGCCGGCGGCACGTGTCGCGTCGACGGTGACGGCGATACCACCCGCGGCGTAGGACTCCCCCGCCATGCGGGCCTCGAACTCGGCCGTCCGGTCGCCGGCGAACACGAGGTGCGTGTGGCTGTCGACCCAGCCCGGGAGGCCTGCACGGCCACCGGCGTCGTGGCTCTCGTCGGCGGCAGGGGCGTGCGCGGACGGGCCGATCCAGCTGATGCGCTCGCCCTCGAACACCACGGCGGCGTCCCGCAGGGTGGTGCCGTCGGGGTCCGAGGTGAGGAGCTCACCGATGTTCGTGATGAGGACGGACATCAGTGCTGCTCCCGGCTGTGGCCCGCCGGGCTCCTGCCAGGCTCGTGCTCCCTCTGCGCCGCCTCGTCCAGCCGGGCGATGGCCGTGACCAGCAGGTCGGCGGGCCTCCCCAGCGTGGTGTGGACGCCGTCGCGCGCCACGAGGACTCCCCCGACGACGACACCCGTGACGTCCTGGCCGGTCGCGGTGTAGGCGAGCTGCTCCCGGGAGGACCCGGCCGTGCGCGCGGTGCCCGGATCGACGGCCATGAAGTCGGCGGCGCGGCCGGGCCGGAAGCCGGCGCCCGGCCGGGCCTGCGCGGCTGCCCCGCCGAGAGAGGCGATGGCGTGCAGCTGCTCCGGTCCGAAGTGACCCCGCCGCCCGGTGCGCAGGCGCTCCCCGTGCTCCAGCGCCCGCATCTCCAGCCATGGGTCCACGACGGCGTGCTGGTCGGTGCCGAGGGCGAGCGTCGCTCCCGCTGCGCGGAGGTCGCCGGCCGGGCCGATGCCGTCCGCCAGGTCCGCCTCGGTGGTGGGACAGAGGACGACGGCGGCCCCGGCACCGGCGAGGACGGCGATGTCACGCTCGCTGACGTGGGTCGCGTGGACGGCGGACAGCCGGCTCCCGACGAGTCCGTAGGAGTCGAGCAAGGCGGTCGGGGTGCGGCCGGTGGCACGGAGGCAGTCCTCGTTCTCCGCGGGCTGCTCGGAGAGGTGGACATGCAGGGGGAGCCCGGCCGGCAGGTGCTGTGCGATGACGGCCAGCTGGTCCTCGGGGACGGCGCGCACGGAGTGGATGGCGGCACCGACGGACACCTGGTGGGCCGGGTGGAGTGCGGCGACCGTGGCACGGAGGGACGCGAGCCGGTCGAGCCACTGCGCGGCGGTGCCGTCCGAGAACCGGCGCTGCCCCTCCTCGAGGGGAGCCCCGAAGCCCCCGGCGAGGTAGCAGGTGTCCAGCAGGGTCAGCCGGATGCCCGCGCGGACGGCCGCCCGCGCGAGGGCGAGCTCCATGGCGTGCGGGCCGGAGTCCCCCTGCCCGTAGGGTGTGCCGTCGGGCTGGTGGTGGACGTAGTGGAATTCGGCGACGCTGGTCCAGCCCACCGCGACCATCTCCGCATAGGCGGCGGTGGCCAGTTCCTCGTAGAGCTCCGGCGTCAGGGCCGCCGCCGCGCGGTACATGCTCTCCCGCCAGGTCCAGAAGGTGCCGCCGCGGTCGTGGGTACGGCCCCTCAGGGCACGGTGGAACGCGTGCGAATGCGCGTTCGCGGCACCGGGGAAGGCCACACCGGACAGGACGACGTCGCCGGCCTGCGCCGGGACACCGGACGCGACGCCGACCACCGTGCCGTCGGCGTCGACCTCCACGCGGACCGCGTCCGCCACGCCGTCGCCTCCCAGCCAGGCGGACTCGCACCACACGGCACTGACCGCATCCCGCCCGCTTGCTGTCTGATCCGGCCCGTGCCAGCGCTCTGGGCGGGCGCCGCCGTTCAGCAGCGTCACAGGAGGTCTTCGAGGACGTCCGCGAGGGCGGTCGCACCCGCATCGGCGTCGTCGCGCTCCACGAACTCCTCGGGCGAGTGGCTGATGCCCGTGGGGTTGCGGACGAAGAGCATCGCCGTCGGTGCGATGCTGCCGAGGATGCCCGCGTCGTGACCGGCCCCCGTCGGCAGCGTCGGCGCGCCCGGGAAGGAGCGGCCGAGCGCGTTGCCCAGCGTGCGCTGCAGCGCGCCGTCGAAGTGCACCGTGGTGCTGCGGGATTCCTCGGTCAGCGTGGCACGGCACCCCTCGAAGGCGCAGATCTTCTGCGCCTGCCCGTGGATCCGCTCGATCAGGGCCGCGGTGACGGCGTCCTCCTCGTGGCGCACGTCGAGCCAGAAGTCCACGCGGGACGCGATGACGTTCGTGCCGCCCGGTACCGGCTGGAGGCGCCCCACCGTGGCCCGCGCGCCGTCCTGCTCGGCGGCGATCCGCCGGGCGGCGAGGATCACCTGGGCGGCGGCGACCATCGGGTCCGCGCGGTCGGCCATGAGGGTGGTCCCCGCATGGTTCCCCTGTCCGGTGACGGACAGCCGCCAGCGGCCGTGGCCGAGCATGGTGGAGCCGACGGCGACGGCGGAGTCCAGGTCGATCAGCCCGCGCCCCTGCTCCACGTGCAGCTCGACGAAGTCGCCGATGTGCCGGATGGCCTCCTCGTCGCGGCCGAGGTGCGTCGGATCGACGCCGGCCGCCCGCGCGGCCTCGGCGAAGGTGGTGCCGTCGGTATCGGTCAGGGAGCGGACGGCGTCGGGGTCGAGCGTTCCCGTGAGCAGGCGGGAGCCGAGGCAGGACACCCCGAACCGCGAGCCCTCCTCCTCGGGGAAGACCGTGACGGCGAGCGACCGGTTCGGCTGCACGCCCCGCTCCCGCAGGAGATCGACGGCGACGAGCGCCGAGGCGACGCCGAGCGGCCCGTCGAAGGCGCCGCCGCCGGGGACGGAGTCGAGGTGGCTGCCGGTCACCAGGGCGCCGTCCCGGCTGTCCGTCGCGTCCCACCAGGCCCAGAGGATGCCGTTGCGGTCGGTCTCCACGGACAGCCCGCGGGCTTGCGCCTCGGCGGCGAACCACTCGCGCAGGGAGAGCTCGGCACCCGTGTACACGCCACGGGAGTACCCGCCGCGGGTCGCGTCGCGGCCGACGTCGCTGATGGAGTCGAGGACTGAGGAGACGGTCTGCACGGGATGCCTTCCGGTGGTGGCGGGTGGGACTTCTCAGGATTGCATGGGGATGCGCACGCCGCGTTCGGCGGCGACCTCCCGGGCACGTTCGTAGCCGGCGTCGACGTGGCGGATGACGCCCATCCCCGGGTCGTTCGTCAGGAGCCGCTCGAGCTTCTGGGCGGCGAGGTCGGTCCCGTCCGCGACCGAGACCTGCCCGGCGTGGATGGAGCGACCGATCCCGACGCCGCCGCCGTGGTGGATGGACACCCAGGTGGCGCCCGACGACGTCGTCAGCAGGGCGTTCAGGAGGGGCCAGTCGGCGACGGCGTCCGAGCCGTCGGCCATCGCCTCCGTCTCGCGGTAGGGGGAGGCGACGGACCCGGAGTCGAGGTGGTCGCGGCCGATGACGATCGGCGCCGAGACCCTGCCCTCGGCGACCAGCCGGTTGAACAGCAGGCCGGCCTTCGCGCGGTCACCGTAGCCGAGCCAGCAGATGCGCGCCGGCAGGCCCTCGAACTCGACGTGCTCCGCGGCGGCGTCGAGCCAGCGGTGCAGGTGCGCGTTGTCGGGGAACAGCTCCTTGAGGGCGGCGTCGGTGACGGCGATGTCCGCCGGGTCCCCCGAGAGCGCCACCCAGCGGAACGGGCCGAGTCCCTCGCAGAACAGGGGCCGGATGTAGGCGGGCACGAAGCCGGGAAAGTCGAATGCCCGCCCGTAGCCCCCCGTGCGGGCCTCGTCCCGAATGGAGTTGCCGTAGTCGAAGACCTCGGCGCCGGCGTCCAGGAAGCCCACCATCGCCTCGACCTGGAGGGCCATGGACACCTGCGCCTTCTTCGTGAACCCGTCGGGGTCGGCCGTCGCCTCGCGGTCCCACTCGTCGGGCGAGATGCCCTCCGGCAGGTAGCTCAGCGGATCGTGGGCGGAGGTCTGGTCGGTGACGATGTCGACGTCGAGTCCGCGCCGCAGCAGTTCGGGGAAGACGGTCGCGGCGTTGCCGACGACGCCGACGGACAGCGCGCGCCTCTCGCGTTTCGCGGCGAGGACCTGCGCGACGGCGTCGTCGAGCGAGCCCGCGACGGTGTCCAGGTACCGCTTCGCGACGCGGCGGCGCAGGCGCGCCTCGCTGACGTCGACGATGAGGACGGCCCCGCCGTTCAGGGTGACGGCGAGCGGCTGGGCGCCGCCCATGCCCCCGCAGCCGCCGGTGAGCGTCAGCGTGCCGGCGAGGCTCCCGCCGAACCGCTTGCGGGCGATCGCGGCGAACGTCTCGTACGTGCCCTGCAGGATGCCCTGCGTGCCGATGTAGATCCAGGAGCCCGCGGTCATCTGCCCGTACATCATCAGGCCCTCGGCCTCGAGGCGACGGAACTCCGGCCAGGTGGCCCAGTCCCCGACGAGATTGGAGTTGGCGAGCAGCACGCGCGGAGCCCAGGGGTTGGTGCGGAACACGCCCACGGGCTTGCCGGACTGGACGAGGAGCGTCTCGTCGTCGTCGAGCGTCTCGAGCGTACGGACGATCGCGTCGTAGGCCTCCCAGCTGCGGGCCGCGCGGCCCGTCCCGCCGTAGACCACGAGGTCCTCGGGCCGTTCGGCGACCTCCGGGTCGAGGTTGTTCATCAGCATGCGCAGCGGCGCTTCCGTCTGCCAGCTCTTCGCCGTCAGCTGCGTGCCGCGGGCCGCGCGGATGGAGCGGGAGGGATCGTGCGTGGGGGTCGTCGTGCTGCTGGTCATGCTGGTTCTCCTGTCAGGTCCTCGGTCAGGGCGGCGGCGTCCTGCCGCGTCAGGAGCGTGGCCGCCTCCTGCGCGACGAGCGCACCGATACGGTGTGCCTCCGCCTCGGTGATGCGGTAGCTGGGGACGACCACGCTGAGGGCGGCGACGGTCCGTGCGCCGGGTGACACCGGCGCGGCGATGGCCGTGACGTCCGCCTCGACGCCGTCGCGGACGACGACGAACCCGTCGGTGGCCGGGCTGCCGGTCAGCACGGCGCCCACGGCGGTCCCGGCGAGCGGGATGCTCCGGCCCACCCAGCTGGCGTGGCGGACGGAGTGGGTGCCCTCGCGCATGGCCAGGTACACGCCCTCGCCGTCGTGCGACGGGACGCTGAGGTAGGCCGATTCGCCCGTCCGGTCCACGAGGCGCTCGAGTGCGGGTTCGGCGAGGGAGACGAGCGACTCGTGGCCCAGGGCCTGCGCTCCCAGCTGCACCACGCGGAGTCCGGGCCGGTAGGCGCCGAGCGCGTCACGGCGCACGAATCCCGTCCCCTCGAGTGTGCGCAACAGGCGCAGGGCCGTCGACGCCGACAGGTCCGTCTCCCGCGCGGCGTCCGCGAGCGTCAGCGACCCGGCGTCGCAGACGGCCCCGAGGAGCACGAGCGCCCGCTCGACGGTGCGGGTCGAGGATTCTGCCATGGTCGCCTCCTTGCATTCAGCCCTGCCATATATTTCACTTATTGAAACGTCCTTTTCATTCAATGGCAAGAGCGGCGCGAGCCGCAGGAACCGAGGCACCATGTCGCACCCCTCCGTGATCGTCGGGACCGGCCCGCTGTCCCCCGCCGACGTCGTCGCAGTGGCGCGTCATGGCGCGGAGGTGGAGCTCGCGGCGGACGCCCTGTCCGCGATGGCCGCGTCCCGCGCCGTCATCGAGTCCCTCGTGGACGACGGCACACCGCACTACGGCGTCTCCACCGGATTCGGCGCGCTCGCGACCAAGCACATCCCGCTCGACCAGCGGAGCCAGCTCCAGCGCAGCCTCATCCGCAGCCACGCGGCGTCCTCGGGTGCCGAGGTGGACCGCGAAGTGGTGCGCGGCCTCATGCTCGGCCGGCTCTCGACCCTCGCCACCGGACGCACGGGCGTGCGTCCGGTTGTGGCGTCCACCTACGCCGCCCTGCTGAACGCCGGGATCACGCCGGTCATCGGGGAGTACGGCTCCCTCGGCTGCTCGGGGGATCTCGCCCCGCTCTCCCACGTCGCCCTGGCGCTCATGGGCGAGGGCGCCGTGCGGACCCGGTCCGGGGAGCTCGTCCCCGCCGCCGAGGCCCTCACCGCTGCAGGCATCGCCCCGGTGGAACTGCGCGAGAAGGAGGGCCTGGCCCTCATCAACGGGACGGACGGCATGCTCGGCATGCTGGTCCTCGCCGCGGCCGACCTGCACCGCCTCCTCACGACCGCGGACCTCGCGGCGGCGATGAGCGTGGAGGGGCTCCTGGGGACCGATGCGGTCTTCGCCGAAGACCTCCATGCGCTGCGCCCGCACCCGGGCCAGGTGGCCTCCGCCGCGTCCATCCGAGCCCTCCTCGAGGGATCCCCGCTCATCGCCGAGCAGCTGACCTCGGAGACCGGGCGGCACCGCTTCACGCGCGTCCAGGACGCCTACTCCCTCCGGTGCGCTCCCCAGGTGCACGGCGCCGCGCGCGCCACCCTGGCCCACGCCGAATCCGTCGCCGCGATCGAACTGGGCTCCGCCATCGACAACCCGGTGATCACCCCGGACGGGCGCATCGAGTCGAACGGGAACTTCCACGGCGCACCCGTGGGCTATGTCCTGGACTTCCTGGCGATCGCCGTCGCCGACGTCGCCTCCATGAGCGAACGACGCACGGACCGGTTCCTCGACAAGTCCCGCAGCCACGGGCTCAATGCGTTCCTCGCCCACGACCCCGGCGTGGACTCGGGCCACATGATCGCGCAGTACACGCAGGCGGGCATCGTGTCCGAGCTGAAGCGGCTCGCCGCCCCGGCATCGGTCGACTCCATCCCCTCGTCCGCGATGCAGGAGGACCACGTGTCGATGGGCTGGGCCGCGGGCCTGAAGCTGCGCAGGGCGATCGACGGATTGACCCGGGTGCTCGCCATCGAGATCCTCACGGCCGCACGGGCCCTGGACATGCGCGACGGCGGGGCGGGCGCCGAGGGTGGCCTGCGCAGTTCCGCTCCGATCTCCGCCGTGCGGGCCCGGCTGCGCGCCGATGTCGAGGGTCCCGGCACGGACCGCTACCTCGCTCCGGAGATCGAGGCGGCCCGCCTGCTCGTGGACGACGGCGCGCTGCTCGCGGCCGCGACGGCCGTGCTCCCAGCACCCCTCCCGTGAAGCTTGTTAGGGTGGGCTAACCACTCTCCCCGGAAAGAAGCGCCGCTCCATGTCCTCGCCCGTGTCCGAACCGTTCCGCAAGCCCCCTCGCCCACAGGCCGTCCTCACGGTCCTGGAGACCCGGTGGCTGAGTCCGCACCTCGTGCGGGTGGTGGCGGGCGGACCGGGCTTCGCCGACCTGCAGGAGTGCGACGCCACGGACAAGTACGCCAAGCTGCTCTTCGCGAAGCCGGAACTCGGGCTGGTACCGCCCTACGACCTCGCGGCACTGAAGGACGCGCTGCCGGCCGAGGACCGCCTGGTGAAGCGGACCTACACCATCCGCTGGCTCGACCCCGCCGAGCAGCGGCTCGCCATCGACTTCGTGGTCCACGGCGACGAGGGCGTCGCCGGTCCGTGGGCGGCGAAGGCCTCCCCGGGGGACGCCCTCGTGCTGATGGGCCCGTCCGGCAAGTGGTCGCCGGACCAGGACGCCGACTGGCACCTCTTCGTCGGGGACGACTCCGCCCTTCCGGCGATCGCGGCCGGCATCGAGGCGCTCCACCCGCACGCCCTGGGGCACGCCTATCTCGAGGTGGACAGCGCCGCCGACATCCTCCCCCTCGTCGCGCCCGCGGGCCTCGAGCTGCACTGGCTCCAGCGGGACGGTCGGCCGGCCGGCACGACGACGCTGCTGGCGGACGCCGTCGCCGCCGGGCCGTGGCTCGAGGGCGCCGTCGACGCCTTCGTGCACGGCGAGCGTGGCGCCATGAAGGCCCTCCGCGACGTCCTGTTCAAGGAGAAAGGCCTGGCGCGCTCGCAGGTCTCCCTGTCCGGGTACTGGGCCTACGGCCGCGAGGAGGACACCTTCCAGGCGGAGAAGCGGGAGCGGATCGGCAAGATCCTCGACGACTAGGACGGCGCCCTAGGCCGTCATCTCCTGCGGGCGCCTCCTCGGGCGCCGGTCCAGCAGGTCCATGGCGGGTTCCGCGAGGCGTGCCAGGACGGGTCCGAGGACGGCCATGAGCAGCACGTAGGTCGTGGCCAGGGCGGCGAGGTCGGGAAGGACGGCCCCGGACGCCACCGCGAGTCCCGCGATGACGATGGAGAACTCGCCGCGCGCCACGAGCGCTGCGCCTGCACGTGCGCGCCCGAGCCTGCCGATGCCCTGCCGTCCCGCGGCCCACCAGCCGGTCGCGATCTTCGTGACCGACGTGACGAGGGCCAGGAGCAACGCGAAGGCGAGGACCGGAGGGATCGACGACGGATCCGTGTTGAGCCCGAACACCACGAAGAAGATGGCGGCGAACAGGTCCCGCAGGGGTTCGAGGATGCGCGCGGCGTTCTCCGCCGTCGCGCCCGAGATGGCGATGCCGAGCAGGAACGCGCCGACGGCCGCGGAGACCTGGAGGGCGGAGGCGAGGCCCGCGACGAGGAGCGCGGCGCCGATGAGGGTCAGGAGGAACACCTCCCGGTCGGTGCTGTCCACGACGGCCGAGACGACGTTGCCCCACCGCAGGGCGATGACCAGCACGAGCGTGACCACGAGCAGCGAGATGCCCACGGTGCCCAGGCCGCCGGCGAAGCTGAGGCCGGCGAGGACGGCCGTCAGGACGGGGAGGTAGATGGCCATGGCGAGGTCCTCGAAGACGAGGATCGCGAGGACGGTGGGCGTCTCCCGGTTGCCGAGCCTGCCGAGGTCGCTGATGACCTTCGCGGCGATGCCCGAGGACGAGATGTAGGTGACCCCGCCCATCACGAGCGCGGCGACGGGACCCCAGCCCAGGACGACGGCGACGAGCGCGCCCGGCGTGAAATTCAGGGCGAAGTCCACGATGCCGGCCAGCCAGGACTGGCGGAGGCCTGTCACCAGCTCCTTCGCCGTGTACTCGAGGCCGAGCATCAGCAGGAGCAGCACCACGCCGATCTCGCTGGCGACCTCGCTGAACTCGATCACTCCGTCGAGTTCGATGAACCCGCCCTGCCCGAAGAACAGGCCTCCGATGAGGTAGAGCGGGATCGGTGAGAGCCCGATCCGGCCGGCGAGCCGCCCGAGGATCCCGAGGAACAGGAGGATTGCGCCGAGTTCGATCAGGGTGAGGGCGGTCGTGTGCACAGGCGGCTCAGCCGTTGCGCAGGATGTCCGCTGCGGCGTCGAGGCCCTCGGACGTGCCCACCACCACCAGCAGGTCGCCGGCGGCGAGCGTGAAATCGGGCGTGGGTGAGGCCTGTACCTGGCCGGAGCGCAGCACGGCGACGAGCGACGCACCGGACCGTGACCGCATGCGTGTGTCCCCGAGGGGGCGGCCGTCGAACGGTGAGCCGCGCTCGATCAGGAACTGGCGCGTGGAGACGCCGGGAAGGTCGCGGTGCTCCTCCGTCAGCTGCGCGACGAGCTGGCGCGAACCGAGGAGATTGCCGATGGTCGCCGCCTCGTCCGGGGTCAGCGGGATGGAGGCGACGCACGCGTCGGGGTCGCCGGCCTTGGAGATGATGAGGTCGAGGTCGCCGTCGCGCTGCGCGACGATCCCCACCCTCCGGCCGGAGCCCGTGACGATCTCCCGCCGCACTCCGATGCCCGGAAGGCGCGTTTCGATGACGTTCATGCGCCCATCCTAGACCTGCCCGGACGACCCGCTGTCCGGTCGGGGCGCTGCGGAGCTCCCGTTCGCTGAGGGCGTGGCGGTGGCGCGGGGAGCGTACAGATCGGGTTCGAGGTAGATGGCGGTGGCGATCGGGACCGCTGCCCGGATGCGCTGCTCCGCATCGTTGATCGCACCGGCGATCTGCGATCCGGTGTCCTGGCTCTCGACCGAGATCTTGGCGGCGACGAGCAGCTCGTCGGGACCCAGGTGGAGGGTCTTGAGATGGATGATGCGTGTGGCGCCGTCGTCGCTGATGGCTGCCTCGATCTTCGCGACGGCGTCTGCGGAGGCGCTCTCGCCGAGGAGCAGGCTCTTGGTCTCGACCGCGAGGACGGCGGCGATCGCGACGAGGAGGAGGCCGATCATGGCGGTCCCTGCCGCGTCCCACACACCGTTGTCGGTGAGCAGCGTCATGGAGACGCCGATCAGGGCGAACAGGAGACCCAGGAGCGCGCCGAAGTCCTCGAGGAGGATGACCGGCAGCTCGGGCGACTTGGCGGTGCGGACGAAGCGCACCCAGCTCATGCTCCCCCGCGTGTGGTTGGACTCCCTGATGGCGGTGCGGAACGAGAAGGACTCGGCGATGATGGCCCCGATCAGGACGGCGAGCGGGACCCACCAGAACGATCCCTCGATGGGATGGGGGTCCTGGTACTTGTGGTACGCCTCGTAGAGGGCGAAGAGCCCGCCAACGCTGAACAGGACGATCGACACGATGAAGGCGTAGATGTACCGCTCCCGGCCGTAGCCGAAGGGGTGCTCCGGGCTGGCCTGGCGTTTGGCACGCTTGCCTCCCACGAGCAGGAGGACCTGGTTGCCCGAGTCCGCCACCGAGTGGATCCCCTCGGCGAGCATCGACGACGAGCGCGTGAGCGCGTAGGCCACGAATTTGAGCGCGGCGATCGTGAGGTTCGCTGCGAGGGCCGCGATGATCGCCTTCTTGCCTCCACCTGCTGACATGGTTGGGTTCCGTTCCCTCTGCCCGCCTCCGGGCGGCTCGATGACCAGGCCGCGCGGCACGTGCGCCGCGGAGCCTCCGGCTCCAACTCTACGAGTTCTCCCCGCGCGAGGGGCGGGCGTCCCGCACGGTGACGGACCGTTGCGGGCGACGGCGATCCCGTCGTCGGGCTCAGGCGGGGCGGAGGGCTGCCGCGGCGGCCGCGACCCGTCCGGGATCGGCGCCGAGATCCTCGGGATCGGCTCCGGTGAGCAGGACGGCCGCGAGTTCTGCAATGCCCGACGACGTCTGGAAGCCGTAGCCGCCCTGCCCCGCGAGCCAGAAGAACGCGGGGTGGGCGGGATCGAAGCCCACGACCGGCAGACCGCTGTCCCGCTGTGTCCGAAGGCCCGTCCAGGACCGCCGGATCGACGTGATGCCGAGGGTCGTCACCCGATCGAGGTACGCGACGAGCCGTTCAACGTCCCCCGGACGGGGTTGTGCGTCACCCGGCTCGGCGGGTTCCGCCTCGCTGGGCGAGATGAGCACGCCGTCGGCGTCGGGCCGGTAGTAGAAGGAATCGTCGGCGGCGGCGACCATCGGCGTTCCGACCCGCGGTGCGTTCTCCGCCGCCACGATCGCGGCGGTGCGACGCAGCGGCACGAGGCCCTGCGGTGCGACCCCGCACAGCTCCGCCACGCCGTCGGCCCATGCTCCCGCCGCATCGACCACGACGCCGGCACGGATGGCCCGGTATCCCGCACGGACGCTCCAGCCGCCACCGTCGTAGCGTGCGGAGGTCACGGGTGCCCCGGTCAGGATGATGACGCCGTCGTCGCCGGCGCTCCGCCGGTGGTACTCGAGCAGGAGGTCGGTGTCGGTGCCGACGCAGTCCGTGTCGATCGCGGCGGCCTCGAACGACGCGGGACGGAGCTGGGGGCACAGCGCGAGCGCTTCCGCGTGGGACACCCCGCGCATCGATGCGTTCGCCTTCGCCGCGACGTCGGCTTCGGATCCGACGAGCAGGAAGGACCGCGGGACGGTCAGCGGCAGTCCCGTGGAGGACTGCACGCCGGCCAGCAGGTCCAGCGTGCGGCGGGTGAGGTCCACGACGGGCCCGGGGCCGTAGCTCGGGATGAGCTGGCGCGCCGAGCGGGACGACGTGTGGTACCCGAGCGAGGACTCCGCTTCGACGAGCACCACGCCGGCGAACGGCGCCAGGGCGGACGCCAGCGACAGGCCGGCGATGCCTCCGCCGATGATCAGGACGTCGCACTCGAGGGGGCTCATCCCGTCATCCTAGGATGGCGCTCCCCCATCCGGGGGGCGTCCGGTGTGCTCTCCCCGTCGATAGGGCGGACCCCGAGCCCCGGGAATACCGTCCGGGCACCGATAGTTCCGGCTAGTCGTGAAAGCAATCGTCTACTCCTCCACCGGTCCCTCCTCCGTTCTCTCTCTCGTCGACCGCGACGTCGCGACGCCCGGTCCGGGCGAAGTGCGGGTCCGCATCGTCAACTCCGGCGTGAATCCGACGGATTGGAAGGCCCGCGCTGACGGCGACCTCCCGTTCCCCGAGGTAGTCCCCAACCAGGACGGCGCCGGAGTCGTCGACGCGGTCGGGGAGGGCGTCATCGAGCCGCAGGTAGGCGACCGGGTATGGATCTACCTCGCTGCTCACGGCCGCCCGACGGGCACCGCCCAGGAGTTCACCGTGATTCCCGCCGAACGGGCTGTCCGCCTGCCGGACGGCGTCGATCTCGAGGTGGCAGCCAGCCTGGGTGTACCGGCGATGACGGCGCACCGCGCCCTGACCGTCCACGAGCAGGGGCCGTCGCGACTCGCTCCCGGCGCCCTCGAGGGACGCACAGTTCTCGTCCAGGGCGGCGCCGGAGCCGTCGGCCACGCGGCGATCCAACTCGCCGCCTGGGCGGGCGCAACCGTCATCGCAACGGTCAGCAGCGACGCGAAGGCCGAGCTCGGTCTCGCTGCGGGGGCCCACCACGTGCTCCGCTACCCCGACGACTCCCTCGCCCACCACATCCGCGAGGTTGCTCCAGGCGGCGTCGACCATGTCGTGGAGGTGTCTCCCGGGCAGAACGCGGCGCTCGACGTCGAGGTGATCGCCAACCATGGCTCCATCGCGTACTACGCGAACAACAATGGTGACGACTTCACCGCCCCCGTGGTCGCGAGTTTCGCAAAGAACGTCCGCTGGCAGGGCCTGCTGCTCTACACGGTGGGTCAGGATGCGCTCGCCGCTGCGGCGGAGGACATCACGGCGGCGCTGAGCAGCGGGGTATTGCCTGTCGGGAAGGCTGCCGGACTCCCCCTCTCCTGGTTTCCGCTCGAGGAGACCGGCGCCGCTCACGACGCCGTCGAGAACGGTGTGACCGGCAAGGTCATCATTCGCGTCTCCGACGAAAACTCCTGAGCGATCGACCCTTCCCGGTCAGGAAAGGAAGCGTATGACGCTCGACGACTGCCCCTGCGGAACCGTTCTGCCGTATGGGGAATGCTGCGGGCCGCTCCACCGGGGAGGGGCAGCTTCGACGGCGTCAGCACTGATGCGCTCACGGTTCTCGGCGTTCGCTCTCGGGCTCGAGAGGTACCTGCTCGATTCGTGGGACCCATCGACACGTCCGGATACCGTCGATCTCGACGGGGACGTCGAGTGGCGTCGCCTGCAGATCGTCGACACGGTCCTCGGCGGCGACTGCGACGACGCCGGCGTGGTGGAGTACCGAGCATCGTTCCGGAGAGCCGGGCGGTCGGGGCTGCTGCAGGAGCGCAGCCGATTCGTCCGGGTGGAAGGGCGCTGGATGTATGTCGACGGGGACGTGCGCGCCTAGGACCTGCAGCACCCCGCGAGGTGGGGCCGGATTACGCGCCACCCACGTGCGCGCCCGGCGCGCCGGCGTCGGACGCCTGCCCGCCATCCGCTCCCGGACTGCCCGCGTCCACCTCGGCGCGCGCGGCGACGAAGGCCTGCACGCAGGCCTCGATGTCCTCGCCGGTGTGCGCTGCGGAGAGCTGCACGCGGATGCGGGCGGCGCCCTTCGGCACCACGGGGTAGCTGAACGCCGTGACGAACACGCCGTGCGCGAGCATGGCGTCGGCGGTGCGGGCGGCGAGCACGGCGTCGCCGAACATGACCGGGATGATCGCGTGCTCGCCCTCGAGGAGCTCGAAGCCCTCCTCGGTCATGCGGCGGCGGAAGAGGGCCGCATTACGGGCGAGGGTCTCCCGGAGCTCCCCGCTGTTCTGCACGAGGTCCAGTGCCGTCAGGGTCGCGGCGACGATGGACGGCGCGAGGGAGTTGGAGAACAGGTACGGGCGGGCCCGCTGGCGCAGGAGGGCGACGATCTCGGCGCGGGCGGCGACGTAGCCACCGGACGCACCACCGAGCGCCTTGCCGAAGGTCCCGGTGAAGATGTCCACCCGGCTCGCGACACCCGCGTGCTCCGGGGTCCCGGCGCCGGTCGCACCCATGAAGCCGACGGCGTGCGAGTCGTCGACCATGACCATCGCGTCGTACCGCTCGGCGAGGTCGCAGATGGCTTCGAGCGGCGCGAGATAGCCGTCCATGGAGAAGACGCCGTCCGTGACGATCAGGCGCCGCCGGGCTCCCGACGCCTCCTGCAGCTTCGCCTCGAGGTCCGCCATGTCGCGGTTCGCGTAGCGGAAGCGCTGGGCCTTGGACAGGCGGATGCCGTCGATGATCGACGCGTGGTTGAGTGCGTCGGAGATCACGGCGTCCTCCGCGCCGAGGAGCGATTCGAAGACGCCGCCGTTCGCGTCGAAGCAGGAGGAGAACAGGATGGTGTCCTCGGTGCCGAGGAACTGCGAGACGCGCCGCTCGAGGTCGAGGTGCAGGTCCTGGGTGCCGCAGATGAAGCGGACCGAGGCCATGCCGAAGCCCCGCTCCTCGAGGGCCGTCTTGGCCGCCGCGATGATCTCCGGATGGTCGGCGAGGCCGAGGTAGTTGTTCGCACAGAAATTGAGCACCCGCGCGTCACCTGCGCCGAGGGCTCCCGCTGTGATGGTGCTGGACTGGGGCGAGGAGATGCGCCGCTCGTGCTTGAAGAGGCCGGCGCTTCGGATGGCGTCGAGCTCACCGGCGAGCTGGTCGCGGACTGCTGAGTACATGGTGTTCCCGTTTCCCTAGAAGGTGGTCCAGTCGAGGACCACTTTGCCGCTCGCGCCGTCGCGCGCTGTCATGAAGCCCCGCTGCCATTCGCCCGCGGGCAGGCAGTCGGTGACCACCGACGACACCGCCTCGCGCAGCGTCCGGTTGGACTGGAGCATGGCGCTCATGGCGTACCAGGTCTCGAACATCTCCCGCCCGTAGATGCCTTTGAGGGTGAGCATGTGCGTGACCACCTTGCCCCAGTCGATCGAGATGGGCCCCGAGGGCAGGCCGAGCATGGCGATCCGCCCGCCGTGGTTCATGTTGTCGATCATCTCGGGCAGGGCCGTGGCGTGCCCGGACATCTCCATCCCGACGTCGAAGCCCTCCTTCATGCCGAGTGCGCGCTGGGCCTCGGCGATGCGCATGCGGCTGACGTCGACGGCGATGTCGGCGCCCACGCCGCGGGCGAGCTCGAGGCGCGGGGCGGAGACGTCGGTGATGGCGATCTTCCGGGCCCCGGCGTGGCGGGCGACGGCGACGGCCATGAGACCGATGGGGCCGGCCCCGGTGATGAGGACGTCCTCGCCGACGAGCGGGAAGCTGAGCGCGGTGTGGACGGCGTTGCCGAAGGGGTCGAAGACGGCGCCGAGTTCCGGGGTGATGGTCGCGTCGTGCACCCAGACGTTGGTCTCGGGGACGACGACGAATTCCGCGAAGGCGCCGTCGCGCTGCACGCCGACGCTCGAGGTGTGGATGCACATCTGGCGGCGGCCGGCACGGCAGTTGCGGCACACGCCGCAGACGATGTGGCCCTCCCCCGACACCCGGTCGCCGACCCGGACGCCGCGGATACCCTCGCCGAGGGCCACGACCTCGCCGTAGAACTCGTGGCCGGGGATCAGCGGTGCCGAGATCATGCCCTGCGCCCAGGGGTCCCAGCTCTCGATATGGAGGTCGGTGCCGCAGATGCCGGTGGTCATCACGCGGATCTTGACCTCGCCCCACCCTGCCTCGGGCTCGGGTCGGTCCACGAGTTCGAAACCGGGGTGCGCCCCGGACTTGTACAGCGCCTTCACTGGACATTCCTTCCATGCCGCTCCGGGCCTCCGGCGGGATGGGCCGGGCCTGTGCGGTACGAGTGCCGGGCGGGATATGCCCGGCAGCAACACTATCAGCGGACGACGGCGGGCACGCGTGGGCTCGAGCGCACGGCGGGGCCGTTGTCAGTCCTCGAGCACCGCCGAGAGGACCTCGAGTCCGAGGGCGAGGAACTCCGGGGCGTCGTCGGACGAGGCCGCCAGGGCGCTGCCCATGCTCGTCGCCCAGCCCCGCGCCCGCGCCCAGGTGGCGGCGTCGACCGGCCGCAGGGCCTCGAGTTCCGTGCGGAAGACAGACCTGCCCGCCGCGTCGAACACGAGCCATGCGGCGGCGAGGTCGGTCGCCGGATCACCGGAGCACAGGTCCCCGAAGTCGACGACGCCGGCCAGCACGCCGTCCGGTCCGAGCACGAGATTCGCCGGGTGCAGGTCGCCGTGCAGCCAGAGGTCCGGCCCCGTCCAGGCCGGAGCGGCCAGGGCCTCGTCCCATACCCGGAGCAGAAGGCTCTCCGGGGCGTTCGGCAGCGATGCGAGCCGGTCCCGCAGGACGTGGTCGCGCGCCGCCAGCGGCCCGCCCCGGCCCACGGGGCTGACAGGGGCACCGGGCGGAGCGGGCTGCTGGAACTCCGCGAGGAACCGTGCGAGCGGGCGGGCCGCCGGCAGGCGACGGGCGCGGGGCACGGTGATGCCGGACTCCCCCTCGATCCACCGACTGACGGACCAGTGCCAGGGGTAGCCGGGACCGGGCACACCGCACCGGAGCGGCGCCGACGTCGGCACGGTCAGCCGCGCCGTGATAACGGGCAGCCACTGGTGTTCGGCGACCATCAGCGCGTCGGCGACCTGCCGCCGGGGCAGCCGCACCACGAGGTCCGGTCCGAGCCGGAAGAGCTCGTTGTCCCAGCCGTGGCCCGCGGGCCGCAGGGCGCGGTCCGCGAGGTCCGGGTGCTGGTCTGCCAGCAGCGATACGACGAGGGAGGGTGGGATGTCGATCTCCGCCCTCGGCAGAACCGCCATCGCACCCTCCCGGATCCTGCTGGAGCTATCCCTCGACGCCGAGGCGCTGCAGGATGAGCTCACGGACGCGGCCGGCGTCGGCCTGTCCGCGCGTCGCCTTCATGACGCCGCCCACGATCGCGCCGACGGCCTGGACCTTGCCGCCGCGGATCTTGTCGGCGACATCGGGCTGGGCCGCGAGGGCGCCGTCGATCGCCTCGAGCAGCGGGCCGTCGTCGGACACGACGGCGAGCCCGCGCTGCTCGACGACCTCCGCCGGCGTGCCCTCGCCGGCGAGGACGCCGTCGAGCACGTCGCGGGAGAGCTTGTCGTTGATCTTGCCGGACTCGATGAGCGCGTTCAGCTCTACGATCAGTTCGGGTGTCACGCCCAGTTCGGCGGGCTCGAGGTCGGCGAGCTTGGCACGGCGGGAGATCTCGCCCATCCACCACTTGCGGGCGACGGCGGCACTCACGCCGGCGGCCACGGTGTCCTCGATCGAGGACATCACGCCGGCATTGACGACGTCGCGGAACTCCGCGTCGGAGTAGCCCCAGTCGGCCTGCAGGCGCTTGCGGCGTTCCGCCGGGGGCTCGGGGAGCTCGGCGCGCAGCTTCTCGATCCAGGCATCGTTCGTCACGACGGGCACGAGGTCGGGCTCGGGGAAGTAGCGGTAGTCGTCGGCGTCGGACTTGGGGCGCCCTGATGTCGTCGAACGCGTGTCCTCGTGCCAGTGGCGCGTCTCCTGCAGGATCGGCGTGCCGGAGTCCAGGACGGCGGCGTGCCGCTGGATCTCGTAGCGGACCGCGTGCTCGACGGCGCGCAGCGAGTTCACGTTCTTGGTCTCGGTGCGGGTGCCGAACTTCTCCTGGCCGTGCGGGCGGAGGGAGACGTTGGCGTCGCAGCGGACGTTGCCGCGCTCCATGCGGGCGTCGGAGACACCGAGGTTCTTGACGATCTCGCGGATCGCGGCGACGTAGGCCTTCGCGAGCTCGGGGGCTCGCGATCCGGCCCCCTCGATCGGCTTGGTGACGATCTCGATGAGGGGCACGCCGGCGCGGTTGTAGTCCACGAGCGAGAACTCGGCGCCCTGGATGCGGCCCGTGGAGCCACCCATGTGGGTGAGCTTGCCTGCGTCCTCCTCCATGTGGGCGCGCTCGATCTCGACCGTGAAGACGGTGCCGTCGGCGAGCTCGATGTCGATGGAGCCGTCGTACGCGATGGGGTCCTCGAACTGGGAGGTCTGGAAGTTCTTCGGGGTGTCCGGGTAGAAGTAGTTCTTCCGGGCGAAGTAGCACTTCTCGGCGATCTTGCAGTTCAGCGCGAGGCCGATCTTGATCGCGGACTCCACGGCGACGCCGTTGACGACGGGCAGGACGCCGGGCAGGCCGAGGTCCACGGGCGTCACGTTGGTGTTGGGCACGTCCCCGAAGGCGTTGGGTGCGGAGGAGAACATCTTGGTCCTCGTGTTGAGCTCCACGTGGACCTCGAACCCGAGCACGGGATCGTACTTCTCCATGGCCTCGTCGAAGGTCAGGACCTCATCGGTTACAGCAGTCATTACTTCCCACCTGCGCTTCCTGGAATGGCCGGGGCCTGGGCCAGCAGCGGGCCGCCCCACGTGTCTTCGAGTAGTGATTCGAGGACGGCGCCCACCCGGTAGAGGCGCGCGTCCTGGCGGGCCGGCGCGAGGAGCTGGATGCCGACCGGCAGCCCGTCCTCGTCCGCGAGGCCGCCCGGCAGCGACAGGCCGGGGATGCCCGCCATGTTCGCCGGGATGGTGGCGACGTCGTTCAGGTACATCGCCAGCGGATCGTCGAGCTTCTCCCCCAGCTTGAACGCCGTGGTCGGGGCTGTCGGGGAGATGAGCACGTCGGCCTGCTCGAAGGCTGCGGCGAAATCGCGCTGGATGAGCGTGCGGACCTTCTGCGCCGAGCCGTAGTAGGCGTCGTAGTAGCCGGCGCTCAGCGCGTAGGTGCCGAGGATGATGCGGCGCTTGACCTCGTCCCCGAAGCCTGCGGCGCGGGTGGCCCCCATGACGCGTTCGATCGTCGGGGCGCCGTCGGGCACCACACGCAACCCGAAACGCACCCCGTCGTACTTCGCGAGGTTGCTGGAGGCCTCCGACGGCATGATCAGGTAGTAGGCACCGAGCGCGTACTGGAAGTTGGGGCAGGAGACCTCGACGATCTCAGCACCCGCCGAACGCAGCAGCTCGAGCGACTCCGAGAAGCGCGTCAGGACACCGGTTTGGTAGCCCTCGCCCTGCAGCTCCCTGATGACGCCGATGCGCATGCCCTCGACCTGGCCGAGGCGGGCGGCCTCGACGAGTGCGCCGACGGGATCGGTCAGCGACGTCGAGTCGTGGGGGTCGTGGCCGCCGATGACCTCGTGCAGCAGGGCGCTGTCGAGGACCGTCCGGGACACGGGGCCGATCTGGTCGAGCGAGGAGGCCATCGCGATCGCACCGTAGCGGGAGACGCCGCCGTAGGTGGGCTTCACGCCGACCGTCCCGGTGACGGCGCCGGGCTGCCGGATGGAGCCGCCGGTATCGGTGCCGAGGGCCAGCGGGGCTTCGAACGCCGCGACGGCCGCTGCGGACCCGCCGCCGGACCCGCCGGGGATCCGGTCCAGGTCCCACGGGTTGCGGGTGGGACCGAAGGCCGAGTGCTCCGTGGAGGACCCCATGGCGAACTCGTCCAAGTTGGTCTTGCCGAGGATCGGCATCCTCGCGGCGCGCAGCTTGCGGACCACGGTGGCGTCATAGGGGCTCTGCCAGCCCTCGAGGATTTTCGACCCGGCCGTGGTGGGCTGGCCCTTGGTGACGATGAGGTCCTTCACCGCGATGGGCACGCCGGCGAGGGGGTGCAGGGTGTCGCCGTCGGACCTGGCCTTGTCCACCTCGGCGGCGACGAGCAGCGCCTCGTGGGTGTTGACGTGCAGGAAGGCGTTGATCGCGCCGTCCACGGCGCCGATGCGGTCGAGGTAGGCCTGCGTGGCCTCGACGGCGGAGACCTCCTTCGACGCGAGTTTCTGCGAGAGGGTGTCGGCGGAGAGGTGGATGATCTCGGTCATGGGTTACTCCCCGTCCAGGATGGCAGGGACCTTGAAGCGGCCGTCCGCGTTGTCAGGGGCGCCGAGGAGCGCCTCCTCGTTGGTGAGGGTCTCCCCCACGACGTCCTCGCGGAACACGTTGCTCAACGGGATGGGGTGGCTCGTCGCGGGGACGTCGTCGCCCGCCACCTCGCTCACGGTCTTGATGGAGTCGACGATCACCGCGAGCTCACCGGCCATGCGGTCGAGCTCGTCGTCGGTCATGTCGATGTGGGCGAGGCGCGCGAGGTGCGCGACGTCGTCCCGGTTGATCTCAGCCATGGATCTCCCCTGGAAGTCGGAAGTGGGTATCTGCCCTCCAGTCTAGTGCTGGCGCGTCCGGCACCCGGCATCCGACGGGACGTCCCGGCACGACGACGCGCCGTCCCGTGCGCTTCCTCGCCTCAGAGCGGCAGGCGGAAGACCCAGAGCAGGATGTCCTCGTTGGGGACCTCCCAGTCGCGTTCGGGGACGCGGACGAAGCCCATGGACTCGTAGAGGCGGTGCGCCCGCACCATGTCCGAACCGCTCGTCAGGCTCACCGCCTCGATCCCGGGAAGCGTCCTCGCATGCTCGATGATGCGCTCGACCATGGCCCGGCCCACGCCCCCGCTCTGGACGGCGGGGTCCACGGCCAGCATCCGGAACTCGAGCTCACCCTCGACGGCGATGTCCGTGTACCGCTGGCCCGCGAACGTCAGCGCGACCGACCCGACGACGGCGCCGTCCCGCTCGGCGACCCACACCTCGGCGTGCTGGGCGCGGTGCTCGATGTCGGACAGGACCGCCATGTAGGGGTGCGAATCGTCGGCGAAGTAGCCGGCCTCCAGGTAGGCGCCGCGCGTGATGCGACGGACGTCGTCGAAGTCCTCCGGCTGGACGGGACGGATGGTGAGGCGGGAGTCGGACACGGCGTTGCCGGACGGAGCGGAAGTCACCGGTTCAGTTTGCCATGGGGCAGGGGCTCGACGACGCTCGGCCAGGTGATGTCCCGGCCCCGGGCGGAGGTTCGACCGCAGTGGCACCCGGACACCTCCGGTGGACCGCCTACAGGCGGCAGGAGGGTGTCCGTATAAGGCACCTTCACCGGGCATGTTCTCGGGCGGGTGTTACGGGAATCCTTGAGTGCAGTGTCTGTGCGGCCGCCTCCTTCCCCGACCGCTCATCTGCAACTGTCCGAGTAAGGGACCGGCTTACGGGCAGCTGTACATAAGGGACGGCGGGAGCTTGATCATCAAAAAGGTCATGGTTAGCTGATCCCATGACCGAGCCGCCCAGAACCAAACCACTCCACCCCGCACGGCGGCGGTTGATTATCGCGGTAGTGATTTGGGCACTGGTGATTCGGACGCTCATCTACATCGTCACAGACACCCTCGGAGTAGCAGACGTCTGGAGCGAGGTGGTCAGTATCGCGCTCTTCCTTGCGATCTTCATCCCTCTCAGCCTCGCTGCGGTGCAGGAACTCAACGACTTTCGGAAGCGAGGACTGGAACCCCTGCCGCAAATTCCTACCCGTCGTTCACTGATCGCGCTCGGCGTCTTCACGGTCCTCTTCTGGACGTTCTTCATCTGGTTCATCCAATGGCGCGGGGACTTCGTGTTCCCTCTCCTGCCGATCCTTTGCATCATCGCGCTGGGAGTAAACATCCGCAGGTACTACCTAGCAGGACAGCCACTCGACGACGACGCCCAGCCACAATCTGACTGATGCTGTGGGCCACCGGCTTACGGGCGGAGTCTATGTGCATAGACTCAAATCATGAGGACCAGGGCGCACGTGCTACTAATAGGCGGCGGTCAGTAACTTAGGCTCGAATTTATGATGGATGAAGGTATTGAAGTCCCGCGGGACATCTTGGAGGCCTGGGCTGGCGTTGCCCACAGTGCTCGCTTGATGACCGACGTACTGCATCAGATTGGTGAGCCGATGCCAGGCTCGAATCTCGCTCAGGTCAACGCGGTTTACCCAGCGGAGCGCGGTTCGGATTGGTGCCGCGGGTATCTCACCTCTGCTCTTGAACATCTAGAGTTCTGGGGCGATCACGTCGCCCCGTTGAAGTTCCATCCGGAGCAGAAGGTGCGGCATACGTTCAGGCCGACGCAGACCC
The DNA here is from genome assembly GCF_057291175.1 of Arthrobacter sp. UYP4. NCBI lineage: Bacteria > Bacillati > Actinomycetota > Actinomycetes > Micrococcales > Micrococcaceae > Arthrobacter > Arthrobacter sp. UYP4. The sequence continues at coordinate 178,249 of NZ_JBXAVU010000002.1, forward strand.
TCTCAAGGGCAGCCATTGAGTCGTCATCGCATGCCATCTGGGTGTTGGACGCGCGCACAGCTGAGGAGTGCACGCGACGTCACCTGTCGTTTGTCGTGCACGATTTCGAGGAGCAGAAAAAGGCTGCTGTTGGTCAGGAGCGCAAGACAGCACTAGCAAAGCGTCGTGCGGATCTCGTCAGCAAGATAGGACCGCTTTTCACCGAGGATGACGTGAAGCGAGCCCCGGGGTACATGGATCTTGTGAAACAGGCGGCGGCTGTCGTCGTGGTTAAGGGCGCGGGTACCTTTGACGCTGAAGCGGCGGAGAGGCTCTGGCGCGCGTCGGCCGGCTCGGCACACGGTAAGCGTTGGCCCTCGCACGAGCTGCAGATCGTTGTTCCCCGCGATGAGTTCCTTCCGGGTCAGTTCAACACCACCCAAATGCCTGATCCCGAAGCCATCACCTCCATCACGGAATTGGCCGCTTCGTTCACCTCGTACGCGGTGCTTCGTTTCGCTGATTACTCGGGGTACGAGCCTCAACTGTCGAACATCTTGGAACAAGCTGCTGCGCGGCTTTCATCGAAAATCACACGTCGTCCCGATCTCTGACGGCTTGGTGGCACTCAGCATCTCGTAGCCTACGCGCCGCCGTACTACTCGGACGGGGATCCGCTTTCGGGCTACCGCACGGGGCGCTTTGTGGTGGGCCTAGTGCCCCGTAACGGTTGTCTTCTGCTTTGATAGGGCTCGAGGACGGGCGACGGTCGCCTCCGGTGACAGAGACGACAAGCAGATTATTCTGCAGTAATTGCCAGGAAACGCCCTTGGCGCCTGAAGTCCCGAATGAATACCGCAGTAATGATCAGGACAGCGGGTACCAGCGCGACAGCAAACCAGCCCGCAGGCGTCCCGACGGAGGAGAACAAGAAGCAGAAACAGGGGGTACCCAGCAGAGTGGATGCTGTTTTCTTCCGCTGCTGGACCGCTACGGCCCGGGCGACTGTCAGATGCTCTGCTTCTATCGTGCCCTTGCCGTTGATTCCACGCATCAGGGCCTTGCCCTCCTCCTCCTCGAGTAGGGAAAGAAGATTGCTCGCGGATCCGAGGTGCGCACTGGGCGCGAGGCGTTCTCGCTCGTAAATGGTGCCTCCCACTAGCCCAGCGAATCCGACGAGGATCGCACCAAGGCTCAAGGTGCGCTGCCAATGAACCGGGCCACCACCGGCCAGGAGGTAACCCCCCGTGATAGTCAACGCCATGATGATGAAGACGCCGGCTGGGAAGTAGCGCGTGTAGTACGTATGCAGCGCCGCACTCAGTCCGTTGTCGGTGACCCCGCGGGAATGGTGCTAAGCCGTCGCCCACCGGTCATGGGATTTTGCCACTTTGTCCTCCGGTCCTGCCGTCGTTTTCCCCCTGTGCCAACCGAGTCCCTGCGCTACGGCCACACGGATGACCTCGTTATGGGGTAGGTGCTGGGAAACGCCGCATTCCTTCCACTGGCCATACGAAAGACGTAGTGAATCCTACGGCTGGCTCCATTTGTCGGTGTGTCCGTTCGCAAGACGATTCGTCAGCGGACGTTCTGCTTCTCTGTCAGTAGGTAAGCGATTCCGCAGACAGTCGTAGAGACTGAGAGTCAGTGCTTCGCCGTCCAAGTGAATCTGGTGAACCGATTAACAGCAAGACCAGGAGAATCGCGACGCACACGATCGCGACGAAGACCCATTGCACTCTTGTCATGCGTCATAGTCCCACGGCCAAACTACGTTGGATAACGCACGGAGAACGATCCCTCAGCGGGCGTTTTGGGTGGAGTGCGATACTTTCGCCATGGGGGATGAGTCAGCAGGGTGGCAGGACGTCGTCGTCGCGGATTCACTCATTCGGGTGAGCATTTCCGAACCTGTCGCGGTCATCCGAAATTTAAAGCACCCCGACCGGGTCATTACCTGGGCCGATCTTCCTGTGGGCTTGATCAACCCCCACATGAGAGTTGCTGCGGCCTCCACCGGAGTATGGGTTCTTTACACGCCGGCGACGGCGGATGAAATGAGAGAAGACGAGGGAACCGCTTCGCAGGTGATCTCCACGGCTATCCATATCTCCCAGGCAGGCGACGTTACCTGGTTCATGGACCTGATGAATGTTCATCTGATCGGGACAACACGGCACGGCGCATGGCTCTGGTCGGGTCGTTCGGACGTCAACGTGGACGATCAGGCGCAATGGTTGAAAGCACGTGAGCTTCTGCTCCTCGACGCCGGCGGCCGAACACACCGCACGAGCATCGACCGCATCCCGTTACTAGCCTTTGAGGCCGGATCCTCGCCTTACCTGGTGGTGTATGCCTCCGCCCCGGAAGCGCTTCACGACAGGTATGGCGGTACCGGATACACCTACCGTTATCAGCAGATAGAGGTGCCCACCGGCGGACTTCCCGCTGTCCTTCGGGCGAACGAGCTTCCATCGACGCCGATCGAGGAGATAGACATCCCTGGATGGTCCGAAGGTGATGCTCCCCAGATCAATCCTGTGGTCGCCGGCGATCCTTACGTGTCGTGGGACAGGGTGAACCTCCCCGAGGAACAGAAGAAGGCAGCCGTCGAGGCCCTCTGTGCCGAGTTCGATCGCCTCGAGTCATACTGGCGAACACCCGGAGGGGAGATGGTTCCCCTCACCGACGGGGTTGCTGATGCCCGCGTCGACGTGGTCGGTGATTGGCCCCAAACACAGGTCGAGGTGAGTTTCATACACCCTCACTACCGGCAAGGCCGACTACGGCGCACATACCGAGTCTTCGACGACGCCGGGCGTATCAAATCATGGCAGTACGCTTCCATCCATCTCATGGAGGATCTCGACACAGGAGTTCTTCCGCCCCACAAGGTCGCCCTAAACACAATCCTGGACATCTGACACCACACTGCTCAACTAAAGATGATTCCAGGGGCACAACCCCATCCCTCCGAGGGGCGCACGTTGCAGTGAGGTGGATTGACGCATTGAAGGACTCGACTCAGCGCTTTCTTTTACCTCGAGGGTCGGCCGGTCCCCCAGAGTTGACGCGATTCCTTCGGGCTTTGAGGATGAACGGAATAGCCGTGAAGAGGGCGAAGATCGGCCCTGCGATGAGACCGTACCTCCGGGCATCCTCCCAGCCTCCCCCCAGGTAGCCGACCGTTCCCCAAATGACCACGTACAGAACAAGCATCGCCAACGCTTTGAGGACCATGGATTGTTTCATACATCTTCCTTCAATCAGCAAGATGACTAAGCCTGAACCAGGTTCACTCTAGTAGCACCCGTGGAGATGGGGCTGAGCGTGTCCTCACAAAAGGCTTGAGCCTTATCGTCTCCTAGTGCGGTGGAAGATCGTCAACCGGGTGCCGACGAGCTAGGCATGTGAGTGTGTGCTGATTCGGAACTGCACTGCTTTGTGATGATCCGGGTAACTGGTCGAGTCAGGAGTGGAACGGACCGAAGGTGATCTAGATTCGACGTATGGGTACAGCAGCCAAGGGCCGGACGCAGATCAACAAGCTCCTAGTCCTCTCTCAGGAACAAGCCCTTCCTTTGCGCATCCTTCGCGACGCAGGCGGCGCAAAAGCCGAGTTCGGTGTGGTGGTTGGCCTGTTCGAGGAATGGGTGGTTCTGGCGGAACTCCGCGAGGGGGTACTCCGGGACGGCTACGTGGCCTTCCGGGCCAGTTCAATCAAGCGCGCCTGGGTCTTTGACACCTTCATAGGCTTCGTCCGGGACAACAATCAGTGGCCCCCGCGCAGCCCCTTCCTGACCGCCGACCTCAGCGATCCTGAACAGCTCATACGGGCAGCCCTGGACGCCGCAGATGTCATCTCGCTGTACCGAGAAGACAAGCACCCCGAACAACTCCTCATTGGCATCCCGGTCAGGTGGAGCAAGAAGCATCTGTGGCTCTTCACAATCAACGAACACGGGCAGTGGGAGACGTTTCTGGACCGGTTCCGTTTGCGGGACATCACAAGGATCGGCTTTGACGGGGGGTACGAACGAGCCGTCTCGGCCACGGCTGGTCCAATGCCCGAGGCAGTTCCCGAGAAGGACAATCGGGGGAGGAAGGTAAAGCTACCGTCGACCCACCTGGGGCCAGTAACAAGCGATCAGCCCTCACCGTCCCGCTAGCCGATCGGCTTACGGGGCGGTCGATACGAAGCGTATCCTCCAATCTATGGACGCCCCGCGACCTCTCCCGGCCATTGGTGCTCCCGCCGTCAGGGCCCTAGCGGCGGCGGGGGTACGAAGCCTGGATGATGCGGAGGGCGTCGGCCTTGATCACCTCGAGGCGCTTCACGGAGTTGGACCGAAAGCCATTCGCCTCCTACGAGCCGCGCTCGAGCAATAGCGCATGGAAGCCGACCCTTGGCTCGCTTCGAGACGCGCGCCGAGGGATCGATCAGCGGGTGGGGAAGTCGCCTTCGTAGTCGTTCCACATGCCGGCCAGGATCTGCATCGCGAACAGCTGGTCGTCCACGGACGCGTCTTTGCCAGCGAAGTCCATGACGAAGCAGTTGACGCTGAATCCGTCGTCGAGGGTTGCCTCGTATTCCGTCGCCGAGGCGTGGGTCCGGAAGCGGTAGTAGTTGGCTTCAGCCGTGCTGTACGCCTCGACGCACTTGATGTCGCTGTTACACGCCGTATCGGTGATCTCCACGACGTCGGTAGTGACGTCTTTCTCGGTGTATTCGGCCTCCATCACGTCTTCGAGCGTGAGGGTGAGTTGGGGGTGCAAGAACCAATAGATCATGCCCGCCACACAAATCAGTGGCACTCCCACCAGGACAGCAATGATCCAGTTCTTCCCCATAGCGCCCCAGTATGCAGGAGCGGGTCCTAGGATCACCGGATGGATCCCTTTGACGTCACGGCCGAGCACGAAGTGTTCCGAGTCAGCGAGCGACGCCAGCCCGGTGGGGCTCTGTCCTACGACTTGCTGTGGGTCAACGGACCAGCCAGTGGGACATACGGCTTTACTGTCGGACGGTCCACGCTCGGGACGGGAGAAATCACCCCGGACGATGCAGCCCGCATGACACGAGAAGAGCTCGCGGCGGACGTACGAGGGTTCGTCGAGCACGTGTACGAATCAGGAGGCATCGGTGAGACCTGGCCGGACCATGTCCCGGCCCGCGACCGCCAGTGACCGCTAGCGGATCCCGTTGCGTGCAGGCTTTTAACGGGGTCATTGATAGAGGTTTGCGAGAAGCGTGATGACCTCCCGCAGGATCGCAGGCGGGTCAGTTCTGTCCCAACCAACATAGATGGGCACGGGTGGTGCGTCGCGGACGCGCCGGTATGTGAGGCCTTGGCGGCGGTATTGGTGTGCTGTTGATTCTGCGGTGACGCCGCGGGCTGCGCCGCTGCTGATGAGGGTGAGCCAGTCGTCGACGTCGTTGGTGGGGATAGTGCGATGTGGCCGGCCGTGCTCGGGCCAGAGGTCGAGTTGGGTGCTTCCGGTTCGATGATCGACCGCCAACGCTGACTCCGCTACCTGGGCGAGGGTGACGGTGCGTTTGGTGACCAGTGGGTCATCGACGGACATCGCGCAGTAGCGTTTTTCCGCACCGATCAGGGCCAGCTCGAGGTTCACTGCTTCGGGGACGCGGCGCAGGATCACCAGGTCACTGGTGCCCTCATTCAGTCCTGCGGTCGGGGTGTTCGTCCGGACCAGACGCAGCTCATGGTGCGGGAGGGCTGCAGCCCATCGACGTTGGAACTCAGGGGTGTGCTTGCCCAGGGCGGACCACGCGTACCCGATCCGGATCGTGCTCACACCGGTGAGTACTTCCTGGCGTAGATCAGCGACGACAGCCAGGGCCCGGCGGGCATGGCGCAGGACTCGTTCCCCGGCCGGAGTCAGTTCCACGCTGCGGGTGGTGCGGTGCAGGAGCCGGACACCCAGGACGGATTCCAGGGCTGCGATATTGCGTGAGACAGCGGTCTGGGAGATCCCGAGCTCGATCCCCGCATCGGTGAACGTCCCCGAATCGACGACACTCGCGAGGGATCGAAGGTGACGCAGTTCCATATCCACACCTCCAGCCTATCCATGCGTCCAGCGCATCAACACGAGCATTCATGCATTATGTGCAGGCAGTCAATGGTGGTCAGACTTCCACAATGACGACAACTGGACACACGGGCAGCGGCCGGGCAAGGGGTATCGGCGTTGCATTGGGAGGGGCGCTCTCGAACCAGCTCGGAGCCACCAGCGGGTCCCTGGCCTTCCCGGTCATCGAGCCGGTCGGCGTCGTCGCCGTCCGGCAGGTCATCGCCGCGCTGATCCTGCTCCCGATCGTTCGGCCGCGGGTGTGGGAGTTGACCCGGGCGCAGTGGTGGCCGGTGGTGCTCCTGGCACTGGTCTTCGGGACCATGAACCTCACCCTGTACCTGGCCATCGAACGCATCGGCCTCGGGTTGGCGGTGACCCTGGAGTTCTGCGGGCCCCTCGCGGTGGCCCTGCTGAGTTCCCGGACCCGGACCAACGCACTCTGCGCTGTCATCGCCGGTGCCGGCGTCATCGCGATCACGCGGCCCCAACCCACCACCGATTACCTGGGCCTCGGGCTCGGGCTCATCGCCGCGTGCAGTTGGGCCGCGTACATCCTGCTCAACAGGACCATCGGATACCGCATCCCAGGGGTCCAGGGCACCGCCACGGCCACAGGGATCTCCGCCGCGTTGTTCCTGCCCATCGGCGCCTGGATACTCGTCACCACCCGCCCGGAAGCGCTCACTGTGCTCTACGCCGTCGGCTCCGGTGTCCTGGCCTCCACGATCCCGTTCGTGGCAGACCTCATCGCACTACGCAGGGTCCCAGCGAACCTCTTCGGGATCCTCATGAGCATCAACCCCGTCCTGGCCGCCCTCATCGGCGCGACACTGCTCCATGAGCACCTCGGCACCCCCGAATGGGTAGGCATAGCCCTCATCGTCACCGCGAACACCACAGCCCTCCTCCTCCCCGGCAACCCACCACGGCCCGGATAGGAACCACGCGACCCTCGAAGATGTGACTGGTCACAGGCGTTGCTGACCATCCCCGTGACCGATCAGTGCACGTACTGCCAAGGCGCCGCACCAGCCACCTGTGGTCGACCTTCGGCGGGACGTCCGCCGGTCAGCGATCCTCCACCATCTCGGGCACCCCCCACCGACGGGGGTTGTGACCCTAGTCCTGTCCAGGGTGCAGCGTCGCATCTGCATCGGTTCCGACCCATCGGGTGAAGGTGGTCGTGAGGTTGGCCCGCGTGGGAGAGGCGCAGAACGGGCCGGCTTCAGCACGCGCGGATTCGTCAAGAGGGGCGACGCGGACGAGCCGGAAGGGCTCATCCCCAGCGCGGGCTCTGATAGTGACGGCGTTATCGGCCCTGCTGAGGCGCACGGTGATTTCCCGGCCGATCCACTCAGGGACAGGTGCTACGGACCAGTCAGAGACCCCATGTGTGACGACGGCCCCCACCTGGGGGATTCCGTCGGACACCTCGACACCGGCTTTGATCCACACGGATTCCGAAACGTGAAGATAGATCCCTGCCTGGTCGAACTGCTCGGTGTAATCCAACAAAAATGAGACCTCCATCGCCCCTTCTGCAGGTAGCGGTGCCAGCAAGGCATGCGCGCTGTCATGGACGAAGCCATACGAGGTGTGCCTCCACGCGTCACTTTTCTCCGCTGCGGTCACCTGCAGAGTCCGACCATCAGCGACCACACCTACGGGCGGGTTGCGCCATGTCCCCCGGCCCCAGTCATCGTGAGCTTCTCCGGTTGCTGGTGTCACGTCATATCCCCTCGCTCGATCGCTCGATTCGCAAGCTCTATTCAAGCAGTGTCACATCCGACACCATGGCGAGGGTCCGCTGACCGACCGGCATACGGGCAATCACGGCAGGCGCCGACAGCTTCGAGGTCTCTATCGTGTACACATGACCGAGGTGAAGTACGTGCGAGACGTGAAGCGACTCCTCGAGCCCATTTTCGAATCGCTGCTCAGCGCTGCAGAGCTGGAATCGTCGACGTTCCGGCTGGAGCGGGTCGCCGACGGTGGGAATGGCGGAGAGCTTCCTGGCGACACCATCATCACGACGAACGACACGTGGGTCAGGTGGCAGGTGCTTGGCGAAGAGGGCGGATCCGGCAGTCTCCGCCCTGAGGATGGCGAAGATGCGCTCATTCGTTTCGTGCAGAGTGAGCTTCAAGACTTCATTGCCGAGAGTCGTTTCGGGTGGGGACAGCTTCGTGTCCCCCGCGACCTGCCCTGGCCAGCTACGTCCTGACAGCACGCAGATCATTACTGGCAACGTGGCGGATGGCTCTGGCTAGACTCGAGGGCATGGCAAGGGGGACGAACCATCATCACCAGCAGCACGCAGAAGGAAGAACTCGCGCTGTGACACGTGACGCTGCGGTGCAGGGCAACCTGGGCGCTGTATTCGCCCTCATCGCAGTGATGTCCTTTCTGAACGCCACCTGGTATCTGCGTGTCTGAGGAGTCCGTCGCGCTCGCCATCCTGCTCCTCACCATGGTCCTCCTGCCGGCCGTCTGCCTGTTCGTCGTGCGCCAAGCCGCTGAGGGATCGATCGGTCGGAACGCAGCAGCGGGAATCCGCACCAGGTACACGCAGGCATCCGATGAAGCATGGGTCGCCGGTCATCAGGCCGCCCTCCCAGCACTGAAGAAAATGAGGCTCGTCGCTGTCATCGGAATAGTCTCCGCGGTGGGCGCACAACTCCTGGCCGGCGGACAGGCCGGACCTCTGACGGCCTTCGCGGCGCTCATCGCGCAGACCGTGGTCCTCTTCCGGGCGACCGCGGCCGCCAATCGTGCTGCACGCACGGCACCCAGGTGATCGGGTGTGGCAGCCCTCAGCGGGCGATCTGATTCGATGAATGCAGCCTGCCGGCCGGTCTCACCATGCATGCCCCGTCGCCTGCGGAGCTGCTGGGCAACCGGCCCACCGGCAGGACGCCGAGGGCCGGGGCGATCGGATCGGACCGCGATAGTAGGGTGCCGATCGAGTCGGCTTGGAAGGATGGCTGGTGAAGGGAGAGCCGTGATCGCTGCACTCAACAGACTCGTCGAGGTGCTCGAGGACCGTCTGACGGGCGACCCGGACGTCAATGCTCTGGCAACCGGACTCGGGACGACGGAATACCACCTCCGGCGGATGTTCTCGTCGCTGGCCGGCATGCCGCTGTCCGAGTACATCCGGCGCCGCAGGATGACACTCGCCGCGGCAGAGGTACTCGGCGACGAAGACCTGCTGAGCATCGCGGTGCGTCATGGCTACGGATCGGTTGAAGCATTCGGCCGAGCGTTCCGCTCCGTCCACGGCGTCGGGCCCAGCGCTGTCCGCCGAGACGGTGGTCCCCTTCGCACTCAGTCACAGCTCAGGTTCCGCCTGACCGTCGAAGGGAACATCACCATGGACACCCGCGTCACAGAGCGGCCGACGTTCAATCTCGTGGGCCACGCCGTGCGCGTGCCCCTCATCCATCAGGGCGCCAATCCCCACATCCAGGCGCACATCGCTTCCGTGCCTGCCGCAGAGCACGCCCGGCTCAAGGAGTTGAGCAACACCGAGCCGGCCGGGCTGCTCCAGGTGAGCCTCGACGTCGACCCTGACTACGTCGAGGGCAGCGAGCTGACCTACGTGCACGGCGTCGCCGTCACCGACACGACCCGGACCCCCGACGATCTGTGGACGGCCGATGTTCCTGCCGGCACATGGGCCGTATTCCGCACCGAGGGTGAATACCCGGCTACTTTGCAGGCAGTCTGGGCAGCCACAGCCACGGACTGGTTCCCTTCCAACCCGTGGCGCCTCCGTCCCGGACCATAGATCGTCGCGGTCCTCGATCACGCCGAGGATTTCAGCACGGCCACCTGCGAACTATGGCTGCCGGTAGAACACGCAGACTGAACCGACCGCCGGCCCTGATGCGCCGGGGCTGCGTGGCCGCACAGGGATCGGGGGTCCTGTGCGGACGGATTCGCCCGTTCATGAGGGCGGGCAGCGTTACTGCCTGGGTTCGATGCCGACCGGAAGACTCACGCCGGGAGGGATGACGTCTCGTCGCGGAGAGCGGGACAGTGCTCCGGGTCGGGGTGCAGGGAGATCTCGATGACGCGGTCGAGCTGGGCACGCGCCTTCTCCAGTTCGGCGATGCTCTCGGTGATCCGGTTGCGCTCACGCTGGAGCAGGGCCAGTGCCTCGTCGCTCGCCTCACCCCTGTCGACGCACGGAAGCAGGTCCACGATCGTGCGGCTGGCAAGTCCTGCAGAGAAGAGCTGCTGGATCAGCTGGACCCGCTCCACGGCTGCCTCCTCGTACACGCGCTGGCCCCGCGCCGTCCGATCCGCCGGCAGGAGTCCCTGCTCCTCGTAGTAGCGCAGAGCCCGGGTGCTGACCCCGGTCCGCTCGGCGATGTCTCCAATGCGCACAAGCGCTCCTTTCCTCCGACTTTCCTTCGACGTCCGGGCCGGACTTGCCCTTGACGTCAACGTGAAGTCCTACTGTAGCCGAGCAGGCAGGGCACGAGGCCCGGCCGCGAGAATGGAGAACGCCACACATGGACATCACCGACCAGATCGCCCTCGTCACCGGATCCAACCGAGGCATCGGGCGCCGTTTCGTCGACGAGCTCCTTGCACGGGGAGCCCGGAAGGTCTACGCCGCGACACGACGCACCGACACCCCCGAGGCCCGTGATCTCGCGGCCCTGGACCGCGTCGAGGTGCTCCGGCTCGACATCACCGATCACGCCGCGGTGGTGGCAGCGGCACGGACGGCGTCGGACGTCACGCTGCTGATCAACAATGCCGGCATCGCCACCTCGACGCCCCTCGTCACGGGCGACCTCGACGCGCTCCGCCGCGAGATGGACACGCATTTCTGGGGCACGCTGGACATGATCCGCGAGTTCGCTCCGACCCTTGCGGCGAACGGCGGAGGGGGAATCGTCAATGTGCTGTCGGCGCTGTCCTGGTTCTCCTATCCCGGGAACGGAGGCTATGCGTCCGCGAAGGCTGCCGAGTGGAACATGACCAACGGCGTGCGGCAGGACCTCGCGGCGCAGGGCACGCTCGTTCAGGGCGTCCACCTCGGTGCGGCGGACACCGACATCATGGCCGGTTACGACGGACCGATGATCGACCCGGCACTCGTACCCCGTGCGTCCTTCGACGGACTGGCCGTGGGCGCGATCGAGGTGGTCGTCGACGAGTGGAGCGCAATGGTCAAGGCGTCACTGGCCCACGACCCCGCCGCTCTCTACGCGCAGCTCCCAGGGCACTGACAGCAGGGCACTGACAGCAGGTACTGGGCGGCAGGCAGCAGCAGGCACGTCGGCCAGTACTGTCCTAGCGCAACCCCGGATGCGGTAGGACAGGTCACCACCCGCTGATGGCGGGCAGCTGTGTCGCGCGTCACCTCGGTCCGGCACCCATCTGCCCGGAAGGTGTCACCGAAGGACCAGTAAGACATCGGCGTGGAGTGCAGCGTCGGGAAGTCGGACACAGAGGGCGGCGATCAGTTCCCGTCCACCTATCAAGGAGAAGCATGGAACTCACCAAGCGCAGGAATCTCTCGATCCTTGGGATCGCAGCAGTCTCGATGTTCGGTCTCGCAGCATGTGGCGGCACCGATGCGACCGAGACCACCTCGGGCAGCATGGCCAGTGAGAGCAGCACGGCGGGCCCCGAGAGCGCGTCCGCTTCCCCCGAAGCCAGCATGGCCCCCTCCGCCTCGGCCGACGCCATGATGGACCCCGCCGCGAACCTCGTCGGCCCCGGCTGCGCCGGCTACGCCGAGACCGTCCCCGACGGCGCAGGATCCGTCGCCGGCATGGCCCTGGACCCCGTCGCCACCGCCGCCTCCAACAACCCCATCCTCACCCAGCTCACCGCCGCCGTCTCCGGCGGCATCAACCCCGACGTCGACCTCATCGACACCCTCAACGGCGGCGAATTCACCGTCTTCGCCCCCGTCGACGAAGCCTTCGGCGCCCTGCCCCCCGAGACCGTCGAAGGACTCAAGACCGACACCGAGGGCCTGAGCAGCATCCTCACCTACCACGTCGTCCCCGGCAAGATCCAGCCCGCCGACCTCGAAGGCACCACCCAGACCACCGTCCAGGGCGCCGACCTCGAAGTCACCGGATCCGGCCAGGACCTCAAGGTCAACGACGCCAACGTCGTCTGCGGCGGCGTCCAGACCGCCAACGCCGTCGTCTACCTCATCGACACCGTCCTCACACCCCCCGCCGGCTAAGGACCACGCAGGTCACGTTCTGCAGAGGGGCTCCCGCGCACTGGTGCGGGAGCCCTTCTGCGTTCCCCAGACGGTCCCGCCGCAGGCTCGACGACCTGGCAGCGGTGGCCCCGCCGGTGTGTCCATGAGCACCGTCCATGAGCACCGTCCGTGGACACGACGAGTCGCGTGCCGCCGCACCGTGAGGTCAGGACGTCTCCGTGACGCGTCGGTAGCCCGTGCCGTCCGGGTACCGCTCCACGTAGCCGTGGTCGACGAGCGCCCGCCGCAGCGTCGGGACGTCGCGTGTGACCGTGGCGAGCAGCCGGTTGACGTCAGGCTCGCCCAGCTCCTCGTCGGCGGGCAGGAGCCGCTCGGCGAGGTGCGCCAGCAGGTCGGCCCGGTCCTGGCCGGCGCGCGGGAGTCCGTCGATCCGCCCGTCCCGGAAGAACCGGTCCACGCCCTTCGGCGTTCCCGGCGCCGCGGCCGCGAGCACCTCCTTGAAGAGCTCACCGTCGACCGCGTGGTCGGCCGCGAGGAGTCCCGCGTCGACGAGGCGCCGGATCTCCTTCGGCGCAGCGTCGAGCGGCTCCCCGAGCACGGCCCGCGCATAGATCTCACGGGAACGCGCTCCGGCGAGGGTCGAGAGGATCTTCTGCCAGGACCGCGTCATGATGCCCCTTCCGTGGTCGGTGCCGAGGTCGGTGCTGCAGACCCCCGAACGGCCGCGAGGAAGCCGGGCGTCCCGGCCGCCGTGACGGCCGCGAGGCGCTCGGCCTCCGTGGGCCCGCCGTCGAGCACGGACCGCAGCGGCGGCCGGAGGACGACGACGCCCGCCTCCTCGGCGATCAGCGCGCCCGCCGCGATGTCGTGCTCGTGCAGCCCGCGCTCCACGAAGGCGTCGAGGGAGCCGTCCGCGACCATGCAGAGATCGAGAGCCGCAGAACCGAGCGTCCGCAGGTCGCCGAAGCCATGGAGGAACGCACCGAGGTCGTCCACCTGCCCCGCCCGCGTCGCGGCGTGGTACGAGAAGCCGGTGCCGAGGATCCTCCTCCGGTCGGTGCCGGGCCCAGTGAGGCGCCGCACCCTGCCCTGGTCGCTCAGCCACGCTCCGCCGCCGCGGGACGCCCAGTAGATCCGGCGCAGCGCCGGGGCGTGCACGACGCCCGCCAGCCAGGTGCCGTCCGCGTCGGCCGCCGCCACGGACGTGCCGTAGTAGACGATGTTCCGGATGAAGTTCGTGGTGCCGTCGAGCGGGTCGATCGACCAGCGGATACCTGCGGCGCCGGACCCGGCAGGAACGGTGGTGCCGAGTTCCTCGCCGGTGATGGCGTCGTGCGGCCGCGAGTCCAGGATGACGCGGCGCACCGCACGCTCCGCGGCGACGTCGAACGCGGTCACCCAGTCACTGTCCGAGCTCTTGCTGGTGGCATCGAGGGCAGCGGGGTCGCGCCGGGCCAGGACCTCGGCACCGGCCGCGGCCGCCTGCCGTGCCAGGTGCAGGAGCGCCTCCGGGGTCGGCGCACGGCCGTCCCCCGAAGGACCTGCCGGCCCGGTCGTCACGGGGCTTCCGGGGTGTCGGGGCCCGTTCCCGCTCCGGACCCGGGTTCCGTGGCCACCTCGGCGTCCTCGTCGTCGGGATCGGAGATCGGGGGTCCGTTCTCGAGGAGTGCGATGAAGCCCTCCTCGTCGAGCACGGGGATGCCGAGCGCCTCGGCCTTCTCGAGCTTGGTCCCGGCATTCTCGCCCGCCACCACGTAGCTGGTGTTCTTCGATACCGAACCGGCGGCCTTGCCACCACGGGTGATGATGGCCTCCTTCGCCTCGTCGCGGTTGTACTGCTCCAGGGATCCGGTCACCACGACGGTGAGGCCCTCGAGGGTGCGCGGCGTGCTCTCGTCGACGTCGTCCTGCATGCGCACGCCTGCTGCCGCCCAGCGGTCCACGATCTCGCGGTGCCAGTCCTCAGCGAACCACTCCTTCAGGGCGACGGCGATGGTGGGGCCCACGCCGTCGACGTGCGCGAGTTCCTCCTCGCTCGCGGCACGGATGCGGTCCATCGAGCCGAAGGCGGTGGCGAGGGCGCGTGACGCCGTCGGGCCGACGTGACGGATGGACAGCGCCACGAGCACGCGCCAGAGCGGCTGCTTCTTCGCCTTCTCCAGCTCCGTGAAGAGCTTCCGGGTCGTTACGCTCGGCTCCGAGGGCTTCTTCGCCGTTCCCTTCGAATAGAAGTAGGGCACGAGTTCCCTGCCGGTGACGACGCCCTTGACCTTCTTGTCCCGCTCGATCTTCACGTCCGCCAGCTTCTCCGGCGTGAGGTCGAAGATCTCCGCCTCGGTGGTGATCGGCGGCACCGCTGGTTCCGCGGGCTGGGTGAGTGCGATCGCCGCTTCCCACCCGAGCGCCTCGATGTCGAAGGCGCCGCGCCCGGCGAGGTGGAACACGCGCTCACGCAACTGGGAGGGACAGGACCGGGCGTTGGGGCAGCGGATGTCGACGTCGCCCTCCTTCGCCGGCTGGAGCGGCGTGCCGCAGGAGGGGCACTCGGTGGGCATGACGAACGCGCGGACCTTCTCGGGATCGCGCAGGGCCATGACCGGGCCCACGATCTCCGGGATGACGTCGCCGGCCTTCCGCAGCACCACGATGTCCCCGATCATCACGCCCTTGGCCTTGACGACCTCCTGGTTGTGCAGCGTGGCCATACCGACGGTGGATCCGGCCACCTTGACGGGCTCCATGAGGCCGAAGGGCGTGACACGGCCGGTCCGGCCCACGTTCACGAGGATGTCCAGCAGCCTCGTGTTCACCTCCTCCGGCGGGTACTTGTACGCCACGGACCAGCGCGGCACGCGGGAGGTGTGGCCGAGCGCGCGCTGCAGGGCGAAGCTGTCGACCTTCACCACGATGCCGTCGATCTCGTGCAGGAGGTCGTGGCGGTGCTCCCCGTAGTGACCGATGAAGTCGACGACCTCGTCCTGCGTGGCGAGGACCCTGTAGTACGGCGAGGTGGGGAGCCCCCAGGCCTTCAGGAGGTCGTACGTCTCCGACTGCGTCTCGGCCGCCAGGCCGGTGCGGGCACCGATGCCGTGGACGTACATGTCGAGGGGACGCTCCGCCGTCATGGCGGGATCCTTCTGCCGCAGGGAACCGGCGGCGGCGTTCCGGGGATTGGCGAACGGGGCCTTGCCGGCGGCGACCATCCGCTCGTTGAGCTGCGCGAACTCCCTGGTGGGGAAGAAGACCTCGCCGCGGATCTCCACCTCCTCCGGGTGGCCGGTACCGGCGAGGCGTTTCGGGACCGAGGCGATGGTGAGGACGTTGTGCGTGATGTCCTCCCCCGTGACGCCGTCGCCGCGGGTGGCGGCGCGGACCAGTTCGCCGTCGCGGTACAGGAGGTTCACGGCGAGGCCGTCGATCTTGAGCTCCGTCAGCCAGGCGACCGTCGCCCCCGGGCTGCGCTGCTCGACGCCGGCGGCCGCGCGGTCCAGCCAGGCCTTCAGCTCGTCGAGGGAGAAGACGTCCTCGAGGCTGTACATGCGCGCGAGGTGGTCCACGGGGGCGAAGGCGGCGGACACCTCCCCACCCACCTCCTGGGTGGGCGAGTCGTTGGCGACGATCTCGGGGTGGAGCGCCTCCAGCTCCTCGAGCCGCCGGAAGAGGGTGTCGAACTCGGCGTCGGAGATGGTGGGGGCGGCGTCCTGGTAGTACGCGGTGCGGTGTGCGCGGACCTCCTCAGCGAGCTGCGCATACTCGGCCCTGAGCTCGTCCCCCGGCGGCTGACGGTCTCCGGATCCGGCGGTCTGGGCTGCGTCTTCGGTTCCTGTGGTCACCGTCCTTATCTTGCCCTACACCCCTGACACGGGCCACCGACGTCAGGCGCCCTCGATGAACCCGCCGATGAAGATGCCGAATCCGAGAGAGCAGGTGAAGAAGCACACGAAGAGCATGATCAGCAGGAACCGGGCGCCGAGGAGCCGGCCCCGCACGGCCTGCCGGCCCTTCCCGGCCCGGCTGAGCGCGGCGCCCGTCACCCATGGGTTCTCGCCTCCGGTTACGGCCCGCGAATGGACCAGCAGGTCGAGGGTCTTGACGGTCCACAGGATCCCGACGGCGAGCATCCCGGCTCCGGCCGTCGCGTCGCCCCCGGTGTTGGCCGTGACCATCACCGGGACGATCCCGGCGAGCGCGGCCAGCCAGTAGCGTCGGTAGGAGGATGCGTTGTCCCCGAAGCGGATGAGGTGGTAGTCCTGCCGCCGGCGGTCCTCGGACCGGCCTGTCACGGAGAGGCGCGCCAGGGCCCGCTCCACCGCCAGCAGTCCAGCGGCCAGGACGACGGCGGCCAGGACGAGGATCCCGTCGCCGACACCGGGACCGGGATCCGGGTGGAGGGCGGCGAGGACGGTGCCGACGAGGACCAGGACGGCGGCCGCCGCGCCGGCCGCGACGCTGTTCCTGCCGCGCCCCGGATCCGCCAGCTGCTCCCGCAGGTACCCGCCGGGGAGGACCGCGTCCAGCTTCCTGTAGCTCCGGACGACCAGCGCGGCATGGACTCCGGCGGCCGTCAGGGTGACGGCGACCAGCACGGGCACCGGCAGCAGGACGACCGCCAGGAGTGCGAACGCCAGGACGTGGTACCAGAGGAGGAAGAGGCGGCCGCGCACCCAGCGCAGCGGGCTCGAGGCGAGATCCGCCTCCGCGGAGGTGTCCAGGGGGCTCATCCTCAGGATCCCGCCGACGAGCTCCTCGCGCGGCCCCACCACCCTCTCCCCGCCCCGGATCCGCCCGCTGAGCAGGAGGAGCTCGCGGTCCTGGGGGAACTGCGCGAGGCCGGCGGCCAGCAGAGCCCGGGCCTCGCCGTCGTCGTCGAGCAGCGACGCGGTCTGCGCCGCCTGCGTGAACGCTGCCGCATCCGCGTTCAGGGACAGCGCATGGCGGGCTGCCTGATGGGCGACCACCAGGTCCTGGTGGTCGCGCCGGCGCACGAGGAGCGCCCGGCTGAGCCAGTAGTGGGCGTCGGGCTCCTCGGCATGCTGTTCGACGACGTACCAGGCGAGTGCCACGGCCTCGTCGGTCCGGCGTTGACCGAGGAGCGCGAGCAGCAGGATGATCTGCGTCCCGGCGGCGTTCGGCTCGAGCTCCACGGCCCGGCGCCCGGCGTGTTCGGCGTCGACGAACCGCTGGTCCATCACGAGTGCCCGCCCGAGGAGCGCCCAGTAGAGGGGCTCGTCCCCGTGGTACGCCGCCTGCCCTTCCAGCAGGTCGACCGCGTCACGGGCACGCTGCTGGGCGGCGAGGATCTCGAAGCGGTTGGACAGGACGTCGAGGTCGACGACCTCGCTCACCGGCGCTTCTTGCCGTCGAGCAGGGCCGCGAGGTCGTCGTAGCGGCCGTTCGCGTTGGAGAACCGCACCACGTTGCGCGCCGATTCGAGCCATGCGACGGTGCTCGGCCTGATCTCCCGCAGCGCGTCACCGAGGTGGTCCATGGTGATCGGGCTGATCGCCCCCTGCGCGATCGACTGCATCATGGCCTTCTCCGCCGCCGTGACGGCCACGTGCTCGAGATCAGCTCCGGAGAAACCCTCCGTCACGGTGGCGAGGTGCTGCACGTCGATGCCCGCGATCGGACGGTTCTTCAGGTGATGGCGAAGTATGGACGCCCGCGCCTCGTGGTCGGGCGGACTCACGAGGATCGAGCGGTCCAGCCGGCCGGGGCGCAGGAGCGCCTCGTCGAGGTCCCACGGGTTGTTCGTCGCGGCCAGGACGTACAGGCCGTCGTTGTCTCCGCTCATGGAATCCAGCTGCAGCAGCAGCTCGTTCACCATCTGGCGCAGCCAGGCGGCTCCTCCGCCCGAGAGGGCGCCCCGCCGCATCCCGAGAGAGTCGATCTCGTCGATGAAGAGCACTGTGGGGGCCTGGGCCCGGGCTTCGTCGAAGACGCGCTTGAGGTTCTTCTGCGTCTCGCCCATGAAGGACCCGATCACATCGGTCATCGACACGGACAGGAAGGTCGCACCGAGTTCACCCGCGACGGCACGGGCCAGGAAGGTCTTGCCGCAGCCCGGCGGACCGTACAGCAGCAGGCCGCCGCGCAGGGACTTGCCGAACGCCCGGGCCACCTCGGCGTTGCGCATCGGCGCGAGGAAGGACTCCTCGAGGCGACGCTTCACGTCGTCGAGCCCACCGACGTCGGACAGTGTCACGGCCTCGCGCGGTACCTCGACCGGTGCGGTGCCGTCGTCCGCCGCCGGGCCGACGGGGACGGGGCTCGCCTCCACGAAGGGAGGCGGTACGGCGCTCCCCACCTCGTGTTCCGCCTGGTCCCAGTCGAAGGCGGCGGGTCCGGCCGGAGCGCCCGGCGCCGCTCCGCCGCCCGGCGCGTCATCGGGCGCGTCATCGGGCGCGTCATCGGGCGCGTCATCGGGCTCGGCTGCGCCGGGCGGCGAGCTCAGTGCTGATGCGGCGGTACCCAGGAGGAGCCGCGCCTGGTCGTTCGCCGGGTCCGCCTGCAGGGCGAGGCTCGCCTCGGCGATGGCAGCGGCCGGGTCGCCGCCGGCCAGCAGGGTCTGCGCGAGGTGGATCCGCAGGACGACGTCGCCCGGGTGGGCCTCGAGGGCCCTCCTGAGGCTGGCGATGACAGGATCAGTCATCGGTGCTCCCGTGCTGCCGGCTGCTGCGCGTCCGGGTGAAGGACTTCTGGTCGGTCAACTCTCCCCCTGTGCTTGTCGATGAGCCGGGCACCACCGCACCTGCCCGGCACACATTCCATCATGCCCCGGTCCGTCGCTCCTGCCCGGAATGCTCCGTCCCTCGGTCCAGCGACGGGTTGGCCAGGATGTGCCACAGCTGGAACGCGCCGATCGACGCCGAAGGACCGGCCGGGTCGATCACCATCCCGCCCAGCCGCCGCCCGAAGACGAGCTCCGCCACCCAGCCGGTCGAGGAAGCCCGCGCCGAGACCTCGGGGTCGAATGCAGCGACCTCCGCCGCGGAGGTGAACACGGCGAGGTGCACGCCGGTCGATCCGGTGCCCTCGCCCGGGACCATCACGAGTTCCCGCCGACCGTCCCGTTCCGACTCGGCCAGGAACAGCACGCTCTCGCCGAGCATGGCGGTGAACAGCTCCTGCTGCGACCCCTGTCGCACCACGACGTCGCGGAGCAGGGCATTGGGTGGGCCCTGCAGTGCGAACGCCAGGTCGTCGCGGACCAGCCCGCACGTTGGGCCGGCCGGATCCACGTACACCCGCTCGACCGCCGGATCCATCAGCGCAGTCTCCAGTGCGACCACGCCGGGCAGCGCCAGGGACTGCGGCGGACCTGCGGTCGGCCCGCCCTCGAGGAATCTGGAGAGCTCCGCCTGGCTGGTGAAGACGCCGAGCGCCCGGGCGCCGTCCGAGCCTGCGAAGCTCCGCACCGCGGGGGCGGACGGATCCGAACCCGTGACGTCCATCAGCAGCTCGCCCGACAGGCAGGCTCTCAGGACCTCGATCATCGTCCGCTGTCCCGGTCGCTCGGAGAACCGGGCGACCGCGTCGGCGACCGGCGTGTTGTCCACCGCCCCGCCGCGCGCGGACGGGCGCCACAACCGTCCGTCCCTGGCCGGCGCCAGGACGTCCGCGAGCGGTCCCGGCGTCGACCGGAAGGCGAGCCGGAGGATGCCGTCCTCCGCCGCGAGTTCCCCGCACGACCGGTCGAGGGCGAACAGGACCTCCGGCAGGAAGCCCCTGCCGTCCGCGCGCGGGACCTGACGGACCACCGCCACGACCGACTCGGCCCGGCCGGCGACGACCGTCCAGAGTCCCGCGCCGTCGACGAAGGAGAGGGGGAGGCCGCATCCTTCCAGGACCGTCGTCAGCGGCGTGTACTCCTCGACGTCGAACTCCCGGAGCTGCGGAACAACACCGTCGGGAAGCTCCAGGCCGTCACGGGTGACGCTCACCTGCACCGGAGCAGCTCCGATCCAGGGATGGAGCGGAGATCGGTCCGGGCGGTGGAATACCTCACGGGCGGTCCCCCGGGGGGCGTCGGTCCGAATTGGCCGCGAAGAGTCCGCCCGCGGACGCAGGTGCCGGCCCGGCAGGCTCCTCGCCCGGGTCGGTGACGTCCACGACGATGACGGTGACGTTGTCCCGGGCGCCCGACCGGAGCGCTGCGGCGATCAGCGCGTCGCAGGCCTCCTGCGGGTCCGCGACCTCGCTGAGGACGGCGTAGATGCCGTCGTCCGCCACTTCCCCGCTCAGTCCGTCCGAGCAGAGCAGGATGCGGTCCCCCGGCTCGACGGGCAGGAGCCAGACATCCGCCTCGGCGTCGTCCCCCGTGCCCAGGGCCCTGGTGACGACGTGCCGGCGGGGATGGGTCCGTGCCTGCTCCTCCGTAATCTGCCCGATCTCCACGAGCTCCTGCACCTCGGAATGGTCCACCGAGATCTGCCCGAAGGTGCCGTTGCTCAGTCGGTACGTCCGGGAGTCGCCCACGTTGAAGAAGAGCCAGTAGGGGGCTCCCGACTCCTCGACCAGCACCACCCCGGTCAGGGTGGTACCGGCATGGCCACCGGCCTCCCGGCGGATCCGCGCGTCGGCCTGTCGGATGAGCTCCTCGAGGTCGCCCGCCTGGAAGTGCGGGGTCCTGGTGCCGATGATGCTGCTGTCCGCGAGGGTCCGGACACAGATGCTGCTGGCCACCTCGCCTGCCTCGTGTCCGCCCATGCCGTCGGCGACGGCGAAGACGGGCTCGAGCGCGATGAAGGAGTCCTCGTTGAGTTCACGGCGGAGCCCCCGGTCGGTGCCGAACCCGCAGGTGAGCCGGATGCCCAGCCCCGGTGCCACGCCCTGGTGCTGCTGGGCGGGAGGGTCCTCCGTGCTGCCGGCCCCGGCGCGCAGGTCGACCGCGTGGGACCCGTTGGCCGTCGGCTCACGCATCGCGGCCTCCGGGCACCCGTCCTGCACAGCCCGGCTGGGCAGGAACCGGGAGGGAGCGTGCGGCCGCGCGGAGGCGGGCTTGCTGGTCTGTCATGTCCCCATTCTGCCCTTTGTCCGCCCGGGCACCGATCCGCGTCGCTGCGGTTCGGCCGTCAGTCCAGGATGATCCCCGTACCGGTCCCCCGGGCCAGCGTCACCGGGCGGACCTCGCCGAAGCCGCGCACCTGCCGCGGCTCGTGCGGAGCCAGGACGAACTTCTCGTTGTTCTCGAGGGTCGCGGCCGTGGCGGAATCGACGAGCACCTCTCCCGGCTCGGCGAGCGCCGTGAGCCGTGCGGCCAGGTTGACGGTGGGCCCGTAGATGTCCCCGAGCCGGGACAGGACGCGGCCCCAGACAAGGGAGCACCGCGCCGAGGGAAGGAACTCGTCCTCCGTGAAGGCCTTCGCGAGGGCCAGCGAGATCTCGGCTCCGGCCTCCGGCGACTCGGCGATGTACAGGACCTCGTCGCCGATCGTCTTCACGAGGCGCCCGCCGCCCACGGAGATGATCTCGGCACACTTGTTCTCGAACCGCTGCACGAGCTGCGCGAGCGTCCGCTCGTTCATGCGCCGCGACAGCGACGTGTACGAGACGAGGTCGGCGAACCCCACCGCTCGGGCCAGCGGCAGCGGCGCGTCCTGCTCGTCGCCGTCGCGCCCTGCCTCGCTCGACGCCAGCCCCGACTCCGCGCGCAGGGCCAGCCGCTGCACGGCGGCGTTCATCTGGCGGCGCCACGCGTAGACGAGTGTCTTCTCGAGCGGTTCGATCAGGTCCGGGAGTTCGGAGACGAGGGTCTTCCGTGCATCGGCGTCCGTGAACCCGCGCTGGGCCACCATCTCCTCGACGATGGCCTCGATCTGCCACACCACCATGCGGTCTGTCATCTGGCCCACGGCGCGCGTGATGGAGATGGCGGCGTCCTCGGTGAGCTGCTCCTGGCGCACCATGTCGATGATCGTCGTCAGCGCGAGCAGGTCCTTCTCCGTGAAGGCGACGTCGTCGTCCCCGATGTTGGGGAAGCCCATGGCACGCCACAGCTTGCGCGCGGACAGCAGGGACACGCCCGCGCCGGCGGCGATGTCGCGGCGCTTGAGGGTGCGCTCGGCCCCGAGGAGTTCGCGTTCGAGGCGCCGGATCGTCTCGCGGTCGAGTTCGATCGGGCCGGCCGGGGGCGCCGCATCGGCACCGCCTCCCGTGGCCATGTCCGGCTGCAGCTGCCAGACGGCCTTGGACGCGGAGGCCTCAGGGGCGTCGTCGGACTGTCCGGTGCCGACCGCGGTCTCCCCGACCGGGCCGGCGTCGGTTCGGCCGGGCTGCCCGGGCTCGTGGCGGTCCTCGACTGTCACGATTGCTCGCTTCTCCATTCCTGCTGTGTCCGGGGCAGTCCGCCACGGGCGTACTGCGGATCGATCTCCATGTCCACACCGTCGAACATGCGTGTCAGCGGTAGGTCGCCGATCGCCTGCACCACGTACTCCTTGAACGTCGCAATCTGCGGAACGTGCCGGTAGGCATGCGCGCGGTCGAACCCCAGGTCCGCGATGAGGGTCCCGCTGCCCACCATCCGCTGCAGCAGACCCTGCTCCGTCTGCAGCTGGGAGATGGCGGACAGGTTGATCTGGTGTTCGGTCCTCCGGGTGGCTCCCCGCCGATGGATGAGGCGCATGCTCGTGAGGACGTAGCGGTTGCTGGACCACCGCACCAGCGGCCGCACCACCATGCGGAGCAGGAGGAGGGCCACGACGGCGAGTGCTCCCAGCAGCAGCACCGGCTGCCACTCGGCGAGCCCGCTGGGCAGGTCCCGCCGACCCAGGTAGCCCAGGCCGAAGCCGCCCGCCGCCAACAGGACGAAGCCCGCGATCACCGGCCCCACGAGCGGCAGGGGGTTGGGCCGGGTGCGCACGAGGACGCGTTCCCCGGGCAGCAGCTTGATCCGCATGGCTACTCCTGCGGACGCAGGTGCACGACGTCGCCCGCCGAGACGGTGTGCCGCTCGCCGTCCTCGTCGCGCACGATCAGCGCGCCGTGCGGGTCGAGGGCGAGCGCGCGGCCGCTCAGCGCCACCCCGCCCGGCAGCTCCGCCCGGACGTCCTGCCCGAGGGTGGCCATGCGGGCGCCGACGCGCGTGAGCAGGGACGGGCCGTTGTCCCAGTCCACCCCGGCATCGCCGTCGACGTCGCAGAAGGCGCGGTAGGAGTCGGCGAAGGTGCGCAGGAACGACTTGAGCAGGA
This sequence comes from Arthrobacter sp. UYP4, assembly GCF_057291175.1. Taxonomy (NCBI): domain Bacteria; kingdom Bacillati; phylum Actinomycetota; class Actinomycetes; order Micrococcales; family Micrococcaceae; genus Arthrobacter; species Arthrobacter sp. UYP4. The sequence goes on from NZ_JBXAVU010000002.1 coordinate 201,718, forward strand.
TGTTCCGGTCCGTGGTGCCGGCGTACTCGAGGAGCAGGCTCGTGGCCGTGGGCACGGGGAGTTCCTCGTCCGTGAGGCTGACGTTGAGCCCGACGCCGACGACGACGGCGGGCGGCTCCGCACCCGCACCCGGCACGAACTGGGCCAGGACCCCGGCGAGTTTCCGTCCGTCCACCGTGACGTCGTTGGGCCACTTGAGCTGCGGCGCGATCTCCGTGCGGTCCTCGACGCTCTCCGCGAGCGCGAGTGCCGCGAGGAGCGAGAACCAGGAGTAGGCCGCGGTGGGAACGGGTCGCCCCTGGCGGTTGAACGGCCGCAGCAGGACACTGACGAACAGCGAGGACCGCTCCGGGGCCACCCAGGCGCGATCGAGCCGCCCGCGGCCGGCGGTCTGGACCTCGGCGCCGAGGACGCTGAGGTCGGGCCAGCCTGCCGCTTCCCGCTGCGCGGCGTCGACCAGGTCGGTGTTCGTCGATCCCGTCCGGGCCACGATGTCCAGCCTCGAGAAGGGCCCCGACGGCATGCACAGGGCTGTCCTCAGTGCGCCGAGGTCCAGGCCCGGGCGCTCGAGATTGGAATAGCGGGAGGACATGGCATCGATCTTATCCGGCCCGGCGCCTCCGCTCCTCGGGGACCGCGGCTCAGAGGAAGATGTCGGGGACGAGCTGGTCCTCCGGAGCGCCCAGACTGTACCGGGTGAGGTCCGTGATGCCCTCTGCACGCAGCACTTCCTCGTCGGTGAAGAAGTTGCCGGTGCAGGTGCGGGCGTCCCTGACCAGGACGGCGTGTGCGGCATCGGCGACGATCGCGGAACTCCGGGCTGCGCGCACCATCCGGCTGCCGCCGGGCATGTTGCGGATGGCCGCCGTGTCGATGAGGGTCGCCGGCCAGAGCGAGTTCACGGCGATGCCGTCGGCCCGGAGCTCCTCGGCGAGCCCGAGCGTGGTCAGGCTCATGCCGTACTTCGCCATGGTGTAGGCCAGGTGCATGCCAGCCCACCGTGGCTCGAGGTTCAGCGGGGGCGAGAGGGTCAGGATGTGCGGGTTGCCGGACTGCCGGAGGGCGTCCAGGGCGAACTTGCTCAGCATGAAGGTGCCGCGGACGTTGATGTCGGCCATGAGGTCGTAGCGCTTCATGTCCACGTCCGGTGTCTTCGACAGATCGATCGCCGAGGCGTTGTTCACCACGATGTCGATCGCGCCGAAGGTGCTCACGGTCGCCTCGACCGCGGCCCGGACGTCGTCGTCGTTCCGCACGTCGCCCACGAGGGGAAGGGCGGATCCGCCCGCGGCCTCGATCTGCTCCGCAGCGGTGTGGACGGTGCCTTCGAGCTTCGGGTGGGGCTCCCCCGTCTTGGCCAGGATGGCCACCCTGGCGCCGTCGCGTGCGGCTCGCAGTGCGATGGCGAGGCCGATGCCGCGGCTTCCGCCCGACATGAGGAGAGTGCGCCCGGCGAGGGTCGACGCCGTACCCGCACCCGTCGGCGCCGCGGATTCCTGAGCTTCATTGCGTGCAGTCATGGCTTCACTGTAAGCAGCGGGGCCTTTCCGACGGCGTGCGACGCACCGATATTACTCGTGAGTAACATCGGTGCGGCGGCTAAGTGATGGAAGCGGAAACTGTAGACGTCCTACAACGGTGGGCCCTGGGATCCTCACTAGACTGGGGGAAAAGCGCCGTGCTTTGTCGGAATCCTCCAGTCAAGGCTCGCGCCCGCCCCCAGCCACCCGCCGACCGGAGATTCCATGCACCAGGACCTGCAACCCGACCTCACCACGACGGCCGGGAAGCTCGCCGACTTCAGGAGGCGCAAGGCGCTCTCCGAGCAGCCCTCCGGTCCCGAGGCGATCGACAAGCAGCACGCGCGCGGCAAGAACACTGCCAGGGAACGGATCGATCTCCTCGTCGACGAGGGTTCGTTCGTCGAGTTCGATGCCCTCGCAGTCCACCGGTCCACCGCCTTCGGCATGGAGAGGAAGAAGCCACTGGGCGACGGCGTGGTTTCCGGCTACGCGACCGTGGACGGCCGGCTGATCGCCATCTACAGCCAGGACTTCTCCGTCTACGGCGGTTCGCTCAGCCAGGTCAACGGCGAGAAGATCGTCAAGGTGCAGGAGTTCGCACTGCGCAACGGCTGCCCGGTGGTCGGCATCAACGACGGCGGCGGCGCCCGCATCCAGGAGGGTGTGGCATCGCTCGCCATGTTCGCCGACATCTTCCGCAACAACGTCCACGCCTCGGGCGTGGTCCCGCAGATCTCGCTCATCATGGGACCCTGCGCCGGTGGCGCCGCCTACTCCCCCGCGCTGACCGACTTCGTGGTGATGGTGGACAAGACCTCGCACATGTTCATCACGGGTCCCGACGTCATCAAGACCGTGACGGGCGAGGACGTGGACATGGAGACCCTCGGCGGGGCACGGCAGCACAACACGACGACGGGCACGTCCGCCTACCTCGCGACGGACGAGGCCGATGCGATCGGCTTCGTCCGTGAGCTGCTCGACTTCCTGCCCTCGAACAACCTCGCGGAGGCCCCGCTGACGGCGTTCGTGGAGGAGGCCGACATCACGGACGAGGACCTCGCCCTCGACGACCTCATCCCCGACGCGGCGAACCAGCCGTACGACATGCACGCGGTCATCGCCGCCATCGTGGACGACGGCCACTTCCTCGAGATGCAGGCGCTCTACGCACCCAACGTCGTCACCGGCTACGCGCGCGTCGAGGGGCACACCATCGGGATCGTGGCCAACCAGCCCCTGCAGTTCGCCGGCACCCTCGACATCAACGCCTCGGAGAAGGCTGCCCGCTTCGTGCGGCACTGCGACGCCTTCAACATCCCGATCCTGACCCTCGTGGACGTGCCCGGTTTCCTACCCGGCAAGGACCAGGAGTTCCAGGGCATCATCCGGCGGGGGGCCAAGCTGCTCTACGCCTACGCCGAGGCCACCGTGCCGAAGCTGACGGTCATCACGCGCAAGGCGTACGGCGGCGCGTACATCGTCATGGGCTCCAAGAAGCTCGGCGCGGACCTCAACCTGGCCTGGCCCACGGCGCAGATCGGCGTCATGGGAGCGCAGGGGGCCGTCAACATCCTCTACCGCGGCCACCTCAAGGCAGTGGCCGACGCCGGCGGGGACGTCGAGGCCGCCCGCGCCGACGTCGTGCAGCAGTACGAGGAGGAGCTGCTGAACCCGTACCAGGCGGCCGAGCTCGGCTACGTCGACGCTGTGATCGCGCCGTCCGAGACACGGTTGCAGATCGTCCGGGGGCTCCGCGCGCTGCGCGACAAGCGGGCGGCCAACCCCGCCAAGAAGCATGGGAACATCCCACTGTGACGCCCCGCGACGGCACGCCCGACGGCGTCACCGGGGAGAGCCCCGCACTCCTGTCCGTGGTGTCCGGCCGGCCGACCGAGGAGGAGCTCGCCGCGCTCACCGCCGTCGTCATCGCCCTGCAGGGCGCCGGTGACGCGGACGGCGCGCCGGACCATGGTCGCTCGTGGGTCCGCCGGGCCATGCTGCGGCTGGGCCCGACGCCGGGTCCGGGATCGTGGCGGCGGAGCGTGCGCTGACGCTGCCGGGACCTGGCCCTAGCGCGGGTCGGTGACCGTCCCCAGGAACAGCGGCAGTCCCGTCTCCCTTTGGACGATCTGGTAACCGAAGGGCCGGTCGAAGGAGATCCTCGCCTCGGGTGGCATCGGAGCGCTCGTCGCCATCGCGAACTGCGTCACCGCCGCGGCGACCGTCCCCTTCTCCGCCACCGTGATGGTGGCCACCTGCGCAGCGCCCGCGACGACGGAGCCCGGCTGGATGGCATGGAAATCGGCGTCGGGCCCGAAGGACTCGGAGAGCCCGACAGCGGCCAGCGACTCCCGGAGGTCCAGCTCGAACCCGTGGTCCCACCTCGGCAGCGCCACGTCCACCCGGACGACCTCGGCTGCATCGAGCAGCTCCGCCATGTCGAGGAACTCCTGCCCGGTCCATCGCGCCGGTGATCCGTCCGCGGGCAGCAGGAGCCGCAGGAAGAAGCCCTGGCCATAGGGCAGGTCGATCCCGGACCAGCCATCCGCCGCCACGTACCGCACCGTCCGCGTCCCGTGCATCATCGGGACCCCCACTGCGCTGCCATCGGCCAGCAGGAAGTCCTGGTCGAAGGTTCCGGACGGATCGAAGGGCTCGTCCCAGGCCGCCGCGAAGTAGACGGTGGTGAGCAGGGACAGCGTCGTGGCCGCACCGACCTCGAGCGGGGCCTTCCCGACCCGTCCGCCCGTCTCCCTCGACACCCACTCGTCGATGCGTGCCGCCGTCGACGGGTCTCCGAAATCGACTTCATGGACGCCTGCCCCGTAGTGCCGCGCGAGCGTGTCGAGGAAGCGCTCGCCGGTGGTTCCGGCCGCGGGAACGAACATCGCACTCGCGAGGTGCACCAGGGGCTTCTCGGGGGGATCCTCCTCGTCGACGCTCCCCGGATCACCGTCGAAGCTCTCCATGCGCGCCAGGAGGGCGTTCATCGCCTCGTGGTGCTCGGCCGGCAGCCCGAGCACGGCATCCATCTCCGCGGCCGTCGTGCTCCCGGCTCCGGCCCGCAGCAGGGACAGGGCGTGGAGCGCACCGAGCGGGCTGGTGACCTGGTCGGCAGCGGGATCGGCGGTCATCGCGGCACCGAGGCCGAAGGAGGACCGCAGGAGAGCGTCCTGCGCCTCGGGGAAGCGGCGCCCGTCGATGGCGACCCGATCGACGGGCGCCGGCTGCTGCTCGCGCTGATGGTCCATCCGCTCCCCCTCGTGTGATGTCCCCACGGTAGGTGCACTTCCTGCCGAGGGCCACGGGTATCGGCGAACCATCCGGTCATGTCGGCCCGACGACGGCACTCCCTGGTTCAGTCGCGCGCGGGCTTCGGGATGGTCCGGCTGCGGCCCCGGAATTCGGCGATCAGGGTGTGGCCGGCAGTGACGCGGATGTCGTAGATCCCGCTCCGGCCGCTCCGGCTCACCTCCCTGCCGACGGCCGTCAGGGTCTGGCCCTCGAAGGCGGGTGCCACGAAGTTGATGTCGGCACCGGAGGCCACCGTGATGGTCGCGGAACCGGTGTCGCGATCGGTCTCCGGATCGTTGCAGGCGAGGGCGAAGCACGTGTCGGCGAAGGCGAAGATGATGCCGCCATGGGCCATGCCGAAGCCGTTCACCATCTCCTCCCGGACGGTCATGGAGATCTGCGCGTCACCGAACAGGGCCCGGTCGACGTCGATACCGAGCCACTGCGAGGCTCTGTCCTGCTCGAGGATGGGGTGGGTGTGCGGCATCGACGGGTCCCTTCGGAAGGTGGTGGAGGTGATCGGTTCCCGGACGGGCAGGAGGCCGGCCTGCCCGCTGTCCGCCCGACGAGGTCCCCGTTCGCTGCAGCGCCGATCGGGTGCGTCAGGACGTGCACCTGCTGTGGTCATTCCTGCACCCTACGTCGCGAGTCCCTCGGCGATCATCCGGTCGACGGTGCCGCGCACCCGGCACTCGGTGGCCTTCGGCAACCGGCTGGCGCTAGGCTCTGGACGTGACCCAGAACACCCCAGCTCCCGTCCCCTCCTCCAGCGAGCACCCAGCACGGCGGTCCACGGCCATCGACGCCGTCGCCACCTCGTATTACGAGACCCTCCTCGAGCTGATACCCAACTTCGCCACCGAACTGGGCATCCCCGGCCACGAGACCGAATACCAGGACTACTCGCCGGCCGGCATCGAAGCCCTCGCCGAGGCCGCCCGCAACACCCTGCGACTGCTCGAGGGCCTTCAGCCCGCCGACGACGTTGACGCCGTCACCCTCGACGCGATGCGCGAACGGCTCGGGCTGGACCTCGAGATCCACGAGGCGGGCTACAGCTTCGCCGAACTGAACAACATCGCCTGCCCGGCCCAGGACATCCGGGCGATCTTCGACCTCATGCCCACGGCCACCGCGGAGGACTGGGGCAACATCGCCGGCCGCATGGCCAACGTCCCCGGCGCGATCGAGGGGTACATCTCGTCCCTGCGCGCGGGCCGCGAGCGCGGTCACGTCGCTGCCCGGCGCCAGGTGGAAATCGTCATCGAGCAGTCCGCCAAGTACGCGGAGGACGGCGGATTCTTCGACTCGCTCGGCACCACGGAGCGTGGGGACGACGGCGAGCTGCCGGCGCCGGTGCGCGAGCAGCTCCGCGCCGGAGCGGAAGCCGCCCGTGGCGCCTACCGCTCCCTCGCATCGTTCCTGCAGGACGACCTCCTGCCCACCGCACCGGAGAAGGACGCCGTCGGGCGCGAGCGCTACGCCCTGATGTCGCGCGTGTTCCTCGGTTCCGCCGTCGACCTCGAGGAGACGTACCAGTGGGGCGTCGAGGAGCTCGATCGCGTCATCGCCGAACAGGAGGCCGTGGCGAACGAGATCCGCGAGGGTGCGTCGATCGAGGAGGCCATGCGGATCCTCGACGAGGATCCCGCCCGCCAGCTGCACGGTACCGACGCGCTCCAGGCATGGATGCAGGATCTCTCGGACAGGGCCGTCGACGCGCTGGCCGGCGTGCACTTCGACGTCCCGGACGTGATGCGCCGGCTCGAGTGCAGGATCGCCCCGACCAACGAGGGCGGCATCTACTACACGGGCCCCAGCGACGACTTCTCCCGCCCGGGCCGCATGTGGTGGTCCGTGCCGGAGGGCGAGGACTCCTTCACCACGTGGAAGGAGACCACCACCGTCTACCACGAGGGCATCCCGGGCCACCACCTGCAGGTCGCCACGGCGACCTACCAGCGTGCACTCCTGAACCCCTGGCGCCGCAATGCCATCTGGGTGTCGGGGCAGGGCGAGGGCTGGGCGCTCTACTCCGAGCGGCTCATGCAGGAACTGGGTTTCCTCGCCGACCCGGGAGACCGCCTCGGGATGCTCGACGCGCAGCGTATGCGCGCCGCCCGCGTCGTCTTCGACATCGGTGTGCACCTCGAGCTGGAGATCCCGGAACGCTGGGGCGAGGGGACCTGGACGCCGGACAAGGGCTACGACTTCCTGAAGAAGAACATCGCCATCAGCGAGGGCCAGCTGAACTTCGAGTACACGCGCTACCTCGGCTGGCCGGGACAGGCGCCGTCGTACAAGATCGGCCAGCGCCTGTGGGAGCAGATCCGTGACGAGGTGCGCTCGAGCGAGGGCGACGCCTTCGATCTGCGGGCCTTTCATACGCGCGCCCTGAACCTCGGCTCCGTGGGACTCGACACGCTGCGCCGGGCACTGGTGTCCGCCTCGTAGTTCCCCGTGACCGGCGGGCGGGATCACCTCCGCCCGCCGGGCACTGCCGTCCGGCGGCTCCGGCTAACGATTCGGTGTACCCCTAACGATTGGGCGGCGTTCAGCGCGACGGCGGCGCTTTTCCCTGAGGGCAGGCGCACTATGGGTGCACCTATCCAGCTCTACAAGGTGGTGCGCTATGAACAGATCGCGCCTGACGGGGAGATTCTCCGCCACACTCGCCGCACTCGCCCTCGCTGCAGGCCTCGGCCTCGCAGGGGGACCGCCGGCATCCGCCGCATACTGCGGCATCACCTGGGGTTCGACGGCGGAGACCGCCGGCACCCTGTCCTCCGCTCCCATCATCAACGTCCGTTCCGGCCGGCACGACTGCTTCGATCGGCTCGTGATCGACGTCAGTGGGCCTGTGAACGGCTACACCGTCCGATACGTCGACGCAGTCCGTAGCGACGGATCCGGGTTCGTCGTCCCGGTGCGCGGCGGGGCTCGCCTCTCCGTGGTCGTGAAAGCTCCCGCCTATCGGAACGGGGTCGCTACGTACACCTTCGCCAACGGCCGCGAGCTCGTGAACGTGACGGGCTACTCCACCTTCCGCCAGGTCGCATGGGCTGGAAGCTTCGAGGGGCAGACGACGCTCGCACTCGGGGTCAGGGCACGGCTCCCCTTCCGTGCCTTCGTCATACCCGGTTCCGGCACCGCCTCGAGGGTGGTGGTCGACGTCGCCCACTACTGGTGACAGATTCCTGCCGGTCCCGTCCCGCTGCAGTGCCGGGACCGGCAGGCACGCCACCGTTCCACCCGCCCCGTGCACTGCCGCCTAGGCTTGGTCCATGACCCTCCGCCTGATCCTCGCCTCGAAGTCTCCCGCCCGCACGAAGCTCCTGGCCGAGGCGGGGATCCGGCACTCCGTCCTGGTGTCCGACGTGGACGAACCGGCCGTCGTCGCCTCCTACGGGACGCTCGACGCCCACGACACCTCCCTGCTCCTGGCACGCGCGAAGGCCGAGGCCGTCGCGGCACTGCCCGAGGCCGACGACACCCTCGTCATCGGCTGCGACTCCGTCTTCGAGTTCGACGGCGAGGCGCACGGCAAGCCCTACGAGCCGTCGGTCGCCGTGGAGCGGATCCGCCGCATGCGCGGGCGGTCCGGCGTCCTGCACACGGGCCACTGGCTCGTGGACACGCGCGACGGCGGATCCGGTGCCACGATCGGCGCCGTCTCCTCCGCGACGGTCCACTTCGGCGCGATGTCGGACGCGGAGGTCGAAGCGTACGTCGCGAGCGGCGAGCCGCTGCAGTGTGCCGGATCATTCACCATCGACGGGCTCGGCGGTGCCTTCATCGACCGCGTCGACGGCGACCCGCACGCCGTGGTCGGGCTCAGCATCTCCACGCTGCGCGCCCTCCTGCAGTCCGCAGGAGTAGCGATCACGGACCTGTGGGCGCCGTCCGTGACCTTGTAGGTTCCCTACAAAAGAATGGCGGACAACACTCCCCATCGCCACGATTTCTGGGCGGAAGCTCCAAAACCGGGCTAGGCTCCGGACTGAGAAGAAGGAGTTCGACGCCCCATGAGCCAGTCCCCCCCTGCCCCGTCCCCCGCCCTACCCGACAGTGAGCCCGACGGGCGGCTGCACCACCGGGTGACGAAGGTCCTGGTGGCGAACCGGGGGGAGATCGCCGTGCGCGTCATTCGCGCAGCCCGGGACGAGGGCATCGCGTCGGTCGCCGTGTACGCGGACCCGGATCGCGACGCGCTGCACGTGCGCATGGCCGACGAGGCCTTCGCGCTCGGCGGGGAGACGGCCGCGGAGTCCTACCTCGTGATGGACCGGATCCTCGAGGCGGCGCAGCGCAGCGGTGCCGATGCCATCCACCCCGGTTACGGCTTCCTGTCGGAGAACGCGGAGTTCGCGCAGCGCGTCATCGACGCCGGGATCACCTGGATCGGCCCGTCCCCGCACTCGATCTCCCAGCTGGGCGACAAGGTCCAGGCCCGCCACATCGCGGCCCGGGTCGGTGCTCCCCTGGTACCCGGCACCAAGGATCCCGTGGCGTCCGTGCAGGAAGTCGTCGACTTCGCGCAGGAGTTCGGACTGCCCATCGCCATCAAGGCCGCCTTCGGTGGCGGCGGTCGCGGGATCAAGGTGGTTCGCAGCCACGAGGAGATCCCTGAGCTGTTCGACTCGGCTGTCCGCGAGGCCACAGCCGCGTTCGGCCGCGGTGAGTGCTTCGTGGAGCGGTTCCTCGACGCCCCACGGCACGTCGAGACCCAGTGCCTCGCCGACGCGCACGGGAACGTGGTGGTCGTGTCCACCCGTGACTGCTCGCTCCAGCGCCGCAACCAGAAGCTGGTCGAGGAGGCACCCGCGCCCTTCCTCTCGGACGAGCAGAACGAGCGGCTCTACGAATCGTCGAAGGCGATCCTCCGCGAGGCCCGCTACCAGGGCGCCGGCACCTGCGAGTTCCTCGTGGGCCAGGACGGAACGATCTCCTTCCTCGAGGTCAACACACGCCTCCAGGTGGAGCACCCCGTCTCCGAGGAGGTGACGGGCCTCGACCTCGTGCGCGAGCAGTTCCGCATCGCCCGCGGCGAGGAGCTCGGTTACGGCGACCCCGAGGTGCGGGGACATTCCTTCGAATTCCGGATCAACGGGGAGGACGCCGGCCGCGGCTTCATGCCGGCGCCCGGTACGGTACAGACCCTCACGCTGCCCACGGGTCCCGGTATCCGCGTGGACTCGGGCATCGAGGCCGGCGAGGTCATCGGCGGGAACTTCGACTCCATGCTCGCCAAGCTGATCGTGAGCGGCGCCAGCCGTGAGCAGGCGCTGCAGCGTGCGCGCCGCGCCCTCGCCGAGATGGTCATCGAGGGCATGCCCACCGTGCTCCCCTTCCACGCCGCCGTCGTCGCCGACCCCGCCTTCGCACCGGCCGAGGGGCCCTTCTCGGTCCACACCCGCTGGATCGAGACCGGGTTCACCAACACCATCGAGCCCTGGCAGGGTGCGCCCGACCCGGCGTCCGACGAGGATCTCCGGCAGCGCGTCACCGTGGAGGTCGGCGGGCGCCGCCTCGAGGTGGTCCTGCCAGCCGGGCTCGGCGCAGCCTCGAACGGCAAGGCCGGCGCCCCGGCGAAGTCGAAGAAGTCCTCGCGTGCGCGTGGCGGCAAGTCCACCGCCGTGAGCGGCGACGAGCTCACCTCCCCCATGCAGGGGACGATCGTGAAGGTCGCTGCAGCCGACGGCGACGTCGTGGCCGAGGGCGACCTGATCGTGGTGCTCGAAGCCATGAAGATGGAGCAGCCGCTGACGGCCCATAAGGCCGGAACGCTGACAGGTCTCGCGGCAGCGCCCGGAGACACGGTCTCCGCCGGGTCGGTCATCGCCTCGATCCGGGACTGATCGGCAGGAGAGGAGCCGGGGAGGACCCGTCACCGGAGGAGGTCAGTTGCCTCCGTTCTCGCCCTTGCCCTTGTCGCGGGCCCTCTCCGCCGCCTTCTCGGCAGCCTCCCTGGCCTTCTCCTCGGCCTTGCGCTGCTGCTCGGCCGGGTCCGCCGCATTGCCTCCGCTGTTGCCCGGTGCAGGATCCGCCCCGGTGTCCTCCGAGCCCGTATCCCCGCTCTCCTCGTCGCCCTCCCCGTCACCCTCCTCGACGGGGGCGGGTACCGGTGCCGGCGGTTCCGTGGTCTCGGCCGGTGCGGGATCAGCGGGCTCCTCCGCCGGGGCCGGGTCTGCCGGCGCCTGCTCGGCAGTATCCTCGCCGGTCGCTCCATCCTCAGGTGCTTCCCCGTCAGGAGCGTCGTCGCTCGGCGCCGGGACAGGAGGTGTCGCGTCCGCCGGGACCTGTCCGGCGCCGAGGGACGCTACGAGGGCGTCGATCCGCATCCCGATGAGCGTGGCCCTGTCCTCCGTGACGGCGCCTGCCGCACGGGCGTCGTCGACCTCGCCCTTCAGCCTCTGCGCGAGGGCGATCGCGCCGGCGGGGTCACCGGCAGCAGCCGTCGAGGCGATGGTCCGCACCTCGGCCTGGAAGTCCCCGGCCGTCCCGGCGTCGATGGCCTCGCTTCCGCACCCCGCCAGCAGGAGTATTCCAGCGGCCAGCACGGCGAATCTGGTCTCGAGGCCCATCCTCATCGCTGCACGCTTTCGTAGAGTTCCTGGAGTTTCTCGCCGGGCTCACCGGACACGGCCGGCAGCGGTTCGACGTCGGGCGACGACGTGCCGCCGGACAGGGTCATGAAGGCCCAGATCCCCGCCGCCACCAGAGCGAGCAGCAGCACGGTGAACAGCACCGGAAGGGCTGGGCGACGACGCCCGGCCGGCCGGTGCTCGGACGACGGCACCTCGCTGTCCGCTCGCCTCGACGGCTCCGCCGGGTCCGTCCCGGCCGGGCCGGACAGACCGCGCGCCGTGCGACCAGGGGATGGCCTCATTCTTGGAGCCGCAGCCGCAGCGGACGTCGGAGCGGTGTTCGCCACGGCTCGCTCCGGCTCAGCCGTCGTACCCGTGGGAGGACCTGCCACGCGCGTCGCGGTGACAGCCTGCGGGATCCGCGCCGTCCCGTCGACGGTTCCCGGCGACGATGCCGCCGGTCCCGTACCGGAGCCGACGGCGCCGGGCAACGGCATGGCTGCGGTCGGCGGGTCGTCGACGGGGGTGGCCCGGGTCGCGGGGGCCTCCGCCGGCCGCTGGGGACCCATCGCCGTCAGCGCCCGTACCACTCCCGCGGCGTCGGTCCGGTCCGCGGGATCATCGAGGGTCATGGAGACCAGGAGCGCGGACAGCGCCGGGCCGGCGCCATGGGGGATGGACGGACTCCGGTGGAGGCGAGCCAGCGCGCTCTCGACGCCCGTGCCCGGGAAGGCCCTCTCACCCGTCAGCGCCTCGATCATCACGAGCCCCAGCGAATAGACGTCGGAGGGCTGCCCTACGCCGTCACCGCGGGCCTGCTCGGGGCTGAAGTAGGCCGCGCTGCCGATCACCTGGCCGGTCGCGGTCATCCGGCCGCCGTCGAAGAACCGGGCGATGCCGAAATCCGTGAGGAGGTAGCGGAACAGGCCGCTCTGGGGGTCGGCAGGGCGGGTGAGGATGTTCGACGGCTTGATGTCCCGGTGCACGATGCCGCGGCCGTGGATGTAGTGCAGCGTCCGTGCGAGGTCGAGCGCCATGAGCCGGACCTGCTCGCGGCCCATGCTCCCGGAGGCTTTCAGGAGAACCCCGAGATCCGGGCCCTTCACGAGCTCCATCACGAGGTAGGTGCTGTCGCCTGCGTCGTCGCCGTTGTCCATGTCGAGCACGCGCACGAGCCCCGGGTGGTCGAGCCCTGCGAGCATCCGCGCCTCGGCGGATCCCCGTTCGAGGCCGTCGGCGGTCCCGGGACGGAAGAGCTTCACGGCGACGTCCCGTTCGAGGCGCGTGTCGCGCGCCGCGAACACCTCCGCCATGCCGCCCGTACCGACCCGCTCCCCGAGGGCGTACCGCCCGGCCAGCGCCTGCTTCTCCATGTCACCCGCTCCCGCTACCCCGAATCGTCCGGCTCGCGGGCGCGCGCAGTCCACGCACCCCTGATTGATAAGCCGGCTTCCCATCCAGTGTACGGCGGGCACCGGCGACGGGCATGCGGCGGCACCACGGCTCCGGCGGAACGACGACGGCGCCGCACCCGGTGGGTACGGCGCCGTCGGTTACGGCAGGCGCGGGGATCAGGCCACGTTGTTCTCGTAGTCGTGATCACGCGTCTCACGCGAGATGTAGAGCGCGATGAAGGTGGCGACGGCGGCCACGGTCAGGTAGGCGCCCACCAGCACGGTGCTTCCCCCGGCTGCCTGCCAGAGTGCGACGGCGATGAACGACGCCGGCGCGGCGCCGATCATGCTCGAGACGTTGTACGCCACGGCGGAGCCCGTGTAGCGCACGTTCGCAGGGAACAGCTCCGGCAGCACGGCGGCCATCGGCCCGAACGTCAACCCCATGAGGATGAATCCGAGGATCAGGAGTGCCATGGCGCCGATCGTCCCTGCCCCGAAGAGCGGAGCCCAGAGGAGTCCGAAGACTGCGATACCGACCGTCGTCGCGAGGAGCATCTTGCGGCGTCCGAAGCGCTCGGCCAGCGGACCGGACACGACGGTGAAGATACCGAAGAACACGACGCCGATGATCAGCATCCACAGGAAGTCGGTGCGCGCCATCCCCAGACCGGGGACGAACGCCGCGGCCTGGGCCTCGGTGAACGTGCCGCCGGCGGCCTCGGCCTTCGCCCGGGCCTGCTCCAGGCTCGACGGTGCCGTGCCGTAGGTCAGCGTGAACGCCGTCATGAAGTAGAAGAGGACGTAGGTGGCGAACATGATGAAGGTGCCGAGGATCAGGCGGCGCCAGTGGAGGCGGAAGGTCGTGCCGAGCGGGACCTTCACCACCTTGCCGGTCTTCTGGACCTTCTGGAAGGACGCGCTCTCGATCAGCTTGAGCCGTACGTAGAGGCCGATGATGACCATGACGGCACTCAGCAGGAACGGCACACGCCAGCCCCAGGCGAGGAACTCCTCCGGGCTGAGCGTGGTGCTGAGCAGCACGAACAGCAGGTTGGCCAGGATGAAGCCGATGGGCGCCCCGAGCTGCGGGAAGGTGCCGTAGACGGCCCGCTTGCCCTCGGGAGCGTTCTCGGTGGCGAGCAGCGCAGCACCGCTCCACTCACCGCCCAGCGCGAGGCCCTGGAGGAATCGGAGCACCACCAGGAGCAGCGGCGCGAGGAAGACCCATCCCGGGTTGGTCGCGGCCGGCAGGAGTCCGATGAGGAAGGTGGCGATGCCCATGGTCAGGAGTGAGGCGACCAGGGTCGCCTTGCGCCCGATCTTGTCGCCGAAGTGGCCGAAGACGATGGAGCCGAGCGGACGCGCGACGAACGCGACGCCGAAGACGGCGAACGAGCTGAGGAGCTGGTTCGCGTCGCTCTGGTTGGGGAAGAACAGCGCCGGGAAGACCAGGACGGCGGCCGTGGCGTAGATGTAGAAGTCGTAGAACTCGATCGTCGTGCCGATGAGGCTGGCGAAGATCACCCGGCCCCTGCTGTTCAGGGGCGTGGTTGTCCCGCTGGCACCAGCGGAAGTAGAGGAGGTCATGGCGGCGGCTTTCTCGGACGAGGCGCCGCCGCCAGGTGCACGGAGCCCTCGCGGCACGGCGCCCGTGCTTCGGTTTGAACCCCAATATCAGATCACCGGCGTCCAGCACGTGGATAAGCGTGTCCACCATGCGGACGCCGGGAACCTCCCGCCGGCGGGCCTAGAGGTGCACGTGCAGGCGCCGCGCCGCCTCGGAGATGGACCCGGTCAGCGAGGGGTACACGGTGAACGTGTTCGCGACGTCGTCCACGTGCAGCTTCTTGGTGACGGCGAGCGCGAGCGGGAAGATCAGCTCGGACGCGCGGGGACCGACGACGACGCCGCCGATCACGGTGCCGGAGCCCTTGCGCGAGATCACCTTCACGAAGCCGTCCCTGACGTTCATCATCTTCGCGCGGGCATTGGTATGCAGGGAGAGCTTCACGACGTCCCCCTGGTACCGCCCGGACGCGATGTCCTCCTCGGTCACGCCCACCGTGGCGATCTCCGGCGAGGTGAAGATGTTCGACGCGACCTGCTTGAGCTTGATGGGGCTCACCGAATCACCCATGAGGTGGGCGATCGCGATCCTGCCCTGCATCGCCGCGACAGAGGCCAGGGCGAAGACGCCCGTGCAGTCGCCGGCGGCGTAGACATTGGGCGCGGTGGTGCGGGAGACGCCGTCGACCTGGATGTGGCCGGACTCCCCGACCGCGACGCCGGCATCCTCGAGGCCGATGCCCGCCGTGTTGGGCACGGCACCGACGGCAACGAGGCAGTGGCTGCCCTCGACCGTCCGGCCGTCCGACAGGTGGACGACCACGCCGTCGTCCGTCCGGTTTACGGCATCGGCGCGTGACCGGGACAGGACGGTCATGCCGCGGTCCTTGAACACGCCCTCGAGGACCTCGGCGGCGTCGGCGTCCTCACCGGGGAGCACCCGATCGCGGCTCGAGATCAGGGTGACCTTGGAACCGAGGCCGTTGTAGGCGCTGGCGAACTCGGCTCCGGTGACCCCGGAACCCACCACGATCAGGTGCTCGGGGATCTGCCGGAGGTTGTACAGCTGCGTCCAGTTGAAGATGCGTTCGCCGTCGGGCATGGCACTCGGCAGTTCGCGCGGCGTCGAGCCCACGGCGAGGAGGACGGCGTCCGCCTCGATGACGGAGGTCTCACCCTCCGACTCGACCTCGAGCCGGTGGTTGTCGAGCAGCTTGCCGGTGCCGATGATGACGCGGACGCCGAGACGCTCGAGCGTGGCACGGATGTCGGAGGACTGTTCCACGGCGAGCTTCAGCAGCCGCTGGTTGACCCTGTCGAGATCCGCGAAGACCTTGCTGTCCGCGGAGAAGTGGACGCCGAGCCCGCTCGCGTCGGTGAAGCGCGTCATCGTGTCCGCCGTGGCGATGAGGGTCTTGGACGGCACGACGTCCGTGAGGACCGCCGATCCGCCGAGGCCCTGGCGCTCGACGATGGTCACCTTCGCTCCGAGCGAGGAAGCGACCATGGCCGCTTCGTAGCCGCCGGGCCCTCCGCCCAGGATGGCCAGGCGCAATGAGCTGAAATCGAGTTGATTGGTCACGCGTTCGATTATCGCCCATGCCACCGACACCCCGAAACGGCGGATGCCCCTGCCGTGGGGCTTCGTGGGGTGCCTCGGCCGGTGGTCCGGTCTTTCACCAGAGGGTAAGTTGGATCGGTGACTTCTGATCCTTTTGACCTGGCCCGCGACGCTGCCGACCATATCGCCCGCGCTACCGGCATCGACCGGCACGACACCGCTCTCGTCCTCGGATCCGGCTGGGGAGAGGCGGCCGAACTGATCGGCGAGACCACCGCCACCCTCGACGCCGCCGACATCCCAGGGTTCACCGCACCCGCCGTCGTCGGCCACACCGGCACCATCCGCTCCGTCCTCACGCCGAACGGCAAGCGCGCCCTCGTCCTGGGCGCCCGCACCCACTTCTACGAGGGCAGGGGCGTCCGCGCCGTGGTCCACGGCGTCCGGACCGCAGCCGCCGCGGGTGCGACCACGATGATCCTCACCAACGGGTGCGGTGGGCTGCAGGAGCACTGGCAGCCGGGCACCCCGGTGCTCATCAGCGACCACATCAACCTGACGGCGTCCTCGCCGCTCGAGGGTGCCACGTTCGTCGACCTGACCGACCTCTACTCCTCACGCCTGCGCGCCCTCGCGCGCCAGGTGGACCCGACACTCGACGAGGGCGTGTACGCGCAGTTCACCGGTCCCCACTACGAGACGCCGGCCGAGGTGCAGTACGCGAAGCGCATCGGCGCCGACCTCGTGGGCATGTCGACTGCGCTCGAGGCCATCGCGGCACGCCACGCGGGCATGGAGGTCTTCGGCATCTCACTGGTGACCAATCTCGCCGCCGGCATCTCCCCCGTCCCCCTCAGCCACACCGAGGTCCTCGAGGCCGGCCAGGCCGCAGGGCCGCGCATCTCACGCCTGCTCGCCGACATCGTCGCCACGCTCTAGATCGAACGGGCTCCGACCGGACCCCGTACGCCAGCAGCACCGCAGGCACGCCCGTACGGCAGCCTCCGCCGATCCACGTTAGGGACCACCATGAGCACCTCGGAACTCGACATCCTCCTCGACACCGCCGACGCCTGGGCCGCCGCCGACCCGGATCCCCGGACGGCGGAGGAGCTCCGCACGCTCGTCGGCTCCGTGCGGTCCGCGGACGCGTCCGCCGCCGTGTCGGAGCAGGAGCTGCGGGACCGCTTCTCGGGTCCGCTCGCCTTCGGCACGGCCGGCCTGCGTGCGGCGCTCGGCGCCGGCCCCAACCGCATGAACCGCGTGGTGGTCCGCAGGGCCGCTGCCGGGGTCGCCGCCCACGCCCTCGGCCTCGCCGCCGGTGCCTACGCGCCCCGTGCCGTCGTCGGATTCGATGCCCGCCACAACTCCCGGATCTTCGCCGAGGAGACGGCGGCGATCTTCACCGCGGCCGGCATCGAGACCTTCCTGATGCCGCGTGAACTGCCCACGCCGGTGCTCGCCTACGCCATCCGCGCGCTGCACTGCGAGGTGGGCATCATGGTGACCGCGAGCCACAACCCTCCGCAGGACAACGGGTACAAGGTGTACCTGGGTGGACGGGCCGTCGAGGAGGATGCCCGCGGCGTCCAGATCGTGGCACCGCACGACGCCGGCATCGCCGCCCGCATCGCAGCGGTGGACGCCGTCGACCTCGCCTCCGGGGGCTGGACCGTGCTGCCCGAGAGCATCGAGACGGACTATGTCGCCGCCGTCGCCGGCCTCGCCGACCCGGCGGTGATGGATCGCGACCTCAGGATCGTCCTCACTCCCCTGCACGGCGTGGGCGGGCGCACCGCGCGGGCGGTCCTCGCCGCCGCCGGGTTCGACGACGTCACCGTCGTCGAGCGCCAGGCCGAGCCGGACCCCGACTTCCCCACCGTCGCCTTCCCGAACCCGGAGGAACCCGGCGCCCTCGACCTCGCACTCGAGACCGCTGCCGAGGTCGGTGCGGATCTCGTGATCGCCAATGATCCCGACGCCGACCGCGTGGCACTCGCCGCTCGTGAACCCTCCACCGGCGCCTGGCGCATGCTGCGCGGCGACGAGGTCGGGACGCTCCTCGGCCTGCACCTCGCGGCCCGACTCCCGGACGGCGACGGGACGGGCGCCGAGGGGACGCGCCACCGCGTCTTCGCGAACTCGATCGTGTCCTCCCGCCTCCTCGGGCGGATCGCGGCCGTGTCCGGCATCGACCACATGCAGACGCTGACCGGATTCAAGTGGATCGCCCGAGTGCGGGGCCTGTCCTTCGGCTACGAGGAGGCGCTGGGCTACTGCGTGGCACCGGAACTCGTCCGCGACAAGGACGGTATCTCCGCCGGCCTCCTGCTGGCCGAGCTCGCCGCCGCCACCAAGACCTCCGGCCGCACACTCTTCGACCTGCTGGACGACGCCTTCCTGGTCCACGGCCTGCACGCCTCCGACCAGCTCTCGGTGCGCGTCGGCAGCCTGGGTCTGCTCGGCGCCATGATGAACAGGCTGCGCGAGAACCCGCCGTCGTCGTTCGCCGAATCGGCGGTGAGCATCGCCGACGACCTCGCCCAGGGCTCGGCGCACCTGCCGCCCACGGACGGACTGCTGTACCTGACCCAGGACGAGACGCGGGTGATCATCCGCCCCAGCGGCACCGAGCCGAAATTGAAGTGCTACCTCGAGGTGGTGGAGCCCGTCGGCTCGGCCGCCGAGCTCGACGCGGCCAAGAGTGCCGCCCGTGTGCGCCTGGACGCCGTGAAACGCGATGTCGAGGAAGCCCTCGGCCTCTGACCCTCCCGCTCGCACCCGCTCGCACCCGATGGTCCGGACCGGAGGAATCGGGTGCGGCGACATGGAAAGATGGAGGCCATGCCTACCGATGCATCCCTTGCCTCCTACATCGACCACACGCTCCTGAAGCCCGAAGCCAGCCGTGAGCAGATCCTCACGGTATGCCGCGAGGCCGTCGAGTACTCGTTCAAGTCCGTCTGCGTGAATCCCCTCTGGGTGAGCACCGTGCGCACCGCGGTGAAGGGCAGCGGCGTCCTCACCTGCTCCGTCATCGGCTTCCCGCTCGGCGCCACCACGACCGAGGTCAAGGTCCTCGAGGCCCGCGGCGCCGTCGCCGACGGCGCCGACGAGATCGACATGGTCATCGACATCGCCGCGGCGCGGGCGGGCGACAGGGACGCACTCGTCCAGGACATCCTCGCCGTCGCCGATGCCGTGCACGAGCACGGCGCCCTCCTGAAGGTCATCATCGAGACGTCGCTGCTCTCCGACGAACAGAAAGTGCTTGCATGCGAGGCCGCCGTCGAGGCAGGCGCCGACTTCGTCAAGACCTCCACCGGCTTCAACGGTGGCGGCGCCACCGTGGAGGACGTCGCGCTGATGCGGAGGACCGTGGGCCCCGACCTGGGCGTGAAGGCCTCCGGCGGCGTGCGCTCGCTCGAGGATGCACGCGCCATGATCGACGCCGGTGCAACGCGTATCGGCGCGAGCTCCGGAGTCGCTATCGTTAAGGGAGAACAGGGCGCTGCAGGCTACTGACGGCGCAGCAGATCCATCACGCAAGGAGATCCAATGTCACACCCGACAAACGCCGAGAGCCAGCCCGCCCACGCCGGCAAGGGCCACCTCGTCGGCAACATCGTGTGGTTCGTGCTGATCTTCGGTGCGTTCCTGCTCAGCATGTACCTGCTGACGTGGTTCACGCCGCAGAACGTCTGGCCGATGGCCGTGATCGTCGTCGTCGCGTTCCTCGTCTTCTACATCCCCCAGGGCATCCTCGGGCGCGCCGACACCGGCTTCAACCTCGCCGAGGGCAACCGGACCGACGAGAAGGAGACCTCGACGAGCGTCAGTTCCTGATGTAGTACCGGGCGCCCGGCAGCGCCACCCCGGACACGGAAGAGGCCGTCCCCGCAGGGACGGCCTCTTCCTCGTCTCCGGGAAGGAGAACAGGCAGCAGCACGGACCGCGACTACGCCGTGAACACCGCGTCGAGGACGTTCTTCGCCCAGTCGAGGATCTCGGCGTCGACGAGGTCCCTGCCACCGATCCGCGCGGTCTTCGGCTTGGGCACGAGCACGGCGTTCAGCGCCGGCTTGATCGCCGCCCCGGGGTACATCCGCGTGAGGCGCATCTGCTTGGACTCGGGCAGCTCGGCAGGGGCGAACTTGATGAAGTTCCCCTGCAGCGCCACGTCCGTGAGGCCGAGCGCGCGGGCCGCGACCCGGAAGCGGGCCACGGACACCAGGTTCTGGACGGCTGCGGGCGGCTCCCCGTAACGGTCCTTCAGCTCGGCGACGACGGCGTCGATCGCCTCGTCGGTGACGGCGGCGGCGAGCTTCCGGTACGCCTCCAGACGCAGCCGCTCCCCCGGCACGTAGTCGTGCGGCAGGTGCGCGTTGACCGGCAGCTCGATCTTCATCTCCGCCGCCTTCTCCTCGGCCTCGCCCCGGAAATTGGCGACGGCCTCCCCGACGAGGCGGATGTAGAGGTCGAAGCCGACGCCCTGGATGTGGCCGGACTGCTCACCCCCCAGCAGGTTGCCCGCGCCGCGGATCTCGAGGTCCTTCATGGCCAGCTGCATGCCCGCGCCGAGCTCGTTGTGGGCCGCGACGGCCTTGAGCCGCTCGAGGGCCACTTCACCGAGTGGCTTCTCGGACGGGTACAGGAAGTACGCGTAGGCCCGCTCGCGCCCACGGCCCACGCGGCCGCGGAGCTGATGGAGCTGCGACAGCCCGTAGGAGTCGGCGCGGTCGACGATGAGGGTGTTGGCGTTGGAGATGTCCAGGCCGGTCTCGATGATGGTGGTGCAGACGAGGACGTCGAACCGCTTCTCCCAGAAGTCGACGATGATCTGCTCGAGGCGCGACTCCGTCATCTGGCCGTGCGCCACGGCCACGCGCGCCTCGGGCACCAGCTCCTTGAGGTGTGCCGCCGTGCGGTCGATCGAGGAGACGCGGTTGTGCACGAAGAACACCTGCCCCTCCCGCATCAGTTCGCGCCGGATGGCCGCCGACGCCTGCTTGTCCGTGTAGGGGCCCACATACGTGAGCACGGGGTGGCGCTCCTCCGGCGGCGTCGCGAGCGTCGAGGTCTCGCGGATGCCCGTGAGTGACATCTCGAGCGTGCGCGGGATCGGCGTCGCGCTCATCGCCAGGACGTCCACGTTGGTGCGCATCTTCTTCAGCGCTTCCTTGTGCTCCACGCCGAACCGCTGCTCCTCGTCGACGATCACGAGCCCGAGATCCTTGAAGGAGACCTCCTTGGACAGCAGCCGGTGGGTACCGATCACGACGTCGACGGCACCCGAGGTCAGGCCCTCCGCCGTCTCACGCGACTCCTTCGCGGTCTGGAACCGCGACAGCGCGCGGACCCGCACCGGGAAGCCCGAGAAACGCTCGGAGAACGTCTCGAAGTGCTGCTGGACCAGCAGCGTCGTGGGCACGAGCACGGCGACCTGCTTGCCGTCCTGCACGGCCTTGAACGCCGCGCGCACCGCGATCTCGGTCTTGCCGTAGCCGACGTCACCCGAGACGAGACGGTCCATCGGGACCTCGCGCTCCATGTCGGCCTTGACCTCGTTGATCGTGGTCAGCTGGTCGGGGGTCTCGACGTAGGGGAACGCCTCCTCGAGCTCGCGCTGCCAGGGCGTGTCGGGTCCGAACGCGTGGCCCCGTGAGGCCATGCGCGCCGAGTAGAGGCGGATGAGCTCGCCGGCGATCTCCTTGACCGCCTTGCGCGCCTGGTTCTTGGTCTTGCTCCAGTCCGAGCCGCCCATCTTGCTGAGGGCCGGGGCGTCTCCCCCGACGTAGCGCGTCACCTGGTCGAGCTGGTCCGTGGGCACGAAGAGGCGGTCCCCCGGTGCTCCGCGCTTGGACGGCGCGTACTCGAGGACGAGGTACTCGCGGGTGGTGCGGGTGGGGCCGGCGCCCGTGGAGCGCTGCAGGAGTTCGACGAACTTCGCCACGCCGTGCTGCTCGTGGACGACGAAGTCACCCTCCTTGAGCTGCAGGGGGTCGACGGCGTTCCGGCGGCGCGAGGGCATCTTGCGCATGTCGCGCGTACCCGCGGCGCTCGTCCGCCCGAGCAGGTCGGCCTCGGTGAGGAGGCCCAGCTTGAGCCCGTCCACCACGAAGCCGCGGCCCGCGCAGGCCGTGGTGATCTCGATGATGCCCGCCTGCGGGGGTCCGTCGAGCGAATCGACCCGGCTGGCCGGGATGTCGTTGTCGGAGAAGAGCTCGGCGAGGCGCTGGGCCGGGCCGGGGCCCTCCGTGGCGACGACGACGCGCCACTGGTCGCGCACGCGGCCGCCGATGAAGTCCATCATCTCGGCGACGTCACCCTGGTAGCCGCGCGGTTCGCGCGCGTGCAGGGAGAAGCTGTCGACATCGCTCAGCTCCTCGTCCGCACCGAAGCTCGTGATGCCCCACCAGGCGACCGAGTTCGCGAGCGCCGTCGAGCGGGTGTCGGTGAGGGAGCGGAAGCTCGCCTCCTGCAGGTCGGTGCCGAGGCGGCCGCCGAGGTCCAGCGGGGCCGCGCCGCCGTCGGATGCCGTGGCCCACGCGGCTGCGAGGAATTCCTCGTTGGTGGCGGCGAGGTCGTGGGCGCGGGCGCGGACCTTCTCGGGTTCCATGACGACGGCGATCGACCCGGGTGGCAGCTCGCCCGCGAACGGCACCATCGCATCGACCAGCACCGGAGCGAGGGACTCCATGCCCTCGACGGCGATGCCGCCGGCGATCTTCTCGAGCATCGATGCCGCGGCCGGCAGCTCGGACTGCAGTGTCGCGGCCCGCGACATGACGGACGGGGTGATGAGGATCTCGCGGCACGGCGGGGCGTACAGGGCGGCAGGAGGCTCCCCCGTGGTGAGGGATCGCTGGTCGGCGACGGCGAACCAGCGCATCTGGTCCACCTCGTCGCCGAAGAAGTCGACGCGGATCGGGTGGTCCTCGGTGGGCGGGAAGACGTCGATGATGCCGCCGCGCACGGCGAACTCGCCGCGGTGCGTGACCATGTCCACCCGGGCGTACGCGGCGTCGGAGAGGGCCTTCACGACGTCGGAGAAGGCCACCTCGTCGCCGACCTTCAGCGCCACGGGCTCCAGGTCGCCGAGTCCGGCGACGAGCGGCTGGAGGACGGCGCGGATCGGTGCGGTGATGACCAGAACGGGCGAGCCCCCCGGGTGGGCGAGCCGGCGCAGGACGGACAGGCGGCGTCCGACGGTGTCTGAGCGCGGCGAGAGCCGTTCATGCGGCAGTGTCTCCCAGGAGGGGAACTCCTCGATGGCGCTCTCGGGCAGGTAGCTGCGCAGCGCCGCGGCGAGGTCCTCCGCTTCCCGCCCCGTGGCCGTGATCGCGAGGACCACCGGCACCGCTGCGTCGCCGGTGGAACCGGAACCCACCGAGGCGAGGCCCTCGACCATCTCGGCGATCAGCGGGGCGCGCATGCCGGCGGGCGCCCCGATCTGCAGGTCCGCGCTGCGCTGCTCCACCGGCCGGGAGGCATTGGTCCGTACGCGCGCGTAGGACGCATCCTCGGCAAGCGCCGTGCGCAATCCGTTCAGGCTCATGGTGTTCCAGGCTCCTCATGCATGGGTTCCACCGCCCCTGCCGCGGTTCGACGGCGGCGGAGACAGCACAAGAGCCCGGAAAGACGAATCGTTCCCGGGATGATTCCACAGTACCAAGCCGTCCTGACGCTTTCCCGACGACCGGGAGGGCCCCGGCACGGCCGATCGGCCAGGCCGTAGGATTGCGGAAGACCCTGCCCACCGCCCTGCGCACCCGCGCGACCATTCCTGGAGGAACCTTGGCACTGAACGCGTCCACCACGCTCCCCTACGACACCGCGACCGTGCTCGGAGTCTTCACCGACGAGGGCTTCGTGCGCCACATGAGCGAGTACGTCGGAGGCTCCCTGGAATCCCTCACGCTCGACGGCGACACCGCCGGGGCGTTCACGCTGACCGCCGTCCGCACCATGCCCACCCACCGGCTGCCGGACATGGCCCGGAAGTTCGTCGGAGAGACCCTCTCCGTCACGCAGACCGAGCACTGGGATGCACCGGCGGCCGACGGCTCGCGCCGGGCGACGCTCGAGATGACGGTCGCGGGAGTCCCGCTGAACGTCGCCGCGGTCCAGCGGCTGATCGCCCAGGGCACGGACACCGTCGTGGACCTCCAGGGCAACGTCACCTCGTCCATCCCCTTCCTGGGCGGGAAGATCGCCGGCGCGGCCGAGCCCATGATCGGCAAGGCACTCAACGTGCAGGCGGTCGAGGCCCGTAAGTGGCTCGAGAGCCGCTGACCGCCGGAGCCCCGGACACGTCGTCCTCCCCGCAGCACCGTTCCGCCCACCGAAAGACATGACCGTGCACCTGCCCACACCCCTCGCCCTGATCCTGATCCTCGCCGGCGTCTGGACCCTGATCGTCTGGCCACCCTTCCTGCGCCGCATCCTCAAGGATCCGAGGGCCCGGGACGAGAAGGGCGCGGCCACGCGGTTCCTGACCGTGCACATCATGCTCATCTCGACGTCGATGATCCTGGGAGCGGCCACCGCGGTGATCGGCGTCCGGGCCCTTCTCGCCTGAGGCACCGCCGCTCGCACCACATCCGCCCCACCCAGGAGACCGATGGCACACGAGAACCCGAAGGCGTCCGGCGCCCATCCCGTGATCCTGCAGCGCTCCAGCTATCCGGAGTACCTGCGCATCACCGAGATCCTCCGCAAGGAGACGGTGGGCGGGATCCTGCTGCTGATCGCGAGCGCCATCGCCATCATCTGGGCCAACTCCCCGTTCTCGGAGTCCTACTTCGCCATCCGTGATCTGGAGTTCGGCTACGAGCCGTGGCACCTGAAGCTGTCCGTCGGCGCCTGGGCCTCGGACGGCCTCCTGGCCGTGTTCTTCTTCCTCACCGGCCTCGAGCTCAAGCGCGAATTCGTCGCCGGCGACCTGCGCCGGATCAGCCGGGCCATCGTGCCCGTCGCGGCCGCATTCGGCGGCGTCGTCGTCCCCGCCCTCGTCTACACGGTCGTGAACCTGTCCTCGCCGGACACCCTGCGCGGCTGGGCGATCCCCACCGCGACGGACATCGCCTTCGCCCTGGCCGTCCTCGCCGTCATCGGCTCCCACCTGCCCGGCGCCCTGCGGATCTTCCTGCTGACCCTCGCCGTCGTCGATGACCTCATCGCGATCGCGATCATCGCGTTCTTCTACTCCGAGGACGTCCACCTGACCTTCCTGCTGTGGATGATCCTCCCCCTGGGACTGTTCGCGCTCCTCGCCCAGCGCAGACCCCGGTTCTTCGGCAGCACCACGCGCGGCCCGTGGCTGGTCCTCCTGCCGCTGGGCATCATCACCTGGGCCCTGATGCATGCCTCCGGTGTCCACGCCACCGTCGCCGGGGTACTGCTCGGTTTCTGCGTGCCCGTGCTGCGGAAGTCCGGCGGTAAGCCGGCCCTGCCCCGACCGGGCAAGCCCGGACTCGCCGAGGTCCTCGAGCATCGCTTCCGTCCCCTGTCCACCGGTTTCGCCGTGCCGGTCTTCGCGTTCTTCTCGGCGGGCGTCGCGATCGGCGGGGCGGAGGGTTTCGCGTCGGCCCTCACCGACCCGGTCCTCATCGGCATCGTCCTGGGCCTGGTCCTGGGCAAGCCCGTCGGGATCATGCTGACCACGTTCCTCGTCACCAAGACCACCAGGGCGAACCTCGACCCTGGCCTGAGTTGGTGGGACCTGTTCGGCGTCGGCCTCCTCGCGGGCGTGGGCTTCACCGTCTCCCTGCTCGTCAACGACCTCAGCTTCGGCTCCGGCACGGAGCACGACGACCATGCGAAGGTCGCCATCCTCACCGCGTCCCTCACCGCGGCCCTGCTCTCCAGCGTGGTGCTCAGGACCCGCAACCGCCACTACCGCCGCATCGAGGAACAGGAGACCGTCGACACCGACCACGACGGCGTCCCCGACCTCTTCGAGGACCGCGAGGACTAGGATCCTGCCATGGCCGATCGGGGGAAGGCAGCTCGGAGCGGGGACCTGACGGAGTCCGGCCGGGTCACCGTACGGAAGCGGCACGGCCGGCGCATCATCCTGAGTGAACTCGCGCTGACCGTCACGTTCACGCTCTGCGTGGCGCTCGGACTCCTCGAGCGGGACGATCTGGCATCGGCCGAGGCCTTCCTCGCCGGCTGGGCCCTCAACGTGCTCGTCCTGGTGCTCTGCTGCGTTGTGCCCTGGTTCCGTATCCCGAACAGGTGGGTCATCCTCGTCCCCCTGGCGGACTTCGTGGCGGTCGGACTCGCGCGTGCAGCGGCCGGCGAGAGCCTCTCCGGCGTGGGACTCCTGGCAGCATTCCCCGTGGTCTGGATCGCGGCCTCCCGGGTGCGGACCGTGACGGCAGCCTCGGTGACCGTCGTCGCCTCCCTCGCGATCGTCTGGCTCCCCCTGCTGCTCCAGCCCGCACCGGTGGCCCTCGACTCCTTCATCCAGCCGATCCTGCTGCCCATCATGCTCACGGGCCTGGCACTGTTCGTCAGTGCCCTCACCAAGGACAACCGGCGGCGGCAGGAAGCACTGCGTGCGTCGCAGGCAGCGCTGCGCGAGAGCGTCGAGGCCGGCCGGCGGCGCGAGCGCCTGCTGGGAACCGTGCTGGACACCGTCAGCGTGGGACTCCTCGCCGTGGATGCGGACGGCCACGACATCCTGATGAACGCCCGGCAGCGGGAAGCACACTCCGGGGCGGCTCCCGACGGCAACGACGATCCGAACGAGGCGGAGCTCCTCATCTTCGGTCCGGACCGCGTGACGCCCCTCCCTCCGGAGGACCGTCCCGTGGCCCGCGCCATCAGGGGCGAGGATCTCGAATCCGAGCAGGTCTGGGTGGGTCCTCCCCGCTCCCAGCGGGCCCTCAGCATCTTCTCGCACTCCATGTACGACGACGACGGTGGGTTCGCGGGGACGGTGGTGTCCTTCAACGACGTGACGGAACTGGTGCTCGCGCTCCAGGCGAAGGACGACTTCCTCTCGAACGTCTCGCACGAGTTCCGTACTCCGCTGACCTCCATCCTCGGGTACCTCGAGCTGAGCCTCGAACTCGGCGAGTCCCTGCCGGAGGATGTCACCGGGTACATCGAGGTGGCGCGGCGCAACGCCGTGCGGCTCGAGCAACTGGTCGAGGACCTGCTGGCCATCAATGCGGGCACCTTCGAGGTCCACCCCGTGACGACCGACATCGGCAGGACCCTCGCCGAGGCGGCGTCGTCCGCCTACGTGCGCGCCTCCCGCGCGGGACTGCATCTCGTCAACCACGCACCGTCGTCGCTGAAGGCCGTGGTGGATCCCATCCGGCTCGCCCAGGCGGTGGACAACCTGCTCACCAACGCCATCAAGTACAACAGGCGGGGCGGCAGCATCACACTGGACGCATCGCTGGACGACGACGGCGTGCGGGTGGAGGTCGCGGACACGGGCATCGGGATCGAGGCCGAGGAGCTGCACCAGGTGTTCGACCGCTTCTTCCGCTCGCCCTCGGTCCGTACCTCGGCGGTGCCGGGCGTGGGACTCGGCCTGCTGATCACCAAGAGCATCGTCAGCGAGCACGGCGGATCCATCACCGTCACGAGCGAACCCGGGCAGGGGACGTGCTTCACGATGCTCCTGCCCCAAGCCGGTCCGGGAACGGCCGGGAGTCCGGGCTAGGCGTTGGCGGCCAGGAGCGATTCCTCGAGCGCGACCCACGCGAGCATGGCGCACTTGACCCTCGCGGGGAAGCGGGAGACACCGGAGAATGCCGCGGCGTCGCCGAGCACTTCCTCGTCGGCCTCGATCCGACCACGCGAGCGCATCACCTCGCGGAACGAGTCCACGAGGGAGATCACCTCGTCCCGCGGCAGTCCCTGCGCCAGATCGGTGAGGACGGAGGCCGAGGCCATGGAGATGGCACAGCCGGCCCCGTCCCAGCTCACGGACATCACCGTGCCGTCGGCCACCCCTGCCCGGAGGGTGATCTCGTCACCGCACACGGGATTCAGCTGGTGGGACTCCCCCGACCGGCCCGCGCCGTCGTACTCGCGGAGCGGGGAACCGTGCCGCGCCTTCGCGTGGTCGAGGATGATCTGCTGGTACAGCTGTTCGAGGCCGGTGCTCATTCAGGATGCTCCAAAGAAGGGACGGACCTGCGCGACGGCGTCCAGGAACGCGTCCACCTCGTCCGTCGTGTTGTAGAGGTACGTGCTGGCGCGCGTGGTCGCCGTGAGGCCGAACCGCCGATGGAGCGGTTGGGCACAGTGGTGCCCCACCCGGACGGCGATGCCCTTGTCGTCGAGGAACTGACCGACGTCGTGCGCGTGCACGCCGTCGACGTCGAACGCGGCCAGTCCGATGCGCGGCAGGCCCGCGCCCGGACCCAGCACACGGATGCCGTCGATGGAGCCGAGACCTTCGACGAGCCTGGCTCCGAGGGTTCCCTCCCATGCCTCGATCCGTCGCATGCCGGTCTCCGCGAGGTAGTTCGCCGCGGCACCGAGGGCGATGGCCTGCGAGATGCGCTGCGTACCCGCCTCGAAGCGGTTCGGCGACGGGAGGTATTCGGCCCGCTCCATCGTCACCGTGGTGATCATGGAGCCGCCGGTCAGGAAGGGCGGCATGGCGTCGAGCAGCTCGGCGCGCCCGTAGAGCGCGCCGATCCCGGTCGGACCGAGCATCTTGTGGCCGGAGAACACCAGGAAGTCGACGTCGAGGGCCTTCACGTCCACGGGCAGGTGCGGCACCGACTGGCACGCGTCGAGCAGGGTGAGCGCCCCCACGGACCGGGCGAGCTGGACGAGCTCACGGACCGGATTGATGGTGCCGAGGACGTTCGAGGCATGCGAGAATGCGACGAGCCTCGTCGCGGGGGTGATCACCGCAGCGGCGTCCTCCAGCCGGAGCGTCCCGTCGTCACCGACCGGGAGGAAGTGGAGCTCGGCCCCGGTGCGGGCGGCGAGCTCCTGCCACGGGACGAGATTGGCGTGGTGCTCCATCTCGGTGACGACGATGCGGTCGCCCGGGCCCACGGCGAAGCGCCGGGCCGCCGCGCCGCCCCGTCCGAGGGCTGCATTGGACATCGCGTAGGCCACGAGATTGATGCCCTCGGTCGCGTTCGAGGTCCAGACGAGCTCACCGGCGCGGGCGCCGACGAACCGGGCGACGGCGGCACGGGCGTCCTCGTAGGCATCGGTCGCCTCGACCGCGAGGGTGTGGGCACCACGATGGACAGCCGCGTTGCGCTGCTCGTAGAACTCCTGCTCCGCCTCCATCACGCTCACGGGATTCTGGGAGGTGGCGCCGGAGTCGAGGTAGACGAGCGGCCGGCCGTTGACCTCGGTGCCGAGGATCGGGAAGTCGTTGCGGATGCGGTGGACCTCGGCATCGGTCAGCCCGGCATCGGACGGGGTGAGTGTGACGGGTGTTTCAACCACGGGCACGTCGAGCTCCTCGGATCGGGTATCTCCTGCGGCAATTACGCAAGGATTCTCTGCCCTAATCGTCCCACCTCGGGGCCCGTTGGGGCATCCCAGTGCTACCTAACTACGGAGCCCCTGACGTGTGCGGCATCAGGAGTCCCCCGACTCCACGATCGACGCGACGACCTCGTCCCGGTACTTGCCCGGCGCGTGATGCTCCTGCGCTCGGAGCCTGTCCTGGACGGCGAGCCCGCTCCACCGGGCCCAGTCGTCGACGATCGCCTCGATGGCCGATGCGAGCCGACCGACGTCGTCCGGTTCGACGAAATGGACGCTGCCGAACCCGTCCCCCGCCTCGAGCAGTCCG
Source organism: Arthrobacter sp. UYP4 (assembly GCF_057291175.1). Taxonomy (NCBI): domain Bacteria; kingdom Bacillati; phylum Actinomycetota; class Actinomycetes; order Micrococcales; family Micrococcaceae; genus Arthrobacter; species Arthrobacter sp. UYP4. Next base: position 231,447 of record NZ_JBXAVU010000002.1, read on the forward strand.
GGCATCGCGGAGACGACAGCGGGACGGGCCGCGAGCATGGCCTCGACCACGGTGTTCCCGAACGACTCGTCGAGCCGCGCCGGGATCAGGACGATGTCGGCGTCGTCGAGCGATGCCCAGACGTCCTCGCGGAAGCCCACCATCCGCACGGAGTCCTGCAGTCCCGTGCGCTGGATCCTGTCCTCGAGCTCGCGTGCGTAGTCCTCGTTGCCGCCGAACACCGCCCCCACGACGTCCAGGCGAGCCACCCGCCCCCTGCGCCTCAGTTCGGCCACGGCGTCGATCGCGACATCCACGCCCTTGCGGTGCGAGATCCGACCGAAGTAGATGAGCCGGACGGGGTCGGAGAGCTCCTCCCGGGGGCGCCTCACGGACGCGGGTCCGGCGACGCCGTTGTACACGACCTGCGCCCGGGCGGCCGTCCGCGGCAAGGACTGGCCCAAGACCTTCACGGTGTACCGGCTGTTGGCGATCAGTTCCGACGAGAAGAGGAGCGGCAGGGCCAGGAGGTGCCGGATGATCGGGCGCACATGGCCTTCCGCCTCGTGGATGTGGACCAGGACCCGGCATCCGGCCAGGCGCGCGATGATGGGCCACCAGGGAATGCTGAGCGTGCTCACGTAGACGATGTCCGGCCGGTTCCGGGCGAGGAACACGGAGATCCGGACGATGGACTGCGCACTCCCCGCGACCAGCGACAGGACCCCCCTCGCGGAGAGGAGACTCTTCCGCAGCACGAGGCTCGGCACGATCACCGGGACCGCGTGTCGGGCACTCACACGGGCCAGGAGCGGTCCGTCGTTCGGCACGACGACGACGACGTCCGCACCCGAGGTGGACAGCCCCTCGAGGGTCTCGAGCATCATCCTGTCCGAGCCATAGAGGTCCGCCGAGGGATGAGCGATGACGATCTTCTGTCCGGTCAAGTCCATGGGAGCCTTCGCTAGCAGTGTCGGGGACGATCCGGCGTCGTCGGGAACGGGTCCCTCGGCCGGTGGTCCTCATGATAAGCCGACGGACCGGCGCGGGCAGGGGGTCCTCCCGGGGACGAGCACCGGGCGGCACCGTTCCCTCGAACCATTCTGCAGGCTAGGCTGGGGTGGCGGCGGTCACATCGACCACGGTCCGTTCCATGCCGTCACATCGGATGCCAAGAGGGAATTCATGATGGAGCAGAATCGGCCACTGAGCGGCCGACGGCTCACCTGCCGCGCTGTTGCACTCGGTTCGGTCGTGCTGCTGTCAGCGTGTGTGCTTCCATCGGCACAGGACCCGTCCGGCGCTGTCGTGCCCGGTGCCGCGGGTACCGGCGGCATCTGGGTGTCGAGCGGCCGCGTGGCATCGACGTCCGACAGTTTCTTCACGCAATCGCTCGGGTTCCAGGCAGGATCATCGCCGGCGACATCAGCACCCACGGCGGGTGCCGCGCCTCTGGGCACGACGTCCTACGCAGTGCCTGGGGATGCGATCTTCGTCGCCGGCAACGGCAACGACGATTCCCGCGGGACGCAGGACGCGCCACTGAAGACCATCAAGGCCGCCATCTCCCAGGCCCGCAGCGGACAGACCGTCGTCCTCCGGGGCGGTACGTACCCCGAAGCGGTGAAGATCCCCACGACGAAACAGATCACCCTTCAGGCCTTCCCCCAGGAAGAGGTATGGCTCGATGGGAGTGTCCCGGTGTTCGACTTCGAGCAGGACGGCCCCGCGTTCGTGGCGGACGGCTGGACCGCCGAGTTCGACGCGAGTCCGACGTATTCGTGGGGCAACGAGGACGGCACGACACCGGGCTGGACGTTCGTCGACCCCGCGTATCCGATGGCCTCCCATCCCGACCAGGTGTGGATCGACGGCACGGCGCAGCGCCAGGTAGGGTCCCTCGGCGAACTGGGCGCGGACTCCTTCTACGTCGACTACGACGGCAACCGGCTGTTCCTCGGCTCGGACCCGGCCGGCAAGGATGTCCGCGCGAGTTCCCTCGCCAAGGCGATCTCCATCCAGTCCGAGGGGTCGGCGGTCAAGGGAATTGGTGTCCGCCGGTTCTCCCCCTCCGTGCCGCACATGGCCGCGGTGACGCTGGAGAGCAGTGACATCGCGGTCGAGAACGTCATCATCGAGCAGACCTCCACGACCGGGCTCGCCGTGTCCGGCACGAACGCCCGGCTCGAGAACATCACGCTCACGCAGAACGGCATGCTCGGCGCGTCCGCGACGTACGCGGACGGGCTGTCCGCGACCAATCTCGACGTGACGGACAACAACACCGAGGGTTTCAACCACTCCCCGGCGGCCGGTGGCGTCAAGATCGGGCGGACCCGGACGGTACACATCAGGGACAGCAACTTCTCGGCGAACAACGGCACCGGGCTCTGGTTCGACGAGTCCTCGTTCGACCTGACCGTGTCGGGGAACGAGATCGTGGGGAACAGCGGTCATGGGCTGTCCGTCGAGATCTCCGCCCGTGTCGTCGTCGCGGACAATGTCGTCGCCGAGAACACGGGCCATGGCCTGAAGATCAACAACACCAGCGACGTCGAGGTCTGGAACAACTCGTTCATCAGCAATGGGCGTCCGATCAACATCGTGCAGGACGCACGACGCGCCTCGGACCGCCGCACACCCGGGCACGACCCTCGCCAGCATTTTCCGGACCCGCTGATGACGTGGATCAACGGATCGATCGATCTCCGGAACAACGTCATCACCGGCACCACGGCGAACTGTCTCCTGTGCGTCGAGGACTACTCGCACCAGATGTCGGCGGAAGAGATGGAGATCGCGACGTCCGGCAACGTCTTCCACCGATCCTCGGGGACGAGCCCGGCCTGGCTCGTGATCTGGTCGCGCGGACGGGAGGAACCGGCCGTCTTCACCACCCTCGGCCGCTTCCGGAATGCGACAGGACAGGCGAAGCATGACATGGAGCTCACCGGGGATGCCATCGCGGATCCGACGACGTTCCGGGTGAGCGACACCGTGCGGTCGTCGGTCGTCGCCGAGCCCCTCCCCGATCGGATCGCAGCCCTGCTCCGCGTCCCCTCAGGGAGTCTGCTGGTAGGACCTGTCGCCGGCTGATGCTCGTGGCCTCGCGTTGATGCCCGACGGCCCCTGACCGCCCGATGGCGCCCCTGACCGCGGGACGAAGGCGGACGCGAGGGCGGTGAGGACCATGAAGGTGACGCTGGCGTCGAGCAGTCCCGTCTCCAGGAACGATCTGATGAGCAGGAAGACGAGGAGTGCCACGGGCAGGGCGTTCCGCCGTCCGCCCCTGATGTTGGCGATCAGGACCACCGTGACGAGCACGGCGAGGACAGCAGTCCCCACGAGTCCCGTCTGGGCCAGGGCGGAGATCCAGCTGGAGTCCAGAACCTGGTCGTTCCAGTACTGGCCCTGCACATGCACAGTCTTCACCGAGAGTCCTGCTCCGACCCACTTCTGGAGGGATTCGAAGGGAGTCTGCAGCACGACCTGCCACGCGATGGTACGTGAGTTGAGGGTGAAGTTGGAGGCGCTTCCCTCCCTGTTGAGGAGTGCCCCGAAGAAGGTGGTGTACACGGCGACCGCGAACAGCGCCGGAACGGCCGCGGCGAGGACGACGGCGACGTACCGCTGGATGGTGCGGATGCTCATGATGAGGACGACGACCGCTATGGCCATGCCGAGCAGCGCCGTGCGGGACTGGGTCGCGAGACACGCAAGGGTGAAGAAGCAGGCCGCGACGACGGCACCGATCGTGGCACGACCGGAGATGACCCGCTGGATCGCGGCGAGTGCCGGGATCGCGCAGAGGACGATGAGGCCGTTCGGGCTGATCGGGAGGAGAGTGCCTTCCAGGCGCCCACCGGATGCGATGGTACCGACACCGGTGATCGCGAGGAGCGCGCCGACGATCCCGACGGCGACGACCAGGTGCATGAGCACCTCGTCCCGCGGGAAGGCGGAGACCATCAGCACCACCGTGACCGCGAGGAGGACAGTCCGAACGACGAGGACCGCTGAAGCCGTGGTGTTCCCGGCGTCCAGGGCGCCGATCATCGACACGGCCAGCACTGCGAGGATCGCCAGCAGCGGCCCGCCGGCGACGGGGTGTGCCACGGGAGCCGCCCGCTTCAGGAGCAGGACCATCGCGAAGGCGGCTCCCTGGAGTGCTGCCTTGGCGAGAACGACGGCGTCGAAGGACCCCTCGAAGTAGACTCCCTTCCGCCACGCCGTGACACTGACGATCAGGATGATCCAGATGAGGACGGCGCTCGCTGTGCGGGCCCTCGACTCACCCACGGCCGGCGGTCCGGACCTTCAGGTGGGCACGCCCTGATGCGCGACCCCCTGACCGCCGCGGTCCACCGAGGAGCACCAGGCCGAGCGGCTCGACGCCCACCGCCTGGAGTTCCCGCATGGAGTCCTCCAGGTCCGCGGCCGACGTACCCCACGACACGAGCACCAGCGCGGCCTCGGCGACCGGTGCGACCGTCCACGTCGTCAGCGGGTGCGAGTCGTACGCGGTCTTGACGAGCGTGACATCGAAGGCGTCGTCCAGTTCCTTGAGGATGCTCGCACCCTGCCGCGCCGCGCGGGAACGGCTGATCCTGTCGGTGGAGGTACCGATGGGGATCCGGTACGCACCGCACTCGGTGGCGGCGAGGACGTCGTTGAGTGTGGCCTCACCGACGAGCACGTCCGAGAAACCCAGTTCCGTACCGGCCTGTCCGGCGACCGCTCCATCGGACAGCATCTGCTGCTGTGTCGCATCGATGACACACGTGCGGGCACCGGAGTCCCCGACGAAGCCGGCGAACTGGTACCCGAACGCTTCCTGGGCATCATTGCGCTGTCCCACCGACGTCACCATGAGGAGCTTCGGGAGCTGCCCGCCACGCTTGATCAGGAGTGCGGTCATCAACTCCCGGTACTGCAGCGCCGTCTCCTGGGCGAGGACCCCGGAACTGCGGGATGCACCTCCGGCAACGGCTCCCAGCACCTCCACATCGACCGAGCGGGGCAGATCCCCGCTGCTGCGGATCCTCCGGTGCCCGGCCCCGAGGACGACCGCGGCGATGAGCCCCACGGTGAGTCCGACCAGCAGGCCCATCGCCAGGTTGAGGACGGTGTTGGGAGTGGAGGCCGAGGTGGGGGCGACGGCAGGCGTGGTGACGAAGGCCTCGACGGCCGCATTCCTCGCAGTGTCCCCGCCCTCGAGCTGACGGATGACGTCGCGCAGGTTGGAGGCGACCGAGTTGGCGAGGGCGGCTGCCTCCTCCGCCGTGCCGGCCGAGGCCGTGACGTTCACGTAGACCGTCTCGGGCGGGTTGCTCGCGCTGACCTTCTCCCTGATCTCCGCCAGGGTCATGGACGAGTCCAGTTCCTGCAGGACCGGCGTGAGGACCTGGGGACTGTTGACCAGGTCCGGGTAGGACTTCACGCGCTGCAGGACGAACTGCGAGTTCTCGAAGCTGGAGCTGGCCTCCGAATCGGCTCGGATGAAGAGGTCCGCCTTCGCCTCGTAGGTGCGGTCGGCGAGTCCCGAGGCGATGCCCGCGAGCAGCAGGCCGACCAGGGTCGAGACGAGGATCAGGACCCACCGGCGGCGGAAGATGCGCCCGTATTCGTTCAGCTCCACGTCTTCACCTCCCGGTACCACTTCGGCAGGGCCAGGACCAGGAACGCGGCGTTCGCGAGCATGAGCAGGCTGTACGCACCCACGAAGACGGCGGGGAAGAGCAACAGGACGAACAGGACGCACAACAGGCCGAAGTCCGTCGGCAGGACGGCGAGGGAATACAGGGCCGAGGACGTCGCCGGCTCCGCGACCGTCGTGCTGCTGCTGGTGCGGCGGGCCCGCCTCAACTGGTCCATCAGGAGCGACGAGAAGAAGTGCACCGTCGCGAGCACCTGGAACACGATCGGCACGATCAACCATGCGGTCTCGAGATCGAGGTAGCGCCACCAGCAGATGAGGACGCAGAGGTGCAGGCTCCCCTCCTTGAAGGCATCCACGGTGTGGTCCAGCCACTCCCCGGCCGCGGATCCCGTTCCGGTCAGGCGCGCGAGCTGGCCGTCCGCCGAGTCCAGCGCGTAGCCCAGGACCAGCAGCGTGGTCACCAGGAGGGCGGTGCCTGTCGTCGGATCCGTCAGGATCAGCAGCGCCAGCCCGGAGAAGGTGGCGAGGGCGCTGATGAGCGTGACCTGGTTGGGGGTGAGACCGCGGGAGTACGCTGCCGCCGCGAAGACCCTTCCCAGTCTCCTGTTGATGTATCTCGAGTAGGCAGGTGCCCCCTTCGACGTCTTCTGTGCACTGGCGAGAGAGTTCAGTGCTTCTCGGAAATCCAATTGCGCCCCAGGTCGCATTGTCATGACGGTCCTTCTCATTCTGCGGACTCCGAAATGCAGTCCGATCGATTAGTGCCGGATACTACTAGGCCCAGCCGCTACTGGCGCGCCTCCCCCACCCACAGGTCGTCATAACGGACGACCACCGGAGCGTTCGTCGCCGATCCGGAGAGGTAGGACGTGAAGCCGATCCGCCCCGCCTTCTGGAAATCGACGGCCGTATCGCTCGTGGAGAGCTGCCAGCTCGCGGGTTCGGCGGTGCCCGCCGCCCACACCTTCATGCGGATGACCGTCGGCGCGGTACCGACCGCCTGGGCCCGGACCATCAGCTCCTTCCCCGGCGCGTAGTTCAGCGAGGAGATGACGGTCTGGTTCACGAGGATCGTGTCCTTCCGCAGCAGGAAGGCCGTGACCGATCCGTTCGGCTGGAACTGCAGTTTCGCCGTGTAGGCACCTGCGCCGGTCACATCGCGCAGCAGGAACGACTGGTGCACGCCTCCTCCGGTGGCCGCCTTGTCGACCGAGATGCTCGCGCGGACCTCGGTGTCGGTGGACGAAACGGAGTTCAGGTAGGCCGAGGGGCCGGCTCCGGCGGAGCCCATCCGGAGCTGCCCCTTGCCGTTCGCCACGGAGAAGTTGGAGAGGGTGCCGGAGTAGGAGTACGCCCCACCGGTGTCCGCGCTTCCCCAGCCCGAGGCGAGGATCCGTGAGAAGGCGTCGCCGGCGAGGATGCGTGGCTCCGTGACCGCTTTCTCGACGAGGAGCCGCTGCTCGGAACGGGTCTCCCCGCCGTCCTCGTCGCGGACGACGAGCGCCACCGTGTAGGTACCCGCAGCAGCATAGGTGTGGGTGGCGGTCCGGCCGCTCGCCGTCGTGCCGTCCCCGAACGCCCAGCTGTAGGTGAGCGCCGGCGATTCCAGGTCCTTGGACGCGGTGGCGTCCACCGACAGGTCCAGCCCAGACACCACCGGCGTGAAGGAGCTGGTCGGGAGGCTGTTGGCGACCGTGACCGTCCTGCTGGTGGAGGCCGTGCGGCCCGCGGCGTCGGTCACCGTCAGGACGACGACGAACGTGCCGTCCTCGGTGTACCGGTGGCCGGCCGTCGCGCCGGCCGCGGTCGTCCCGTCGCCGAAGTCCCAGGCGTGGGCGACGACGGTCCCGCCGGAGGTGCCGGCGTCGGCAGAGAGCAGCCTGCCCTGCGTCGTCGCCTCGAAGGCCGCGACCAGCTGGGGCGATACCGACACGGTCTGGGTCGTCGACGCCGTGGCGCCTCGCACGTCGGTCACGGTCAACACGACCTCGTAGGTTCCTGCCGCCCGGTAGGCGTGGGAGGGTGAGACACCCGTGGCGGTCGTACCGTCACCGAAGGACCATGCGTAGGTGGTCACGGCCCCGTTCGGGCTCGAGCTTCCCGCGCCGCTGAACGTCGCGGTGAGATCGTCGGTCCGCGCCGTGAAGGAGGCTGTCGGGCTGGCCGGCGGTGCGACCTGCACCGTGACCGTCCTCGTCACCGTTGCCGATGCACCATCGCTGTCCGTCACCGTGAGCGTCACGTCGTAGGATCCCGCTGAGGCGTAGCCGTGCTGGGCGGTGCGTCCGGTGGCGGTCGCCCCGTCCCCGAACGTCCAGGCGTAGGCCGTGATGGTGCCGTCCGTGTCGGCGGCTTCCGAACCGTCCACCTGGACGAGCAGGTCCGCCGTCGTGACCTGGAAACCGGCCGTCGGTGACTGGTTGGTCTTCGTGACGTCGATCGTCGATGCGAAGCCGCCCGTCCCACCCTTGTCGTCCGTGACGGTCAGCGTGACATCGTACGAACCGGCCGCGGCGTACCGATGATCGGCGACCGCACCGGATCCGGTGGAACCGTCCCCGAAGTCCCAGCTGTAGGAGCGGACCGTCCCGTCGACATCCGTCGAGCCGGTTCCGTCGAAGCGCGCGTCCAGTCCCGAACTCGTTCCCTCGAACGTGGCCGTCGGCACCGCGTTGCTCACCTGGACCTGGCGCTCGAGGCTGGTACGGCCACCGCGGTCGTCGACGACGACCAGCGTCACGGGATAGGTGCCGTCCCGGCCGAACAGGTGGGTCGCCGCCGCTCCCTCCGCCGTCGCACCGTCACCGAAGTCCCAGCTGTACGACGCGATCGAGCCGTCGGCATCGGTGGAGCCGGAGGCGTCGAACCCGACGGACAGACCGGCCTGCGTGGCCTGGACGTCCGCGACGGGCAGGGCGTTCGGCGCGCTGGCCGACACCGTCCTGGTGGTGGTCGCCTTCCCGCCGCGGTTGTCCGTCACGGTCAGCGACACCTCGTACGCACCGGCCTTCGGATAGGCGTGCTGCACCCGGGCCCCCTCCGCGGTGGTGCCGTCCCCGAAGGACCAGGTCCACCCGGTGATCGTGCCGTCGGGGTCGGTGCTGCCACCGCCGTCGAGCACGATGTTGAGGTCGTCGACCTCCGAGGTGAAGGCGGACACCGGGAGCTGGTTCGCGGGGACGACGATGTCGTAGTGTGCCTTCACCCGCTCCTGGGTCAACTCCCGGGAGTACACCGCGACCTCGTCGATGGAGCCCTCGAAGAAGGCGCTGCTGGAGCCCCAGGTCCTGTCCCCCCCGATGCGCCAGTAACCGGTGTAGGACTGCGCGCCCGTCTGGGGATTCGTCCCGACCAGTGCTCCGTCGACGTACAGCTTCATCCCCTGCGGTGACTGGCTGGCGACGACGTGGTGCCACGTGTCGTCGTTGTAGGCCAGCGGCGTCTGGATCGTATTCGTCTGGCCCGTGTACGTCCCGAAGATCAGCTTCCCCGAATCCTCCATGTAGACGTGCCGGTCGTAGCTCCCGGACAGGCCCGTGTCGGCATTGCCGAAGCCGATGATCTTCCCGCCGCGGGAGGTGTCCGTCCTGAACCAGGCCTCCATGCTGTAGACGCGCGGGTTGGCCTCGGACTTCGTCGCAGCCGTCATGCCGCTGGTTCCGTCGAAGGCGAACGCCTTGGTGGCGACCCCCTTCACGACGCCCGCGGCCTCGCGGGTGACGTTGCCGCTCACCAGGCCGTCGGTCCGCGAGGTGGAGGAATCGACAGCGTTCCCCGAACCCGAGTCGTCGAGGCGCCAGAACAGGGCCGGATCGTCCGCATCGACCGCTTTGCCGTAGGCATCAGTGGCCGGCGCAGGCACTGCCGCGGTCCTGCCGCTGGCGGTGAAGTGATCGAGCACCACGCGACGGTCCAGGACGGCAGGGTAGAGCGCCACTTCGTCGATGTCACCGGCGAACCGGCTGGAGCTGGGCGCGTTCGGCCACCCGTTCACGGTGTCCCCGCCGATCCTCCACTGACCCTTGTAGGCCTGCCCGGCGGTGACATCGGCCCGTGCCGCCTCGCGCAGCCCGTCGACGTACAGCGTCATGCCGTCCGCGCCCATCGACGCCGTGATCAGGTGCCACTTGCCGTCGTTGTACGCTCCGGCGGTGCGGAGGGTCGACGTCGCACCGTTGTACACGCCGAACGTGATGCGGCCGTCGTTCGACATGTAGACGTGCCGGTCGTAGCTGCCGGAATCACCGGTCTTCGCGTTGCCGAACCCGATGATCTTGCCTCCCGTCGTCGACTCGGTGCGGACCCACGCCTCGACCGTGAAGGTGTTCGGGCCCGCCTCGACCGTCCGGGTCGCGCCGAACGCGCCGGCGGTCCCGTCGAACCGGGTGGCCGTCGTCGACGGCATCGAGCCGTCCACCCCGCGGGTCAGCCCCGTGCCGGCGACCGCATCGTTGAAGCCGATGTTGTCGACGAAGGAGCTGCCGGACTGTTCGTTCAGCGGGAAGTACGCCGAAGCACCGTCCTTCGCGATGAGGTCGGCATAGGCACTGCGGGTTCCCGTTCCCACCGTCACGGGATCCGACCTCGGACCGATGTACTCGTTGCCGGCCGCATCCTTGACCCGGACCCGGTAGGTGTGGGTCGCTCCGGCGGTGCGCGATGTGTCGAAGTACCCCAGCGTCTTGACCTTCCACCAGCTCGAGGCCTCGGTGATCGTCGTGATCGCGGTCAGGCTGTTGTCCCGCAGGAGTTCGTAGGTGAGCTTCTCGTCGTCGTAGTCCCAGGTGGAGGGCCACGCGACGCGTACTGCACCGGCTTCCAGGGAGACGGCGGTCGGCTTCAGGGCCGTCGTGTACTCCGGACGGACCTTGTTCGGCGCTACCGCCTTCGACCCGAAGACCGCGAGACCCTGCTGGGCCACGCCGTTGACGGTGGTGAATTCCCCGCCGACGACGATCTTCGTCCCGTTGTTGTCCATGGCCCAGCCACCCTGGAACTGGTTGGTGTAGAACCCCGTGTTGATCGACGGGTACCAGTGGAGCTGGGTGGGCACGGGCTGGCCCGAGTACGAGCTGTTGCTGCCCGGCGGCGCCTGGTCGGTTCCCGTCGCGTAGATCGTATTGCCCATGAGCCGGCGCCAGATCGTCGGGTTCTCCTCCGGGAAACTCCCGACGGAGGCGCAGTCGTGGGCGTGGGAGACGAAGTACATGATCTCGCCCATCACCGAGACGTCACTCGTGGACCCGTAGCAGTTGTCGAGCCAGACAAGGTCACCCGTCGCGAAGTCGGCGGCGAAGCGCCCGTCGAACCAGTGCCCTCCGTCTCCGTTGGCTCCTGCGTAGACGACGCCGTCCCGGAGGATCATCTGCGTCACCCAGGAGGAACTCGTGCCTGCCGCCGCAGGGATGGGGGTGCTGGACCACGCCTGGCTGGCTCCGCTGACGCCGTCGACCGCTCCGATACCGATCGTGCGTGCACCGTTCAGCTCCTGGAACCGTCCCCCCAGGACGATGCGGCTGTTGTCCTGCGCCGCCACGATCGACTGCACCATCCCATTCGCAGCCGGAGCCCAGGGCAGCAGCGCACCGGTGGTCCGGGCGACGGCTGCCACGTTCGATCGTGCGCTCCCGCCGGCGGTCGCGAAGGAGCCGCCGAAGAATACCCGGTCCGCTGTCACCGCGATGCCGTACACACTTCCCGAGGCGGACGACCTGAAGGTGGCGTCGAGTGCACCCGTGGCCGTCGTGAAGGAGGCGATCTTGCTCCGGGCCTGGCCGCTGACCGTGGTGAAGTCACCTCCGACGAAGAGCTGCCTGCGATCGCTCGTCAGTTCGATGACGCGCGCCTGGGCGTTCAGGTTCGGGTTCCACGACAGGATCGCTCCCGTGTCGATGTTGAAGGCCATGGCGTTGTTGCGCACCACTTCTCCCGCACCTCCGGCCGGCACTCCCGCCGGGCGCGCCCGGGTGAAGCTGCCGACAGCGTACGCCGTGTTGCCGTCGACCGCGGTCGACCAGACCACTCCGTTGATCTGCGGCGCCACCAGGAGGTCGGCACTGACCGTCGCGGGAAGCGATGCAGGAGTGGCGGCACCCGCTGGTTCCTCCGCCAGGGCGGGCGCCGCGGAGAAGGACGCGGCGAGGACCACGGTCACGGAGATCGTCGCGATCGCCCTCGCCAGTCGGGACACGAGCCAGGGGCGGGACGAACTCGGGCGTGTTGTCGTGGGTTCAGACATGCGTCTCAAACCGCCTTTTCTGCGGAGCGGAGGATGGGGTGGAGGAGGTGACGCGCCTGGGTCGAAGGACGACCAGGCGAAGACAGATGGCGCCGATCAGGGAGCCGATGGCACAGCACAGGGGTGCGAGGACGAAGGTGTCCGACAGCGCGACGGCCACGACGGCGAGGGCCAGCGACAGGGCGCTCTCGCCCAGACGGACGCCGAACACCGTGGCTGCCTTGCCCCGTACCGCGGCCAGTGAGCCGTAGGGGATGCTCACACCGATACCCAGGGACAGGCACAACCAGCCGGTCACGGCGAGTGGATCCGGCATCCGCCCCGTGAGCAGGGGCCCGGCCACGGGCAGCAGCAGCAGTGCGCCGGCCGAGCCGACGATGGCCAGGACGACGAGTGCGGTCACCGCCCGGTCGGCCCGGTGGACGAGTTCCTGCAGCGGCTTGGACGAATCCCGCGCGTAGGAGGAGAAGAGGAACGACGACAGGCCGCCGATGAGGAGGAGGGCCGGGGCGGCGTACACCCTCGCGACCTCCAGTTCGCCCGCCGCGGCAAGGCCGACGAACAGGATCACCACGAACCGGATTCCCGCCAGCAACGCGGGCCGCAGGCTCTGCTGCGCGGCCCGCCAGCTCCCGAATGCTGCCACCTGGCGGAGGGAGGATCTCCGCATCGACACGAGGTACCGCTCGGACCTGGGGAGCAGGAGCACCCCGGCGAGCGCTCCGGCCGTTTGTCCCACCAGGACCGAGACGACGAAATCGAGGAGGTGCAGGCCGTCGCCGGCAGCGGCGAGGAGACTCAGGGCCGTGCCGAGGATCATCGCGAGGTCGACCAGCGTGACGCGCCCGAACCTGAGGTCGACCATCAGCAGGCGCCGGATGATCTCCTCGCTGACGAAGGCGAACCCCGCGAGGCCCACGACGAGCGATTGTGTGGGACCGGTGACGCCGACGAGGAGACCGGCCACCGCGATGAGCCCTGCGGCGAGGCCGGCCAGGAGCAGGAACCACGCCTGGAGCGCTCCCCGGATGCTGGACGCGCCGCGGTCCAGCACCGTCAGGCTGTCTCCGACGAAGCCGCTGACCAGTCCGGACCCGAGGACGAAGAAGCCGTACAGGAGGCTGAAGAGACCGACGTCGGCCAGGTCCATGGTCCTGCTGGCGACCAGGATCAGCAGCATGCTGCCGACGGCCTGGGTGCACGGGGCGAGCGCCGCCAGCCCCGCCGGCAGCAAGCGCCGGATGCGAGCTCTCACTGGAAGGCGCCGTCGAACGTGGCGACCGCGTGCTCGTCGTCGACGTCGAGGTAGAACGTCCCCGTGGTGGTGTCGGCGCCGACCTGGAACGCGTAGGTCCCCGTTCTCGTCTCACCCGGAGCAAGCGTCCCGAAGAGATCCGAGACGCCGTCGACGTCGTAGGTCGGAGCAGCGGGGACCGGCTCCTCGCCGGTCATGAGGGTGGCCACCACCGTGTTCAGGTCCACGGCGTCCGCCGACCCGTTCCGGAGCTCGACCTCGATGGTGACGTAGGCTGCCCCGGCGATGGCGCCGGCTCCGGTGGCCGTGATGGTCCCCCGGGAGAATCCCCCCGTCGTCGCCTCCAGCCCGTCGTCCCAGGCCGCCTCCTCCGCGAAGGACACGGGGTCGACCTCCGCTCCGCGGGTCGCTGCCCCGCCTCCACGGCTCACCTCCGGTGCACCAGCGGACGCCGGCTCGAACGCCGGTCCACCGGCCGGTCCGCCGGACTCGCCGGGGTCGGGGCCGGGTTTCGGGTCCGCCGGACTCGCCGACGCCTTCGGACCGGCCGGTTCCACCGCCGTCCCGCTGTTCCCGGCAGCGTCGCTGCAACCGGCCGTGAAGACGATGACAGCGACGAGGAGGGACGCGCTCGCGGCCCGCCATGGGAGCGACCTGGCACGTCCGTGGGTCAGGTATCGGTTGTTCATATGAGACCAATCGTCAGTACGTCCGGGGAGGACGGATAAGCTGGCTAAACCGTAGAATCCTGCGGATCGGAAAACACGAGTAGCGACTACCTGTAGCCTTCCGGAACCGCTGTCCGGACCACTCGGAATCCCCATCGGCGGGTGGTCCGGCCGTGCCGCCTCAGGGAGCCGTCTCGGTGAGCGGGAAGGCGCCGGAACGACGTCCGCGGCCACCGCGGCGGCCGGCGAGCTCGAGGCACAACCGCTCGTAACCCTCCGCCACGCGATCCCAGTCGTACGCCAGGGCATCCACCTGGGACTTCTTGCCGCGGAGCACGGTGTCCGACGCCGAGGCCTCCGCTGCATGCACCTGCGCCGGGATGGCGGCCGCGTCGGCGAAGTACTCGCCGTTGGTCCCCAGCACCTCGCGATTGAAGTTCACGTCGAAGGCGTTGGTCGCGACGCCGGCCCCCATCGCGCGGAGGAGCGACGGGTTGGTGCCGCCGACGGAATGGCCGTGCCAGTAGATCCGTGCGTTGGCATACAGCTGGTCGAGGAGTTCCTGGTCCCACACCCCGCCGATGAAGCGCACCCGCTCGTCGCCCAGCGCTGTGACGTGCTGCGTGTAGTCGTCGGAGTAGGGGGCGGAGCCGACGACGATCAGCGGCAGCTCCGCGTTGCTGCGGACGTACCCCTCGACGATGACATGGACGTGGTTCTCCGGCTCGAACCGGGCCACCACCAGGTGGTAGCCGCCGGGGGTGAGGTCCAGTTCCGCGAGCCGGTGCGACGCTCCGCCTTCGAGGATCGGAGCACCATAGGCCAGGTAGGTGCTGTCGACGCCGAATTCCTGGCGGTAGTAGTCCTGGATGCCGGCGGCATCCGCGATGAGGGCATCGGACCAGCGGACCGCGAGTGATTCGGCGACCCGGTAGTACCTCTTGCCCAGGGGTCCCCACTTGGCACGCTTCCACTCGAGCCCGTCGACGTGCGTCGCGACGGGTATGCCTGCTGCGCGCAGGACGGGCAGCCACGGCGAGTTGGCCGCATTGAAGACGATGGCGGCGTCGGCACGCTTGACGAACAGGTGCGCGGCCGAGAGCCCGGTGTGGCTGAGCGTCTCGAGCGACCGTCGCTTGAGGGCGGGCAGGTGGACGAGGGTCATCCCCCTGTACTCGTTCTCGGCGGGATCCGTGTCGTCCGACGTCCTGCAATAGACGACGACGTCATGGCCGCGCGCGGCCAGGCGCTGCCCGACCTCCTCGACGCAGGTCTCGAACCCCCCGTAGCGGGCCGGCACCCCGCGGGTTCCGACCAGGGCGATGCGAAGGGGTGTCGAGCGGGACGACGGCAGGTACATGATGGGCTCCCAGTTGCTGCGCACCCCTCGAAGGGGCGGGTGCACGGATCGTTGTGTCAGAGGGCGGCTTGCTGGACCTCGGGAGCGTTGAGGAGCTCCAGGGTCCGCCGCAGGAAGGTGCTCGAGGTGTGGACGGTGTACGGGAAGTAGACGACCTCGACGCCGACCCGGGCGAAGGACTCCTCGAGGGCGAGCCCCTGGGGAGTGCCCTTCCAGTCGTCGCCCTTGAAGAAGACGTTGAAGCCGAGCTGCTTCCACATGTCGAGCTTGGTCGGAGCGGTCTCGGCGACCGCGCGGTCGACGAACTGCACGCTCTCGACGATCTCGAGCCGTTCGATCAGGGGGATGACCGGTCTCTTCCCCTTGTTCTTCTCCAGCAGTTCGTCGGAGACGACGCCTGCGATGAGGAAGTCGCACTCGCTCTTGGCGTGACGGAGCAGGTTGAGGTGGCCGACGTGGAAGAGGTCGAACGCACCGGCGGCATATCCGATCCTGATTCCCATGGGGCTTCCTTCGCTGGTGGCCGCGACCGCGGGCGTGGCTGCCGGTGCCGGGATCCCGGTTGCCGGCGGAGAGGGGCGCATCAGTAGGCACCGACGGGCTTGAGCATCACCTTGAAGGTGCGCCAGATGATGATGAGGTCACCGGTGACCGACCAGTTCTCGACGTAGTAGAGGTCGAGCCGCACGCTCTCCTCCCAGTCGAGGTCCGACCGTCCGCTGACCTGCCACAGGCCGGTGAGCCCTGGCTTGATCAGGAGCCGGCGGTGCGTGTGCTCCTCGTACCCGGAGACCTCGCTGACGAGCGGGGGTCGGGGTCCTACGAGGGACATCTCACCGCGGAGGACGTTCCAGAACTGGGGAAGCTCGTCGAGGGAGTACTTCCTGATGATCCGTCCGATCCGGGTCACCCGTGGGTCGTCGCGCAGCTTGAACAGCACACCGTTGCCCTGGTTCCGCTCCCGCAGGACCTCGAGCTCGTCCTCGGCCGTGACGACCATGGAGCGGAACTTGAACATCCTGAAGACCGCCGAGTTCTTGCCTGCCCGCTCCTGCGCGAAGAAGGCGTTTCCCGGGGTGTCCCGCCGGATGGCGATCACCAGCACGAGGAACACCGGCGCCAGGATGAGCAGTGCCGTGGCGGAGACGACGATGTCCAGGGCCCTCTTCAGGATGTGGCGCCCGCCGGTGAACTGCGGCAGTTCGACGTGCATGAGGGGCAGTCCTTCGACGGGCCGCATGGTGATGCGCGGACCGGCGACATTGGTGAGCGCCGACGCGAGCACCAGTTCGGTCGAGGACTCCTCGAGGCGCCACCCGAGTTCCCGGATGTAGGAACTGCCCTTGTGGAGATGACCGGCCACGATGACCGCATCCGCCCCCGTGTACGCCACGAAGTCCTCGATCTTCCGGAGACCGCTGACCACAGGGACGATCCGCTCGCCCGTGTGCAGGGCCGCCGGGTTGGACCTGCCCTCGTAGACGGCGCCGACGACGGTGTACGCCGCACCGGACTTCTTGGCCAGCTGGGCTGCGACATAGCGGACGTCGGCGGGCTGACCGACGACGACGACCTTCGAGAGATAGTGTCCCAGGTGGCTCTGGTGCAGCAGCCACTGGCGCCACAACCACCGGCTCGACAGCAGGAGCGCCGTGCCCGACGGCAGGGCGAGGACGAGCAGGCTCCGGAAGTGATCGAGATCCAGGAGAGCGACGACGACGGCGGCGGCCGCGAAGGTGGCGAGGCTCGCGCGCACCACCTTCTTGTACTCACCGGCTCCGGTGCCCACGATGCGGGAGTCCCGCGTCCGGAAGAGCGACATCGCCGTCACCCATCCGGCGGCGATCGCGCCGCCGAGGAGGAGGACCTCCGTCAGCCGCCGGCTGCTGTCGTCGAGTGTCAGGACATTCACGGTCAGCAGCAGGATCCCGAGGATGAGCACGGAATCGGTGGCCATCAGCGAGACCTGGTAGCGGCGGCGCCACGCCGTGCCCGAGGTGGCGATCGACCTGGAGGCCGCTGTGGTTCTCGGGACCGTGGCGAATCTGCCGGGTGAGCTCTGCATCTGCGTCATCGTGTGCCCCCTTTCGAGGATGCAGCGCCAGTGCTGCACGACGGGTTGAACTGGGGAGCCGACGACGGCTGGGGACGGACCTTGGTCTCAGAAGGTCCTGACATCGCCGGCTCCGATCGTGGATGCGACCCGGGTGCCGCTTCCGCGGCAACCGGTCTGCAAATGATTCAGGACGACGGATTCGGTGGAATGCCGTCGGCCGGAACTCGGAGGAAATATAGAGTGGGCGCCTTCCCCTGACGGGTGGCGAATGCCGCAAAATGAACGACCCATGAATGAGACCCGATTCTTCAAGAATTTCCCCAGCCCTGCCTGCGAGCTCTTGTCGAAATCCTAGAGAGAGGGGTTTATCGGCACACGAGTAGGACCTACGCGATCGGTCCGGGGTCCTTACGTAGGACTACGCGTGAACTACTCGTGAACAGTACGTAGGACACTTAGCCCTACGTGTGGTGGCGCCTCAGGACTCCCGCAAATCCTCTCGGCGGTTGACGCCGAGCTTGGCGAAAATCCGGTACAGATGGCCCTCCACCGTCCGGACCGAGACATTCTTGGCGTCCGCTATCTCACGGTTCGAATAGCCCTCGTTGACGAGTGCGACGATCGTGCGCTCCGTGGGCGTGAGACGGGACGTGGTCTCCGCGGCAGATGCCGAGACCAGCGCCGGCGGCACGGGCCCCTCCCACCGCTTGCCCAGCGTCACCAGCCGTCGCTGGATCGCACGGGCCGAACGACTCGAGCCCTGCTCCCCTGCCAGTTGCAGGGCGACGGACAGACCCGCATATTCGAAGGCCACGTCCCCGTTCGCTCCCCCCGCGGTGGCTGCGGCGACCATGGCGTCGGCGTCCTTCGTTCCGGCCGCCACCGCGAAATCGAGCAGGCCTGTGGTGCACGCGCCCTGGAAGTCCTGGAGGACATCGGTGAGAGGGCCCACGGAATCCGTGTTCCCCAGCAGGAGCGAGAGCCGAAGTGCGGTGACCGCCCATTGCTTCATCTGGGCGGCCTCGGCCTCCGCGGCGATGCCGACCAGCTCCGCGGTGGCACCGGGGACATCTCCCAGGAGGGCCGCGGTCGCCGTCACGAAGATGCGCCCACCCACGATCATCGCCCGGGACCCCTGCTCCGGCGTCCCCTCGAACGCGTCGACGAGTGCGGCGGCGCCGGCGGTATCACCGGCGAGCGCACAGGCGTACGCCGCAAGGCCCGTCAGCAGTGTCGTCACGTGCGTGGCATCGCTTCCCCGGAGTGCCTGGAGCGCGAGGAGGAACCTGCTCCGGGCTTCCCGGTTCCGGCCCTCCCGGAGTGCGGTGTGGCCGTCGATGACATCGCTCCAGCCTGCGAGATACACGATGCTGCACGGTTGGACCCGCGAGTACGCCTGCAGGACCGCCTTCGCCTCTGCCTCCTGCCCACGCCCGCACAGCGCCAGGACGTGCTGCGCAGCGGCGAACTCGCGGTATCCCAGCAGGGCTGCTCCCGCGGCGTCGATGCGGTCCAGCGCAGCCGCCGAGAAGGCACTGGCGTCGACCGGGCGGCCCGTGCTGCCGAGCAGCTCGGCGAGCACGATCATCGCCCCCACGTGGGTCTCGGGCGTGCCTCGGGAACCAGCGATGAGGTCACGCAGTTCGTCCTCGATACCGGCGAATCGCCCCTGCAGGACGAGGACGCGACACTCGAGGATCCTGCAGCCGAGCTGCGCCCGGGCGACCTCCTCGGCCGGAAGGCGAGCGCCCTCCTGCAGCTCCACCCGGGCGATGAGGGACCTCCAGCGGTCGACGTCCTCGCGCAGGTCCTCGTAGGAGGCCAGGGAGCTCAGCTTGAGCTCCTGGGACAGCAGCGTGGCGTCCTTCGCGAGACGCAGGTCCGTGCAGCGCCGCAGTGCGTCGTCCACGACCTCCCGTGCGTACGCCAGGTCGCCCCTGCGGGCATGCACCCGGGCGATCTCGATGAGGGCACGCCCCCTGAGTCCTGGCGCGGACACGGCGCGGGCGGTCCGGAGGGCGACGTCGGAGTCCCGGAGCCCGTTGGCGACGGTGGCGGCCTCGAGGAGCTCCCGGTCGTCGGACGGGACACCGCAGTCGAGTCCCCAGACCACCATCCGGAGGAAACCTTCGAGGGACTGCGATCCGGGTTCGGCGGCAGCGAGCACCTTCCGGCGGATCGCCGTACTGCGTGCAGCAGGGACCTGGCTGCGGAGGACTTCGCCGTGGAGCGGGTGTTCGACCGAGACGGGGGCGCCCGGTCCGGGTCCGACGGCAATCAGGCGATCGTCCCTCAGACGGTTGAGGGCATCGGCGTCCACGCATCGGACCACGGTGTCGAGGGCGATGGGTTCCGCAAGGGCGACGGTTTCCAGTGCCTCGAGGTCAGCTGCGCTGCGCAGTCGGAGCTGCGAGCGGACGAGGTCCCGGAGTCGCGGGGAGAGCATCGGCCGCTCGGTGACCTGACGCCAGACGCCGTCGTGCCGGCCGAGGTAGCCCTCGCCGGGACCCTGCTCCAGCAATGCGCGGAGGAACAGCGGATTTCCGCCCGTCGTCAGCGCGAGCGTGTGCGCGGTGCCCGTCAGGACCGGCCCGCCGAGCAGCTGCGAACTCAGGGCACTCACCGCATCGGGATCCAGTGGCGCGAGGTCGAAGCGTGCCAGGAGGCCATCGGCGCCCAGACTGCGGAACTCGACGGGGGCGGTCGTGACATCGCGGCTCATGACGAGCACCTTGGCCCGCCGCGCACTGACCAGCTGGGCGAGGAGAGCACTCGAACTGCTGTCGAGTTCATGGGCGTCGTCGATCACCAGGAGGGGCGGATGCTGCGTCCGGCCCGTGCTCTCACCCGTCAGGTGCCCCAGCACCGCGCGGAGGACGGCGACGGGTGATTCCGCGTCCGCCACCGACAGCGTGTGGAGGTAGGGTGCCAGCGCCCCGAACGGGATGCTGCGCAGGGAGGGGCCTCCCGTGATGCGCAGCACCGGGGCTGTCCAGTTCAGGCGCTTCAGGACGGACCGCGCGACCGCCGTCTTCCCCATGCCGGCCGCGCCGACGATCATCACGCCGAATCCGCCCGACTCGTCGAGTGCTGCAACGATGTCCTCGACGAGCCGAGCACGGCCGACGAGGTCGATGGTCGTTCCCATGTCGGTCATTGCTGCTGTCCGAAGATGAGGGCGAGCTGCTTGCGGGTGGACAGGCCGAGCTTGGACATGACCTGGTGCACGTGGCCCTCCACCGTCCGCGGCGAGATGTGCTCCTGCTGCGCGATCTCCTTGTTCGGCACTCCCTGTGCGACCATGCGCGCGATGGCCCGCTCCCGTTCGCTCAGTACCCTCCGTCGCACATGGCGCCGGGCCGGTGTGGAGGTCTTGCGCAGGATCTGTTCCGCGTGCACCCGGATCATCGGGTCATCGGTCTCGGTGAGGTGCTCGATGCTGAGTGCCGCGATGTCCCCGGCGAGGTTGTAGTTCCCGCTGTCGAGTGCGCGTCGGGCGAGTTCCTTCAGTCCGCCCGGGTCCTGTGCCACCAGCCCCTGGGCGAAGTCGCGGCTGAGGCGCGCGTACGGCCCGTCGACGGCGGCGGCGGAGGTGGCCAGCAGATCCGCCGCTTCGTGCTGTCCGAGCTGGACGGCCTGGTTGAGGAAGAAGAGCTCGACGCCGTGGTACCCCCTGCTGCCGAGGACGAGGGCATGCTCCAGGAACTCCGTCGCGACGACATCCGGGGTCCCGAGCCAGGCTTCGGCCAGCAGCCGGAAGTACTGCACCGCCTCCCGGAGGTGCCACGGATAGCGCTGCCCGGAGAGGTCGATGGCGCGCAGGTGGTCCTCGGCGGCATCCGGGGCGTTCTCGAGGACCTGCGCATAGGCAGCGGCCGCTTCGGCGAGCGGCAGGAAGCCGTGCCTGTCCCGGGTCCGGAACTGGCTGATGGCGGGAAGCAGCTTCTCGAGGGCCTCGCCGCTCCTGCCCAGGTAGGCGAGCAGGACGCCCTCGGCGAATTCCGAGCGTGACCCGCCCGCCGGGAGCACCGGCGGGAGGTCGCCGTCCGCCCCCGCCCGGTCCAGGCACTCCGTCCAGTAGCCCGCCAGGAGGAGCACCGTGTACAGGTGGGTCGAGGTGAGCTCCCGCTCGAAGGGAGCGGAGGGCGCACTCGCCGCGCGCGCGTCGACATTCCTGGCGGCGGCGACGGCTTGCTCCTGCGAGCCCATCACCGCCCGGGCGAAGCTGAGGAGGCTCCTGATCCCGGTACTCCAGCGCGTGGAATCCCCGCCCCGGGCGAGCACCGCGGGGGCGCTCGCGCATACCCGGTCGAGTTCCCCCTCGAAGACATGCACCTGCATCCGGGCCATCTCCGCCTTGCCCGTCAGGTCCGCCGTGGCCTCGGAAGCGGGCTCGGCCGCGAGACGCGCGGCGACGGCGTCGAGCAATTCCCCGGAGTCCTTCTCCTGGCCGTTCGTGCGGGCCCTGAGCCGCGCGGCGAGAAGGCGTGCATCGACCCAGTCCTCGAGCGGGGCATCCTCCGACAGCCCGGACGCGAGAGCGTTCTCCACGGTGACGAGTGCCTCCGCCACACGACCGTCCATGGAGAGTTGCCGGGTGCGTTCCAGGAGTGCGGTGCAGTCGACCTGCGAAGGCGGGAGGGCGTCGAGGAAGCGCTCGGCGGCGCCGTCGATCCCTGCGTCGTTCGCGAGGCGTGCGAGCACCACGAGTTCGGCTGCGTCGAAGGAGTCACCCTCCACGAGCGCCCAGGCCGCGAGAGCCAGCCGTGCCTGCACCGGCATGCCGGGATCGTTGCGCAGGGTGCTGACGGACCTCAACGCCGCCCTGCCGCCGGCCGAGAGCAACTGCGCGCGCACGACGTCCGCGAACACCTCGTGGGTGAGCCTCGCCAGCGGGACGCCTTCACGGTCGAGCGTGACGACGCCGTCGCTCTGCAGGGCGTCGAGCGACGTCGCGGAGACGGCGCTCAGCAGGACGGTCAGGGGGACCCGGCCGGCCGCGGCGAGGACCTCGACGATCACCCGGTCCTCCGCCGGCAGCGCAGCGAGGTTGGCGGCCGCCCAATCCGTCAGGGAACGGCCGGAGTCCGGGCGCGGGACGTCGCGGGACACCCAGACGCCGTCGCACTGGAGCAGGTGCCCGGAGGCGACGTCGGTCTTCGTCGCGATCTGGAGGTACTTCGGGTTGCCGCCGCTGGAGGCCCACAGTTCTTGGGCGGCCGACCGCGACACGGGGGCGCCCAGGGCGGTGGTGAGCATCCCGGTCGCGTCGTCGAGCGTGAGGGGCTGGATGTCGAACCGCTCGAGGAACTCGTCCTTCCACAGATCGAAGAGCTCCGCAGGGGCGCGCAGGAGGTCCTCGCAGGTGACGAGGAGGCGCACCGCCCCGACGCGGGCCAGATGAGCGATCACCGTCGCCGAGAGTTCGTCGATCTCCTCGACACCGTCGATGTGCATGAGGGTCCGACGGTGGGCCGGGTGCTCCTCGAACATGCGCTGCAGTGCGCTGAGGACCAGCAGCGGGTTCCGGGCGGTGTCCTCGTCGAGCTCCGCGAGCAGCACGTTGAGGGCACCGTACGGGGTGGTGGCGTGGGCTGCCGACCCGCGCAGGTAGATGGTGTCGACGTTCCGCGCGAGTCCGCCGACGACCTGCTGGGCGATCATCGTCTTGCCGATGCCCGACGGACCCACGAGGACGACGCCGCGCGCGGGCTCCTCGCCGAGGACGGCTCGGATCCGTGCGACATCCGTGTCGCGACCGGCGAAGGGCCAGCGACCGTCGACCACGGTCATGGAGTACACCCGAGCGCGCCCGGTCCCGGTTCGATGACCGACGGCGCCGGCCCGGAGCCGGACCCACGTTTGCACTCCTGCATGAAGTTCCGCCCCACGACGCTTGTCCTAGCGGCCCACTTTACAGGCAGGCCGCTCCCGAACCCGTCGATCCCGGCGCGGTGATCGGCAGGGTCTGCTCAAGATTTGCGCGGCTCGTCACGATCTCTGCGCGTGGAAGCGTTGCTGTGCCGCGAGCAGACCCTCCGTGATGAGTTGCTCCACGGCGTCGGCGGCGTCGTCGAGCAGGAACGGCAGGTCCTTCTTCTCCGCCGTACCGAAATCCTTCAGCACGAAGTCGGCCGGGTCCTGACGTCCGGGCGGGCGACCGACGCCGACCCGCACGCGGTGGTAGTCCTTGGTGCCGAGGGCCTTGCTGATGTCGCGGAGTCCGTTGTGGCCGCCCTCTCCCCCGCCGAGCTTGACCTTGACGGTGTTGAAGGGGATGTCGATCTCGTCGTGGACGGCGATGACGTGGTCGGGAGCCACATCGTGGAAACGGGCGAGCGCCGAGACCGGCCCGCCCGTCGTGTTCATGTAGGTGAGCGGCTTGGCCAGCACGAGCCGCGGCCCGCCGATCCCGAGCCGTCCCTCGAGCGTGACGGCCTGCGCCTTCGATGTCGTGAACCGGCCACGGAGACGATCCGCGAGGAGATCCAGGACCATCTGTCCCACGTTGTGCCGGTTGCCGCTGTAGCCGGGCCCGGGATTCCCGAGCCCGGCTACGAGCCAGGTGTCAGTGGACACCGTGCAGTGCCTGCTTACTGCTCGTCGGCGTCGGTGATGACGGCGTCGGCGTCGGCGTCAGCCGCCGTCGCGCCTTCGGAGGTGCCCTCGGTGTCGGCGTCCGACTCAGGGGTCTCGCCGAGGTCCTGCTCGGTCTCGCCGGACAGGTTGACGATGAGGGTGTCCGCGTCCACGAGGAGGACGACACCGGAGGGCAGCACGATATCCGAGGCGTGGACGTGCTGACCCACCGTGCGGCCTTCGATGCTGACCGTGAGCGTCTCGGGAAGGTCGGTCGCGTTGGCTTCCACGAGGACCGTGTTCGCCTCGAGGTTGGAGACGACGTCGGCGGCGGGCTCGCCCTCGACGTGGATGGCGACGTCCACCTGGACCTTCTCGCCGCGGCGGACGGTCAGGAGATCGAGGTGCTCGACGATCTGCTTGAGGGGATTGCGCTGGATGTCCTTGACGAGCGCAAGGTGGTCCTCGCCGTCGATGTCCAGGGTGAGCAGGGCGTTGGCGGTGCGGACCGCGAGCGTCGTGGCCTTGGCGGGCAGCAGGACGTGGATGGGGTCGGCACCGTGACCGTACACGACGGCGGGGATCATGTTGGCGCGGCGGGCCTGACGGGCCGCCCCCTTGCCGAACTCGGTGCGGACGTGTGCGGCGAGCTTCTGCTCGGACATGGTTTCTCCTTGGTAACGGGTGGGCGGCCGCTGATGCGGCCACGACGGGAACGTCGCCGGGGCGGGAGGAACGCGTGACGATCCGGTCCAGGAAACCGCCCTCGCTGCTGGAGGGCAGACCGGGAAACCTCGCTAGCCACCGTCGATCACGGAGTTCACCACGGATTCCCGATTCACCGGGGATCCAGGCCGCTCCCTCGCCTAGGCATCGCCGTCCATCCTACAGCACGGGGTGCCGCGTCGACGATACTGGGGTTGTCGCCCGCGTCGAAGCCGTCGCCGCCCGTCCTCACCCCAAGGATCCCTCCTGAGCACCGCACCCCTGCCGTCACCGCGCTACCGCCTCGTCACGCTCGCACTGTGCATGCTGTGGCTCCTGGGGGTCGGCTTCATCGTCTTCTCGCCCCTGCCCGTCGACCGCCATGCGGGCGATCTCCTGCGCCGGGTCCTGGCTTTCGTGCAGGGGTACGGCGTGCCCGGGTGGTTCGACTACGGGTTCGTCGAATTCACCGCGAACGCCCTGATGTTCCTCCCCCTGGGCCTGTTCTTCTTCCTCCTCGCTCC
The DNA here is from genome assembly GCF_057291175.1 of Arthrobacter sp. UYP4. Taxonomy (NCBI): domain Bacteria; kingdom Bacillati; phylum Actinomycetota; class Actinomycetes; order Micrococcales; family Micrococcaceae; genus Arthrobacter; species Arthrobacter sp. UYP4. The sequence goes on from NZ_JBXAVU010000002.1 coordinate 256,470, forward strand.
GCGCGGCTGGCGCTGGCTCGGACCGGTCGTGGCCTTCGGTCTGTCAGCGCTGATCGAGGCCGTCCAGCTGGTCGCGCTGTCACAGCGTGTCGCCAGCCCCTACGATGTGGCGGCCAATACGATCGGCGCCACTGCCGGGACACTCCTCGCGTGGACCATGCTGAGGGTTCGGCGGCACCGGCGCTGACCGCGCCTGGCGTCCGGGCTGTCCGCGCCTGGCGTCCGGGCTGTCCGCGCCTGGCGTCCGGGCTGTCCGCGCCTGGCGTCCGGGCTGTCCGCGCCTGGCGTCCGGGCTGTCCGCGGGTGGGCCGGCTCGTGCCGCACTGTGCCGTCAAGAACAGATCGGCCCCCCACCTCGCGGTGAAGGGCCGATCCGGTGTCCCTGCTCCCGGAATCCCGGGGGCTGACAGGGGTGAGGGTCGGCGGCGGCTGGGGACGAAGTCCTGGTCTCAAGAGAACTCCTACGCCGCCGACCCAGCTCGTGGGCCGTGCATGGTGTCCGGATTCCCGGTGCACCGTCTCCGACGTCTACAACTCTAGGCTGCTCGTCGGGGGCGATCACGAGTAGTACGGACCCTAATCGGACCCCGGACTACCTAGATCGGTACCAGGATTACCTAGCCCTGGCAGCGGGGCTACGTGGCTCGCAGGAGTGCCTCGAGTTCGGTCGTGAGCTCCTCACGTCGGCCGATCCCCAGCTTCACGTAGATGCGGTAGAGGTGGCCCTCGACGGTCCGGGTCGACACCGTCAGGCTCCGCGCTATGTCCTTGTTGGAGAGCCCCTGCAGCGCGAGCGTGGCGATCTCACGTTCCCTCGACGTGAGCGGGGACAGGCCCTCGGGCTCGACCGGTTCCACGAGCAGGCCCCCGTCGATCAGGCCGCGGCGACGGCGCACGACGGCCGCAAGGGCGCGCTGCGACCTCGCATCCCCCGCTTCGGCATAGACCTCCATCGCCCGGCGGCAGGCGTCCGTGGCAAGCAGGTATTTCTGGAAGGATTCGGCACGGTCACCTGCCTCCGCGATGGCAGCGGCATCATGGGCGATCAGGGCCGCGGCATAGTCGTGCAGGATGGCGGCCTCCGCTCCCTCCATCGTGTCGGCTGCGCGCGCCAGCAGTCCGGCCGACTGCTCGTCGGCGAGCGCCGTCGCGAGTTCGAGGACGTCCTTCTCGCAGCAGAACCACTCGTTCCGCCGCGCCTCGGCGGCGTACTGCAGGAGCGCCGAATGCCTGGCGCCCCTGCGGAGGAGCGTGTGGGCAGCGTCGTCGAAGGCCCTGCCGAGGAGTGCGTACGGGCGGCTCCCGCGCTGCTGCGTGGCAGTGAGCTCTCCGGAACACTGGTCGACGAGGTCCGCCTCCCCCAGGGCGGCAGCAGCCCAGCCGGTGACACCGAGGGCGTACGGCAGCAGAGCATCAGGATCGGACGCGCGCAGCGAGGCCAGGGCGGGGCGGAGCTTCGCCAGCCCGCTGGAGAAGTGTCCACGGCGCACATCGGTCGCTGCGTCGAGCACGGCGAGGCTCCCACTGGTGAACGAGTAGTCACGGCCCGCGGGGGGCGCATAGGCAGCCGTCGCCTGGTCGGCCGCCTCGAACTCTCCGCTGTGCACGAGCAGGCTCACATGGCGAAGGACTGCCACCCGATGCAGGTCCGGCATGGGATGCACCTCCGACGCCGTCAGCGCGAGGGCGGCGGCACTGTGGCTCCGCCCTTCCGAGCTCCGGCCGAGCGCACCGAGTGCTTCGGCCAAAACGGCATGCCCCAGTGCCGTCACGCGCGGATTCGTGCTGGTCCCGAGAAGGGGCCGGAGGACACGCACCGTCTCGCCGAACCGCCCGGCGAGGTTCCACCCGAAAGCCTGGACGACGACGCGGCACTGCTCGCTGTCGACGAGGCCGGCAGCCGGGCCACCTCCGCTCCCCGTCCCCGGTCCGGCGTCGGAGGTCCGGCTGCCGCCCGGCGCAAGGGCAGCCAGGGCAGCGGACCAGCGCGTGACGATCGCCTCCGTCCCTGCGACGTCCTCGCCTGCTGCGAGCAGCAGCCTCACCTCGAGGACACCCACGGCGGCGATCAGCTCGGGAGTGCCGGTCTCCTCGAGGAGCCCCCTGGACAGGTTTCGGGAATCCTCGATCCGGGACAGCTCGAGCAGGGCCGTCGCGCGGTGCGTCCGCGCGGCCGCGGCGAGGTGCTCTCCCCGGATCGCGTCCGCGAACCTCAGGGCCGAGCGGGGGTCCAGCAGGGTCAGCGCAAGGGGCGCCAGGTCGAGCAGCCGATCCTCCTCGACGGGTTCGCCGCAGTCCAGGCTCCACAGGGCGTTCCTGATCCTGGCCCGGGGCGGAAGAGGCAGTCCGTGGCTGGACGACCCCAGTTCGCGGTGCATCGCGGCGCTGCGGCCCAGCGGGATGAGCGTGCGGGCGATGCGCGCGTACAGGCCATGGGTGTGGACGGCGAAAGCCGGATCGTCGGGGAGGCTCCGGATGACGCCCTCCGTCAGCAGCGCGGACACCGCCTCCTCGCTGGTCACGCTCACGAGGTCGGCGAAGGCGACGACCTCGCCCAGGGCGAGCACCTCGAACGCCTTGCGCTGGACGTCGTCGAACTCCATCAGGATGGCGCGCACGAGGTCGGTCAGGGCGGCCGGGATGCTGAGTTCACCGTCGGCCAGGGTCCACACGCCGTCGGGCCTGGTCAGGCTCCCGTTCATCAGCGCCTCGTCGAGGATCGCCTTGAGGAACAGCGGGTTCCCGGAGGCCTCGTCGCACAGGCGGTCACTCGCCCCGCGGACTATGCCCGAGCCGAGCACCTGCTCGCACAGGTCCAGCGCTTCCGCGTAGTTCAGGGGGCCCACGTCGAACCTCTCGAGCAGGCCGTCACGGCAGAGCGAGACGAGCTCGTCGGACACCGGGGTGACGGATCGCGAGAACGCGGCGAGCCCTACGGTCCGCGACGCGACGAGCTGCGCCAGCAGGTGGCTGCTGTCGTCGTCGAGCAGGTGCGCGTCGTCCACGACGACGACGATCGAGCGGCCGTTCGCCCTGCTCCGGAAGAAGGACATCACCATGCGGAGGACGGAGAGCGGGGAACCCATGTCCTCCGGTGTCGCGTCCGTGAGGAAGGGAGCGAGCGCGCCGTACGGGATGGCTCCCAGTGCGGGGGCGGGTGATACCAGGAAGGGGACGGACTCGCCCTGCAGGTGCTTGAGGAGGTGTCGTGCCAGGGCGCTCTTGCCGGTCCCGGTGTCCCCGTAGATGAACGTCCCATAGACGTCGTCCCGCTCGAGCGCGCGCTCGATGGAGGAGAGCAGTGCACTGCGGCCGACGAGTGGAACATCCCCGGACAGTGCGGAGAACATCAGAGGCCGCTCTCCGCGGGGACGAGTTCTGCGAGTTCCGCCCGCGTGCTGACGCTGAGCTTCGAGTACACCTGGTACAGGTGGCCCTCGACCGTCCGGACGGAGACCACCAGCTTCTGGGCGATCGCCCGGTTGCTCCTGCCCGCTGCCGCCAGTGCCGCGACCTCACGCTCGCGGGCGGTGAGGGAGTCGAGGTCGACACCGCCGGCGTCGGCCTGGGGCGCGTCGGGCAGCAGCTCCCTCAGCCGCCGCTGGATGACGCGCAGTCCCGTCCTGTCCTGGTTCCGGGTCGTGGCGTTGATCCCGGACTGCGCGATGTCCGCCACGAGCCGGTAGTCGTCCGACGCGGCCGCGCACTCCATCGCCTCGATGAGCAACCCGACGTCGGAGTCCAGGAGTGCCCGCGAGTACAGGGAGCACGTTCGCGCCAGCGGTCCACGCACCGTGGCGGCGAGTGCGCCGAGGTCGGCCACGGCTTCCTGGCGGCCGAGGCGCACGGCAGCGGCCAGGCTCACGAGGGCCCAGACGCGCGCGCCCTGCTGCAGGTCGCTCGAGGCTCGATCCTGCAGTCGGCGGGCGGCTTCCCCGCGATTCTCGGTGCGCGCCGATGCCAGGAGCTGGTAGTGGCGGGCAGCACGACGCACCGCCCATGAACTGCCCCGGCCCGGCTCGGACAGGGGCAGGTGCGCGATGACCTGCTCCAGTGGTCCGGCGAGCGCATGGCTGAACGTGAGCGTTGCTGCCGCAAGCGGCAGGATCCCGTGCGGATCCGCGATGCGCAGCTGCTCGACCACCGGTTCGAGGGCGCGGCCGGCATCGCGCGCGCGGCCGAGGGCGATCATCGTCAGGCCTTCGAAGAGCTGGGCGAGTGACCCGCTCCTGAACGACCACCGGGCGTTCGAGTGCCTGATCGACCCGAGGAGCCGTGCCGTGTCGCTCCAGCCACCGGTCATGAGGAGGGCGACCTCGACGCGGAGCAGCGCGGCGTCCGCGACCCCGTAGGGTACGTCGGGATGCACGAGGAGGCGTGCCAGCGATCGCGCCAGGTCGTGGCTCAGCGACCGGTCGTCCACGACGACCTGCGCCTCGAGGAGCAGTGACTGGACCTCGACCTGGAACTCGAGTTCCTCGCGACCCGCGGACGCTGCGAGGTCGGTGTCGACGACACCCGCCAGGCGTCCGAGGTTGTCGCTGTACCGCCCGGAGAACGAAGCCAGCGCAGCACGCTCGGCGAACAGCCGGCGCTCGAGCCGCGCCAGCTCCGCCACCGCTCCGTCGTCTCCTGCTTCCAGCGCCTGCTGCTGCCAGGCGGCCACCCGCTCCGAGGCCTCGGCGATCGGTTCCGGGGCGTCGACGACCGGCCGAAGGCGCCGCATCCTGGACTCCGCGATCCTGGACAGCGTCCACGTGGTGCGATCCAGCCGGTCCTCCCGGTCGGCGAGGGCCGACAGGTGGAGCGTCGCAGTCCTGAGGGATCCCTGGCCGAGCGCTGCCCGGACGGCCTGGTACACCAGGCGGTCCGAGTCGGGGAGATCCAGCGCGGCGAGGAGCTCTGCCGCGCGGGAATAGCGGCCGTCGTCGTTCAGGGCAGCCGCAGCGGCCACCGCCTGGTCCTCGCTGACCGGGTGCGCTGCGCGCATCAACCAAGCCACCAGGCGGGCCGGGTCGGCGGCGAGCTGACGGGGCGCTGCCCGGAGTCCCTGGAGATGCTGGTAGAGGTCGCTCGCCTCGGAGGCGCCGACGGCTTCGGCCACGGCTGCCGACAATCCGGGCGTCGCGAGGCGGGCACGCGGTTCCACCCCGGTGTCGATGACGAGGATGCCGGCATCCTGCAGCGCGTCGAGGTCGGCGGAGTCGGTACCCCGTGCGAGGTCGGACCAGTCGAGCGTCCCTGCGAGGGCCACGAGGTTCACCACGCTCCGCTGATTGGGCGCGAGCTGGAGCAGCAGTGGCGAGTGGGCGACGAGGTCCTGGCCCACCGGCCGGCCCGGCAGGAGCACCCACGCCGCACCGCGCCGTGCGAGCGTCCCGCGTTGCACATAGCCCCTCAGGGCGGCACGCGTCGCCGGGAGGTTGCCTCCGCCGACAGCCCAGAGGGCCTCGAGGCCCTCCCTGCTGACGGGGGCGTCGAGCTCGGACTCGACGAAGAGCCGGGTCTCCTCGAAGGTGAAGGGGGCGAGGTCCAGTCGCCGCAGCGAGGCAGCGCGCCACATCGTCATGAAGACGGGATCCGCCTGCGCGAAGTCGGTCACCGTCAGGACCACGGAGGCCACGTTCGCCGCGACGAGCTGTCCGATCAGCGTCGAGGACGATCTGTCCAGGTGCTCGGCGTTGTCGACGGCGAAGACCACCCGGCGACCGCCCGCCTCCGCGCGGAGGTACGTCGATACCGCAGTGAACACGAGCGCCGGGTGGGTGACCGTGCCGGGCAGCTCCGACAGCAGGAAGCTCAGCGCACGGAAGGGGGAGGATGTGGCAGAGCGGAGCCCGCGGACCCGGACGAGGTAGTTCTCGGCGAGGGAGCGCTGCACGTGATGCAGCAGGGCTGTCTTGCCGATGCCGGCGGCCCCTACCACCACTGCCCCTGCCGATCCCGGCTGCCGCACGGCCCGCAGGATGCTCGCGGTCTCTCCGGCGCGGCCGATGAAGGCCGTGTGCGCTGCCGCCTGGCCCGACCGGGCGGTTCCCGGCAGGAGCGGCGACGCGACAGGCGGGACGGGACGGGATTCGACGAGACTGTGAGACCGCATTGAGGACCTACTTCTTCCCAGCTTTTGAACAGGTGTCTGAAGGTCAGCCTAGGAAGGGAAGGGGGACGCGGCACGAGTGGCCGCTACGGATTCACGGGGGCTTCTACTTGAATTTCGTACCTGCGGTGCGGGTTCACTACTCGCTTTCCCCTGCACGAGTACTCGGGGAACCGGAGTGACCGTGCGGGTGTTCCGCTCTCCCGCGGGCCCCGCCGAACGCGTAGCGGGACCCGGGTATCAGGGCCCGGGCGAACCGGTCAGGCATTCCCGTCGAACAGGCTCGTCACCGATCCGTCGTCGAACACCTCGCGTATGGCACGAGCGATCAGCGGGGCGATCGAGAGGACCGTCAGTTGCGGGAAACGCTTTTCCGATGGTATCGGCAGGGTGTTCGTCACCACAACTTCGCGTGCGCCGGACTCCGACAGGCGCCGTGCCGCCGGGTCGGAGAAGACCGCGTGCGTCGCGGCGATGATGACGTCCTTGGCGCCGGCGTTCTTCAGGACCTGGACGGCACCCGAGATCGTCCCGCCCGTGTCGATCATGTCGTCGATGAGCACACAGGTGCGCCCCTCGACCTGTCCGACGACCTGCTTGGAGACCGCCTGGTTCGGCACCGTGAGGTCGCGGCTCTTGTGGACGAAGGCCAGTGGCGCGCCGCCGAGCCGCTCGGCCCACTGCTCGGCGACACGGACGCGCCCCGTGTCCGGCGAGACGACCGTGACGTTGTCCGCGTCGACCCGCGTACGGATGTAGTCCGCGAGGAGGGGGATGGCCATGAGGTGGTCCACGGGCCCGTCGAAGAATCCCTGGATCTGGGAGGTGTGGAGGTCCACCGACATCAGGCGGTTGGCGCCGGCCGTCTTGTAGAGGTCGGCGACGAGGCGGGCGGAGATGGGCTCGCGGCCGCGGCCCTTCTTGTCCTGGCGCGCGTAGGGGTAGAACGGGGAGACGACGGTGATGCGCTTCGCCGACGCCCTCTTCAGGGAGTCGACCATGATGAGCTGCTCCATGAGCCAGTTGTTGAGGGGAGCCGGGTGCGCCTGGATGACGAAGACGTCGGTACCGCGGACGCTCTCACCCGACCGCACGTAGATCTCGCCGTTCGCGAAATCGTACGCCGACACCGGGAGGAGCTCGGTGCCGAGCCATGACGCGATCTCCTCCGCCAGCTCGGGGTGCGCACGCCCTGATGCCAGGACCAGTTTCTTCTCGCCGCGTGCCGTGATCTCGCTCATGCCTGACCGCTTTCCTGTGGTTCGTGTGCGTCTGGTGTGGGGGTCCGCGACGTGGTGGAGCCCGCTGCCTCCGCCGCCGCCGTGCCGGGGCGCTTCGCTGCGGTCCAACCCTCGATGTTGCGCTGTGGGGCGATGCTCAGTCCGAGGGCTCCGGCCGGTATGTCCTTCCGGACGACCGCCCCGGCGCCCGTGTAGGCGCCGTCGCCCACCGTGACGGGGGCGACGAAGACGGTGTTGGAACTCGTCCGGACGTGGGATCCGATGACGGTCCGATGCTTGTCCACGCCGTCGTAGTTCGCCGTGATGTTGCCGCAGCCGATATTCGTGTACTCGCCGATCTCGGCATCACCGGCGTAGCCGAGATGGGACAGCTTGGAGCCCCGGCCCACCGTGACGTTCTTGGTCTCGTAGAACGCGCCGATCTTGCCGTCCTCGCCGAGGACGGTCCCGGGCCGCAGGTAGGTGAAGGGGCCGACGCTCGCTCCCGCTCCGATCCGCGAGCCGCTGCCGTGGGTCCGGACGACGTGGGCACCCTCCCCCACGACCACATCCGTCAGCGTGGTGTCGGGCCCGACGACGGCGTCGCGTGCGATGACGGTGGCGCCGTGCAGTTGGGTCCCGGGGAGCACGGTGACGTCCTCGTCGAGTTCGACCGCCGTGTCGATCCAGGTGGTGGCCGGGTCGAGGATGCTGACGCCGGCACGCATCCACCGCTCGAGCGTCCTTCGGTTGAGCTCGGCCCCGAGGTGGGCGAGCTGCACGCGGTCGTTGGCGCCCTCGACCTGCCAGCGGTCCTGCACGAGGAGGCCGGCGACGCGTCCGCCGTCGGCGCGGGCGACGCCGAGGACGTCCGTCAGGTAGAGCTCGCCCTGGGCGTTGCTCGCATCGATCCGACCCAGCGCGGTCCTCAGCACGGCGGCATCGAAGGCATAGATGCCGGAGTTGACCTCGCGGATCGACCGCTGGGCGTCGTCGGCGTCCTTGTGCTCCACGATCCCGAGCACGGAGCCGTCCTCGGCACGGACGATGCGTCCGTACCCCGTGGCGTCGTCGAGCTCGGCGGTGAGGACCGTGACGGCGTTCCCGCCCTGCGTGTGGGCGCCGATCAGATCCCGCAGGGTGGACGCCTCCAGCAGCGGCACGTCCCCGTAGGTGACGACGACGGTGCCCTCGATGGTCCCCCTGCTCGCGTCGAGCGCCTCGAGCGCCACCTGTACCGCGCGTCCGGTACCGGGGACCTCGTCCTGGTCGACGAGCAGGGCTGCGGGATCGATGGCGGCGACGTGACCTGCGACGAGGTCGCGTTCGTGGCGCACCACGACGGCCAGTTCGCGTGGAGCGAGGCCCCTGACCGCGGCGAGGGCGTGACCCACCATCGAGCGCCCCCCGAGGGTGTGGAGGATCTTCGGCGTGCGCGATCTCATGCGCGTTCCCGCCCCGGCCGCCAGGACGATGACCGCCGCCGGTTGGTTCAGGATGTCCTGGGACGTCACGGGGGTTCCTTCGTTCTGGTGGCTCACGAAGCGGGCACTCCTACCTGTGGTCTCGTGGCCGGCGCCGCGTCCCCTCGGGGAACGCCGTGCCGGGGCTTGCGCCGTTCCGCCCATAGGATTCGAACCTATACTCCACAGCTCCAAAGGCTGGGGTGCTGCCGTTACACCAGGGCGGACCGTGCGGAGGTGACACCTCCGGGGAGGGGCACCTGCGCACGGTTATCTAGTTTGCCATGCTCCCGGGACGTGGGCGACTCCCCTCGGCACGCACCGGGGCCGACACGGAGGCCGGATCGACCGCTTCTCGAAGACCTCCGCCCCCGGGTCACAAGGGATTGCAAGCTTTTGCGAAGGATGCGGAATTTCTTGCAAGGACCGGCGCCGAACGGTAGGGGCCGCGGTGCGCGGGTTATAGCCTCGCTGCACTGGCCCGCGGAGTGCGGGTAGGTCTCACCAGAAAGAACCGCATGAACTCCTCCTCCATGCTGCGCGCCGTCGCCGCGCGCACCGCGGCCGGCGCAGCCATCGCCGCTATCGCCGCATCCGTCCTCGCTCTTCCCGCGCACGCCGCCCCGGCGACGGTCCTCGCCGACGGTGCCGCCCTGGTCGGCACCGTCCAGCCGGACGGGAGCTTCACGGCGACCGTCGACGCCCCGGCCGGCTCCACCGTCAAGTTCAAGCTCGACGGGACCTACCTCGGCCAGGACAGGACCGCGCCCTACTCCTGGCCCGTGACCACGGGAGCCGGAAAGCATAAGCTCAATGCCCGGTGGGAGACGCCCGCCGGACGACAGGAGGCCACCGTGTCCTTCTCCGTCGCGGCCGCAGCCCTGCCCGTGAAGCCCGCGAAGCCCGTCGTGTCGACGCCCGCCCCGAAGCCCGTGAAGCCCGCGCAGCCCGTCGTGTCGACGCCCGCCCCGAAGCCCGCGGCGCCCGCCCCGAAGCCGGTGCCTGCCGCTCCGGCCGGCGTCGTGCAGGTCTCGACCGCAGCCGCCCTCAAGTCCGCCCTCGCGTCCGCGCGACCCGGCCAGGTCATCGAACTGCGCGACGGACGCTACATCGGCGCCTTCACGGCGTCGGCCTCGGGTACGGCGGCGGCCCCGATCACGCTGCGCGGATCGCGCAACGCGGTCCTCTCCACGGGTTCGACGGCGTCCGGCTACGGCCTGCACGTCACCGGCTCGAACTGGCGCATCACCGGCATCTCGGTCGCGTCCTCGGCGAAGGGCATCGTCCTCGACGGCTCGAAGAACACGGTCATCAGTGGGGTCGACGTCGGCACCATCGGCGCCGAAGCAGTGCACTTCCGGTCCGGCAGCGCCGACGGCGCGATCGTCGACTCCTTCATCCACGACACGGGCCTGAAGCAGCCCGAGTACGGCGAGGGCGTCTACCTGGGCAGCGCCAAGAGCAACTGGACCGCCGGCGCTCCCGACCGGTCGGACCGCATCACGGTGCGCGGCAACCGCATCACCAACACCTCCGCCGAGGGCGTCGACATCAAGGAGGGGACCACGGGTGGCGTGATCGCCGGCAACGTGTTCACCAACTCCGGCATGTCCGGCGCGAACTACGCGGACTCCTGGATCGACGTGAAGGGCAACGGATACCGCATCGAGGGCAACTCCGGCCTCGGTACCAGGCTCGACGCGTTCCAGGTGCACTCGGTCCTCGCGGGCTGGGGCACCGGCAACGTCTTCAGGGGCAACACCGTGCAGGGTGGCGTGCCGGGCTACGAGGTCTGGGTCCAGTCGGCGTCACTGAACACCACGATCGCGTGCGCGTCGAGCGGTGCGGCCCGCGGGCTGAGCAACATCGCCTGCCGCTAGCAGCGCGGCGGAACGACCGGGGCCGGGTAGGGATCTCCCCACCCGGCCCCGGCCGTTCCGTCGCTCGCGCCTACCCGGCCAGCGTCGGCGTCTCGTCGCGCACGTCGCTCGCGAGTTCCACCGTCGCGGCCTGCGCCGGCCGTCCGAGGGCCCGGTACTGCCAGCCCTTCGACGTGTAGTCGTTGGCGTTCAGCGCATGCCGCCCGTCGAGGATCCGGCGGTGGCTGACGAGGGCGCCGAGGGTGTCCGGATCCGCATTGCGGAATTCCGACCACTCGGTGAGCAGGGCGACGACGTCGGCCTTGTCCACCGCTTCGGCCATGGAGCCGACGTAGTTGAGGTCGGGGTAGGCACGGTGGGCGTTCGCGTTCGCCTCCGGGTCGTAGACGGAGACGATCGCGCCCTCCAGGTACAGCAGGCGGGCGACGTCCAGGGCGGGGGCGTCACGGACGTCGTCGGAGTTGGGCTTGAACGCCGCACCGAGGGCCGCGACGCGGACGCCGGCCAGGGATCCGCCGGCCAGTTCGCGGATCAGGTCCACCGTGCGCACGCGGCGACGGTTGTTGATCGAATCGACCTCCCCCAGGAAGCTGACGGCCTGTCCGACGCCCAGCTCTTCGGCGCGGTGCTTGAAGGCCCGGATGTCCTTGGGCAGGCAGCCTCCGCCGAATCCTAGTCCCGGCTTGAGGAAGCGGCCGCCGATGCGGTCGTCCAGGCTGAGGGCCTTGGCGAGGTGGTTGACGTCGGCGCCGGTGGCCTCGCAGATCTCCGCCATCGCGTTGATGAAGGAGATCTTCGTGGCGAGGAAGGAGTTGGCCGCGACCTTGACCAGCTCGGAGGTCGCCAGGTCCGCGACGATCAGCGGCGTGTCGAGGTCGAGGATGGGCTCGAAGACCCGGCGGAGCTGCTGCTCGGCCCAGTCGGAGCTGACGCCGAAGACGAGGCGGTCAGGGAAGAGCGTGTCCTGGACGGCGAAGCCCTCGCGCAGGAACTCGGGGTTCCAGGCGAGTTCGAGTTCGGCGCCGAGCGGTGAGATGGACTGCACCATCGTCGTGATGCGCGCGGCCGTACCGATCGGCACCGTCGACTTGCCCACGAGCAGGGCCTTCCGGTCGATGCGCGTGGCCAGCGCAGTGAACGCGGCATCGACGTAGCGGAGGTCCGCTGCGGAGGAGTCGGGCGCCTGCGGCGTTCCGACGCAGACGAAGTGCACGTCGCCGAAGGACGCCGCCTCGTCGAAGTCGGTGCTGAAGCGCAGGCGGCCGGACGCGAGCGCCTCCTCGAGCTTCTCGGGCAGCCCCGGCTCGAAGAACGGCACCTTGCCGGCGGACAGCATGTCGATCTTGCGCTGGTCCACGTCGACGCCCAGGACGTCGAAGCCCATGATGGCCATGCAGACGGCGTGGGTCGCCCCGAGGTAGCCGGTGCCGATCACGGTCACGCGGGGTGCGGGCTGGTCGTTCTCGTGGGAACTGTTCATCGTTGGTCCTCTTTCCGGTAGGAATAGCGCGGATTGTCGGTGGATACGGGAGGGAAGCGGTGCGGGACGGAAGCCGGGTCAGCCGGATGTGCAGGGTTCGTTGGACAGCCCTTCTCCTGCACCGGCGGCGGTGTTGCTGCACTCGACCACGTTGTCGCGCACGGGCTTCAGCGAGTAGCCCAGGCCGGGCCCGTTGACCTGGGCCACGTTGTCGCGGAAGACGTTCTCGGTGCCCCAGCCGTCCACGATCTCGTGGGTCTGGAACCCGTCCTGGGGCGAGTCGGCGCCGGTGTTCTCGGCGATGATCCAGCCCCGGCCCTTGACGTCCACCCAGGAGTCTGCCTCGACGATCCCGGAGCCGTCGAAGCTGTTGGCCCGCAGGATCCCGTCCGACGTGCCTTCCTTGATGTCCACGTTCTCCGAGGTCGTGCCGGAGATCGTGTTCCCGGAGATCTCGTTGCGGTCGCTCCGGTCCGGTTCGCAGTTGCTGATGTCGCACCAGTTGCTCTCGGCGGTGCCGACATAGACGCCCTCGCCGAACTTGGGCTTCCGCAGACCGGTGTCGCTGATCGTGTTGCCGATCACGCGGTTGTCGGTACTGAACTTCCGCAGGTGGATCGCTTCGTCCCCGGTCGTGGTGACCGTGAGTCCGGTGATCAGGGTGTTGGTGCTCTGGTCCACCATGACCCCCTTCTGGCCGTTGCGCACAGTGAACCCCTGCAGCACCCAGTAGGCGGAGTCCTCGAGGTGGAACACGTAGCCGTCGTCGGTGGTGCCGCCGTCGAGGATGCTTTCGGTGTCACCGCACAGGGTGATGGGCTCCTCGGCGGTCCCGGTGGCGGTCGCCGTGAAATTGCCGGTGTAGACGCCGGCCGCGAGGCCGATGACGTCGCCCGGCCGCGCGGCGTCGAGCGCGTTCCCGAGATCCGTCGAGTTGGCCACCCGCACCGTCGGCTCCGGGCATTCCGCCGGTGTCTCGATCGGCGCGGGCGCTGGAGGAGCATCCACGGTCGGCCGGGGCCGCGGGTCCTGGTCGCGGCCGACCCCCTTGCCACCGGACCCGTTCAGTCCCACGACCACGACGACGGCGGCCACGACGAGCGCCAGGGCGGCGAGGACCAGCGCGGTGATCCTTCCTCGGCGGTTCACCGGGTGCGCCGGACGTCGTCGATGCGCACGATCCCGCGGCTGAGGGCCGTGAGCGGGACCCGCTCCTCGTAGGGATTGCGGATGGTGCGGACCCGCAGGTGCCTCTTGCGGGTGAAGGCCGTCGCGACGAGCAGGGCCCCGAGCAGCAGCCAGACGAAGGTGAGCGGCTGGAAGACGGAGTTCACCACGCTGTGGACGGTGGGCGCCGGGTGCCAGTTCAGCAGCTCGTTCTCCTCCACGACGGCGCCCGTGGAGGTCTCGTCCCAGATCGCCACCGTGCCGTAGCCGCCGACGTCGTTCCCGCTGACCTTGGTGTCGGGCACGCTGCCGACCAGGGAGACGCCGTGTCCGGACAGCGAGGACATGGTGTTGCCGCTGACCGCGGCCGACGCGTCCCGGATGTACACGCCGGTATCGCCGCCCGAGATGGTGTTCCGGCGGATGTCGGCGGTCGCACCCGTGTCGCGGACGGCGACGCCCTGCAGCTCCTGGTCCCGGATCTCGTTGTCGATGATGCTCACGCCCGTGGCGCCGTAGTTCACCACCACGCCGACCTCGTTGCCGCGGATGGCATTGCCCGTCACGCGCAGGTTGTTGCCGCCGCTGACCTCGATGCCGTAGCGGCCGTTGTCGACGACGGTGCTCTTGACCACACGGTTCCCGCCGTAGGTGACCACGGCGGTCCCGACGGCGTTCGGGCCGTCCGCGAGCGGCTGTCCGTCGAGGGAGACCCCGTTCCGGCCGTTGCCGCTCGCCGTCACGTCCTGCAGCTGGACGCGCGTGCTGGAGCGTCCCACGCTGATGCCGTCGACCGCGTTGTCCGAGGACGTCGTGCCGGTGATGGTCGCATCGGTCACGGACCGGTGGAGCACCAGGCCGTCGACGAGGCTCCCGCTGATGGCAGTGTCGCGGATGGCGACGTCGCGGGCGTTGGTGACGAAGAGGCCGAAGGCGTTGTCCCGGACGGTCAGGTTGTCGATGCCCGCCGTCACCACGCTGTAGTCGAGGTCCGTCTGGTCGGCGAGGGACTTGAGGTCCTCCTCCGGCAGCAGGCGGGCACCGGCGGGCGCGGCCGGTTCCGCCGTCGCCGGCGAGTCCTGGAAGGTGCCGGCCGTGTCCGTCCCGGTCAGGGCGAGGCCGCCCGTGTTGCCGCTCCAGAATCCGAGCGAGGACACGGTGGCGTGCGAGAACGAGGCGTGGCCGCCGATGACGCGAACGTAGGCACGCCCGTCGGCCGTGTCGGTGTCCGCTCCGGCGCCGTTCCAGCTGGTGATCTCGACGTCCGACTCCTCGGTGCCCGCGACCGCGAGCGACCCTCCGAGCGCCACGATCGACACGAACGCGTCCTTGTTGCTCTCGAGGCGGACCGTGATGCCCTCTCCCCCGCTGAACGAGAGCGTCGCGCCGGGAAGCACCACGATGTTCTCGGTGAGCATGTACGTGGACGATGCCAGTTGTTTGAAGGTGTCGGGTGCGAGCTGCAGGAGGTCCGCCGCGGTGTACGGGATGGTGCGGGCCGGCAGGACGAGGGTATTGGTGGCTCCCGTGTGGAGGCGGTACGGCCCTTCGAGGCCGTCGACGCGCCACCGCGCCGCGGAGGCGATGGTCCGGACGTAGACGAGGCGCTCCTCCTCGCTCTGGACGATCCTGGCCTCGCTGCGGGGGTCGCCCGTATACAGTTCGCCCTGGATGTTGCCGTTGGCGGCGATCTCGTTCCGCCCGACGGCGTCGGCCTCGGACTTCTTCCACAGATTGCCCGCCGCGATGAAGCCGGCGCCGACGAGCGCGATGAAGACGAGGGCGAGGAGGCTGAGGAGGACGGGTTTCCTGCTGCTCATGCCACGATCTCCTGTCCGCTCTTGGCGGCGGTCCCGGTCTCGAGGCTGACGGCGTCCTGGCCGTCGCCGCCGATCTGGTTCGCGTGCCGCGTCAGCCAGCCCTGCTTGTTCATGGTGGCGAAGGCGTAGAGCTTGATGGGCAGGGCCACGAGGATGACCGCGAAGGCGAGCACCGGCAGGATGAGGATGTCGCGGGGGTGGCGGCGGAGGTGGGAGATGCCGCGGATCCCACGGCCGAGGAGCAGCCAGCACACCGCGGCCGAGACGCCGAGCACGGTGAAGTCCAGGCGGTTGAAGATCAGGTAGAACATGGTCAGGCCCATGGTCACCGGCGTCAGCAGGATCTGCAGGACCGTCACCTTCGTGATGAAGGGGACCCGCCAGAGCCAGCCCGTGCCGATGGCGGTCAGGTAGCAGCGGTAGGAGTTGCGGCTCCACCGCACGCGCTGCTTCACGAAGGCCCGGAAGCTGGCGGGGAACATGGACAGCGCGCGTGCCGTCGACTGGTGCACGGTCTTGTAGCCGGAGGCGAGGACGAGCCAGGTGAGCCGTCCGTCGTCGCCCGAGATGCAGCGCTTCCCGAGGAAGTACTCGTTCTCGAGGTGCTCGAGGACGGGCAGGACGGCGGATCGACGGTAGACGGCCGTCCTGCCGGAGATGCACGGGACGGCGCCGGCCGCACCCATGGCGGGGACGTAGTCGAGGTACCTGAGGTTCACGAGCCAGTCGGCGATGCGCCTCCAGACGCTCGTCTCCCGCATATAGACCGTCTGGTGGGTGCCCACCGCACCGACGAGCGGATCGATGAAGGGCATCTGGACGTTCCGCAGGAGATCCGGCTGCCACCAGGTGTCCGAGTCGGTGAGCACCAGGATGTCGTGCTTCGCGAGGCGGATCCCTGCGCCCAGGGCGGACCGCTTGCCCACGTGGTGGAAGAGGATCGGCGTGATCGTGGGGTCCTGCAGGGCTTCGATGCGGGCGTAGGCATCGAGGTCCTCGACGTCGAGGACGATGATGATCTCGTCGGGGTGCTGTGCTCGCCACGACTCGAGGGCGCTCATGAGGATGTCGGGGTCCTCGTGGAAGGACGGCACCACCACGGACGTCGTCGCCCGGTGGTCGGTGACGATGGGCCTGGCCCGATGGGACAGGATGAACCGGTAGAGCCAGAGGCCCCAGACGATGGCCCCGGCGACGGCGACGGGGAAGTAGGGGGAGACCTCGGCCCAGAAGGCGCTGACATCCGTCCAGTCGAGGCTGGCGGTCCAGGCGGACCAGGAGGTGCGGAGGGCATCGAGACCCACCTCGGGGGCGGAGGCGGTGCTGACGGCATACGGAAGGTGCATGGGTGTCCTTGGGCAGGATCGGACGGCTGGCGGAGTGCACGTCATCGGGCGAGGGGCGTCCTCCGTCCTGCAGCAGCTGGACCACGTGCAGACGGGGCGCCTGGTCCCGGCGAATCATCAGGACCCTTCTCTTTCGAGGGTAGGGCGATCTGACAGCCCCTGTGCTACCCGGGTGCTACCCGAAAAAATGCCGCTCCTACTTGGTCCTACCTGCGTTTTCCTGCGAGTCCGTCCGCCTGTCGGGACCCGTGAGCCACCACCGATGACGACGCCCGGTAGGGCCGGGTCAGGATCCCCCGGCGTCGAGGGACACCCCGCCCCCGGCAGTCATCCGCGGCCTGACCTGCGCGTTTGCTGCAGGGAGCCGCCGGGACGGGTTGCGCGGCAGCGCCGGACGGAGGTGGTGTCCGGGTGCCGGGGACGAAGCCGGCACGCGAAGCGCGACCGCTACTTGGGGGCAAAGCTCCGTGGCACGGATGTGACCAGAATTAACTCGACGTTCATGGGGCGCGTGTGCCGACGGCGGGGGACGGCAGGGCGATCGCCACCAGCGGCATCACCGCGAGGCGAGAGCAGCGCGAAGAGCCTCGCGTGACGCGTCGCTGCTGGCGAAGCGCCAGTCGGACTCCTTGTCGTGGTCGAACCAGACGAAGGCCTGCACATCGGGCTGGGCGGCGAGGTACTCCACCAGTTCCTCCGTCCAGGCCGGCTTCGAACCGCCCTCGTCGGTCGAGGCCGTCTCCCCGATCAGAACGGAGCTGCCGGGCGCCAGCCGGCGCAGTTGGTGCAGCCCTTCGGCGAAGATCTCCTCGGGGGTCCGCCACGTCTCGTTCTCGCGGGAGGTGCCCCAGTTGTACCCGTCCAGGCCGACGACATCGACATAGTCGTGCCCCGGGTAGAACGCCGACAGGGGCGGAGAGTCGCAGTCCGGGGCCTCGGGGTTCCAGACCCATGAGACGTTGTCCACGCCGGCGGCGTCGAACAGGCCGTGCACGTGGCGCCACGCGGCGACGTAGTCGGCGGGCGTGTTGCCGTTGGTACCCGCGCCCCACGGATACCAGGGGGAGTTCATCTCGTGCGCGAAGCGGAGCAGGACGGGTCTCCCGTAGGAACGCATGCTCGCGGCCCACTGCTGCAGGTAGGCGTCGTGGTGGCCGGCCGCGATGCCGGCCAGCGCGAAGCGCGTCTGGCCCGGACCGGCTGCGGGCTCCCACGGTTCCCACGTCAGCACCGGCGTGGCCCCTCGCGCGGCGACGGCCTCCAGGCCCGCGACCGGTAGGGGCGCCGTGAAATCGGAGTAGGCCATGATCAGGGACGGGCTCTCGCCCAGGGCCCGGGCGGCCTCGTCCCACTGCGCCGGCGAGCCGAATCCGCCCTCCGTCGCGAGGCCGAGGGCGGGACGCTCGCCCCTGATGGGCGGAAGACCGGCGGGGGCCGGGCCGCCGGAGGCCGGCAGGGACCGGGCGGCCGGTGCGATCTCTCCCGACCGCACGTTCCCGCACGCATCCGCCTGGACGTCGCCCTGCCCGTGTCCGGCCTGCGTGCCTGCCGGACGAGGCAGGAACAGCACGACGCCGAGGCAGACGACGAGCACCGCCACCAGGGCGAGGACGGCCTTCCGACCCATCGTGGTTCCTCCCGTCGTCCCCACCGCGGAGCCCTACTCCCCCAGGACCTCGGCGGCTTCCATCCACTGGCCCTCGAGGTCCTCGATCTCCGACTGCAGCTCCTGCAGGCGCGCGTTGAGTCCCGCGATGTGCTCGAAATCGGCGTCGGGCTTCGCCCCGGCGGCGTTCATCTGCTCCTGCAGCCTGCCCTTCTGCGCGTCCACCTTGGTGATCTGCCGTTCGATGCGGGCGAGGTCCTTGCGGGCCTGCCGCAGCTCCGCCTCCGAGGATCCCGAGGAGGAACCACCGCTCACGGCGGGGGACGCGGCGCTTCCCGTCGCGGTCATCGGGCCGGCGGCGTTGCGCAGGTCGAGGTACTGGTCCACGCCGCCGGGCAGGTCGCGCAGGCGTCCGTCGCCGAGCAGCGCCATCTGGCTGTCGGTCACGCGTTCGAGCAGATAGCGGTCGTGCGAGACCACCACGAGTGTTCCGGGCCAGCCGTCCAGCACGTCCTCGATCGCCGAGAGCGTGTCGGTGTCGAGGTCGTTGGTCGGCTCGTCGAGCATCAGGACGTTCGGTTCCCCCACGAGCAGCCGGAGCAGCTGCAGGCGGCGGCGCTCGCCGCCGGAGAGTTCGCTGACGCGCGTCCACTGCTTCTCGTTGGTGAACCCGAGCTGCTCCACGAGCTGGCTCGCCGAGACCTCCTTGCCGCCGACGGCGAAGACGCGCTTCTCGGACTCGATCACCTCGATGACCCGGCTGTCGTTGACATCGTCGAGTTCGCGCACCTCCTGCGAGAGCACGGCCGTCTGCACGGTCTTGCCCTTCTTGACCTTGCCGGCGCTCGGCTGCAGCTCGCCGTTGAGCAGCCGCAGCAGCGTGGTCTTGCCGGACCCGTTGACGCCCACCAGTCCGAGGCGCTGGCCCGGGGCGAGCCGGAGCGTGATCCTGTCGAACAGCCGCCGTTCGGAACCCTCGCCGTCGTCGATCGTGAGGCTGACGTCCTCGAGGTCGAGGACGTCCTTGCCGAGGCGGGACATTGCCATCTTGCTGAGCGCGAGGGAGTCCCGCGGTTCCGGCACGTCGGCGATCAGTTCGTTCGCGGCCTCGATCCGGAACTTCGGCTTCGCGGTGCGGGCGGGGGCGCCACGCCTCAGCCAGGCCAGCTCCTTCTTCACGAGCTGCACGCGCTTGGACTCGACGACGGCGGCCATGCGGTCACGCTCGGCGCGCGCGAGGACGTAGGCGGCGTAGCCCCCGTCGAAATCGTCGACCATGGCGTCGTGCACCTCCCACGTGTGGTTGCAGACCTCGTCGAGGAACCAGCGGTCGTGGGTCACCACGAGCAGGCCCCCCTCGGTGGCCCGCCAGCGCTGCTGGAGATGCCGCGCCAGCCAGGCGACGCCTTCGACGTCGAGGTGGTTGGTGGGCTCGTCGAGCATGATGACGTCGTCGTCGCCGATGAGGAGCTTGGCGAGGGCCACACGCCGCTTCTGCCCGCCGGAGAGCGAGGACACCTTGGCGTGCCAGTCGACCTCGGAGACGAGCCCGCCCATGACGTCGCGGATCTTCGGGTTCGAGGCCCACTCGTGGTCCGCCTGGTCGCCGACGATGGCCTGCCCCACCTCGAGGTCGCCGTCGAGCACGTCCGACTGGTCCAGATAGCCGACGGAGACGTCGCGCCGCTTGGTCACACGGCCGGAATCGGGGGCGCTCCGCTGGGCGAGCAGGCGCATGAGGGTGGACTTGCCGTCGCCGTTGCGACCCACCATGCCGATGCGGTCGCCGTCCTCGAGTCCGAGGGACACGTTGTCGAGGATGGTGCGGGTGACGAAGGCGACGCTGAGGTTTTCCGCGCCGAGGAGGTGTGCCAAGGAGATGCTGCTTTCGGTTGGAACGGGAGGGCGCGGTCAGGCCGCGAAATCTGTGGCGATGCGCGCCCCGTGTGCCGGGCCGTGCACGGACGACGCCTGCAGTCCCTCGGTGCCGAGGAGGGACTCGAGTTCGGCCGCGTGGCCGGAACTCTGCGTCAGGAAGGCGATCGTCGGTCCGGAGCCGGAGACGATCCCGGCCAGCGCGCCCGCGGCCTTGCCCCTCTCAAGGATATCGCCCAGCCCGGGAGCGAGTTCGAGGGAGGCCTGCTGGAGGTCGTTGTGGAGCAGCGGGGCCAGTCCGAGGGCGTCCCCGGCACGCATGGCCCCGAGGATCGCGGCATCGATGGACGGCTGGGGATCGGGCTCCACCCCGTTCCGGAGCCGGATGTCGTCGAGCCGCCGGTAGACCTCGGGTGTGGACAGCCCGTAGTCCGAGGTCACCAGCACCCAGTGCAGGGGCGTCTTGGAGATGGCGGGAGTGAGCTGGTCGCCCACGCCGAGCCCGACGGCGGTGCCGCCGACGAGCGCGAACGGCACGTCGGCGCCGAGGTCGACGGCGATCTTGGCCAGCTCGTCGCGCGAGAAGCCGCTCCCCCACAGGGCGTCACAGGCCAGGAGGGCAGCAGCGGCGTCGGCGGAGCCACCGCCCATCCCGCCGGAGATGGGGACACGCTTGGTGATGTCGAGGTGGACCCCCGACCGGCCCGGACTGACCTCGGCCAGGAGCTCCGCGGCGCGGACCGCGAGATTGGTCCGGTCGAGCGGGATCGAGTCGGCGGGGAGGTTGAGGGTACCCGCGGCGTTCACCGTGACGCTGATGCCGTCGCCGGGGACCTCCGTGGCGGTGACCTCCTCGTACAGGGAGACCGCGAGGAAGACGCTGGCGATCCCGTGGTACCCGTCCTCGCGCGGAGGACCGACCCGGAGGGCGACGTTGATCTTCCCGGGGGCCTTCACGCGGACGGAGCGGGCACCGGAGCGCTTGTCGACTGTTCTGCCCGGGACCATACCCACCAACCTAACCCACCCGCTCAGTTCATGCCGGGGAGTCCGCGGCCATCGCGCGGGCTTCCGCGATGCGCGCGAACGCCACGATGTCGAGGACCTCGCCGCGGGCGGTCGGGTCCACGCCGGCGGCGCGCAGCGCCTCCTCCGCGAGGACGGGGCTCCCCGCCCAGCCTGCGAGCGCCGCCCGCAGGGTCTTCCGGCGCTGGGCGAACGCGGCGTCGATGACGGCGAACACCTGCTCCCGGGTGGCGCTTGTCGCGGGCGGCTCCCTGCGCGTGAAGCGGACGAGGCCCGAGGCGATCTTCGGTGCCGGCCAGAACACGTTCATGCCCACGACCCCCGCCTTCGCCATGCTCGAGTACCAGGCCGCCTTGACGGACGGTACGCCGTAGGTCTTCGAGCCGGGAGGAGCAGCGAGCCGGTCGGCCACCTCGTCCTGCACCATCACGAGCCCGTGCCGGAGGGACGGGAAACGCTCGAGGAGGTTGAGGACCACGGGGACGGCGACGTTGTACGGCAGATTGGCGACGAGCGCCGTGGGCGGGTGCGGCAGTTCCGTCACGCGCAGGGCGTCCTCGAGGACGACGTCGAGGGCAGCCGCGCGGTCGGGCCGCCAGCGGGCGATCGTGTCGGGCAGTTTCCCGGCCAGGACCGGATCGATCTCGACGGCGACGACGCGCTCTGCGGCGTCGAGCAGGCCGAGCGTCAGGGACCCGAGTCCCGGGCCCACCTCGAGGACGGTCTCGCCCGCATCGAGGTTCGCGGCCGCGACGATACGGCGGATGGTGTTGCCGTCGATGACGAAGTTCTGCCCCAGGGTCTTCGTGGGACGGATGTCCACCTCGGCCGCCAGTCGCCGGATGTCTGCGGCTCCGAAGAGGGGCGCGGGCTGGTGTGCGGCGGGGGGCGTTGTCACCGTGCAATCGTATCGGTCCGGGAGCCCGGTCCCCGCTGCGCGGCTCCCGGCCGGCGTCGTCCGCCCCGCGGGCCGGCGACGCCTCGTGCGAACCCTGGTCTCAGGAGGGTTCCGGCGCCACCGACCCGCGGAGGCACGGCTTCCCGGCTGGGGAGGGAAGCCGTCGGGCACACCGCCGTCTTCCGGTCTCACGAGAAGGACGGTGCTGGAAGGGCATGCCGGCCACGGCGCGATGGCGGGCGGGCGATGCTCCCCGTCGAGAACATTACGAAGAAGGACGCCGCAGGGCACGAGTGCCCTCCACCCGACTTCGCGGAAGGGGTACTCGGAAACCGGCCCCGGTACTACCCGCTCCCGCTACCTGGCACCGACACGGGGGCCGGTGAACCCGGCTGCCGGATCAGGTCCAGCTGCCGTACACGGCCTCGGTGTTCGCCGTCAGCCGGGCGCAGAGGGCGTCGAGGTCGGTCCGCAGGATGTCCGCCATGGCCCTCACCGTGTAGGGCACCGCGTAGGAGGCGTTGGGCCGGCCGCGGTAGGGGTGGGGCGTCAGGAACGGCGCATCGGTCTCGGTCAGGACGAGCGCCGGGTCGGCGACGAGCAGGGCCTCCCGCAGGGTGTCGGCGTTCTTGAAGGTCACCGTCCCGGCGAAGGACATGTACCAGCCGTGCTCGTTGCAGGTCCGCGCGAGGTCCGCGTCCCCCGAGAAGCAGTGCAGGACGACCCGGTCGGGGGCTCCGTCGGTGAGCAGCGTCCGGACGACGTCGTCGTGTGCGTCGCGGTCGTGGATCTGGAGTGCCTTGCCGAGCCGCTTGGCGATGTCGATGTGGCTGCGGAAGGACACGAGCTGGCTGCCGCGCCCGTCCTCGCCGGTCCGGAAGTAGTCCAGCCCGGTCTCCCCCAGCGCGCGGATGCGCGGGCCGGCGGCGAGGTGCTCGATCTCCTCGAGCGCGGCATCGAGTGCCCCCTCCGCGGCGAGCAGCGGAGCGTCGTTGGGGTGCAGGGCCACGGCACCGAGGAGCCGCCGGTCCTGCTCGACGACGGCGGCGGTGAAGCGGGAGGACGCGAGGTCGGTGCCGACCTGCACCGCGCCCCTGACCCCGGCGGCCTCGGCAGCGTCCAGGGCTTCGGCGATCGTCACCTGCACGGGCCCCTCGCGGAAGTCGAAGTGCGTGTGGTTGTCGAGGACGGGGACGGGCAGCGGCTCCGGCAGCGGCGGGTAGCCGCCCTTGCGCCGCCGCCGGACGGCCGGAGCGTCCGGATCGGCCGTGCCGTCGTCCGCGGCGGCCGAGGCGCCCGGGGTGTCCTGTTCCCGATAGGCCGGTGGTGTCTCCCCGGCCGCGTAGGGGTGACGGACGGCTGCTGCACTGGTACACATGCTTCAAGCCTAGTTCCGGCGCGGAACTTATCCCCCGGGGAGCAAGTTGAGCTAGTAATCTGTTGAATCATTCAACCGGGTCTGTCCTGCCCCGAGCCGGACCGGCCACGGCTGTCACCTGCGTGTCGATTGCCCGGCCGTCCCGGTCGCCGCCTGCCGCCGCAGCCGCACGCATGGAAGGTGCCCATGGACGTACAGCACAACATCGCCGAGATAGCAGCGGATCCACGATTGGCGGCACCGGCGGACGTGCCCGGCGCGACCTTCCACGACATCAGCACCCGCATCCTCTCCTCCATCGACACGGTCATCGACGGCAAGCCCGACGCCGCCCGGCTCGCCCTCACCGTCCTCCTCGCCCAGGGGCACCTCCTGCTCGAGGACGTGCCGGGTGTCGGCAAGACCCTGCTCGCCAAGACGCTCGCCCGGACGATCGACTGCACGGTGAACCGCATCCAGTTCACGCCCGATCTGCTGCCCTCCGACGTGACCGGCGTGTCGATCTTCAACCAGGATTCCCGGCGGTTCGAGTTCCGCCCGGGGCCCGTGTTCGCGAACATCGTCATCGGCGACGAGATCAATCGCGCCTCGGCCAAGACGCAGTCCTCGCTCCTCGAATGCATGGAGGAGCACCAGGTGACCGTGGACGGGCACACCCATGCCCTCGGCGAGCCGTTCATGGTGGTCGCGACGCAGAACCCCATCGAGATGGAGGGCACCTATCCGCTTCCCGAGGCCCAGCGCGACCGCTTCATGGCGCGGATCTCCATGGGTTACCCGGACGCCCGCGCGGAGGCGGACATGCTCGAGACCCATCAGTCGGTGTCGCCGCTCGAGGCGATCCGCCCGGTCGCGAGCGTCACGGACATCGCCGGCATGATGCGCCAGGTGCGGGGTGTGTACGTCTCGCCCGCGGTGAAGGACTACACCGTGGCGATCGGCCGTGCCACGCGGGACCACCCGCGGCTTCGGCTCGGCGCGAGTCCCCGGTCTCTGCTGCAGCTCCTGCGCGCCGCGAAGGCCGGAGCGGCGCTCGAGGGCCGCGACTTCGTCCTGCCCGACGACGTCGCCGCGATCGCCGACGCCGTCCTGGCCCACCGCCTCCTGCTCGACCGCAAGGCCACCAGCGCCGGGGAGACGGCATCGACGATCGTGCAGGACGTCCTCGCGCGGGTGCCGGTGGCCCGCGAGGTGCAGCGGCGGTGACCGTGCCGACGTCGCCGATCCCGCCCTCCTCCCGCTTCCTCCCCTCCTAGCACCGACGGAATCCTGATGGCCCTCTTCGACACGCTCCCCTCACGCATCCTGACGGTGCGCGGGTGGGGCTTCGTCGCCACCGCCGTCGTCGCACTGCTGGCCGCGCAGGTCCTCGGACGCCGCGACCTCCTGTACGTGGGGGTGCTCCTGCTGGCGCTGCCGCTGGCGTCGATCGTCGTGCTCCGGCTCGTCAAGCCCCGCTTCACGGTGAGCCGCCGCTTCCAGCCGCAGTCCATGGAGATCGGGTCGACGACGACGGTCACGCTCTCCCTCGCGGCGATCGTCGCGGGGGGTGCGAGCATCGCGATGGAGGAGCTGCTCCCGGCCCGTTTCGGCCAGGCCCCCCGGTTCACCTACCCCTCGCGCAACCCGACGCGCGAGGGCACCTCGGTGTACGAGTACCGGCTCCGGTCCGCGTCGCGGGGCGTCTACCCCATCGGGCCCGTGACCGCGGAGTTCACCGATCCCTTCGGCCTGGGGAAGTCGCGGCACGTCCTCGGCGGGGCGGACGACCTCGTGGTCACACCGGCACCCCTCGAACTGCTGGGCACCACCCTCGCCGGGTCCCGCGGCAGCGACGGCATGGCGGCCACACGCCGGCAGGCGAATCCGAGCGACGACGACGTCATGACGCGCGAGTACCGGCACGGGGACTCCCTGCGCCGGGTCCACTGGGCCGCGACGGCGCGCCACAACGAGCTCATGGTGCGGCAGGAGGAATCGGTGACCACACCACAGGCCACACTGCTCCTGGACCAGCGGCACTCGAGCTTCGGCACCGGATTCAGCACGGTCTTCGACGGGGTCGCCGGCAACGGGCTGTCCACCTCCCCGACCTTCGAGTGGGCCGTCACCGCCGCGATGTCGGTCAGCGCCCACCTGCTCGAACGCAACTACGCCCTGCGGTTCCTCGACCACCAGGGTGCGCCCGCGTTGCTGCACTCACGGTCCGCACCGTTCCCGACCGACGAGGAACACCAGGGACCGGGTGCGGTCGCCGGTATCGCGGAAGGACTCGCGGCCCTCGAACTCGCCCCGGAGGCCGGACGCCGCCAGCAGCTGGAGGAGCGCGCCGGCAGCAGCGTGGTGCGGGCGGGCGAGGCGGCGCGCAATGCTGCGCGCCGGATCCGCCGCTCGGCACCGGAAGCACCCCAGCACGCACAGCACTCCGCCTTCGGTGACGACCTGCTCGACAAGCTCGCCGCCACACGCCACCGCGGGCCGCTCGTCGCGGTCCTCGGCGTCATCACCATCGAGGAGGCGAGGGCACTCGCCTCCGCGTCGGACTACGGATCGGCGTCCTACGCCATCATCGCGTCCGAACGGCCCGCCGATGCGCAGCGGCAACTCGCCATCCTGCGCGATGCCGGCTGGCACGCGACCGCGGCCTCCCCCGTGGCGCAGCTGCCGACCGTATGGGCCGGACTCGGGACCGCGGACGGCCCTGCGCCGGCCGGGACCTCCCCCACCGCGACCCGTCCACCCGCGCCGCACCGATCTTCCCGCGACACCACCAGGGGACCAGCATGACCTCGACACTCGACCGCCCCGCCGCCGCAGACGTGCCTGCTCCGACGGCGTCGGCCGCAGCACGGCCGTCCCTTCCCGATCCATGGCACTGGGCCGTCACGGGCGCCTCCCTCCTGGCCGTGCTCGCCGCGGCGACGAGCCTCAACGGGGTCGTGGACGCGTGGACCTGGTTCCTGCCCGTGGTGCGCACGCTCGTACCGGTACTCCTCGCCATGGCGCTGACCCGGACGCTCCGCCTGAGCGGGGTGCTGTCGGCTCTCGTGGGCGTCCTGGCGCTCGTCGGGTCCCTCACCGCCCAGTTCTTCCCGCGGCAGAGCATCCTCGCGATCGTCCCGGGTCCCGGCACCTCGCTCGAGCTCCAGCGCCTCCTCGCGCAGGCCGAGGAGACCGTCGTCTCCCAGGTGGCCCCGGTGCTACCCGGCGCCGGTATCTTCCTCATCGTGTGCGCCGCCCTGGGGCTCATCGCGATCCTCGTGGACGTCTGCGCCACGACCCTGCGCATGCCCGCCGCGAGCGGGCTCGCGCTCTTCACCGTCCTGATCGCACCGGCCGTCGTGAAGCCGAACGGCGTCGGGATGTCCGCCTTCCTCGTGACCGCACTGGCGTACCTGCTGCTCCTGGCCCTCGCGCAGTGGCGTGAGAACCGGCTCGCGTCGGGCGGCGCGCGGGCGTCCTCGGGGTTCGCGGGGCGGAGCGTGATCATCGGAGCCTCGGCCCTGGCCGTGACCGTGATCCTGCCGCTGTTCGTGCCCGGCTTCACCTCCGGGGCCTTCCCGCAGGGTGCGCGCATGAACGTGTGGGGCAACGCCACCGGGCTCAACCCGGCGGTGACCCTCGGCAACGACCTGCGCAACCCGACAGGGTTCGGGCGCATCGCCTACTCGACGAACTCGGACACCCCCCTGTACCTCCGGGCGGTGACCCTCGAGGACTTCAGCGGCCGGCGGTGGGAGCCGGACCAGAGGCTCGACGGGCGCGAGAGCGGTGTCCGCGACATCGGGGCGGAGCAGGGCGCACCCGAATCCGTCCCCGACGGCACCACGGTCTTCACCAGGATCACGACGCAGAGCTATGCGAGTCCATGGCTCCTGTCCCCCTACGCACCCGAGGGCGTCACCGACCTGTCCGGCAGGTGGGCCTGGGATCCGGCGAATCTCTCCATCCTCGCCACGGACGGGGGCTCGACGGCACGCCAGAGCTACCTGGTGCAGAGCCGATCGGCCGCCCTCACGCGCGAGGGCCTGGGCTCCATCCGCCCCTCCGAGTCCGACTCCGTGCCCGAGGTGTTCACCGAGCTGCCGGACGACACCCCGGACATCGTCCGCACCACCACGGACGAGGTCGCCGGTGACTTCGTGAACCCGTACGACAAGGCGCTCGCGATCCAGAACTACCTCCGCGGCCCCCAGTTCACCTACTCCGTGGAGGCGCCGGTCGACGGCGGCTACGACGGCAGCGGCATGGACGTGATGGCGCGCTTCCTCGAGTCCAAATCCGGGTACTGCGTCCACTACGCGGGAACGATGGCCGTCATGGCGCGGGCGGCAGGGATCCCGAGCCGGGTGGCCGTCGGCTACACGCCCGGAAGTCCCACGGGCGACACGGAGCAGGGGCCCGCCGGCACCGAGCTCCGGGAATTCGTGGTCGACTCCCGCAACGCCCACGCGTGGCCGGAGCTGTACTTCGAGGGTGTGGGCTGGGTCCAGTTCGAACCCACGCCGTCACGCGGCGTCGTACCCACCTATGCCCAGCAGGCCTTCGCGCCGGTGGGACCGCGTGCGGACGACACGGACGCCCTGAACCCCGGCGGGCTTCCCGCCGGCGGACGGACCGGCTCCGCGGAGGAGACCGCCGGCGCCGAGGACGGTACGCAGGCCGGCGGGGCGCAGGACGAGGCGCAGCCGGTCGCAGGCCTGCTCGCCGTCGCCGGCATCGCGCTGTTCGCCCTCCTGCCGCTCCTCCTCCGCTCGGCGAGGACCCGCTCCCGCCGCAGGTCGGTGGCCGCGGACACCCCGGACGGCACCGGGGCAGCCACCGCGGCGTGGGCCGAGACGACGGAGCTGGCGGGCGACTACGGCTACCCGCTGGAGCCGACGGACACCCCCCGGACCTTCGCCGGCCGCCTCGGCCGGGACGCCCGCCTGGCCGGCTCCCCCGTGGCGTCGCTCGCCAGGCTCCGGACGGCCTACGAGTACGAGGAGTACGCCGAGCACGCCGACGTCATCCGTCCCGTCGACGGGTACGCCGGGGGACGCGGCGGGACTTCCCTCCCGGTGGCGATGCTCGCCCGACCCGTGGCGGCTCCGCGGTGGGACGACGTCGAGACCGTCACCCGCGCGCTCCGCAGCGGGAGCTCGTGGCCCACCAGGGTCAGGGCACGGTTGTTCCCGCAGTCGCTCCTGAACCGTTTCCGGGGCACCGTGCGCCGCTGACCCGGGCCGCGGACGCACGAAGGGCCGGCACCCCGACGGGTGCCGGCCCTCGCTGCTCTCGTGCGGATCGTGCCCGGGACCTCCCGGATCAGGAGGCGTAGGGATCGGCGATGCCGACGTACTGCGTGTACAGGTATTCCTCGATCCCCTCGGCGCCGCCCTCACGGCCGAGACCGGACTGCTTGACGCCGCCGAAGGGGGCGGCGGCGTTGGACACGACACCGGCGTTGAGCCCCAGCATCCCCGTGTCGAGGCGTTCCCCGATGCGCAGCCCGCGGTTGAGGTCGCGCGTGAAGACGTAGGCCACGAGCCCGTACTCGGTGTCATTGGCGAGCTCCACGGCCTCGTCCTCGGTACTGAAGGTGATGATGGGGGCCACCGGCCCGAAGATCTCCTCCTGCAGGATCCGCGAGGACCGGGGCACGTTCGTGAGCACCGTGGCCTGGTAGAAGTAGCCGTCGCCGGTCACGGGCGATCCGCCCGTGACGGCCTGTGCGCCGCCCCCGACCGCTGCGCTCACCAGTTCGTGCACCTTGTCCCGGCTCTTCTGGTCGATCAGGGGGCCGAGCGTGGATTCCTCCTCCGTGCCGCGTGCGGGGGTCATGCCCTCCATGCGCTCGGCGAGCGCGGCTGCGAAGCGGTCCGCGACCGACTCGTGCACGATGAACCGGTTGGCCGCCGTGCAGGCCTCGCCCATGTTCCGCAGCTTCGCGAGCATCGCACCGTCGACCGCCGCGTCGAGGTCGGCGTCCTCGAACACCAGGAACGGCGCGTTGCCGCCGAGTTCCATGGAGGTCCTCAGCACGTTCTGCGAGGCGGCCGCGAGGAGGCTGCGGCCCACCGGCGTCGAACCCGTGAAGGAGAGCTTGCGCAGGCGCGGGTCCTCGATGAGGGGACCCGTAACGGCCCCCGCGGTGGTGGTGTTGACGATGTTGAGGACTCCGGCGGGGAGGCCGGCCTCCTGCAGCACGGTGGCGAACAGCGACGAGGTCAGGGGCGTGAGGTTCGCGGGCTTGAGCACCATGGTGCACCCGGCGGCGATCGCGGGGGCGATCTTCCGGGTGGCCATCGCCAGGGGGAAGTTCCACGGCGTGATGAGCAGGCACGGCCCCACGGGCTTCTTGCTCACGAGCAGCCGGGACCTGCCGTCGGGGGAGGTCGAGTACCGGCCGGACATGCGGACGGACTCCTCCGAGAACCAGCGCAGGAACTCGGCCCCGTAGGTCACCTCGCCGCGGGCCTCGGCGAGCGGCTTCCCCATCTCGAGGGTCATCAGCAGCGCGAACTCGTCGGCCCGCGCGGTGACCAGGTCGAAGGCCCGTCGCAGGATCTCCCCCCGCTCGCGCGGCGCGGTCCGGGCCCAGTCGGCCTGGGCCGCGGCTGCTGCGTCGAGCGCGGCCATACCGTCCTCGGGCGTCGCATCCGCGAGGGTCCGGAGGGTGCGCCCGGTGGCCGGGTCCTCGACGTCGAACGTGGCACCGGACGACGACGCCCGCCACTGCCCGCCGATGAAGAGCCCGGTGGGCACCTTGTCGAGTACTGCCTTCTCCTGGTCGGCGGTGACAGCCATACCTAGCTCCTTCGCGAAGTGTTTGGGGCGCGTCCCGAGGGGGACATTCCCGTTCACGCTAGACCCGGCGGAGAAAGGGTGTCCAGTGAAGGCTGCACGACCACATGCCACCGGCTTTGGTCGACTGCACAAACCCCGGTCCGGGTATCCTCAGCGGGCGGCGATCACCGCCGCGTACAGCTCCCGCTTGCTGACCCGGCTGTCGGAGGCCACTGCGGCCACGGCGTCCTTCAGGCGCATCCCGCCCCCGATCAGCGTGTTGACCTCCGCGACGTGGTCCTCAGGGCGCGACGGCGGCGCCTCCGGCGCACCTGCGACGACGACGGCGATCTCCCCCCGCACCTCGCTGTCCTGGGCCCACTGCAGCAGCTCGAGGAGCGAACCGCGGACCACCTGTTCGTGCACCTTCGTCAGCTCGCGGGCAACTGCTGCCGGGCGGTCCGAGCCGAAGGCCTGCTGCAGCGAGCGCAGCATCGGTTCGAGGCGGTGGGGCGCCTCGAAGAACACCATGGTGCGGCGCTCCGACGCCAGGTCGGCCAGGCGCCCCGCGCGCACGCCGGGCTTCCGCGGCAGGAACCCCTCGAAGCAGAACCGGTCCGTGGGCAGGCCGGACAGGGCGAGGGCCGCGAGGACGGCCGAGGCTCCGGGCACAGCCGTCAGGTCGAGCCCCTCCCCGACCGCCGCCTCGACGAGCCGGTAACCCGGATCGGACACCGAGGGCATCCCCGCGTCCGTCACCATCAGCAGCGTGGCGCCGTCCCGCACCAGGTCGAGGAGTTCGGGCGTGCGCTCCACCTCGTTGTGTTCGTGGTAGCTGATGACCCGGCCCGTGACCGTGACTCCGAGTGCCTGCACCAGGCGGTGCAGGCGGCGGGTGTCCTCGGCCGCGACGACATCGGCCGACCGGAGCAGTCCGATCAGGCGCTCCGTCGCATCCCCCATGTTGCCGATCGGGGTCGCCGCGAGGACGATACGTCCGCGCCCGCTGCCGTCCCCGGCCGTGCCCCGGTAGGCGGCGGACGCACGCGCCGGTTCCTCGCCGGCGCTGTCCGGCAGCACCTCGGAGGACCCCCGGTCGTCCGGGGTCCCCTCCGGGTACCCGTCCTCGGACCCGGCGGGGTCCTCCTCGGTCAGGTCGGGGGCGTCGTCGCGTGGCTGGCTCACCGGACCAGCCTAGCCGCCGCAGTACCCGAGCCATCCTGGACAGCCCGCCGGGCCTGCCGAGCACGCGGGGGCACCGCCGGTAGCATGACAGAGTGAGCCACACCGCCGTCCGCCCCCGAGGGGACAGTCCGACGTTCGGCGGAGCCCGGGTGGTCGCGCCGGCGCGCGCCTTCTCGCGGGACGCCCTGGCCGCCCGCCTCCTCGGCGCTGCCGTCCCGGGCGGGTCGGTGGCCTGGATCCTTCCCCTCGCCATGGCCCTGCTCGGCGGTGTCCTGCGGTTCGCCCGGCTCGGTGAGCCGGGATCCCTCGTGTTCGACGAGACCTATTACGTCAAGGACGCCTACTCGATGCTGCAGTCGGGCTACGAGCGGGAATGGCCGGAGGACGCCGACGACTCCTTCAACGCGGGCGACCCCGGCGTCCTCCTCGACGCCCCGAACTACGTGGTGCACCCGCCCGTGGGCAAGTGGATGATCGCCTTCGGCATGCTGCTGTTCGGTTCCGACAACCCGTTCGGCTGGCGCTTCTCCGCCGCCGCCGTCGGAACGCTGTCCGTCCTCCTGCTCGCCGTCGTGGCCCGGCGGATGTTCGGCTCGGCGCTGCTCGGTGCGGCCGCCGGCCTGCTCCTCGCCGTCGACGGCCACCACCTGGTGGAATCACGCACCTCTCTGCTCGACATCTTCCTGAGCTTCTGGCTCCTGGCCGCGTTCGCGGCGCTCCTCCTGGATCGGGACGACGGACGACGGCGCCTCGCCCGCCGCCTGGCCTCGATCGTCGCGCGGAACGACGACGGGAGGGCGACCCCCGCCCAGCTGTCCTGGGGCCCCTTCCTCGGCCTCCGGCCCTGGCGCCTCGCCGCCGGCATCTGCCTCGGGCTGGCCCTGGGCACCAAGTGGTCGGCCCTGCCGTACATCGCGGCGTTCGGCCTGATGACCGTCGCGTGGGACATGAGCGCCCGGCGCATCGCCGGAGTGCACCACTGGTTCCTCGGGGGCGCGGTCAAGGACGGGCTGCTCGCCTTCGCCTGCCTCGTGCCGGTGGCCGCGCTGACGTACCTCGGCACGTGGACGGGCTGGTTCCTCTCGGAGGATGCGTACGACCGCAGGTGGGCCGAGCGCAACCCGTCGGAGCAGTGGGGCTGGGTGCCCGACCCGCTGCGATCGCTCGCGGAGTACCACCGCAGCGCGTTCACGTTCCACCAGGGCCTCGGCTCCGACCATCCCTACGAGGCGTCCGCGTGGTCCTGGCTCGTGATGGGACGCCCGACGTCGTTCTTCTACGAGAAGCCGGCCGGCTG
This sequence comes from Arthrobacter sp. UYP4, assembly GCF_057291175.1. Lineage (NCBI taxonomy): Bacteria > Bacillati > Actinomycetota > Actinomycetes > Micrococcales > Micrococcaceae > Arthrobacter > Arthrobacter sp. UYP4. The sequence goes on from NZ_JBXAVU010000002.1 coordinate 288,976, forward strand.
CGGCGAGGACGCCTGCTCGCAGGCCGTCACCGTGCTCGGCAACCCGCTGATCTGGTGGGCCGCGGCCCTGTCCCTGCTCGTGCTCGTGTTCTTCTGGCTCGGCCGCCGCGACTGGCGTGCCGCCGCGATCCTCACCGGCGTGGCCGCCGGCTACCTGCCCTGGTTCCTGTACCCGGAACGCACCACCTTCTACTTCTACGCGGTGGCGTTCGAGCCCTATCTCGTGCTGGCGCTGGTCTACTGCCTCGGCCTCGTGCTGGGGAGCCCTGCCGCGGATGCCGCCCGGAGACGGCGCGGTATCGTGCTCGTGGGGGTGTTCCTGGCTGCGGCCGTGGCCCTCTCGGCGTACTTCCTGCCCATCTGGACGGCAGAGATCATCCCCTACGACCAGTGGCGCATGCGCATGTGGCTGCCGAGCTGGATCTAGGCCGGGACCTCCCGGCCACCGGAACGAAAGCGAGCAATGGTGCGCGAAGCCATCACGGAACTCCTGGTCGACCTCCCGGCCACCAGCAACACCACCGACCTCCTCCTGAGGACCCACGACGCCGACCCGGCGAGGGCCCTGTTCGCCCTGCGATCCGACGGGCGGTGGCGGGACGTCCCGGCCTCGGAGTTCCTGGCGCAGGTGTCCGCGCTGGCCAAGGGGCTGATGGCGCGCGGCGTGCAGCCCGGCGACGCCGTCGCCGTGATGTCGAAGACCCGCTACGAGTGGACCGTCGCCGACGTCGCCATCTGGTTCGCCGGAGCGGTGACCGTGCCGATCTACGAGACGTCCTCCGCGCATCAGGTGGCGTGGATCCTCGAGGACGCCCGGCCCGCCGTCGTCTTCGTCGAGGACGGGCACAAGGCGGACATCGTGCGTGACGCCGCAGCCCGGGCGGGCCGGTCCGATGCGACGACGGTGGTGCGCCTGACCACCGAGGACCTCGGCGACGAGGCCACCCTCGCATCGTTCGGCGCCGCCGGTCAGGCCGTGTCCGACGGGGCGCTCGAGGCTGCACGCTCCTCCCGGGGCCTCGTCGACGCCGCGTCGATCGTCTACACCTCGGGGACCACCGGCAGGCCCAAGGGCTGTGTGATCACGCACGGCAACTTCGCGCTCTTCGCCGTCAACACCCTGGAGTTCCTGCCCGAGTTCCTGCAGCAGGAGAACGCGAGGACGCTGATGTTCCTGCCGCTCGCCCACGTGCTGGCGCGCGCCGTGCAGGTGGTCTGCTTCACCGGCGGCATCAAGCTGGCGCACTCCGGCTCCGCCGCGCAGTTGCTGGAGGACCTGACGACCTTCCGGCCCACGTTCCTCCTCGCCGTCCCCCGCATCTTCGAGAAGATCCACGCGACGGCCGGGCAGCGTGCCGCCGAGGCGGGCAAGGGCCGGCTCTTCGCCGCGGCGGAGCGCACGGCCGTCGCCTACTCCCGCGCCGTCGATGCCCGCGCACGCGGGGGCCGCGGGCCCTCGGCCGTCCTGCGGGCTTCGCACGCCGTGTTCGACCGCATCCTCTACCCCCGGCTGCGCAGCGTGTTCGGCGGCGAGGTCACCTACACGGTCTCCGGCGCCAGCCCGCTCAGCGAGCACCTCACGCACTTCTTCCGCGGTGCCGGCATCCTGGTGCAGGAGGGCTACGGCCTGACGGAGAGCACGGCGCCGTGCACGGTCAACACCGTTCCGCTCACACGGGTGGGCTCGGTGGGCATCCCCATGCCGGGCACGAGCGTCCGGCTGGAGGACGACGGCGAGGTCCAGGTCCGCGGTACCGGCATCTTCGCCGGGTACTACCGCAACGAGCAGGCGACGGCGGAGGCCTTCACCGCCGACGGGTACTTCCGCACGGGCGACCTGGGCTCCCTCGACGAGGACGGCTTCCTCACCATCACGGGCCGCAAGAAGGACCTGCTGGTGACGGCGGGCGGCAAGAACGTGGCGCCCGGCCCCCTCGAGGAGACACTGCGGGAGAACCCGCTCGTGTCGCAGGCCGTGGTGGTCGGCGAGGGCAGGCCCTTCATCGGCGCCCTCCTCAGCCTCGACCGCGAGGCGCTCGGTCCGTGGGCGGCAGCCCACGGCAAGCCGGACCTCACCGCCGGGCAGGCCGTGACCGACGCCGATGTCCTCGCCGAACTGCAGGGGGCCGTCGACGCCGCGAACGCCACGGTGTCGCAGGCCGAACAGATCCGGCGATTCGCCGTGCTGGACGCGGAGTTCACCGTGGAGTCGGGCCACCTCACGCCCACCCTTAAGCTGAAGCGGGCCGCCGTCGTCGCCGACCACGCGGAGGCGTTGGAGGGGCTGTACGCCAAGCGCTAGCGGCGCCTCGCAGATCCCGCTAGGACGCGTCGAGGGCGTCCTGGTAGCGGGACCTCAGGGCGTCCTGCGCCAGCATCGAGCGCTCCCGCCGGGCCTTCGTGGGCCAGGTCAGGACCAGGGTGAGGACGGTCGCCGCCAGGACGAGTACCGCGACGGTGAGCGCCGAGTCCGTCCAGAACTGTTCGGGGAAGAGCCTGATCAGGGTGTCGTCGACCCGGAAGGTCCACGAGCCGTCGGCGAAGAACAGGGCATGGACCTGCGTGAAGAACGTCTGCCATGCGAGGACCGCGAGGACCGTCAGGACCGCGATGCCGACGAGCGTGAGGACGGCGCCGGAGAACAGCGCGCGCCGGATTCCGCCCCGGTACCGCCGCGCGAGGTAGACGCAGGCCAGGACGGCCAGCACGAGGAGCACGAGGGCCACGAAGAAGGACAGGCCCAGCACGCCCTTCACGTCCGCCATGTGGCCGACTTCGGACTCGAGGAACAGGGGCTCGCCGTCGGCCGTCACCAGGCCGCCGAGATAGCGCGCGGGAGCGAAGTTCAGCACGTAGTCGAGCGCGTAGGAGCCGTAGGTCATGCGGTCGTCCAGCGAGAAGCCGTACGCGTCCGCGGGGAAGCCCGGCCGGTGGTATTCGAGCCACAGGAAGGACGACGACGCGACGGCGCGGACTGCGGCCGCCACGACGATGACGGGGAAGAAGAGGGCGACGACGACCTGGAGGAAGCGCGCCAGGGCGGGCTTCGCCGCTACCGCCTGGTCGCGGACGGCCGCACGCCGTGCCGCTTCCGTGTCGGTGGGGCGCACCGAGAGCGCCGCGGTGTCCGTCGACGGCTCCCCGGCGGCCGGGGTCGCGCGGCTCCCGTCCCCGGGAGTCCGATCGGCACCGTGGAACGGGTGGGTACCGGACGGCGTCCCGGGGGCGTCGTCCACGGCCGTCCCGCCTGCGGCCCCGGGGCCGTGCGCCTCGGGGTCCGTCGCCTCGGCGTCCGTCGCCTCGGGATCCGCCTCGGAGCCGTCCGGATGCGAGCCGGTCCCGTGGCCGGTGGGGCCGTCCTGCACCGCCGGGATCATCCGGGTGGGCGGTTCCGCGCCGTCCGATGCCGTCGCGTCGTCGCGCACGGCGTCCTCCGCGCCCGGAGCGGAAGGGCGCGGGGCCGTTCCGTCGTGGTCCGGGCCGTGCCCGGTGGAGGCGGTTGAACGGGTGCTGTCGGTCTCGGCCATCGATGTCTCCTCGGTTGGTGCCGCCGGCCCTGGTCCGGCGTCTTCGACACTACCGGCCGGACGCGGGCCCGCCCGGGAGACTCCCCGCACGCCGGCGATCGCGGGTTCAGGCCGTGATGACGGCGTCCCCCCGGTCGACGGCGCCGAGGTCGCCGCGGTGCCCCGCCGCGACCGCCCGCCGCCCGAGGATCAGGGTGTAGGCCCAGTAGGCGGCGAGGACCAGGAAGCCGATGGTGAGCCGGAGCCACGGGGGCAGCCCGCTCGGCGTCACGAAACCCTCGACGAGACCGGAGACGAGCAGCACCAGGACCAGTCCGAGCGCCACCGTGATCAGGGCACGCCCCTCCTGCGCCAGGGCCACGGACCGGGAGCGCCGTCCGGGAGCCACCCAAGACCAGAAGATCCGCAGGCCGGCGGCCGCCGCGATGAAGATGGCGGTGAGTTCCATGAAGCCGTGCGGCAGGATGTAGAGCAGGAACACGTCGAACTTGTCGTAGGACGCCATCGTGCCCGCGGCGATACCCAGGCCCTGTGCGTTCTGGTACAGGATGAAGACCGGCCAGATGCCCGTCACGCCGAAGGCGACGGCCTGGAGCGCGATCCAGGCGTTGTTCGTCCAGACGAGCCCCGCGAAGGACGCCGCCGGGTTCTCGGAGTAGTAGTCGACGAAGTCCTCCTCCACGTAGCGCCGGAGGTCCTCCTCCGGGCCCAGGGCCTGGATGACCCCGGGCGTCCCCACCCAGAGGGCGTACAGCGAGGTCACGGCGAGGAACAGCACCCCCACCGACACCGTGAGCCACCGGATGCGGTAGAACGCGGCCGGCAGGGCGAACACGAAGAAGGTGGCGATGTCCTCGAGGGTGTTGGACCTCGCGCCGGTGAACCGCGTGCGGGCTCGTGAGAGGCGCGTGGACAGCGACCCCGACAGGGCGCTCTCGGGATCCACGGAACGGATGATGGACAGGTGCGTGGAGACGCGCTGGTAGAGCACCAGCAGCTCGTCGGATTCGGCGCCGTCGAGCCGGCGGCGACCGACGAGTTCGTCCAGGCGTTGCCAGTCGCCGCGGTGCACGGCGATGAATGCGTCCACGTCCATGCGCCCAACCCTATAGTCCCCGCGGACCGGAGCGCCCGCCCCGACGCACCCTGCGGACACCCTCCCGGTTCCGCGGCCCGACGACGCCCCTCGGGGGTGGCGCAGCGATAGGCTGGGCCCGGCGGCGCCGCAGCGCGGCGTGCGCCGCAACGCTCCAGCAGCACGCGTCCAGGGGGTCACCATGAGTTCGATCGTCACCGGCGAGGCCGTCGTCCTCGAACTCAGGCCGGCCGGGTTCGCCGCCCGGGGGCTGAGCATCCTGATCGACGTCGTCGCACAGTTCGGGATCGGGATCCTCCTCGCGCTGCTGATCGGCAACGTGTTCGGCGGAGCCCTCGATCCGGCGCTCACCACGGCCCTCCTGCTCGTCGTCGTGGTGCTCCTGCTCGTCGTCGTCCCGGTGACCGTCGAGACCCTCACGCGCGGCAAGTCGCTGGGACGGCTCGTGATGGGCCTGCGGATCGTGCGCGACGACGGTGGGGCCATCCGCTTCCGGCACGCCTTCATCCGCGGCATGCTGGCGATCCTGGAGATCTACCTCCTCGGCGGATCGCTCGCCTTCCTCGTGTCCCTCTTCAACGACAGGTCCAAGCGGCTCGGCGATCTGCTCGCCGGCACCTACGCCATGCGCGAGCGCGTGGTCGCGAAACCGCGGGCACTCGCCGTCATGCCGCCGAGGCTCCGTACCTGGTCCGGGACGGCGGACATCGGGCGCCTCCCCGACGCCCTGGCCCGGCGGATGTCGACGTTCCTCGCGCAGGCGCCGAAGCTCACCCCCCAGGCGCGGTACGCGCTGTCCGTCGACCTCGCGTCCGAGGCGAGCCGGCACGTCTCACCGCCTCCGCCCGCGGACACCTCTCCGGAGGAGTTCCTGCACGCGGTCATCGCATCGCGGCGGGACCGCGACTATGCGGTGATGATGCGCCAGCGCGAACGCACCGAGGCGACTGCGAAAAGGCTCCACACGCTGCCTTTCGGCTAGCCTGCGGAGCCTGTCCGGGATCGGCCGGTGCCTACGGCTGGTCGGTCCACTCGTTCCAGGGCACGTTCCAGTCGCCGAAGCCGTCCCAGACGTACATGGGACCGTAACCGGTGTTCAGGATCTGTACCACGTCGCCGGGGCCGAAGGTGTTGTAGAAGTACTCCGCGCCCTCGGGGGACATGCCGATGCAGCCGTGCGAGACGTTGAAACTGCCCAGTGCCACCTGGGCCGCCGGCAGGGCCTCGTGGACGAAGGCACCGCCGTTGCTCAGCCTGCTCGCGTGGTTCACGACCGTCGGCGGGTAGTAGGCGGGGTCGCCGGGCTCCAGGCCGATGGACTCGGCCCGGAACTGGGTGGACTCGTAGTGCTCCATCACCACCATGTAGCCCTCGGTGGAGGGCCACTCGTCGGTGCCGAGCGTGATGGGGAACGTGCGGTCCAGCCTGCCGTCGAGGTAGACGTTCATCATCTTGGTGTCGTTGTCGACGACGGCGAGGCGCGTGTTGTGCGTCCTCATCGTCAATGTCCTGTCGGCGTTCCCGATCATGCCGTTGCCGAGGTCGACGCCGAAGAGGTTCAGCTCGACGGTGATGGTGCTGTTCGGGGCCCAGAACTCCTCGGGACGGTAGCGGACCTTGGTGTCGGACAACCAGTAGAACGCTCCGGGCTGGTTGCTCGTGCTGGTGACGGTGACGGCCTTCTCCACCGCGTCCCGGTTGGTCACCGGCTCGCTGAAGGTGAACTCGAGGGGCTGGCCCGTGCCGACGGTGCTGCCGTCGAGCGGGAACATCGCGGCGTCGGCCTCGTTGGCGGGTTCGACGGTGGCGAACGTCGATGTCGCCCGCTGTGGGTCTCCCGCTGCGTCGAGCACGGTGTAGGAGAACTCGTACTCGGTGTCGAAGGCGAGCCGTTCGGTGGCGGTCCAGCGCGTGCCGTCGTCGGACAGGGTCCCGGCGATCGGCGTGCCGCCTTCCCGGGGCACCAGTTCGACGGCGTCGAGGGTCGCCCCCTCGACGCTCACGGCCGCGACGGTCGCGGGGTTGACCGCATAGGCCTTGTCGGTGGGGGTGACGCCGACGGTGTAGTCGCCGTCCGGGGCAGCGGAGACCGTCGGCCGCGGGGCGGCGGACGATGTCCCATCAGCGGCCGGGGCCGCCACCGGGGACGAGGAGGACGGGGACGAGGAGGACGGGGCAGGGGTGGACCCGGCGGCAGGATCGTTCCACGGGGATGCCGTGGCGATGCCAACACCGCCTCCGACGACGACGACCGCCGCTGCACCGATGGCTGCGATCTTCCAGCCCTTCCGGTGCGCACCGGCCCTGCTCGACTCCTGCTTCATGCGCATGCCCCTGCCCCTCGACGTTGCTGCCCCAAGCGATTTTACGCGACAGGCCGAATTTCCCGGCGTACCCCGGATGCAGTTCGACAACGATCCGGCCGCTGCCGGTACCCGTCAGGGCGCCGGCAGCGGCCGGGAGATCGGGCGTCCGCAGGCCTCAGTAGCGGTACTGCTCGGACTTGTACGGGCCGGCCACATCGATGTCGAGGTACTCGGCCTGCCCCTTGGTCAGCTCCGTGAGCTCGACACCGAGGGCGTCGAGGTGCAGGCGGGCGACCTTCTCGTCGAGGATCTTGGGCAGGACGTAGACCTCGTTCTCGTACTCGCGGTTGCCCTCGGCGTCCTCCTGCTCGAACTTGGTGAAGAGTTCGATCTGGGCGATCGTCTGGTTCGCGAAGGAATTGCTCATGACGAAGGACGGGTGACCGGTCGCGTTGCCGAGGTTCAGCAGGCGGCCTTCGGACAGCATGATGATCGAGTGCTTCTCCACACCCTCGGCCTCGCCGGCCGGGATGACCCACTCGTGGACCTGCGGCTTGATCTCGATCTTCTCGACGCCGGGGATCCGCGCGAGCCCGGCGATGTCGATCTCGTTGTCGAAGTGGCCGATGTTGCCGACGATCGCCTGGTGCTTCATGCCCGCCATGTGACGGGCCATGATGACGTCCTTGTTCCCGGTGGTGGTAATGAAGATGTCGCCCTGGCCGAGCACGGTCTCGAGCGTGGCGACCTGGTAGCCGTCCATGGCGGCCTGCAGCGCGCAGATCGGATCGATCTCCGTGACGATCACGCGGGCCCCCTGGCCACGGAGGGCTTCCGCCGCACCCTTGCCGACGTCGCCGTAGCCGCAGACCACGGCGACCTTGCCGCCGATCAGCACATCCGTGGCCCGGTTCAGGCCGTCGGGCAGCGAGTGGCGGATGCCGTACTTGTTGTCGAACTTCGACTTCGTGACCGAGTCGTTCACGTTGATCGCCGGGAAGAGGAGCTTGCCCTGCGCGGCGAGCTGGTACAGGCGGTGCACGCCCGTCGTCGTCTCCTCGGTGACGCCCTTGATCCCTGCGGCGATGGTCGTCCACTTCAGTGGCTCGGATCCGATCGTGGAGCGGAGGGTGTCGAGGAAGACCGTGTACTCGTGCGAGTAGTCGGCGTCGCCCTCCTGCGGGTTTGCCGGCACCGCTCCGAGCGCCTCGAACTCGGCACCCTTGTGGACGAGCATCGTGGCGTCGCCGCCGTCGTCCAGGATCATGTTGGGGCCGAGGCCCTCGGCCTGGCGCGGCCACGTCAGGATCTGGGTGGCGGTCCACCAGTAGTCCTCGAGCGTCTCGTTCTTCCAGGCGAAGACGGGGACCCCGGCGGGCTCCTCGACGGTGCCGTCGCCCACGACGACGGCCGCCGCGGCCTCGTCCTGCGTGGAGAAGATGTTGCAGGACGCCCAGCGGACCTCGGCCCCGAGGGATGTCAGGGTCTCGATGAGGACGGCCGTCTGGACGGTCATGTGCAGCGAGCCGGCGATACGGGCTCCGGCGAGGGGCTGCGCGTCCGCGTATTCGCGGCGCAGCGCCATGAGCCCGGGCATCTCGTGCTCAGCGAGCCGGATCTGGTGGCGGCCCGCCTCCGCGAGCGAGAGGTCGGCAACTTTGTAGTCGAACGTCATGGTGTGCTGTTCCTAGCTGGAGTTCGGAGGTTCGGGGGAGGGCGTCGGCTCCGGCCCTACGGGGCGGAGGCGGCACCGGGGAGTTCGGCGGGGAGGAGCACCGGGATGCCCTCGTCGAGCCTGTACGTGAGCGTTTCGCCGCCGGGTCCCGGGGCCGTCGATCGGAGGACCGCGCCGTCCTGTTCGAGCGTCGACCCGGTGACGGGGCAGCGGAGGACGTCGAGCAGCCGTGCTGGAAGGTTCGCCATGGGGAAGCTTTCGCTCGGGAGGAGGGGGATCGTGGGTACGAGTCTACCGCGCCCGCGGGGCGTGCCCGGAAGAACGCACCTCCGCACGATCGGCGTCAGGGCGCCGCGTCAGGGCTCCCGCAGGATCCGCAGGTGCCCTCGGCGGGGACCGGTGACGCCGGCCGGGGGCTCCATGGGCGGCCTGCTGCCGCGCTGCCCGGGGGTCGGCTGGTCCGGAGCGGGTTCGGCGGCCGCTTCGCGGACCGCGTCGGCCAGGGCCAGCAGATCGTCGGAGTTGTGTTCCGGCACGGCGTCCGGCAGCGTGAGGCGGACGACCTCCCAGCCACGGGGCACCGTCAGGCGCTCCGCGTGGACGGAGCAGAGATCGTAGGTGTGGGGTTCGGCGTAGGTCGCGAGGGGACCCAGCACCGCGGTCGAATCCCCGTAGACATAGGTGAGTGTGGCCACCGCCGGCCGCTGGCAGGCTGATCTGGAGCATTGACGGAGTGATCCCACGATCGGCAAGCCTACCGGGGTTTGGGTGCGGCGGCCGTCAGGACGCGCTTCCCGCCCGTGTGCATCCCCTCGGATCCGGGCTTCCGGGCGTGCGGGCGCGGTGTCGAAGGCTTACAGTCTTTACATGCAGGATGCTTCCACTTTTTCGGTCGAGCTGACCGATCCGACGTCCTCCGAGGGGCGCCCGGCGCGGTCGTTCTACGAACGCCGGCGTAATCGCAGGGGACGCGGGATGCGTGGCGAGGTGCTGCCGCAGCACCTCCCCGGTTCGCGGTCCAGGTCGGAGCAGTTCGACGACTGGGTGATGGAGTCGGCGCAACGGCTCGAGCGCCTGTGGGGTGAGCGGATCCAGGACCTGCAGATCGTGGTGCAGGAGATCCCGGACGGCCTGGAGGACATGACGCCGGAGACCCTGCGGGGCCTCCTCGGTTCCTGCTCCCCCGCGGCGCCCGGTCGGCCGGCGGTCATCACGATCTACCGTCACCCGATCCTCATGGCGGCCAGGGCACTCATGCCGGTGAACGAACTCATCCACGACGTCGTCGTCGAGCAGACCGCGGAACTCATGGGACTCGCCCCGGAGGCGGTGGACCCCGCCTACGGTCGCTCGCAGGCCTAGTCCGGGCAGACCGGCCTAGTAGCCCAGCTCCACCGCGATGCTCTGCGGGGCCGTGACACCGGCCGGGATGCTCGCCACGGAGATCCCGGCGCGTGCTCCCGGCAGGACCATGACCTGCGCTCCGTAGGCAGGATCCCCCGTCGCATCGACGAGGACGGCCGCAGGGCTGCGGCCGAGGGAGGACGACGGCACGGTGACGGAGGTCCCTCCCGCGATGCCGATCACCACCGGCTCGCCGAGCGCGCCGTCGGCCGCGACGGGTGTCAGCGTCACCTCGCTCCTGCCGCTCGGTGCACCGAGGACCAGGGAGGTGTCGACGCCCTCCGCGAGGGCCATCGCCGAGTCGTTGCCCAGCCTGGCGGCAGCGGGGGCACCGGCGAGGTCGACCGGCTTCCCGTCGTCGGTCCCCCGGACGACGCGTGCCGACGCGACCACCGAGACGTCCGAGGTCACGGCGACGGTGTAGTTGCCCTCGGCCAGGGCGTCCAGCGGGATCGCCGTCACCGAGCCGGCGGCGGCCGTCACGACTCCCCCGCCGGGAAGCGCGACCTCGCCGTCCCGCCCGTAGACCGTGATGCCCAGCACGGCGTCGCTCGACCCGGGGACGAGCACCTGCAGTTCGGGGGCGGCGGCACCGTACCCCTCCTGCTCGCGGATGCTGCGCGCCGTCGCCGCGTCCTGCACGACGACGCCGGGCACCACCTGCGTGGTCCCGGCCGCGACGGCCGGCGAGAGCAGTTCGACCCCTCCGGGCGTGAGGCCCCTGAGGACGCTCTGCTGGACGACGCCGGAGATGCGTCCCCCGTCGCTGCGGACCCGCACGGCGACGCGCTCCTGGTTCGCGGCGAGTGCGGCGAGGACGATCTGGCGGGTCTCACCCGGTGCCACCAGTTGCCCCCGCGTCCCGGCCGCCTCGATCGGACCGTCCTGCCCGTACAGCTCGAGGGTGACGGTCGCCGCCGTGCCGGTCGGGTTCGTGAGGGTGAGGATCGCGGACTGCCCGGCGGTCGTCGAGGCCCCCAGGAGCCAGAAGTCGCTGGAGGGCACCTGGCAGCCCGTCGCGGCGAGGCCGCGGAGGTCGCCGTCGGTGGCCGTGTAGGTGGAGGTGGCAGCGGCGACGGGTACGAGGCCGCCCTGCGGCTGCGCCCGGAACACGGAGGGGGCATCGACCCGCACGCCGCGGGAGACACCCGCCAGGCGGTTGGTCAGGCCGTCCTCGCTGCTGCTGGCCGGACCGCTCGAACCGAGCGACACCTCGGGGGCGAAGTCCTCGATCAGCGCCAGCGGGGCACCCCCACCGACCGGCAGGAGGCCGCTTCCGGTGAGGGTCGCGCCGAGGTCGCTGAGGACCATCGCACTCACGGTCGTCCTGGCGGTCGCGGAGGCGGGGCCGAACTCGGGGTCGGCTTCTCCGGCGGCCGATGCGAGCAGGCGGGGCGGTGCGGGGCAGACCGCGGTGAGATCCCCCGCAGGGACGACCGCCGGGGGGACAGCGACGGCCACGCCCGGCCGCCCGACCAGCGGGTCGGCGACGCCCGCCGCGATCGCGGCTGTCGCCGCGAGCAGGACGACGCCCGTGGCCGCGGCCGCTGCCGTGCCCAGGCGGGCGCGGCGGCGTGCGGCGGTGCCGGTCCCGGCAGCCCTGTCGCGGGCGACGGCCCGGGCGGCGACGGCGGCCCGGGCGGCATCCGACGCCGGTGGGCCCGCCGGGCGCTCGGAGTCGCCGGTCCCGGGAACCGGCGTACCGCTCCCGTCGGGGCGGATCCCGCCCTGCTCGCCGGCTTCCGGGCTGTCCGTCGACGTTCCGTTCCCCGTGCGGGCCCGGTCCTGCGTGCCCTCCGCCGTGGTGTCGCGCCTGCGTCCCCGGATCACATCGGGCCTCTTCCACTCGTCACGGGCTGGGGGTCGTCGGCGTGCACGTCGTCCGTCCCGGCGTCCCATGCGTCGGTCCCGTCCGGGCGACGGCGGACACCCGGCTGCGGGCGTCCGCCACCCTGGGGACGGACGACGCGGGGCCGGGACGGGACGGGGATGGCCAGGAGCATCGTCAGGACGAGGACGACCGCCTGGACCGCCTCCACCCAGGGCCGGTACGGGCTGACGTACGAGACAGCCACCGCGCCGCCTGTCGTGGGAAGCACGAATGCCTGCCGCCAGCCCTCGGACGTCGCCTCGAGCCTGCGGCCGTCCAGCGTGGCCTGCCAGCCGGCATCCGCCTGCTCGGCGAGGACGAGCGTCCTGCCCTCGCCACCCGGGGGGATGCTCCCGGCGGCGTCCACCGCTCCGGACGCGATGACGGCCTCCGTCCGACCGTCGGCGGCGACCACCCGGACCCGGGCGGTGCGCTCGCCGGTGTCCTCCGTGCCGTCGTCGAGCGTCGCGGAGGACACGCGCCACAGCCGCCCTGCGTCCGTGTCACCGACCGCGGTGAGGCCGGGGACGGAGTCGATGCGGCTGCTGAGGAACTCCCCGGCCGTCTCGGGCTGCCGGAGGACCACGAACCCGACCCCTAGGTCGCGCAGGTCCGCCCGTGGATCGGCACCGGTGGCGCCCACGATGACGGCGGCCGTGGTGCGCAGGGTGCGTGCGGATCCGCTGTCGTCCAGCACCGCGCCACCGGGTCCCACCACGCGGGCGGCGTAGAGCGGATTGAGGTCGTCGAGGGTGGTGCCGGATCCGCGCATGAGTGCGGCGGTGACGTCGTCCTCGTCGTCGACGGTGATCACGAGCGTCCGGATCTGCTCCGGCCCCGTGCCGCGGTCGGCCGCCGTGGCCGGCAGCGGCCGCTCCGCGACGGGCCGCAGCCCGATACCGGTACCGAGGTCGGTGGTGGCGGGCGCGTCCGCGGCCTCCTCGACGGGAGCGCCCGGGATCACCACGGGCTCGGCCGAGGCTGGGGGCGGGCTCGCCACGTCGGGAACGAGCCACAGTCCGAGGCCGACCAGCGGGCCGACCGCGAGGACGAGGCCGCCGGCGAACCCGGCGAGGCGCCGGCGCGGCGGGGCCGGCGCAACACCGGCGTGCTGCGCCCCGGGCATCCCCGAGAGGGCCGCGGCCAGCAGGCACAGCGACACGGCGGACACGAGCGGACCGGGGAACACCTGGATCAGGGCGGACGTGCCCACCGCGACGGGCATCAGCGGCAGAACGGCCGCGACGGCGAGCGCGAGGACCGCCACCAGCCAGGACGATCGCACCATCCGTCCGCGCCCGCGCGGGACGAACAACGCGAAGGCTGCAAGGACGAGGACCGGCCCGCCGATCACGACGGCGACGACGAGCGCCCAGGGACCTGCGCCGAGGAAGCCGGCCGCGGCAGGCGGGAGGAACGGATCGAAGGACACCGGGAAGCCGAGGAGCTGCTGCCAGGGATCGCCCGGGTCGAAGGGAGCAGGCACCCCGGGATCGCCGAGGAATCCCCGCGGATCCTGCAGTGCGGACAGGGCGTAGGGCAGCTGGACCGCCAGGATCGGCAGCAGCGTCCACCAGAGCGTAAGGGTACGCCGCCGGCCGAGCGCCAGTGCGAGGAGCCCGCCGGGGATCACGACGGGGAGGAGGGACGGCGCGGACGCGCAGGCGACCGCGAGCACCAGGCCGGCGGCGGCCGCCGCCGTCCAGCTGCGCGTCCCACCGATGCCCGGAATGATGACGCCGTCCGGCAGGGGGCGCGCCGGGAGGGCACCTCCGACCGCCCGGACGACTCCGAGCAGGGCCAGGGGCAGCAGGATGTGGGCGATCAGCGCGCCGAGGCGCCCGCTGCCGAGGGCTACCTGCAGGGCCGGCGCCGCTCCCCAGAACAGTGCGGCCCACAGCCGCAGCCCGCGCGACCGGGTGAGGGCGCCCGCGGCGATCCATGCGGAGAGCCCTGCCAGGGGCAGGGCGCAGACCACGGTGACGACGACGGCGGTGTTCGCCGAACCGAACCCCAGGAGCGAGAGCAGCCACAGGACGTAGGCGAACGGCGACCCGTGGGCGGCGAATCCGGTACCGAGGCCTGTCCACCAGACCGTCGCACTGTCCCAGACCGCCCGTGGCGTCTCGGCCACCGGTACCAGTGCGCTGCCTGCCAGCGCCGCTGCCCCGACGAGCCGGTGCAGCCCGAGGAGGGCTGCAGCGAGGAGCAGCACCAGGGCGACCACGGCGCCGGCGCCGCCCCATGGACGGGCGGGCGGGGCGAGGGCCGCGAAGTCGTCGTCGTTGTTCCCGGACGGCACGTACTCCTCCGCCGGCGGGAACCCTTCCGGATCGGAGCCGCGCGACGTGAAGGCGTCCAGCACCGACTTCCGGTGGGACCAGACCTCGCGGCGGGAGGTGACGAGGGGCCGCACGATCGAGCGCGGGCGCCGGCGGCTCCGCGCGACGGAGCGGCGGGACCGCCACAGCTGCAGGGGGCGGGCCACCCCGGCGAGGCTGCCGAGCAGCTGGTCGGTGCCATGGCCGGGGTCCTTCGCCAGGAGTCCGAGGAGCAGGCGGGCGAATCCGCCCAGCACCGCGCCGACGGCGAGCAGGGGGACGTTCCACGGAGCGGCGTGCTTGAGCCTCAGGTACACCTCGGCGGCACGCGCGGCATGCGGCGTGGAGAGCGGATGCGGCCTCGATCCGGCGTGGCGGAGGACGGCGCCCGGGACCACCACCACGCGGTGGCCGGCCAGGCGGTTCCGCCAGCACAGGTCGACGTCGTCGCCCACGCCGTGAAGGGCCGGGTCGAAGCCGCCGAGGGCATCCCACACGTCGCGGCGCACGAGCATGCCGGCGGAGTTGACGGCGAACACGTCGCTCCGGGCGTCGTACTGGCCCTGGTCGTGCTCGTCCAGGTCGATGAGGGTCAGCCGCTCGGCCCACCTGCTGATGGAGAGCCCGACGTCCACGAGTTCGCGGCGGTCGTCCCAGGCCACCTGCTTCGTACCCGCCACGGTGACCGAGGGAGCACGCTCGACGGCGAGGAGCAGCTCGGCGAGCGCTTCCGGCTCGGGCGCGGAATCGTCGTGGAGCAGCCACAGCCAGTCCTGGCCGCTACCCACCCGGGGGTCCCGTACGGCGGGGATCTCCGCCACGGCGGCTCGCACGGCCGCCCCGAACCCGGCACGGGCGGGAGCCCCCACCACGGGACTTCCCGCCGGCAGCCGGAGCTGGAGGATGGATGCGGAGTCGTCGGAGGAGCCGGTGTCGACACCGACGCAGGAATCAGCCGGGCGGGTCTGGCGTGCGAGGGCTTCGAGGGTGCGTGGAAGGTACTCGGCGCCGTTGTGGGCTACGACGACGGCGGTGACGCGGAGGTGGGGCGGAATCAGACCGCTCGCTTCCGCAACCTGCGCCGCTCGCGCTCGGAGAGCCCACCCCAGATGCCGAACCGCTCGTCGTTCTCCAGCGCGTACTCGAGGCACTCCGACTTCACCATGCACGCGCCGCAGACCTTCTTCGCGTCGCGGGTGGAGCCGCCCTTCTCGGGGAAGAAGGCCTCGGGATCGGTCTGGGCGCAGAGTGCGTCGGCCTGCCAGGACAGTTCGCCGTCGTCGTCGACGTTCCCCGGCGCCAGCGGCAGACCGATCCACACGGGCTGGGTCGACGCCGACTGGTGCCGTCCATCGTCCTGCACGTCCGGCAGGACGCCCGGGAGCTCGGGGTTCAGGGCGGGAAGGACGAGGAGGCTGCTCGGGCGCTCGTCGACATCGGGGAGACCGGCGAGGGCCTCGTGGGCGGCGAGGAAGGCGGTCGCCTGGTCCTCGAGGGCCGAGGAGGTCCGCTCGCGATACCGCTCCCCCGCGAGGGGGTCGGCAGGATCCAGGAACCAGTCCGCGGGCACGCCCCGCGAACCGTAGCGGGCCGAGGCCTGCGCTGCGATGTCCGGTTGTTCCTGAATGCGTTCTGCCTGCCCCATGGTGAGCCTTCCCGGTGTTGCCGTTCCAACATCAGCATGGGTCGACCCTCGCGCCCCGCTGCTGGAACAAATCCGATGCCTAATTACACCGGTGTAAGTCGAGGAACGTCAAGCGGGGGCGGGAATCTTATACAGTCGGAGACGCACAATCACGTGCGCCACGCCGCGCCGACTACCTGTCTTCATCGGCGCGTCGCGAGTACCGCCCCCGGAACCGGAAGAAGCATCATGCCACAGACACCCGCAGGGATCCTCGCCCGCATGCGCTCGGTCAGCTCCTCCTCCCCCCGCCTCGTCTGGCACGGACAGGAGGGTCGGATCGAGCTCTCGGGCCGTGTCTTCGACAACTGGGTGGCCAAGAGCGCCAACCTGCTGGCGGACGAACTCGATGCGACCGACGGGACCACGGTCGCCGTCGACCTGCCGGTCCACTGGAAGTCGCTCGCCCTCGCCTTCGCCTGCTGGCGGACCGGCTGCCTCGTCGTCCTGCCGGGGGGCGGCCCGGCGACGGGCCTCGGCACCGACGACGCCGACATCGTCCTGTCCGCCGACGCCTCCGCGCCGGTGGAACCGCCACGACAGCTCGTGTGCGTGGCACTCGGGTCCCTCGCCCTCGGGTGGGACGGCCCGCTGCCGCGTGGCGCCGTCGACTTCGCCGCGGAGGTGCGCTCGCAGGGTGATGCCTTCTTCGGCGCGGACGCCGACGCGGCCGCGCCTCTCCTGCGGGCCGACGGGCGGGCCCTGACGGGCGACGACCTGGACCGGTCGGTGGTCCTGCCCGCCGGTGCCGGTCAGGCGCCGACGGTGCTGCTCGAACCGGGAGCGGATCTCCTCCGCGCCCTCGCTGCTGCCCTTGCCGTCTGGCAGCAGGACGGCACGCTGGTCCTCGTGGAGGAGGGTGTCCCGGTGACGGAGCGCCTGCTGGCCGGCGAGCGCGTCACGGGCCGGCTGGGGACTGCCTGACCGGTTCGCCGCCCCCACCGGAGATGCGGCTCCCCTGCCCGCCGGGTTCTGCGGGAGTGCTCCGCGGGTGGAGGAGCTCCTGGTCGTGGCTGAACTCGGGCTCGTCGTCGAGCTCCACGTTGAACACCCAGAACCGGTAGGCGACGAACCGGACGAAGGTGGCGAGCACGGTGCCGAAGATCCCGACGAGGAACAGCGGACTCGGCTCGGTGATGTCGAACACGTACTTGGCGACCCAGACGCAGCCCGCCGCGATGCCCATGCCGATCACGTTGATGAACACGAACATGACGAGTTCGCGGGCGGCATTCGGCTGCCGCCGGTGCCGGAAGGTCCAGTAACGGTTGGCGACCCAGGCGAAGACCGTGGCGACACCGGCGGAGACGAAGCGTGCCTTGACCTCGCTGCCGCTCATCGGTCCGTGGATCAGGTACCAGTACAGCCCGTTGTCTATGACGAACGCCACTCCACCGACCGCGCCGAACTTCGCGACTTCGCGCCAGAAGAGGGATGCGAGGCCCCGAATCCGATCCATGAGTCCTGCCACTGCAACCTCCGCGGTCTGGGGATGGACACCGTGCACCGCGGGACGGGATTCCCCGCGGTTCCAGGACCGACCGCGACAGCGGCCAGCAGAGCGAGCCACCCCGGCTGACCTTTGCATGGCGTGTTTCGACCCATTTTACGGTCTCGGGACCGACGCCGTCCTGTTAGACCCCTGGTGGCCCGCTGGCAGGACGCCTGGACGTGGGCTGATCGCGCCGCCCCTCCCCGGTCCCCGGACCACCGTCGACGGGGACCCGTACGTACACCGATGACCGGGTCCGCCCAGGCCGTAGGTACCCTGTGATGGTGACTTTTCCCGTGATAGGCGTCGTCGGCGGCGGCCAGCTCGCTCGCATGATGGCCGGACCAGCAGTGGAACTCGGACTCGAGCTCCGCGTCCTGGCGGAGGGACCCGACGTCTCCGCGGTGGCCGCCGTGGCCCATGCCCAGGTGGGTGACTACCGCGACCCGCAGGTGCTGCGCGCCTTCGCAGCGGGCGTCGACGTCGTCACGTTCGACCACGAGCACGTTCCGGGCGAGCTCCTCGAGGAGCTTGCCCGCGAGGGCGTGTCCCTCCATCCCGCACCGGCGGCGCTCCGCCACGCCCAGGACAAGCTGGTGATGCGGCGGGCGGTCGAGGACCTGGGCCTGCCCAATCCCCGCTGGCGGGCGGTCAGGAACCCTGCCGAGGTCGAGGACTTCGCGGCCGCCACGGGCTGGCCCGTGGTGCTCAAGACCCCCCGCGGCGGGTACGACGGCAAGGGCGTCCTGGTCCTGCGCGACGCCGCCGCCCTTGCCGCCGCGGACACCTGGTTCACGGGCGGGGAGCTGCTGGTGGAGCAGTTCGTGCCCTTCAGCCGGGAGCTCTCGGTGCTGGTGGCCCGGCGCCCGTCCGGGGAAGCCGCTGCCTGGCCCGTCGTGGAGTCCATCCAGGTGGACAGCGTGTGCGACGAGGTGATCGCGCCGGCGCCGGAGCTGTCCGACGACCTCGCCGACGCCGTCACCGCTGCGGCCCTGCGCCTCGCCGAGGCGCTGGGCGTGACCGGCGTGATGGCGGTGGAGCTGTTCGAGACCCCCGGAGCCGGAGCAGGCTACCTGGTCAACGAACTCGCGATGCGCCCCCACAACTCGGGGCACTGGACCATGGACGGGGCCATCACCGGCCAGTTCGAGCAGCATCTGCGGGCCGTCCTCGACCTCCCCCTCGGTGCCACCGACCCCGTGAGCCGTTCCACCGTCATGAAGAACGTCCTCGGAGGCCCGAACACCGACATCTACGGCGCCTACCGGTCGGCGCTGTCCTCAGGCCCATCGGCTAAAGTGCACTTCTACGGCAAGGACGTGCGTCCGGGCCGCAAGATCGGCCACGTGAACGCGCTGGCAGCTCCGGGGGAGCTCCTCGCCGACGTCCGCGCCCGGGCCTCGAGGGTCGCCGCGATACTCCGGAACGGCACCGACCAGCCCTCCGCCGACCAGGAATCACCGAAGGGAACGCAGTGACGAACGCCCAGGTAGGCCTTGTGATGGGCTCGGACTCGGACTGGCCGGTCATGGAGGCCGCCGCTGCGGCCCTGGCCGAGTTCTCCATCCCCTACGAGGCCGACGTCGTGTCCGCCCACCGGATGCCCGCGGCCATGATCGACTACGGGCGGGCCGCGCACGAGCGTGGCCTGCGGGTCATCATCGCCGGCGCGGGCGGTGCGGCGCACCTCCCCGGGATGCTCGCATCGGTCACACCCCTGCCCGTGATCGGGGTCCCGGTGCCCCTGCGCTACCTCGACGGCATGGACTCCCTGCTGTCGATCGTCCAGATGCCCGCGGGCGTCCCGGTCGCGACCGTGTCCATCGGCGGCGCACGGAACGCGGGCCTCCTCGCGGTCCGCATGCTCGCGGCAGGCACCGACCCGCAGGCGCAGGAACTACGCCGCCGGCTCGTGGAGTTCGCGGACGCGCTCCGCGAGACGGCCGAGGACAAGGGCGCCGCCCTCCGGTCCCGGATCGCGGCGTCGATGGCGGGCGACGCATGACGACCGGTGCGCACGTCCGCGGCGGCCGGCGGGCTCCCGAGCTCACCGATCCGGTGCGGTACCCGCAGGTGGCGCCGCCCGCGATGCGCACCAAGCGCGCCTTCGTCCTGCTGGCCATGACGCTCGTCCTGCCGGGTTCCGCGCAGGTCGTCGCGGGTGACCGCCGGCTCGGGCGCCGTGCGCTGCGGACCACCTTCACCTGCTGGGCGCTCGTCCTCGCCGGCCTGGTCCTGGCCCTGACCAACCGCACCCTCGTGGTCGGCGTCCTGACCCACCGCTGGTGGTCCCTCGTCCTCATCGCGGCGTTGCTCGGTATCGCGCTCGCCTGGGCGCTGCTGTTCGTCAACACCCTGCGGCTGATCCGGATGCCCCTCCTGGATCGCGGCGTCCGTCCCCTGGTCGCCGGCGCCCTGGCGCTCCTCATGGTTCTCACCAGCGGGTCCCTCGCCTACGGCGCCTACGTCCTCGGCGTCGGCCGCTCCACGGTCGGGGCCATCTTCCAGTCCGGTCCGGCCTTCGACCCCGTGGACGGGCGCTACAACTTCCTCCTCATGGGGGGCGACGCCGGCGAGGACCGCACCGGCCGGCGGCCCGACAGCATCTCCGTGATCAGCGTGGACGCCGAGACCGGCGCGACCGTGACGTTCAGCATCCCGCGCAACTTCCAGAACGCCCTGTTCTCCGAGGACTCCCCGCTCTGGGAGATCTACCCGGACGGGTACAACTGCGGTGATCCCTGCATCATCAACAGCCTGTACACGGACGTGACGCAGAACTATGCGGATCTGTACCCCGACGCCGAGGATCCAGGAGCCGAGGCGATGATGGATGCCGCGAGCGGGGTCCTGGGCATCGAGGTGCAGGCCTACCTCCTCGTCGACATGGGCGGGTTCGAGCAGCTCGTGGACGCCATGGGCGGCATCCGGATCGATGCCGGCGGCTGGGTGCCGATCACCGCTGCGGAGATCCCCGGGACGGATCCCATCCGCCACTACCCGCCCGACGGCTGGATCCGCCCCGGCGTCCAGACCCTCGACGGGTACCACGCCCTCTGGTACGCGAGGTCGCGGGAATTCGTCACCGACTACGACCGCATCGCACGGCAGCAGTGCGTCCAGCAGGCCATGATCGCCCAGCTCGATCCCGCGACCGTGCTCACCCGCTTCCAGTCGATCGCCGCGGCGGGGACGCAGATCGTCGAGACGGACATCCCCCAGGACCAGCTGGCGAGCTTCGTGGACCTCGGACTGAAGGCGAAGGACCAGGAGACCCGGCGCCTGACCATCGGCCCGCCGGACTTCGGCACGCCCGCCGAGAACTTCGTCACCTACCCGGAGTTCGACGTCATCCACAGCCGCGTCCAGGACATGTTCGCCCAGGGCGCCGCGGACCCCGCGGCAGCGGGCGTGCTGCAGCTCGACCGCGCCGGCGTCGTCTCACGGACCCCCGTGCACAGCACCGCGCACACTCCGGCCCGGGTCCCGGCGCAGACCACGGACGACGGCATCACGGAGGAATACCTGCAGGAACTCGCGACGATCGGCGACGACCTCACCCTCGGTGAGCTGCTGTCGGACAACGGCGAGTGCTCCCCCGCCTGACCCATTGCGGCGAGCCCGACGACCACCCCGAGCCGAAGGACGGAAAACGATGTACCTCCTGGAGAACACCCTCCGCCCGTATGCCTGGGGCTCGGAACGCGCCATCGCGGACCTGCTCGGCAGGGAACCCTCGGGTGGACCCGAGGCCGAGCTCTGGGTCGGCGCCCACCCGGACTCGCCGTCGCAGGTGGTACAGCCCGACGGGGGCCGGACCAGCCTCCACGACCTCATCGCCGACGACCCGGACAGGCTCCTGGGCGAGGCCGTGGCCGCACGCTTCGACGGGCGACTGCCCTTCCTCCTCAAGGTGCTCGCGGCCGGTTCCGCGCTGTCACTGCAGGTGCACCCGAGTCTGGCGCAGGCTGCGGCGGGGTACGACGCCGAGGAGGCCGCCGGCGTCCCGCAGGATGCTCCGCACCGCAACTACCGCGACCGGAACCACAAGCCGGAGCTGATCTTCGCGCTGACGTCCTTCGACGCGCTCTGCGGCTTCCGCCCGCTGCCGGAGGCGGTGGGGATCTTCACGTTCCTGGCCTCGGCCGTCGGACCCGGCTCTGCCGCGCAGGACCTGCTCGACACGGTGGCCGCGCAGCTCGCAGCAGGAAGCGGCGAGGCTCTGCGGACGGCCTTCACACTGCTGCTCGAGGCGCCGCAGGAGGTGGTGGCGGACGTCGAGGCGGCGGTGGCCGACCGGGCGAGCGGAGGGCCGGCCGGGGCCGACGGGGCCGATGGGTTCGACGGCGACATCGCCACCGTCCGCGAGCTGTCGGCCCAGTACCCCGGAGATCCGGGTGTGCTCGTGGCGCTGCTGCTCAACCGCGTGGCGCTCCGGCCCGGGGAAGCCCTCTACCTGCCGGCCGGCAACATCCACGCCTATCTCGGCGGACTGGGCATCGAGGTCATGGCGTCGTCGGACAACGTCCTCCGCGGAGGACTCACGCCCAAGCACGTCGACGCCGCGGAACTGCTGTCCACCGTGGTCTTCGAGCCCCTCGCCCCGCCGTCCCTGTCCCCCGAGTACTCGCTGCTCGACCAGGAGCTGTACCGCCCGCCCTTCGACGAGTTCCAGCTCCAGCGGATCGTCCTGGCGGACCCCGCTGCGGATCCCGCGGGCGGATCAGGGGGCGACGACGACCGCGCGGACAGCCCACTGCCGGCCGGCGCGAGTGTCGCTCCCGCCCATGTGCCGGTGGTCCAGAACGGGCCCGTGGTGGTCCTCGCGGTCAGTGGACCGATCCTGCTGGACACCCCGAACTCGACCCTGTCGGTCCCCCGCGGGGGCAGCGCCTTCGTCGCCGCATCGGAGGCGCCGCTCGTCGTCCGCCCTGCGGCCGACGCCCACGGGGCCACCGGCGGCCCCGTCCTGGCCTTCGCCGTGACGGCCGGCGGGACGCCTGCCCGCTAGGAACGTCCCGCCCGCACCTGCCGCACCCTGCCGAGGAGGCGACCGCCCTGCCGGCGCGCCACCTGCATGCCGCGCTTCGCCAGCGGCAGCGCACGGCTGAACAGCGGGTAGAACGGCGAGAGCGGCAGGTCCCAGGTGCCGGCGAGCTGGTCCTCGTGGTGCGCCCAGCCCATCTTGAAGCGGGAGACGCCGTCGTTCAGCAGTCCGTTGAAGTCGTAGCGCCGGACCCCGCGCGCCTTCATCTCGGAGATCGCGAACCACTTCAGCGCGTAGTTCGCGCGCAGCCGCTCGCCCTCGTCCGTCATGCCGCCGTAGAGCTCGAAGCTCGTGGTGTCCGTCGAGGAGAGCCACAGGAACGCGACGACGTCCTCGCCGTGGAAGGCCGCGTACACCGGCGAGGCGTCGCCGAGATTGTCGAAGATGTCCAGGTAGTAGGAGTCCTCGTGGATCCCGAACCCCGCGCGCTCCGCCGTCAGCCGGTAGACGTCGAGGCAGGCAGCGATCTCGCTGCGGACGACCCGCCGGATCCCGAGGCCCTCCCGCCCGGACTTGCGGATGTACTGGCGGTGCTTCTTGCTCATGTCCGCCAGGAGTTCCTCCTCCGACCGGTGCAGGTCGAGGATGAGCGTGCGCCCGATGAGGATGGTGTTCGTGCTCGGCCTCCAGCCTGCGGCGGGCAGGGCGAGGACGGCGCCGCTCGTGGCGTCCCAGTCCGGTTCGATGGAGAGCGCGACGGAACGGTGGGCGGCACGCACGTACCCGGCGACGGCCTCGAGGACCTCGACCTCCCGCCCCGGATCGGTCTGGGGACCGCGCGGGATGTAGGCCAGGTTCCGCAGCGGGAGCGGCAGGGACTTGAGGACGATCTGCGCTGCAGCGATGACCGCACCGTCCTCGGCGACGAGCACCCGGTCGACGCTCCAGCCGTGCGCCGCCTTCGTCTGGCCCCAGCCCCACAGCTGCTGGGGATGGCCTCCCAGCCATTCGACGGTGGTGTCCCACAGGGCGCGGTCGGAGCAGGGCGTTACGGAAAGGCTCATCCGACCAGCCTATAGGGGCGCACGGGCGGTTCCCGCGCCGGCCGCGCGCCCGCGGCGCTAGTCCTTGATGCGGGCGTAGGTCTCCCACTTGTGGGCCTGGTGTTCGCCGTCGACCACGCGGATGGTGCCGGACTTGGAGCGCATGACCATGGACTGCGTGAGGACCTTGTCCTTGCTGTAGCGCACGCCGCGCAGCAGGTCGCCGTCGGTGATGCCGGTGGCGGCGAAGTAGCAGTTGTCGCTCGTGACGAGGTCGTTGGTCGAGAGCACCCGGTCGAGGTCGTGGCCGGCGTCGAGGGCCTTCTGCTTCTCCTCGTCGCTGGTGGGCCAGAGCCTGCCCTGGATGACGCCGCCGAGGGACTTGATGGCACACGCCGCCACGATGCCCTCCGGAGTGCCGCCGATGCCCATGAGGGCGTCGACGTCGGTGCCCTCCCGGGCGGCCGCGATGGCCCC
Organism: Arthrobacter sp. UYP4; assembly: GCF_057291175.1. NCBI lineage: Bacteria > Bacillati > Actinomycetota > Actinomycetes > Micrococcales > Micrococcaceae > Arthrobacter > Arthrobacter sp. UYP4. Next base: position 312,858 of record NZ_JBXAVU010000002.1, read on the forward strand.
GGCGACGTCGCCGTCCATGATGAACTTCGTGCGCGCACCGGCGGCGCGGATCTCCTCCACGAGCGGCTTGTGGCGGTCCCGGTCCAGGATCATGACGTTGAGCTGGCTGACCTTCTTGCCGTTCGCCTTCGCGATGAGGTGCAGGTTCTGCTTGACCGGCAGGCGCAGGTCCACCATGTCCGCGGCCTCCGGGCCGGTGACGAGCTTCTCCATGTAGAACACGGCCGAGGGGTCGAACATCGAGCCACGCTCGGCGACCGCGAGCACGGCCAGCGCATTGTTGATGCCGAGCGCCGTCAGGCGGGTGCCGTCGATGGGGTCGACGGCGACGTCGCACTCGGGTCCGCTGCCGTCACCCACGCGCTCACCGTTGAAGAGCATGGGCGCCTCGTCCTTCTCGCCCTCGCCGATCACCACGACGCCGTTGAAGTGGACGGTCTGCAGCAGGGAGCGCATGGCGTCCACCGCCGCGCCGTCGGCGAGGTTCTTGTCCCCGAAGCCGACCCAGTGGCCGCCCGCGATCGCCGCGGCCTCCGTCACGCGGACGAGTTCCAGCGCGAGGTTCCGGTCCGGTTCGTCGTCCCCGACGGCCAGCGCCGGAGACAGTGTGGAGTACTGGGCATTCGTTGCGTTCTGGGACACGGCTATCCTCATCGTCGAAGGTGGTCAGGCAGTACGCGGACGTATCAGTTCCGTGCTGTCATCATAGGCTGGCCCGGCGCCCCCGGACCTGTGACGCTGCATACGTACGCGTCCGCGCGGCCCTTCCGGTTAGGCGGGGCGCCGGGCATCAGCGAAAATGGACGGGTGAGCGATTCGAGCGATGAGCGGACGACCCCGGACCCCGAGACCCGCCCCTCCGGCGCGCAGGCGGCCGTACCGGGCGGGCCGCGGCCCGGCGGCGACGCGCGGTCCGTCGACGACCTGGACGACGACGCTCCCCCGATCACCCTGACGCCGAACCAGGCGAAGCGTGCCAGCTCGACGGCCCGCGGCATGCTGATCGCGACCGGGGCGACCATCGCCGTCGTCCTGCCCGTCTACTTCCTGAATCCGACCTACACGGCCGAGACCTACCGGCGCGACGTCGACGTCGCGACCGTCGCGCGGCAGGCCGCGGGTGACGCTGGCTACCTGCCGGCCTCGCCGGGGCTCCCGGACGGCTGGTCCTCGAACTACGCCCGCTGGGTGACCGGCCGCAGCGACGGCGTCGACTTCTGGGAGGTCGGCTTCCTCACGGCGGACAGCGGCTTCATCCAGCTGACCCAGACCGACGACGCCAACCCCACCTGGCTGGCGCAGCGCGTGGGCGATGCCCAGGTGTCGGGCACGCGGTCCATCGGCGGGCTGGAGTGGGAACTCCTCGACGCGCCGGACGGCGACACCGTGCTCACGTCCGAGGTCGACGGCGCCACGGTGGTCCTGAACGGCGAGGCGTCCCTCACCGAGTTCGACACCCTCGGCGGTGCGGTGATCGAGGACGTGCGGCAGAACGCGGTCGAGGAGGCCGAGCGCCTGTCATCTTCCGACACGGACGGATCGTGACGGACCGGACCAGTACAGTGGGCGGCGTGACTCAGCTACTGACGCCCGCCGCGGCCTGGCTCCGACTCCAGGAGGGCAACGCGCGCTTCGTCGCCTCCGACGTCTCCCATCCCAACCAGGACGCCTCCCGCCGCACGGCCCTCGTGAACGACCAGAACCCGTTCGCCGTCATCTTCGGCTGCTCGGACTCGCGCCTGGCGGCGGAGATCATCTTCGACCTCGGCCTCGGCGACGTCTTCGTGGTGCGGACGGCCGGCCAGGTGATCGACGACGCCGTCCTCGGTTCGCTCGAGTACAGCGTCAGCGTCCTGGGCGTGCCGCTGATCGTCATCCTCGGCCACGACAGCTGCGGGGCGGTCACGGCGACCATGAACGCCGTCGAGACCGGGGACATGCCCGTCGGATTCATCCGCGACCTCGTGGAGCGCATCACGCCGTCCGTCCTCACGGCGCGCAGGGAGGGCATCACCGACATCAACGCGACGGTCATCGAGCACACGAAGCAGACCTCGGGGCGGCTCGTCGACAGCTCGCGGGTCATCGCGGAGGCCGTGGAGAACGGTTCCGTCGCCGTCATCGGCGTCTCCTACCGCCTCGACGAGGGCAAGGCCGTGCTCGTGTCGGGATTTGGCGCACTGTAGCGGAGAAGGCGAGAATTGCCGCATGACTCCAACGCCTGCAGCCAGCCCTGATTCCAGCTCCACGACCGGCGCGACGCCCGGCACGGAGGATGCGCAGTACCGCATCGAACACGACACGATGGGCGAGGTGCGCGTCCCGGTCGACGCCCTGTACCGCGCACAGACGCAGCGTGCCGTCGAGAACTTCCCGATCTCCGGCACCACGCTCGAGCGGGCCCACATCGAGGCCCTCGCCCGCATCAAGAAGGCCGCGGCGACGGCGAACGCCGAACTCGGCGTGCTCGACGAGGAGCGCGCCCGGGCCATCGAGGCGGCAGCGGAGGACGTGGCCTCCGGCAGGTACGACGGCGACTTCCCCGTCGACATCTACCAGACCGGTTCCGGCACGTCGTCGAACATGAATGCCAACGAGGTCATCGCGACCCTTGCGACCCGGGCGCTGGAAGCGGCCGGCAGCACCACGTCGGTCCACCCGAACGACCACGTCAACGCGTCGCAGTCCTCCAACGACGTCTTCCCGACCTCGGTCCACGTCGCGGCGACCTCCGCACTGGTCAAGGACCTCATCCCGTCCCTGGCGCACCTCGCCGAAGCGCTGGAGCGTAAGGCCGAGGAGTTCAGCACCGTCGTGAAGTCCGGCCGGACGCACCTCATGGACGCCACGCCGGTCACGCTCGGCCAGGAGTTCGGCGGCTACGCGGCGCAGGTGCGCTACGGGATCGAACGTATCCAGGCATCGCTGCCCCGCGTCGCCGAGGTGCCCCTGGGCGGCACCGCCGTCGGGACCGGCATCAACACCCCCGCGGGGTTCTCGGCGCGCGTCATCGAGCTCCTCGCCGAGGACACCGGGCTGCCGCTCACCGAGGCCCGCGACCACTTCGAGGCCCAGGCGAACCGCGATGCCCTCGTCGAGGTCTCGGGCATGCTGCGGACCATCGCCGTCTCGCTCACCAAGATCCACAACGACCTGCGCTGGCTCGGGTCCGGGCCCAACACGGGCCTCGGCGAGATCGCCCTCCCCGACCTGCAGCCCGGCTCCTCGATCATGCCCGGCAAGGTCAACCCGGTCATCGCCGAAGCGGTGCTCATGGTCTGCGCCCAGGTCGTCGGCAACGACGCCACGGTGGCCTGGTCCGGCACCAACGGCGCCTTCGAGCTCAACGTCGGCATCCCCGTGATCGCCCGCAACGTGCTCGAGTCCATCCGCCTGCTCAGCAACTCGACGCGGGTCTCCGCCGACCGCATGATCGACGGCATCACCGCGAACGTCGAGCGGGCCCGCTTCCTGGCCGAGGCGTCGCCGTCGATCGTCACACCGCTCAACAAGCACATCGGGTACGAGAACGCGGCCAAGATCGCGAAGAAGGCCGTCGCCGAGGGGCTCACGGTGCGTGAGGCCGTGGTCGCGCTCGGCTTCGTGGAGCGCGGCGAGCTCACCGAGGAGCAGCTGGACTCGGCCCTCGACGTGCTGTCGATGACGCGGCCGCCGCAGGCCTGACCCGCAGCAGGTCGGAGGACCGGGGGCGTACCACGCAGTGGTGCGCCCCTTTTCCTTGCCCGTCGTCAATTTGCACCATTCGCATGCGAGTGCAAATATGTACTCCATGAGTGTCAGTGCAAGAAGTGACGGCATGGGACTGCGGGAGCGCAAGCGCCGCCGGACCCGGGCATCGCTCGTCGCCACCGCCCGCCGCCTGACCCTCGAGCACGGCCTCAACGGGTTCACCGTCGAGCAGCTGTGCGAGGAGATCGGCATCTCCCGCCGGACGTTCTTCAACTACTTCCCCTCCAAGGAGGACGCCGTCCTCGGGCATGCGGACGAGGGCTTGTCGGAGGAGCTGCTGGCGGACTTCGTCGACTCCGGCCGGACCACCCCGCCGGTCCCCCTCCTCGAGGCCCTCACCACCCTGTTCGTGGATTTCGGCAGCCGCATCAGCATCTCGCGCGAGGAGTACGCGACGATGTCCGCCGTGCTCCATCGGGAGCCACAGCTCCTGGCGCGGATGTTCGCGCGGGCGGAGTCGAAGTCCCAGCTCCTGACCGAGCTCATCGCCACGCGCGAGGGCCTGCCCGCCGGTCATCCCACCGCCCGTGTCGCGACCGTCGTCCTCGGCGAGCTCGCCCGCCGGTCCCTCGACGAGTTCTTCGCCGAGGGCAACGAGTCGACCTACGCGCAGGTGTTCTCCCGCATGGTCGACGGCCTGCGCTACCTCTTCCCCTCCCCTGACCCCACTCCCGATCTCTCGCAGAACCAGGAACCAGCATGAGTACAACGACGGCGCCGGACGGCCCGCTCCTCCTGACGCAGAAGCGCATCTGGATCATCTTCTCGGCGCTCATCGCCGGGATGCTGCTCTCCAGCCTCGACCAGACCATCGTCTCCACGGCCATGCCCACCATCGTGGGCCAGCTCGGCGGCGTCGAGCACCAGACGTGGATCACGACGGCGTACCTGCTGGCCACCACCATCGTGATGCCGATCTACGGGAAGTTCGGCGACGTCCTCGGACGGCGCAACCTCTTCCTCTTCGCCATCGCACTCTTCACGATCGCCTCCGTCGGATGCGCCTTCGCCACCGACTTCTGGGCCTTCGTGGTCTTCCGTGCCATCCAGGGCCTCGGCGGTGGCGGCCTGATGATCCTCTCCCAGGCGATCATCGCCGACATCGTCCCCGCCAACGAGCGTGGCAAGTACATGGGACCCCTCGGCGGCATCTTCGGCCTCAGCGCCGTCGCCGGCCCCCTCCTCGGCGGCTACTTCGTGGACCACCTCACCTGGAACTGGGCCTTCTACATCAACATCCCGGTCGGGATCGCCGCCTTCGCCATCGCCTGGTTCACCCTGCGACTGCCGTCGAAGAAGGCCACCCGGCGGATCGACATCCCCGGCGTCGTCCTGCTGTCCGTCGCCACGACCTGCCTCATCTTCTTCACGGACTTCGGCGGAGACGCCGCCGAGGGCTGGACCTCACCGCTCACGTGGACGTTCGGCGCCGGCATGGTCCTCGCGGCGGTCGGCTTCGTCCTGGTGGAACGCCGCGCGGAGGATCCCATCATCCCGCTCGGGCTCTTCCGCAACCGCACCTTCGTCACCAGCACCGGGATCGGGCTCACCCTCGGCCTCGGCATGTTCGCCGCCCTGGCCTTCATGCCGACCTTCCTCCAGATGGCGTCGGGCACCTCGGCGGCCGTCTCCGGCCTGCTCCTCGTCCCGATGATCGTCGGTCTCATGGGAACGTCGATCTTCTCGGGCATCGCGATCTCCCGCACCGGCCGGTACCGGAAGTACCCGATCATCGGTGTCTCGCTGACGCTCGGAACGCTGCTCTGGATGTCCACGCTCACCGCCGACACCCCCATCTGGGTCATCTGCACCATGCTGTTCTTCTTCGGTGCGGGGCTCGGCCTCATCATGCAGGTCATCGTCCTCGTGGTGCAGAACTCGGTGGCGCCGACCATGGTCGGTGTCGCGACGAGCACCAACAACTACTTCCGCGAGGTCGGTGCGTCGCTCGGCGTCGCCGTCTTCGGGGCGATTTTCACCAGCCGCCTCTCCGAGCGGCTGCGGGAGACGTTCGCGGCGTCCGGCGCCAGCCCCGAGGCCGCCGGCGAGGCGACCTCGACCCTCGACCCGGCGGCCCTGAACGCACTGCCCGCCCAGCTGCGGGAAGCCGTCGTGAGCGACTACGCGGAGTCCCTGGCCCCCGTGTTCCTCTATCTCGTGCCGTTCCTCGTGATCGCCCTGGTGCTCGCGCTCCTGCTGCGGGAGATCCCGCTGTCCGAGACCTCGGGCATGGTCGCCCGCGGGGAGGCGATCGGCGGGGAGGAAGCGGACCGCCTGGAGCGGGAGCGTGCCGCGGCGGCGTCCGCTGGACGCTCGTCAGGGGTGGCCGTCGCCGCCACGCCGTCGGACCCGCAGTTCGGGGTGCCTCGCGACACCTCCTCGGAGCGGCCCGGGTCCTGACCCGCGCACGCACCCGAGCCCCTCACCGGCCCGGCAGCCCCTCGGACGGAGGGCTGCCGGGCCGGCGTCGTCAGCGGCGTCAGCGGACGAAGCGGGTCAGCCCGTCGAACGCCTCCGCCTGCCGGATCAGCGCGAGGTGCCGTGGCGTGAGGGGCGGCAGCGCGTCCGGCGGGAACCAGCGGACGTCGAGGGACTCGTCGTCGTTGACGCGCGCGGTGCCGCTCACCCACCGGCACCGGAAGTCGAGGGTCAGGAAGGTGCACACGTCGCCGTTGGGGAAGGTGACGGGACCGTCGACGCCGGTGGCGAGCAGGTGCTCGACCTCGACCACGACGCCGGTCTCCTCCTCCACCTCCCGGCGCAGCGCGACGGCCGGCTGCTCGCCCGGATCGACCATGCCCGTGATGATGGCCCACCGGCCGTTGTCCGCGCGCCGGCCGAGGAGCACCTGCCCTGCGTCGTCGAACACCACGCCGCCGACGCCGGGCAGCCACAACGGGTCGTGGCCGATCTTGCTGCGCAGGGCGAGGACGAATTCCGGGGTGGCCACGGGTTTCAGCGTAGTACGGCGAGCGCCAGGGCCGCTCCCGTGATGAGGAAGGGCCCGAACGGCACGGAGCTGCGGAGGGTCGCCCGGCGCGACGCCACGAGCGCGAGGCTCCAGGCCCCGGCCAGCACGACGGCGACGACGGGTCCCCACCACAGTCCCGGCCAGCCCGCGAACCCCAGATAGAGGCCCAGCAGTCCGGCGAGCTTCACGTCGCCGAGACCCAGCCCCCGCCGGAAGAGCAGGTGCAGCGCTGCGAAGGCGGCCCACAGCAGGGCTCCGCCCGCTCCCATCCCGATGATCCGGTACCACTCCCCTGCCGTCCCCGCCGCTGCCCCGAGCAGGGCGACGGCCGCGGGATAGGCGGGCAAAACGATCCGGTCCGGGAGCCTGTGCGTGCGCCAGTCGATCACGCCCAGCCGCAGGCCGACGACGACGAAGGCCGCGAGTGCGAGGGCCAGGAACGCGAAGGCGACGGGCTCCTCCCCCAGGTATCCGCTGAGCACGACGATCACGCCCCCACGCTACGCGACCCCCTGATCCCGGGAGGGGCAGCCGGTTAGACTGTGGCAATGTCGGCCCAGCACAGTTCCAGTTCCGAGGAGACGTTCCGCTCGCTCTGCCGCTCCTCCCCCTGGCGCTGGGAGACCCTCCGGTTCACCATCACGTGGCGCGCGCCGTCGGAGCAGGGCCTCGACACCCCCGCACCCCTGAAGGCCTGGCTCCGCCGGCCCGCGGCGCTCCGCGTGGAAGCCGCGGACGGCTCGCTGCTGCATTCGACGACGGGCAACGAGACCTCCCGCGACGCGCTCTACGTCAGCGCGACCCGGAAGTCGTGGCTCCTGGCGCCGCGCCTCGTGACACCCGTGTACGACGACGCCGGGCTGGTGCGGCGCCGGCCCGAGGCGGCCTACGGCGAGGCGGTGTTCGCCGATCCGCGCTGGTCGTCGATGCTCGATCCCGTCGAGCTCGCGGGCAACGCCCCGGTGGCCATGGCGTTCCCCGGCGCCGAGCGCGTGCAGGTGGAGGACCTCGCCGAGGGGAGCTTCGCCGGCCGGCCCGTCCTCACCGCGACCGTCCGGCCGAACGCCTCGTACGTGTCCGCCGCTCCGGGCAGGCCGCTCGTGGGGCCCGGCGCGACGCGTGTCGCCATCGACCTCGGCACGGCGGTCTGCGTCTCGACGACGGCCCTCGACGGACCGGCGCGGGGCGCCGGCCACGACCTCCAGATCCTCGGGGTGGACGAGTACCTGACGGACGACTACTTCCGCGCCGCGCCCCCGGAGCTCAGCGACGTGAGCCGGCACGTCCCCTGGGTCGTCGGCTGAACCCCTTCCGGGGTCCACACCGGTTCCCCTGCCCGGACCGGACCTCCGTCCGCCGGCGGGACGACGCCGGCGGACGCCCGGTCCTGCGTGCCTAGATCTCCGAGCCCTCCAGCAGCTCGGTGACGAGGGCCGCGATCGGCGAACGCTCGGACCGCGTCAGGGTGACGTGCCCGAAGAGGGGGTGGCCCTTGAGGATCTCGACGACGGCGGCGATGCCGTCGTGCCGTCCCACGCGCAGGTTGTCGCGCTGCGCGACGTCGTGGGTCAGGACGATCTTCGAGTTCTGCCCGATGCGGCTCATCACCGTGAGCAGCACGTTCTTCTCGAGGGACTGCGCCTCGTCGACGATCACGAAGGAGTCGTGCAGGCTGCGGCCCCGGATGTGGGTGAGCGGCAGCACCTCGAGCATGCCGCGGTCCATCACCTCCTCGACGACCTCCTGCGACACCAGGGCCCCGAGCGTGTCGAAGACCGCCTGCGCCCAGGGGTTCATCTTCTCGTTCTCGCTGCCCGGCAGGTACCCGAGTTCCTGCCCGCCCACGGCGTAGAGGGGGCGGAAGACCACCACCTTGCGGTGCTCCCGCCGTTCGAGGACCGCTTCGAGGCCCGCGCACAGGGCCAGGGCGGACTTGCCGGTACCCGCCCGGCCGCCCAGGGAGACGATCCCCACCTCGGGGTCCATCAGCAGGTCGATCGCGAGGCGCTGCTCGGCGGAACGCCCGTGCAGCCCGAAGACGTCACGGTCGCCCCGGACGAGCCGTACCTGCTTGTCCGTCCCGACCCGTCCCAGCGCGGAGCCGCGCGGGGAGAGCATGATCACGCCCGTGTTCACCGGCTGCTCGGCCGCTCCCGGGGTGAAGACGGCTGCGTGGTCGTACAGGGCGTTGACCTCCTCGACCGTCGCCTCGAGTTCCGCCACGCCCGTCCAGCCGGAGTCCTTCACGAATTCGTTGCGGTACTCGTCGGCCCGCAGGCCCATCGCGGACGCCTTGACGCGCATCGGCAGGTCCTTCGAGACCACCGTGACGTCCCGTCCCTCGACGGCGAGGTTCTTGGCCACGGCGAGGATCCGCGAGTCGTTGTCACCGCTGCGGAAACCCACGGGCAGCACCTCGGGTGAGACGTGGTTGAGTTCGACGCGCAGCGTCCCGCCCTCGTCCCCGATGGGGATCTCCCTGTCGAGTCCGTCGTTCTCCACCCGGAGGTCGTCCAGCAGCCGAAGGGCCTTCCGTGCGAAGTACCCGAGCTCGGGGTCGTGGCGCTTCCCCTCCAGTTCGGAGATGACGACGACGGGCAGGATCACCTCGTGTTCGGCGAACCGCAGGATCGCACGGGGGTCGGACAGCAGGACCGATGTGTCGAGGACGAAGCTGTGACGGCCGGCCGCCGCGGCCGTGTCGATGGTCCCGGTGGTCGCGTCCTGGCGGGACGTGGTGGTTGTAGCCACAGAAACTCCGCTCCGGGGTGCGCACACCCCGAATTCGTAGGGTGGGGTGGACGATCCGGCCCGGAGGCCGGTCGCGGCCTCCCCGACTCGTACGAGATGCCTGTCAGCACCGTCGGCGTCATCAGCGGCCTTCCATCGGGGGATCTGAACGCCACCCGATGGCTAGACCCTACGCCGTCCGGAGACGCGGCGCAGGTCTCTCCGGCATGTCGATCATTACGGTCCGGTGAACTCTCAGGACCCGAACCTGCGCTGGCGGCGGCCGAAGTCCCGCAGCGCCCGCAGGAAGTCGACGCGCCTGAAATCGGGCCACAGCGCCTCGCAGAAGTAGAACTCGCTGTACGCGCTCTGCCACATCAGGAACCCGGAGAGCCGCTGCTCGCCGGACGTCCGGATCACCAGGTCCGGATCCTGCTGGCCGCGCGTGTAGAGGAAGGACGAGATGTGCTGGTCCGTCAGCTCCTCGGCGAGGGTCTCGAGGGACATGCCCTTCGCCGCGGCGTCGCGCATCAGTTCCTTCACGGCGTCGACGATCTCCCGCCGGCCCCCGTACCCCACGGCGACGTTGACGTGGAGGCCGTCGATCTTCTCGGTCGATGCCGCGAGGCCCACGAGTTTTTCCGCGAGGTCGTCGGGCAGGAGGTCGAGGGCGCCCACGGGCTGCACCCGCACCCGGTTGCTCTCGCCGAGCCGGTCCAGGGTGTTCGCGATGATGTCGAGGAGCTGGTCGATCTCCTCCTGGGGCCTGCCCATGTTGTCCGTCGAGAGCATGTACAGCGTCACGACGTCGACGCCGAGTTCCTCGCACCAGCCCAGGAACTCGTGGATCTTGTCCGCGCCGGCCTGGTGCCCGTGGCTCGTCGGCGCACCCGCGAGCTTCGCCCACCGACGGTTGCCGTCCACCATGACGCCGATGTGGTGCGGGATGCGCTCGGGCGCGAGGTGTCGCTGCAGCCTGCGCTCGTAGAAGCTGTAGCCGACCTCGGGGAACTTCCACGTCACGCCCGGCTGCCTCCCCTGGTCGGCTCCGGCCCGGCCGGAGGAGATTCTCGATGCGGGCTCCCTGTGCCCCCTCCTACCGTACCGGCAGTTGCCTGACACCAGGCCGACCAGGGACGTTCGGTGCCCGTGGACCAGAGGTTACCCGTGGGTAACATAGCTTCGGATCGGCTAGAATCCGAGGCATGACCCCGCGCCGTCCCGCCCCCGTCCCGGGCCCGCCGGATCCCGCCGGCAGCCCTGACACGGCCCTCGGGAATGCGGTGGACGCGGTGGCCGGTCCCCTCGCGGACGCGATCGCGACCAAGCCGCTCTGGCGGGGCTGGATCCATGCCGTCGCCACCCCCCTGGCCGTCGCGGCCGGGATCGTCCTCGTGGTCCTGGCCCCGACCCCGGGACTCCGGATCGCCTCCGCCGTCTACGCGCTGACCGGGGTGCTGCTCTTCGGCGTGAGCGCGGTGTACCACCGCGGCAGCTGGAGTCCCGGCGTCAAGGTGGTCCTGAAGCGGCTGGACCACACGAACATCATGCTCGTGATCGCCGGTTCCTACACGCCGCTGGCCTGGGCGCTGCTCGAGCGCGGCAAGGCCGGGACGCTGCTGTGGATCATCTGGAGCGGCGCGATCGCCGGCGTCCTGTTCCGCAACCTGTGGGTCCACGCACCGCGCTGGCTCTACGTGCCGGTCTACGTGGCCCTGGGCCTGGCGTCCGTGTTCTACATGCCCGACTTCTTCGCCGCGAACGTGCCCGCGGCCGTCCTGATCTGCGTCGGCGGCGTCCTGTACATCGCCGGGGCGGTGTTCTACGGGATCAAGCGCCCCAACTTCTCGGTGCGCCTCTTCGGCTTCCACGAACTCTTCCATGCCTTCACGGTGGCGGCCTTCGCCGCCCACTTCATCGCGATCATGCTCGCCGTGACGGACCCGATCCGGGCCTGACCGGCACGCAGCCCTGCCCGAGCGTCGTCAGCGGTTGTCCGGGCCGTGCGTCCCGCCCGGCCCTGGGCGGCCGATGTCGTCCGGGCCCCGGAACCGGGCCTCCCCGTCGGGCGTACCGTCCGTCCTCCCGCGCTCCGCACGTGCCTGCTCCACCTCCGCGGTGTAGCGGACGCGCCGGATGCGCTTGACCATGTCCCGGATCAGGAAGATCACGAGGACGACGACGAACAGCGTCGCCAGGAAACCCAGTGTGCCGGGCGTCACCGAGGACGGATCCAGCCCCGGTTTCAGCGTCGGGTCGCCCGACGGCGTCGTCGCTGCAGCCAGGCTGAGGGAAGGGAACACGCATCCACCACTTTCGGAGCTCGCGGCGGGCCGAGCAGCCCGCCGCCAGCAATTCTACGCGGGATAGAAGTCGACCGCGGACCTAGGACTCCGGCGTGATGCCCGCGAAGAAGTCGTCCTCGGGCAGGGAGGACCCGACCCGCGACGTGATGAGGGAGTAGTCCTCCCACGGCCACACCTTCTGCTGCAGCTCGACCGACACGGCGAAGAAGAAGCCCTCCGGGTCGACCTGCGTCCGATGCGCGAGGAGAGCCCGCTCCCGGTGCCCGAAGAAGTCGCCGCAGTCGATCTGGGTGGTGGTGGGGTGCACGGGGGCGGGAGGCTGGTGGCCCTCGGCGTCCGCCTCCAGCCACTGCGCGAGCCGCTCGGCGTACGGCGACTGCAGGCCCGCCTCCTCGAGCGCGAAGTGCAGCGCACGGAAGCGCTCGGGGTTGAAGGCGCGGTCGTAGTAGAGCTTGGCCGGCGCCCACGGCTCACCCGTCCCGGGATACCGCTCCGGATCACCCGCGGCGTCGAACGCCTCGACGGCCACGCGGTGCGCCATGATGTGGTCGGGGTGCGGGTAGCCGCCGTTCTCGTCGTAGCTGATGATCACGTGCGGACGGAACTCGCGGACGAGCTTCACGAGCGGAGCCGCCGCGCGTTCGAGGGGCTGGAGCGCGAAGCAGCCGAAGGGCAGGTCGGGCAGCGGATCGCCCTCGGGCAGCCCGGAGTCGGTGAAGCCGAGCCACCGCTGCTGCACGCCGAGCTCGGCGACGGCCCGCGCCATCTCGATCCGGCGCAGGCCGGGGAGGTCGCGCTTGCCATGCGCGTCGTCGTCCATCGCCGCGTTGAGGATGTCGCCGCGCTCGCCTCCCGTGCAGGTCGCGACCAGCACCTCCGCTCCTGCCGCGACGTAGCGGGCCATCATGGCCGCGCCCTTGCTCGACTCGTCGTCGGGGTGGGCATGGACCGCGAGGAGGCGGAAGCCCTTCTGGGACACGCGGGGATGGTCCTGGCTCGACAACACGTGCTCCTGGCTCGATGCGGGAAGGGGACGGCCGGAGGGGCCGCCGTGGGGACGGTAAAATGGCAGCGTGAGCTCCGCCGATACGCCAACACCAAGAGTAGCCAATCGCTACGGCACCCCCAAGCCGAAGAAGCCGATGGGCCGCGTGCGGATGCTGGTCGTCGCGGCGGTCCTGGCGGCCGTGGCCGCGGTCGCCGCCGTCGCCCTGACCACCGGGAGCCCCGCCGTCTCCTCCAAGGACGTCGGGTTCTCCCTCTCCTCGGAGGGCCGGGCCGGCGTCGACTTCGAAGTGACGAAGGACCGCTCGGACACGGCCCAGTGCGCCGTCCAGGTGCTGAGCGAGAACTACGCGGTGGTCGGCTGGAAGGTGGTCACCATCGGTCCGAACAGCGCCGACGAGGGCGTGAACGACGGCGGCACCACCGCTCATCGCGTCGATGTCCGCACCGATTCGCCTGCCGTCTCGGGTGGCGTCAACGCCTGCTGGATCGTCGGGGACTGAGCCCGGAAGCCGACCTTCTTGGGTTATGGCCCTCCCCCCTCTAGACTGGAGGGATACGTATCGCCCCGCTTCACCGGTGCACCGGCCTTCCGGTCCCAGGAGGCGGGGTGTTTGCTTGCCGGTGGTGACGGCCCCGCCCTTCCCCGGTGAAGCGACCACACGCCCCGCCCCGACCGGTGGAGGCCGTACCGAAGGAGATATCCCGTGTCCACTCACAGCGCACCCGTCGCCTGGCTCACGCAGGAGTCCTACAACCGACTCAAGAGCGAGCTGGAGCACCTGTCCGGTCCCGGCCGCACCGAGATCGTGGCCCGCATCGAGCAGGCCCGCTCCGAGGGCGACCTCAAGGAGAACGGCGGCTACCACGCCGCCAAGGAGGAGCAGGGCAAGGCCGAGGCACGCATCCGGCAGCTCACCCATCTGCTGAACAACGCGCACGTGGGCGAGGCACCCGCCGACGACGGCGTCGTCGAGCCCGGCATGATGGTGTCCGCGAAGATCGCGGGCGACGTCGAGAACTTCCTCCTCGGCAGCCGCGAGGTGGCCGGCGACACCGATATCGACGTCTACAGCGAGAAGTCCCCGCTGGGCGCCGCGATCCAGGGCACGAAGGCCGGGGACACCGTCACCTACACCGCGCCCAACGGCAAGCAGATCACCGTCGAGATCATCTCGGCGACCCCGTACGTCGGCTGAGGCCGGCTAGCCCTGCCCGGACCAGGAGCGGTCCGTCCCTCCGGGGACGGGCCGCTCCCGTCTGAGCAGGAACGCAGCCAGTACGCCGCCGAGCGCGCCGAAGAGGTGCGCCTGCCAGGAGATGTTCGTACCGACGACCGGCAGGATGCCCCACAGGATGGATCCGTAGGCGGCGAACAGGACGACGGCGAGGAGGATCTGCTTCCAGTCCCGGTTGTAGAACCCGCGCGTGACGAGGTAGGTGAAGAGGCCGAAGACGACGCCCGACGCCCCGATCGTCAGTCCTCCGCCGAAGAGCCACGTGCCGAGGCCCGAGGCCACCCAGCTGACGCCGATCGCCACGAGGAAGCGGCGTGCGCCCTCGAGGAAGGCCAGGAACCCGAGGACGAGCAGCGGGAGGGTGTTGCCGGCCAGGTGCCCCGCGCCGGAGTGCAGCAGTGGAGCGAACACCACGCCGTCGAGACCCTCCAGCCGCCGCGGTGCGATCCCGAGGGTGCGCACGAGGCCGTTCCCGAGGGCCGCGTCCAGGAGGAGCGCCGCCCACATCACGGCGACGAGGCCAACCACGGTGACCAGCCCCGTCCGGGCCCGCCGGGCGAGGGGTGTCATCGTCGAGGCTCCTCAGCCCTGGATGACCTGGGGCTGGAAGCCCTCCGCGCGCAGGTTGCTGAGGACCTGTTCGCAGTGCTCGTCGCCCTTGGTCTCCATGTTGATGGTGATCGCGACGTCGCCCATGCTGATGGATCCGCCCACCCGGGTGTGGTCCACACCGGTGACGTTGGCGTCCGACTCGGCGATGATCCGGGAGATGGTGGCCAGGGAGCCGGGCCGGTCGTCGAGCAGCATGCGCACCACGAGGTAGCGGCCCGCCGCGGCGAGTCCGCGCTGGATCACCTTCAGCATGAGCATCGGATCGATGTTGCCGCCCGAGAGCACGACGACGGTGTTGCCGGGTCGTGCGCCGTTCTCGGTGAGCTTCCCGTCGAGCAGGGCCGCCACCCCCACGGCGCCCGCGGGCTCGACGACCATCTTCGAACGCTCCAGCAGGAAGATCAGCGCCCGCGCGAGGGAGTCCTCGCTGACGGTCACGACGTCGTCCACGAGTTCCCGGATGATCGAGAAGGGCAGCTGGCCGGGGCGGCCGACCGCGATACCGTCCGCGATCGTCGAGACCTTGGTCAGGGGGACGAGGGCATCGGCGGCCAGGGAGGGCGGATAGGCCGCCGCGTTCTCGGCCTGCACGCCGATGATGCGGATCTCCCGGCCGAGCTCCTTCGCACGCGCCTTGACGGCCACGGCGACGCCGGCGAGGAGGCCGCCACCGCCGACACCCATCAGGATGGTGTCGACGTCGGGCACCTGTTCCAGGATCTCGAGACCGAGCGTCCCCTGCCCCGCCACGACATCCACGTTGTCGAACGGATGGACGAAGACGGCGCCGGTCTCGTCGGCGTACTTCTTGGCCTCGGCGAGCGCCTCGTCGACGTTGTGCCCGTGCAGCACCACTTCTGCGCCGTGCCCGCGCGTCGCGGCGAGCTTGGGCAGGGCCACCCCGAGGGGCATGTAGATCCGGGCGGCGATGCCGAGCCGGGCGGCGGCCACGGCGACGCCCTGCGCGTGGTTGCCTGCGGACGCGGCGACGACGCCGCGGGCGCGCTCCGCCTCGGTGAGCTGCGCCATCCGGTTGTACGCGCCGCGGACCTTGAAGGACCCCGCCCGCTGGAGGTTCTCGCACTTGAACGAGACGCTGGATCCCGTGATCCGTCCGAGTGCCCGTGACTGCTCGATGGGCGTGCGGGCGATGACGCCCTCGAGGGTACGCTGGGCGGCCTCGACGTCGGCGAGGGTCACCGGGAGGTCGGTGCCGTCGGGGAAGTCCAGCACGGTGGTCGCGGTGGGGGTGGTTGCTACGGTCTGCTCGGTCACTGGGAGATCTCTTCCTGGAGGGCTGTCGCCGGCTGGGCGGCGGGAGGTTCCGGGGTGCTGGCCGGTGACGACGGGAGCATGTCCTCCGTCGTCGCCGGCCTGCTAATGCCGGACCCTCCGCTGCGCGGCAGGGCACCCGGGGCGACGACCGGATCGTACTCCCACGCCCGCTGGGCGATGTAGCGCACCGAGGTGTTGAGGACCGCGAGGATCGGGACGGAGAAGAGGGCACCCGGGATGCCCGCGAGGAGCGTGCCGCCGGCCACCGCGAGGACGACGGCGAGCGGGTGCAGTGCGACGGCCGGTCCCATGATCAGGGGCTGCAGGACGTGCCCCTCGAGCTGCTGGACCAGGAGGACGATCGCGAGCATCACGAGGGCGTTGACCCAGCCGTTCGCGACCAGGGCGAGCAGGACGGCGACGGACCCCGTGGCGAGCGCGCCGACGATGGGGATGAAGGACCCGAGGAACACGAGGACGCCGAGCGGCAGGGCCAGCGGGACACCGATGATCGCCGCACCGACGCCGATACCGATCGCATCGACGCCGGCCACGAGCATCTGGACCCGGACGTAGCCGGCCATGGACGTCCAGCCCCTGCGACCCGCGCCGTCGACGGCCGCCCGGGCGCGGACGGGTGCGAGTCCGACGACGAAGCGCCAGATGCGCCCGCCGTCGAGCAGGAAGAAGATGAGGGCGAACACCGTGAGCAGCGAGCCCGCGGCGACGTGGCCCGCCGTGGTCCCGAAGGACAGCGCGCCGCTGAGGATCGAGGCGCTGTTGTTCTGTGCTGCGTCGCCGAGGTCCTGCAGGTACCGGTCGATCTGCGATGCCGTGAGCTGCAGGGGTCCCTGCGCCAACCAGTCCAGCATCTGCTGGATGCCGGCGCGGGCCTCGCCCCACAGACTGCCGAACCCCAGCGCCAGCTGCCGTCCGACGAGGAGGAGTGCGGCCGTGATGAGTCCGAAGAAGCCGACGAGGGTGATCGCCACGGCCAGGCCGTCCGGCACCCGTCGTCGTTGGAGCGCCTTCTTCAGCGGCAGGAGGAGCGCGGCGAGGAGCCCTGCGATCATGAGCGGGATGACGAGCAGGGAGACCCTGCCGAGCAGGTAGATCAGCACGCCCCCGATGACGATGACGAGCCCCAGCCGCCAGGACCAGGACGCGGCCACGCGCAGCGCGAAGGGGACGTCGTTGCGGTCGTCGGGTCGCGGGCGTTGCCGGAGCTCAGCAGGCTGCCGTGGCAGCGGGTCGGGCAGCGCGGCGGCGCCGCGGCTCACGGCGCGCTGGATGGCGCGCTGGGGATTCGCTCCGGGGAGACGCTGCATGGGCCAATCTTTCCATAGAAGGCCCTGGCGCTCCCTATCCGAGACCTGGCAGTATGCCCCATTCGGCGGAGAACGACGCGCCCGGGTCGAGCCAGCGAAGACCCTCCCCCGAGTTGAAGGCATCGGCCGGCGCCGTCATCGGCTCGATCGCGACGGCCGTGCTCACACCCGGGTAGACCGTGCTCACGAAGATGTGCGCGTAGGCGAACGACGCGTCGGCCCACAGCGTCACGCGCCGGCCGTCCGGCGCGGCGAGAACATGCTCGTGCCGGCCGCCGACCTGCTCCAGGGCGGTGAAGGCCGTGTCGATGCCGAGGTCCCCGACGCGCCGGCCCTCGCGCAGGTCGGAGTCCCCGGAGACGGCGACCTTCCCCGTCGGGATGGACCGGTCGTCCGCTTCGAACATCTCGTGCGCCTTCACCGTCAGGGTGAGCTCCTCCGTCGCGACACCGGAGATCCTGAGGTAGGGATGGGCACCGAGCGCGAACGGGGCGGCGTCGTCCGAGAGGTTGGTGAGCTCCTGGGTGACGGTGAGCTGCTCCTGGGTGAGCTCGTAGGTGGCCCGGTGCACCAGGTGGAACGGGTAGCCGTGCTGGGGGAACACCTCCGCCTCCAGGACCACGCGCGACGGAGCGGCATCGACGGCCCGGTAGCCCGTGTTGCGCAGGAGCCCATGGCTGGCGTTGCCCTTCGAGGGTTCGGTGATGTCGAGCTGCTGCTCCTTGCCGTGGAGGGTCCAGCGGCCTCCGGCGATGCGGTTGGGCCAGGGCGCCAGGAGGATTCCTCCGCCCCCGGCCGGGATGTCGCCGTCGCCCCAGGTCTCCGTGAGGGCGACGCCGTCGCGCTCGTAGGACCGCAGGGCGGCGGCGAGGCTGGCGACGACGACCGTCGAGGAGCCGGCCCGCAGGATGTGGTTGGTGCCGCTGGCGAGCCGGGAGTGCGTCATGCTGCGATGCTACCGCCGGTTGTCGCGACCTCCGATCGATTC
This sequence comes from Arthrobacter sp. UYP4, assembly GCF_057291175.1. Taxonomy (NCBI): domain Bacteria; kingdom Bacillati; phylum Actinomycetota; class Actinomycetes; order Micrococcales; family Micrococcaceae; genus Arthrobacter; species Arthrobacter sp. UYP4. The sequence continues at coordinate 331,061 of NZ_JBXAVU010000002.1, forward strand.
CCGGCACTGGCATGTCCCCCTATGATAAGTTTTGTTCGTTTTAGTTCGGACTCGTTCGAGTCCTCAGGGTGAGGCAGGAGGACCATGCTCGCAGCGGAACGGCACGCAGCCATCCTCGAGCGCCTCACGCACCAGCCCGCGGTCCGGGTCAGCGGACTCGCGCTCGCACTCGGCGTCTCGGAGATGACGGTCCGGCGTGACATCGACACCCTCGAGGCCCGCGGCGCCCTGATCCGCGTCCATGGCGGCGCGGTCAGGCCCGGCAGCCTGAGCTCGGTCGAGGCCGGCTTCGACGTCAACCGCACGAGGGGCGGACGGGCGAAGGAGCAGATCGCGGCGGCGGCGGTCTCGCTCCTGGTCCCCGGCATGACGGTGTCCATCACGGGCGGGACCACCACGTATGCCCTGGCGCCCCTGCTGTCGCGCGTCCAGGGCCTGACCGTCATCACCAACTCGCTCCCCCTGGCGGACGAGCTCCACCGCCTGCACGCGGCCTCGCCCGCCGAGGCCCCGCAGGTCCTCCTCTCGGGCGGCCAGCTCACCCCGTCCAAGGCGCTCGTCGGCCCCCTCGCCACCAGCACCATCGCGTCCCTCCACGCGGACCTGTGCTTCATGGGAGCCCACGGCGTCGACACCGCCGCCGGCATCACCACCCCCAACCTCGCCGAAGCCGACACGAACCGGGCGTTCGCGCGCACCTGCGGCAAGCTCGTGATCCTCGCGGACTCCACCAAGCTCGGCGTGGTGAGCCTCGCCCGCGTCTCCGCGCTCGATGCCGCTGCCGTGCTGGTCACCGATCGGCAGCCCGACGACGACTACGCCGCCCTGACCCGCATCCTCTGCGATCCCGTCCCCGACCCCCACCTGGAAGAGCGCCCATGACCTCCATCACCCCGACTCGCCTGTCCGACGGGCGAGAGCTGATCTACTTCGATGCGCTCGAGGGCAGCGCCGCCCTGCACCGCGACGCGGCGGCCACCCATGACACCCGCGGGCTCCCGCCGCGGGGGCCGGCCGGGACCGCGCGCTACGACGCCCTGACCGGCGAGTGGATCGCCGTCGCGGCGCACCGCCAGTCGCGGACGCACCTGCCACCGGCGGACCAGTGCCCGCTGTGCCCCACGACGCCCTCGAACCTGTCGGAGATCCCCACCGACTACGAGGTCGTGGTGTTCGAGAACCGCTTCTCCTCCTTCGGCCCGGATCTCGGCGACCTCCCGGCCACGCCCGAGTGGGGTACGACGGCGCCGGCGTACGGCCGGTGCGAGGTGGTCGCCTTCGACTCCGCGCACGAGGGCTCCTTCGGTTCCCTCAGCCCCCAGCGTGCCAGGACCGTCATCGACGCCTGGGCCCACCGCACGGAGGCGCTGTCCGCCATGCCCGGGATCAAACAGGTCTTCTGCTTCGAGAACCGCGGCGCGGACATCGGCGTGACCCTGCTGCACCCCCACGGCCAGATCTACGCCTACCCGTTCATCCCGCCCCGCGCCGCGACCCTCGTGGCCCGGGCGGCCGAGTTCTTCGAGGCCTCCGGCGGGAAGCAGACGCTCCTGGGCCACGCCCTGGCCGCCGAGCGGGCCTCCGGGGACCGCATGGTGATCGAGGGGAAGCACTTCAGCGCCTTCGTCCCGTTCGCGGCGCGCTGGCCGCTCGAGGTGCACCTGGTCCCCCACCGCCGGGTGGCCGACATCGCAGGCCTGACCGGCGAGGAGCGGGACGAGCTCACCACGGTCTACCTGGAGCTCCTGGGCAGGCTGGACGCCCTCTACCCCACCCCCACGCCGTACATCGCGGCGTGGCAGCAGGCTCCGATCGACGACGCCCTCCGGCCCGCGAGCTATCTGCACCTCCAGCTGACCTCGCCCCGGCGCGCCGCCGACAAGCTGAAGTTCCTGGCAGGCTCGGAAGCCGCCATGGGGGCTTTCATCAACGACACCACCCCGGAGAAGGTCGCGGAAGCACTGCGCAGCGCCACTCCCGCCACCCGGAAGGACCCCGCATGAACTCCCCCACCGACCTCGCAACAGCCTTCACGGACCGCTTCGGCGGCGAACCGGACGGCCTCTGGTCCGCTCCGGGACGCGTGAACGTGATCGGCGAGCACACCGACTACAACGACGGCTTCGTGCTGCCGTTCGCCATCAAGCACTCGACGACGGTCGCGGCCGCGGTGCGTCCGGACCGGATCGTGCGGGTCGCGTCGACGTTCGCACCCGATGACGCTCCGGTGACCGCCGATCTCGACTCACTGGAGGAGGGGGGCGTCCAGGGCTGGGCAGCCTATCCGCTCGGCGTCCTCTGGGCACTGGAGCAGTCGGGTCACCGCTGCCCCGGGATGGACCTGCTCGTCGATTCGTCCGTGCCGGTCGGCGCCGGGCTCTCCTCGTCCGCCGCGCTCGAGTGCTCCGTCGCCGTCGCCGCGAACGAACTGTCGGGTGCCGGGGTCTCCCGGCGCGAGCTCGCAGCGATCGGGCAGCTCGCCGAGAACCGCATGGTGGGCGCACCCACCGGCATCATGGACCAGTCCGCATCACTGCTCGGCGAGGCCGGGCACGCGGTCTTCCTCGACTGCCGCACCACGGAGTCGAGGCTCGTGCCGCTCGACCTGGAGGGCGCCGGACTGGAGCTCATGGTCATCGACACGCGCGTCAGCCACTCCCACTCCACGGGTGGATACGCGGCGCGCCGCCGCTCCTGCGAACTCGGTGCCGAGCTCATGGGGGTCCCGGCGCTCCGGGACCTGTCGGTCGGGGACCTGGCCGAGGCTGCGGGCGTGCTGGACGAGGAGACGTTCCGGCGCGTCCGGCACATCGTGACCGAGAACGCCCGGGTGGAGGACACCGTGAAGGTGCTCACCGAGAAGGGACCCGCGGAGATCGGCCCGCTCCTCGTGGCGAGCCACGCCTCGATGCGCGACGACTTCGAGATCTCCTGTGCAGAACTCGACACGGCGGTGGACGCGGCGCTCGACGCGGGAGCCATCGGTGCCCGCATGACCGGCGGCGGTTTCGGCGGTGCCGCGATCGCCCTGGCACGGGTCGGTGACGTCCCGGCCATCCGGGACGCCGTCGAAGCCGCCTTCGCCGCGGCCGGTTTCCGGGCACCGGTCATCTTCAGCGTCCTGCCCGGTGCGGGTGCGGCCCGGATCGCCTGAGAGCTTCCAGGAATGCAGAGGGGCCCGCAACCTCCCGGTTGCGGGCCCCTCTGCTCGTGATCCGCCTCAGCCGGCCGGCAGGCCGGGCGTCCGGATGCTACTCGTCGCCCCGAAGGATCGCGAGGAGTCGGAGGATCTCCACGTAGAGCCACACGAGCGTGACGGTGAGGCCGAAAGCGGCCGTCCACGAGTACTTCTGGGGAGCACCCTGCCGGACACCCTCGCTGATCGAGGTGAAGTCGACGATGAGCGAGAAGGCAGCCAGCCCGATGGCGAGGAGCCCGATGACCAGACCGAAGGGGATGTTGGTCCCCGGGATGTCAGCACTGCGGAGTCCGAACATGCCATCGGTGGCACCGAAGACCATGAGGCCGAGGTTCAGCAGGGAGAAGGCCGCGTAGCTGATGATCGCGATCATGAAGAACTTCATGGCCTTCGGGGTGGCACGGACCTTACCGCTCTTGAAGAGGGCGAGGGTGACACCGAAGACGATCAGCGTTCCGAGCAGCGCCTGCAGCGCGATGCCCGGGAACATGCTCTCGAAGAACATGGTCAGGCCACCGAGGAAGAGGCCCTCGAGACCCGCGTAGGCCAGGATCAGCGCGGGCGACGGCTCACGCTTGAAGGAGTTGACGAGGCCGAGCACGAAACCGCCGAGCGCACCCAGCACCATGAGGGGAAGGGCGAGGCCCGGAACGAGGAACGCAGGGATCGCGGCTCCCACCAGGACGACTCCCAGGGACAGGAGCGTCTTGACGATCACGTCGTCGAACGTCATCCGGCCCGTCTGCGCGGGTCCGGCGGACGGCTGGTTGTACATGTGCTCCAGCTGCTGCTGGTTCGCGACGGTCTGACCCGCGTAGGTCGTGGTGCCGAAGCCTGCAGCCGCGTTGCCCCGCGTAGCGGAACGGAAATTCTTCCCGTTGAAAACCGGATTACCGCCAAGTGCCATTTCTGTAGTCCTCCAATGGGGGGCTGAGTGTTGTTGAAACCCTACCAATTCCAACGGTCCGGCCGGGGTTTTGTTCCCGGGCGCCCGGCCGGACGGAGGAATGGCAGCCGGAATTACAACACCAAGGGCCCTTGGTAAAACTTTCGTTACCGAATCGCTACCTCGTCGCGATGCTTTTGCGAAATCACGAAACATGCCGCTAGTAACATGATCCCCACGCCCGTGACACTCGTCACAACTCTTGATCCCGTCGGCTCGCCGCCGGGCCTGCCCCCACCGTGGAGGTTCCCATTTTGATTCCCCTATCGACGCCTGCACGGATCAGGAGGTCCCTGCTGCTGGTGCTCGGACTCCTGGCCACCGTGCTGCTCGGCGCCCCTGCGGCGCAGGCGTCTCCCCAGCTGCCCGACCAGGCACTGCACCAGGTCCGGACCGCCGGCACCGTCCAGGCCCAGGAGTTCGACAACCGGATCGGCGGCGTGCTCCGCGGTGCCGACGGTCCGATCGCCGACGTCACCGTCACCGCCACCGGCAACGGATTCGAAGGGGAGGCCACATCGGGCCCCAACGGCGCCTGGAGCATCGGGGTGCCCGAGCAGGGCACCTACGAGGTCGCCATCGACGAGGAGACCCTTCCCGAAGGCATCGCCCTGGCCGAGGGCCAGGAGAACCCCCGCCAGGTCACCTTCGCCAACACCTCCAGCGCCACCACGCTGTTCCTCTTCGGCGAGGGGATCGTCGCCCAGCAGACCTCCTTCCTCGAGACACTCGCCGAACGCGCACTCGCCGGGTTCAGCTTCGGCCTGCTGCTCGCCCTGAGCGCCGTCGGGCTGTCCCTGATCTTCGGTACCACGGGGCTCACCAACTTCGCCCACGGCGAGATGGTCACCCTCGGCGCGGTCCTGGCCTTCGCCTTCGCGGCCGCCGGACTCCCCATCGCGGTCGCCATCGTCCTCGCGGTCCTAGGCGGTGGACTCCTCGGCTACGTCCAGGACGCCGGGCTGTGGAAGCCCCTCCGCCGGCGCGGCACGGGACTCGTCCCGATGATGATCGTCAGCATCGGCTTCGCGCTGGCACTGCGGTACATCATCCAGTTCTTCTTCGGTGGCGCCACGCAGCAGCTGCCCGGCTCGCAGAGCCAGATCATCGATCTCGGCTCCATCTCGATCTCGCGCAACAACCTGACGTCGCTGATCGTGAGCCTCGTGATCATCCTGGCGGTCGCGTTCCTGCTCCTGCGGACACGCATCGGCAAGGCGACCCGCGCGGTCGCCGACAACCCCGCCCTCGCGGCCGCATCCGGCATCGACGTGGACCGCGTCATCCGGATCGTCTGGGTCATGGGTGGCATGCTCGCCGCCCTCGGCGGGATCCTCTGGGCCTACTACCGTCCCGGCGTCTCCTACAACATGGGGCAGCAGATCCTGCTGCTCATCTTCGCCGGCGTCACGCTCGGTGGCCTGGGCACCGTCTTCGGTGCACTGGTCGGCTCCATCATCGTCGGGCTGTTCGTGGAGATCTCCACCATCTGGCTTGAGGCAGACCTCAAATACGTGGGAGCGCTGCTGATCATGATTCTCGTGCTCCTGTTCCGGCCGCAGGGTATCCTCGGCCGCCGAGAGCGCATAGGTTAGGGGCTCCCCATGGACTTCGGAAACATCCTCATCAACGCGTTCGGCGAACTGATCAGCCCGACGACGGCCGCCTACGCGCTCGCCGCACTCGGCCTCGCCGTCCACTTCGGCTACTCGGGCCTGCTGAACTTCGGCCAGGCCGGTTTCATGGCCGTCGGAGCCTACGGGTACGCCATCTCGACGCTCAGCTTCAACGCTCCGCTTCCCGTGGCCGTCCTGGTGGCGCTGCTGGCATCGGTCGTCTTCGCGATCGTGCTCGGCATCCCCACCCTGCGCCTCCGCGCCGACTACCTGGCCATCGTGACCATCGCCGCGGCCGAGATCATCCGGTACATCGTCACGACCAACGGCCTCACGGACATCACGGGATCCGCGAACGGACTCGCGGCGTTCGAGGGCGGGTTCTACTCGCTCAACCCGTTCAGGAACGACAGCTACGCAGTCGGCCCCCTCGACATGAGCGGACGGGACCTGTGGATCCGCGTCGTCGGCTGGGCCGTCGTGATCCTCGCGTGCCTCGTCGTCTGGCTCCTGATGCGCAGCCCCTGGGGCCGCGTCCTCAAGGGCATCCGCGAGGACGAGAACGCGGTGCGCTCGCTCGGCAAGAACGTCTACGCCTACAAGATGCAGGCACTCGTGATCGGCGGTGTCCTCGGTTCGCTCGCCGGCATCATCTTCACCCTGCCCCGCGGTGCCGTCCAGCCCGCGAACTACGCGACCGAGCTGACGTTCTTCCTCTACACCTGCCTCCTCCTCGGCGGCATGGCCACTGTCCTCGGCCCGGTCATCGGGGCGATGATCTTCTGGGTGGTGCTGTCGTTGACGCAGGGACTCCTGTACGGCGCGATCGAGGTCGGCGCCATCACGTTCCTGTCCAATTCGCAGGCGGGTCAGCTGCGCTACATCCTCGTGGGTGTCGCACTGATGCTGCTCATGGTCTTCAGGCCGCAGGGCGTCCTGGGTAACAAGAAGGAGTTGGCGTTCGCATGACCGGCAACCACGGCGACAGCAACAGCAACGGCGCGACGGGTAGCACCGCCGGGCTCCCCGACGGTCCGGGCGGTGCCCACGCGGCAGGCGTCCCGGCGGACGGCGGTCCGGCCCCCGCGGCGGGAGTGCCGCACGACCACATGACGGACTCCGAGCCGATCACCACCGAGGCGGCCGGCCCCGGGTGCCGCAAGCGCGACCCCATCGTCGTCGCCCGGAACGTGACACGCAGCTTCGGCGGCATCAACGCCGTCGACGTCGAGCACCTCGAGATCCCCCGGCACAAGATCACGGCCCTGATCGGTCCCAACGGCGCCGGGAAGACCACCCTGTTCAACCTGCTGACGGGCTTCGACGTGCCGAACAGCGGCGACTGGGAGTTCGACGGGAAGCCCCTGGCGAAGGTCGCCTCGCACAAGGTGGCACGGATGGGCATGGTCCGCACGTTCCAGCTCACCAAGGTCATGGGCAAGCTCACCGTCATGGAGAACATGCGGCTCGGCGCGACGGACCAGCCGGGCGAGAGCCTGGCCCGCGCCCTCTTCAAGGGGATCTGGGGCGGGCGTGAACGCGAGATCACCCAGCAGGCGGAGGTGCTGCTCACGAAGTTCAAGCTCGACACGAAGCGGGACGACTACGCCGCCTCGCTGTCCGGTGGGCAGCGCAAGCTCCTCGAGATGGCCCGGGCGCTCATGGTCCGGCCTCGGCTCGTGATGCTCGACGAGCCCATGGCGGGCGTCAACCCGGCGCTCACGCAGTCGCTCCTCGACCACATCAAGAACCTGAAATCGGAGGGGATGACCGTCCTCTTCGTCGAGCACGACATGCACATGGTGCGCCACATCGCCGACTGGGTCGTGGTCATGGCCGAGGGCAAGGTCGTCGCCGAGGGTCCGCCGGACATCGTCATGAAGGACCAGGCCGTCATCGACGCGTACCTCGGCGCCCACCACGACGTCGACCTCGGGGACTCCACGGGCATCGAACGCCTCGAGGAGGAGCTCGCGCAGGACGAGGAGTCGGTCGTCGGCACGGAGGACGAGGGAATTCTCGGCCACGGCGTCACGGAGGTCGGCGGCGCACACGCTGCGGGCTCGCACAAGGATGAGGAGACGAAGTGAGAGAGGAATTCGAGGGCGACTCGGTGGTCAAGGTCACCGACCTCGTCGCGGGCTACATCCCCGGCGTGAATATCCTGAACGGCTGCAGCATCGAGGCACGGCGCGGTGAGCTGATCGGCATCATCGGCCCCAACGGAGCGGGCAAGTCCACACTCCTGAAGGCGATGTTCGGCCTCGTGAAGGTCCACTCCGGCACCGTCGTGGTGCGTGGACAGGACCTCACGGGCCTGAAGGCGAACCGGCTCGTCAGCCGGGGCGTCGGCTTCGTGCCACAGAACAACAACGTCTTCGGCACGCTGACCATCGAGGAGAACCTCCAGATGGGCATGTACCAGCGGCCCAAGGACTTCAAGGAACGCTTCGACTTCGTGGCGGGACTCTTCCCCGAACTGGGCAAGCGCAAGGCGCAGCGGGCCGGCTCGCTGTCGGGCGGCGAACGCCAGATGGTCGCCATGGGCCGTGCGCTCATGATGGACCCGGCCGTCCTGCTGCTGGACGAGCCCTCGGCGGGCCTCTCCCCCGTCAAGCAGGACGAGACGTTCCTCCGGGTCCACGAGATCAACCGGGCCGGGGTCTCCGTGATCATGGTGGAGCAGAACGCGCGCCGCTGCCTCCAGATCTGCGACCGCGCCTACGTGCTGGACCAGGGCAAGGACGCGTACACGGGTACAGGCCGGGAACTGATGAAGGACCCGAAGGTCATCCAGCTGTACCTCGGCACGCTCGCGGACACCGCCTGAGCGGGGTCCGGTGATCCACCGGGAACGGGAGTGATCCGGGCGCAGAGCGCAAGGGGTGGGCGGAGCCGGCAGCGGCTCCGCCCACCGCCGTTTAATGGCCGCTAGGTTGGGGAAGAGAGACGGGCAGGACGACGGAGGGACCCCGGACACATGGCAGGACTGGCCAGCACCACGATCGGCAAAGGGTTCGAGATCCTGTTCCGCGGCATCAAGCACGTACGCCGGCACCGCCCCATCCATGCGCGCGGTCTGAGGCTCGACGGCGACGTCGTGGTGCACGACCACGGCCTCCGCAGCGGGATCCCATGGATGGACCAGCCGAGCACGGGCCCGGCCACGGCGCGCCTCTCGCGGTCGGTGGGGACCCCGGACGGGCTGCCGGACATCGTCGGCCTCGCGGTGCGGATCCATCATCCGGAGACCGCGCCGGCACCGTCGACGTTCTCGGACGTCCTGCTGTCCTCGACCGGGTGGTCCTTCCCTGCGCGTTTCGCCCTGGTCCCCCGGCTCCGCACCTCACGGGCTCCCCTGACCACGATGATGCCGTACCGCGGCGAGGACGGCCCCGTGCTGCTCGGTGCCCGGACGCTCACCCCCTCGGGCCTGCCCTCCTCGCTGCGGGCGTTCCAGCGGGCGCTGGGCGCTGCTCCGTGGCAGCTCGGCCTGTACTTCGCGACGCCGCGCGGTCCCTGGCAGCACTTCGGCACCCTGACGCTCCGCCTGGACCTGCAGGGTGAGGAGAAGGACCTGCACTTCGACGCCGTGCTGCACCCCCTGGCCGGCGCCGGGACCTACGACTGGGCCCGCAGGGTCCGCGAGCCCTCCTACGCCCTCTCCAGGCGCCGGCCGGGGGACGCCTGACCCTGCACCGCCCTGCCCAGGGCCGCGCGGTCGACGCCGCGCCTCCTCGGCTCACGCCGTGCACGGAGAAGGCCCCGTCCACGCCTTCCTGGGAAGGGTGGCCGGGGCCTTCTGCGTGTGTCTTCCGATCGGGAGGGAATCCCGGACTAGAGCTTTCCGACCTCGGAACGGCTCGGCTGGGGCTTGTTCTCTGCGTCGTACTTGTAGATACCGATGGCGGCCTCGGTGGGGTCACCGTTCTCGTCGAAGGTCACGGGACCGGACACTCCGTCGTAGTCGATGTCCTCGCCCTCGCGCAGGAGCGTGACGCAGCCCGCGAAGTCGAAGCACTTGGTACCGTCCTTCGAGACGGACTCGAGCTGCTTCGCGATCTCCGTGCCCTCGACGCTTCCCGCGGCCTCGGAGGCGAGCGAGATGAGGTTCACGGCGTCGTAGCTCTCGCCGGCGTAGGCGTAGCTGGTGAGGTTCGGGTCGATCGTCGCGAGGCTCTCCTGGAAGCCGGTTCCGGTGAAGGGGCCGGGGATGGTGCCCTGGGCTCCTTCGAGGGTTCCTGCGTCGAGGTCCGCGCTGTAGTCGGAGGTGTTGCCGTCGACCATGAACAGCGTGCTGGCATCGATGCCCTTGGCGACGAGCAGCGGGACGATGCTCTTGGCCTCGTCGAAGCTGATGAGGACGATCGCATCCGGCTTCGCCGCGGCGATCGCGTCCACCTGGCTCGAGAACTGCGAGTCACCCGTGTTGAACATCTCGTTGGCGACGACCTGGCCGCCCGCCGACTCGACGGTCTCCTGGATGGTGCCCTGCAGGCCGGTGCCGTACGCGTCGTTCAGGGTGATCATGCCGACGGTCTGGGCGCCACAGGTCATGATGTAGTTGCCGAGCGTGCGGCCCTGGAGGACGTCCGAGGGAGCGGTGCGGAAGTACAGTCCCTGGTCGTCCCAGGTCGTGAACTCGGCGGCGGTGTTGGCGGGCGAGAACTGCACCACGCCGGCACCGGTGATCTGGTTGATGACGGTCTTCGAGACGCCCGACGATGCGGCACCGACGATAGCGCTGACGTTCTGCGAGAGCAGATCGGTCACGGACTGGGTCGCGATGTCGGTGGTGGTGTCACCGGAATCACGGTGCGTGATCGAGATGTCCTGGCCCAGCACACCGCCTGCGGCGTTGACTTCCTCGACGGCGAGGTTGACGCCGGCGATCTCGGGCGGGCCGAGGAACGCGAGGGTGCCGGTGGTCGGCAGGATGGAGCCGATCTTGAGCGGCTCCGGGCTCGTGGTCTTGCTGGCCGGTACGGCTGCGGGATCACCCTTCTCGCCCTGCTCCTCACCGGTGCCGCCCTCGCTCTCGGGACAGGCCAGTGCAGAAGTGCCGGCAGCAGCGGTGGTCTCGGTGTCGCCACCCTCGGCCTCGGAACCCGTGGTCCCGCCGCCACCGCAGCCGGAGGCAAAGAGCGCGATGCCCAGGCTCAGGGCAGCGACCTTTGCCGCGCGCGGGGCATTCTCCCCGATGCCGAACCGCGCGGAGTTGCGTGATGCAGTCATTAATTAGTCTCCTCGACCGAAAGGCTCTTGCCGCCTTTGACGCGATTGCCAGGTGTTCCTGGCTTGTAGGAAAAACTAATGCAATTTTGTGTCTGAGATAAGGGAATCGGGTTACATCCTTGTAACGCTCATCACAGGAGGCGGAACGCACTCTTGACAGCGGGCGCTACTCAGTCCACTGCCTATCGACGGACGGCAGCCGTGCGGTTCGAAACAGGACGGTGGGCCGTGGACGGGGAGTGCCCCAGCAGGGACTCGAACCCTGACTGAACAGATTTTAAGTCTGCTGCCTCTGCCATTGGGCTACTGGGGCCGGCCAGCCGGTCAAGCGTACCGCGGACACGCGGACCTCCCGGACACGCTCCACGAAGAACGACGGCGACCCCGGGGAGGCGGTCGCCGTCGTTCTTCGTGCTGTGCTGCGCTACGTCAGGCGGAAGCCTTGGCGGATGCGGCCTTGCCTGCCGGCGTGGGCGGCTGGCTCTGCAGCGCCGTGTCCTTCTTCGGCGGCGGGGTGGCCGCCTCGCGGAACTGGCGCTGGGGCGTCTGGAGGTCCGAGATCGGGGCGAGGTCGCGGCCGAACAGGAAGCTCATGCTCCAGTTGACGATCACGCGGGCCTTGCGCTCGTACATGGGCATCGCGAAGCCGTGGTAGCCGCGGTGTGCGAGCCAGGCCGGGAAGCCCTTCATGCCGAAGCCCATGATGTTCGCGACACCCTTGAACTGGCCGAAGCCGGCCACGGCGCCGAGGTTGGTGTGGCGGTACTCCTTGACCTCACCCAGCCCGTAGTTCGCCGCCAGGATGTTGGCGGCGAGGAGCTTGGCCTGGCGCACGGCGTGCTGGGCGTTCGGGACGCAGAAGCCGCCGACTCCCCCACCGGTGAGGTCCGGTACGGCAGCGACGTCGCCGGCGGTCCAGGCGTGCTCGATGGGTCCGTCGTCGCCCGTGATGCGCAGCTCGGGGGTGGCACGGACGCGGCCGCGCTCGTCGACCGGGAAGTCGGTGGAGCGGACCACGGGGTTGGCCTGCACACCGGCGGTCCAGATGAGGGTGTCGGTCTCGAACTCGTCGGCGGGCGTCTTGTCCGGCATGTTGATGAGCTTGAGGGTGCCGTCGACGGCGCTGGAGAGCGACGTGTTCAGCAGGACCTCGATCTGGCGGGAGCGAAGGTGGCCGACGACCCACTCGGCCTGCTCGGCGGTGACCTCGGGCATGATGCGTCCCATGGCCTCGACGAGGACGAAGCGCAGATCGGAGCGGCTGAGGCGTCCGTTGGCCTTCACGGCGTCGCGGGCCGCGTCCTCCATCTCCGTGATGGTCTCGATCCCGGCGAACCCGCCGCCGACGACGACGAAGGTCAGGGCGCGATCGCGCTCGGGACCCTCGGGCAGGACGGAGGCCGTCTCGATGCGCTCGAGCATCCGGTCGCGGAGCGCCACGGCCTCCTCGATGGTCTTGAGGCCGATGCCCTGGTCCTTGAGCCCGTCGATCGGGAAGGTGCGCGTGATGGAACCGGCAGCGACGACGACGTCGGTGTAGCCGAGGTCGAACGGGTCACCGCCGCCCGTGGGGGCGATCGTAGCCTTGCGGCCTGCGTGGTCGATCGAGGTGACCTTGCCCGAGATGAGCTCCGTCTTCCGCAGGTGCTTGCGGTGGGACACGATCGCGTGGCGCGGTTCGATGCTGCCGGCGGCGACCTCGGGGAGGAACGGCTGGTAGGTCATGTAGGGCAGCGGATCGACCAGCGTGACGATCCCGCCGTGGTCCTTGACCTTTTTCTGCAGCCTGTGCGCGACGTAGAGGCCTACGTAACCGCCGCCGACGACGAGGATGCGCGGGCGGTCCGAGAAGTGTGGGTTCGATGCCATGTCCCCGATGCTACCGGACTTTGTGAAAATCTTCACTAACTCCGTGGCGGACGCGGAACCCCTGGCGCTCCCCGCTCGTTCCCGCGTCCCGGGACCGCCACGACCAGGCCCGGTTCGTCCCCGGCGGACGCGGTCCGGCGCCTCCTCACGCGGGTCACGTGCAGCCCCCCGCCCGCCAGCACGGCGAGCATCAGGGCCCCGGATCCGAGGACGACGACGGCGGGTACGGTGTGGACCGACGCGAGCGGATCCTCGGCCGTCGGCACCGGCGGTGGAGGGATCACCTCTGCCGCCGGGAGATCCGGCGGCGTGGGCAGGGGTGTGGGCGCCGTGCCCCCGCGACGGTAGAGCTGGATCCACTCCGCCATGCTGCCGAGCCTGTTCTCCTCCGGCACCGCGAGGTCCTCCCCGACAGCGGCGGCGACGTCGAGCACGCCGTAGCCGTAGAGCGTGTCGAACCCCGGGCGGCCTGCATCGCGCGCGGTGCCGACGATGCGGTTGACGACCTGCGCTGCCGAGAGCTCGGGGTACCTGGACCGGATGAGCGCGGCGACGCCGGACACGAGGGGTGCCGCTCCGGAGGTGCCGGACCAGTCGGCGTAGAACCCACCGGGCAGGCCTCCGACGAGATTCTCGGACGGAGCGGCGACCGCGATGCTGATGCCCTCCGAGGACGCCTCGGCGCTTGCGACGCCCGACCGGTCGAGTCCTGCGACCGCGAGGACACCGGGGATCGTGGCGGGCGCACCGACCTGGGTCAGTCCCCCGGCCCGGTTGCCTGCGGCGGCGACGATGACGACGTCGTTCTGCTCCGCGTACAGGAAGGCCTCGTCCCAGCTCTCCGGCCAGGCGGTACTGGTACTGCCGAGGGACATGTTGATGACGTCGGCGCCGTTGTCGACGGCCCAGCGGACGGCGGCCGGTACCTGCTCGTCCACCGTCACGCCTGCGGGGTTGGGGCCGCTGTTCTGCCCCTCGATCCACACCGAGACGGCGAGCAGGTCGGCCTTCGGCGCCACTCCCACGATGCCGTCCGGCCCCTCGCCGTACTGGCCGAAGGGGTCCCGCGCGGGCGTGGCCTTCGCCGTGCTGCCGCCGGACGGCCTGGCCGACGGTCCCGCCTGCTCCGGTCCGTCGGTGTGCCCGCGTCCGGCCAGGAGGGTCCCGACGAGGGTGCCGTGGCCGGGCACCTCCCCGATGCCGCGCTGCCCCCGCGGATCTCCCGCACCGGAGGCGTCCGTGCCGCCCACCACGGCACCGGCCAGATCCGGATGGTTCCCGTCGATCCCGCTGTCGATCACGGCCACCGTGACGCCCTCACCCTGCGTGCTCCTCCAGGCCTCGGCGATGCCGTAGTCCTCGAGCCAGTACTCCTTGGCACGCACCTCGTCCGCCGCGGCGGGCACCGCAGCGGGCAGCAGGGCCACCAGGCCGGCGACGACGGCGGCGCCCGTCCGCACGGCGATGCGCCGTCGGGTGCGCATCAGCTCACCGTTCCCGCTCCGCGATGCCGAGGGCTATCCCGTCGAGGATGTCGTGCTCGCTCGTGACCGCCGTCGAGACCCGGCCGTCCGTGACGTCGGCGACGCGCTCAACGATCGACCTCCAGATGAGCGCTCCCGCACCGATCACGTCGACGCGGCCGGGGTGCATGTAGGGCAGTGCGGCCCTGTCCTGCCGCGTCATGTGCAGGAGGTCCGCTGCCGCCGCCGAGACCACCGGGATCGGCAGCTCCGCGCCGTGGATCCGCTCCGGCTGGTAGGACGGGAGACCGAGGGCGTGCGCGGTGACCGTGGTGACGCTCCCGGCGACGCCGACGATCTTCGTGATCCTGTCCAGGGGGACCTGCGCCGCGGCGTCGTCCATCATGCGGCCGACCTCCGCCTCCATCGCCGCGATCTGGTCCGGCGTCGGCGGGTTGTCCTTGAGGAAGCGCTCCGTGTAGCGGACGCACCCCATGTCGGTGCTCCGCGCGGCGATGAGGCCGCCGGCCGTCCCGGCCACGAACTCCGTGCTCCCGCCGCCGAGGTCGATCACCAGGACCGTCTCGTCGCGGGCAGCCTCGAGGACGCTCACGGCGCCGGCGAAGGACAGCCTCGCCTCCTCATCGCCGGAGACGACCTCCGGCTCGACGCCCAGCCGTGCCCGGATGCCGTCGACGAAGTCCTGGCGGTTCTCGGCGTCGCGGGACGCCGACGTCGCGACGAAGCGCACCGGCGGGTTGCCGTGCCGGTCGATGAGCTCCGCATACTCCTCGGTCGCGGCGAAGGTCCGCGTGAGCGCCGCCTCCGAGAGTCGGCCGGTCGCGTCGACCCCCTCGCCGAGGCGCACCACGCGCATGAGTCGTTCGACGTCGGTGAGGACCCCGTCCGCGATGTCCGCGATCAGGAGTCGGATGGAATTGGTGCCGCAGTCGATGGCAGCTGTACGCATTACTTCTCCTCGGTGGCGCCGCTGGGGGCTGAAGCGGTGGTGGAAGCCGGGGCGGAAGCCGTGGTGTAAGCGGCGTGGGCCCCGGCGACCGGCGTGCTCGCGTCTGCCGTGCCGTCCGGCTCCGCTCCGCGGCGGCGCGCCGCCCGCTTCGCCTCAAGCTCCTCGGGGCTCAGGCCCTGGGTCCTGGTGTGCCGGCTGAGGTCGGCGTGGGGTGCCTGCCCCGTGGTGTCCCAGGCCCCGTCGCAGGAGCAGTGCTCCGGCGTCCACCACGGCGCTATCCGTGCGATCGCCTCGTCGCCCAGCGGATTGACCCCGGGTCCCGCCGCGAGCGAGTGGCCCACGAGGACGTGCAGGCACTTGACGCGGGTGGGCATGCCTCCGGCCGAGACACCGTCGATCTCGGGGACCGGGCCGGTCCCAGCCCGCTGCCCGACGGCGTCGCGCGCGGCGAGGTACGCCTCGTGGGCGGCCCGGTAGCGCTCGGCGAGGCCGGCGTCGGCGGTCAGCCGGTCGCTCATCTCGGTCATGACGCCGTCGGCCTCGAGCCGCGACACGGCGGAGGTGACCACGGGATGGCTGAGGTAGTAGGTGGTGGGGAACGGGATGCCGTTCGAGAGGCGGGGTGCGGTGGTGGCGACGAGCGGATTGCCGCAGACGCACCGCGCCCCGATCTCGACGACGTCCCGCACGGGGCGGCCGAGCTGGCGACTGAGGACGTCGAGGTCGCGTGCGCTGGGGGTCCGGGGATCCTGTCCCTCGGGACCTCGCTCGTCGCGCTCGTCATGCTGGTCGTGGTGGGTCACGCTGTTCCTTCCTGGACGCTCCGGGGCGTACGGTTCGCAGGGGGCGCGGCGGCGCCCGGCCCGCTCAATCTGTCGCTGCGCGGGCGACCGAGCTCCAGAGGGAGTCGACCCAGGGCAGGTCGGCCGGGTCGGCGGCCGAGCCCTCGCCCGTGCTGTCCTCGATCCCGTCGGCGCCCTTGACCAGGTACCGGGTCTCGCCCGGCATCACGAGGAAGATGCGCTCGCGCGCCTGCTGCCGGACGAAGGCCGGGTCGTCCCAGCGGGCGAGCTCCGACCGGTAGTCCGCCTGCTCCTGCTGCTGCCGGGCGATGTCCGCACGGAGCGCGTCGAGCTCCGCCTGCTGCTGCAGGTACCTGCTCACGGACGGCGCCAGCAGCACGATCACGGCGATGAGCACGACGGCGAGCGCCAGCAGGCGACCGGAGAAGGACTTCGCGGGGATCGGCGTCGCCTCCTCCGCCGGCTGGATGGCGGTCTCGGCACGACTGGCACCGAGCCTGCCGCGGCGGATGCTGCCGGCGAGCTGGGACCGTTCGGCGGCCCGCGCCTCGGACGGGGACGACGGCTTCGAGGCTCCGGGCGGAGTGGAGGCCGCGGCCTGGCGCACAGAGCGCGCAGGCGTCGTTCCCGCCGTTCCGCCGGCCCCGCGGGGATCCTTCGTCGCGGAGGGTCCTGCGGTCCGCGGTGCGGCGGTCCCGGGCAGTGCGGATCCCGAGGATCGCGGCCGGCCCGGGGACGGCACATGGCCACGACCGGCCGATCCCGGACCGGCCGGGGTTGCGGAGCCGGACGTCCGCGGGCCGTGGGCAGGGGTCTGGCCCCTGGCCGTCCCGGGAGCCGGCCGTTCCTCCGCCACAGGCGTCGGACGGCCGGCTCGCGGCACGTTGGGGCGGCGGGCAGTCATGAAGCTCCTCGTCAATGCTTTCGCGTGTGGTCGCGTCGGGTCCCTCGCGGGACCCGCTTAACGAGGGTAACCGCCCTGCCGATCAACTGCGGATCAACTAGGCCGTGAAACGCGGGAAGGCGCTGCGTCCGGCGTAGCGGGCGGCGTCGTCGAGCTCCTCCTCGATGCGCAGCAGCTGGTTATACTTGGCCACCCGCTCGCTGCGTGCAGGAGCACCCGTCTTGATCTGGCCCGCATTGGTGGCCACGCAGATGTCGGCGATCGTGGTGTCCTCGGTCTCACCCGAACGGTGCGAGGTGATCGTCGTGTAGCCGGCACGCTGCGCCATGGAGATGGCGTCGAGCGTCTCCGTGAGGGTGCCGATCTGGTTGACCTTCACCAGCAGCGAGTTGGCGGTCTGGTTCGAGATCCCCTTGGCCAGGCGCACCGGGTTCGTGACGAACAGGTCGTCGCCGACCAGCTGGACCTTGTCGCCGATCGAGTCCGTGAGGTGCTTCCAGCCCTCCCAGTCGTCCTCGTCGAGGGGGTCCTCGATGGAGACCAGCGGGTAGTCGCGGACGAGCTCCACGTAGTAGGCGCTCATCTCCTCCGTGCTGAGGGCCTTGCCCTCGAACTGGTAGGCGCCGTCCTTGTAGAACTCGGAGGCGGCGACGTCGAGGGCGAACGCGATGTCGGTCCCCGGGGTGTAGCCCGCGCGCTCGACGGCGGTGGTGATGAGATCCAGTGCGTCGCGGTTGGACGGCAGGTTCGGGGCGAACCCGCCCTCGTCGCCGAGGCCGGTGGCGAGGCCCTTCTCCTTCAGCACGGACTTCAGTTCGTGGTAGACCTCGACGCCCCAGCGGAGTCCCTCGGAGTAGGACTGCGCGCCGAGCGGGACGATCATGAATTCCTGGATGTCGACGTCCGAGTCGGCGTGCGAACCGCCGTTGAGGATGTTCATCAGGGGTACCGGCAGGACGTGCGCGTTCGGGCCGCCGAGGTAGCGGTAGAGCGGCAGGGCCGAGGACTCGGCGGCGGCGCGGGCGATGGCGAGGGAGACACCCAGCATCGCGTTGGCGCCCAGGTTGGACTTGTTCTCCGTACCGTCCAGGTCGATCATCGCCTGGTCGATGGCACGCTGGTCCGCGGCGTCGAACCCGAGGAGTGCCGGCTGGATCTGCTCGATGACGGCCTCGACGGCCTGGAGGACGCCCTTGCCGAGGTAGCGGTCCTTCTCGCCGTCGCGGCGCTCGTTGGCCTCGAAGGCGCCGGTGGAGGCACCGGAGGGGACGGCCGCGCGGCCGAAGGTGTCGTCGTCGAGCAGGACCTCGACCTCGACCGTGGGGTTGCCGCGGGAATCGAGGATCTCCCTCGCGTGGATGGCGTCGATGATGGCCATGGATTTGCTCCTCTTCGTTGGAGTGTAGGGGTTCACATCATGTTGGGACGTCTTTGTCGGAGCAACGGAGGTGTTGCTCCCACCCTAGTTCACGTCCGTCCTGCACGTGGGGTGGATCACCCGCGTGTGACGCGGGCGGCGCCGTCGCAGGGCTCACGCATCGCCGACGACGTCCTGCTGGTGGTCCATTACGGCCCGGCGCAGTGCGCGCT
This sequence comes from Arthrobacter sp. UYP4, assembly GCF_057291175.1. Taxonomy (NCBI): domain Bacteria; kingdom Bacillati; phylum Actinomycetota; class Actinomycetes; order Micrococcales; family Micrococcaceae; genus Arthrobacter; species Arthrobacter sp. UYP4. Next base: position 349,656 of record NZ_JBXAVU010000002.1, read on the forward strand.
CGGGATCCACGCCGCTCGCCACGGCGCGCCGCACCAGCTCCAGCAGTTCCCGGCCCAGCCCGGCTTCGCCCGCAGGGTCGGGCACACCGTCGCCCCGCTCTCCCGCCCGTGCGAGCGTCTTGGCGGCGAAGGCGAGAGCCGGCAGGTGGCGCGGGATGCCGTCGAAGGGGGACGTGCGGGCCGGGCGTTCCTGCTGCTTGACGGCCTGCCACGTGGCGACGATGTCCGCGACCGATCCGGCCGGTCCGCCGCGCAGGGCTCCGTCGGGCGAGAACACGTGGGGATTCCGCCGCACGAGCTTGGCGGTCAGCCCCTCAGCAACCTCGGCGAGCCCGAAGGATCCGACCTCGGCCTGCAGCTGTGCGTGGAGGACCACCTGGAAGAGCACGTCCCCCAGCTCCCCGCGCAGTTCGTCCAGGAGCTCCTGCGACGGCCGCTCGGCGCGGGCGACGTCGTCGACCGCCTCGTAGAGCTCGTACGTCTCCTCGACGAGATACTCGAGCAGCGACGCCGGCTCCAGCGCAGCCGTCCAGGGGCAGTGCCGGCGGAGGAGGTCCACCACCTCCACCAGGCGGCCGACCGCGGCGCCCGGAGGCCTTCCGGGCGCGGCTCCGGGCCGTGCCGCTGCTGCGTCCGTCACCGGAGCGGCTAGGCGGCGGCCCGGCCCGCGGCCCTGTCGAAGCTCGCGGTGATGTGCTCGGCCAGGGCTTCGCGGTCCTCGAGCGGCAGGAACGCGGCGTCCACCGCGTTGAGGGTCAGTTCGAGCAGGTCGCCGAGGTCGTAGCCGAACGTGCCGACGAGGAGTTCGAACTCGCCCGTCAGGGTCACGCCGCTCATCAGGCGGTTGTCGGTGTTCACGGTGACCTTGAAGCCCAGCTGGTACAGCAGGTCGAAGGGGTGGGCGTCGATCGTGTCGCCGAAGGCCGCGATGGCGCCGGTCTGCAGGTTCGACGACGGGCACAGCTCGAGCGGGATGCCGCGGTCGCGGACCCAGGAGGCGATACGGCCCAGGTTGGCGATGCCGACCTCCTCGCCGTCGGCGGCGTCGTCGTCCGCCGACTCCTCGATTTCGATGTCCTCGGCGATGCGGACGCCGTGGCCGAGGCGCAGCGCACGTCCCGCGACGAGGGCGTCCTGGATGCTGTCCAGCCCGGCCGCCTCGCCCGCGTGCACGGTCGCGGGGAACTGCTCGGAGGCGAGGTACGTGAAGGCGTCGGCGAAGCGCGAGGGCAGGAAGCCGTTCTCCGCCCCGGCGATGTCGAAGCCGACGGCGCCGCGGTCGCGGTGGCGGACGGCGAGCTCGGCGATCTCCTGGCCGCGGTCCGCGTGCCGCATCGCCGTGATGAGCTGGCCCACCTGGATGACGCGTCCCGCGGCGATGGCCGCCGCGGCACCCGCCTCGAGGCCTTCCTGGACCGCCTCGACGGCCTCGTCGAGCGTCAGGCCCTTCTGCGTGTGCTGCTCCGGCGCCCACCGCACTTCCCCGTAGACCACGCCGTCGAGCGCCAGGTCCTCGACGAACTCCCGGGCGACCCGCGTGAGCCCCTCCCGCGTCTGCATGACGGCGATGGTGTGGTCGAAGGTCTCGAGGTACCGCTCGAGCGATCCCGAGTCCGCGGACTCGCGGAACCAGGTCCCGAGGGACTCGGCGTCCGGTGCCGGGAGCTCGTGCCCGATGTCGGCGGCGAGCTCGAGGATGGTGGCCGGCCGCAGGCCGCCGTCGAGGTGGTCGTGGAGGGAGACCTTCGGCAGGGTCCGGATGTCGATGGCAGCGTCGTTCTGGGTCTGGGTCACGCCGTCAAGCCTACGCGATGCGCCTCAGGGAGGGCTCGTCTCCCGGGCCGGCTCCGGAGAGTCCTGGGGCTCCTCGACGGCGGCCTGGAGCGGCGTCGAGCCGCGGACGAGGGCGATCACGCGGTCCACGAGGAACCCGAGGACGACGGCGATCCCGACGGCCACCGCGACGCCCAGCAGATGGTTGTGCTGGAACCAGGTCCCCGCGACCGCGCCGATACCCACGGAGTAGCCGGCCCACACCACACCGGAGAGGGCCGTGAGGGCGACGAACCGGCGCTGCGAGTACCCGGTGGCCCCCGCCGTGAGGTTGACCGCCACGCGGCCGATCGGGATGAAGCGCGCTACCAGGATCAGTGACGCGGCCCGCTTCGCGAGTTCGTTCCCCGCCCAGGTGAAGGACCGCTGCATGCGCGGTCGCCTCATCCACCGGAAGCGCGTGGTGCCGATCCCCCGGCCGAAGCGGAAGGCGATGTTGTCGCCGAGGAACGCGCCCGCGGCCGCGACCAGGATCAGCAGCCAGGGGTTCGGCACGCCCTGGGTGAGGACGAGCGACGCGAGGCCGACGACGACGGACTCGCTGGGGAACGGCGGGAAGAAACCGTCCACGACGCAGCACACGAGCACCAGGAGGTACACCCAGGGCTGCTCCGCGGCGGCCAGCACGACGTCGCTGATGCCGTCGAGGGCACTGGTGATCGCATCCATCCTGGGGCTCCTCCGCCGGTACACCCCGTGCGACCCGCCACCAGGGGTGGAGGCGGTCGTCGGAACGGGGCCGGACGACGCCGTCGCGGTGCCGGGGGGAACCGGGAACCGCTGCCGCGCGTCTGCCGTCGACGCTACCCGCGGCAGCCGTCCCGGGTCGTCGCCCTTGCGGGCGATCCGGCCCGCGGCCGGCCTCACCCCCAGGGATGAGGCCGGCGCCCGTTCCCCCTAGGGGTCGCACCGGAGGTGGCCCGATCCGGACCTCACGCGATCCGGACCTCGGGCGATCCGGACCTCAGGCGATCCGGACTCAGGCGATCCGGACCTCAGGCGATGCGGTCGATGATGAGCTGCTGCGCCGGGCGGGAACCCTCCGGTGCGATCACGACGGCGTCGGCCAGCGCGTCCCGTGCACGGTCGAACTTCTCCGGGGTGTCCGTGAGCAGCGTCATCAGGGGCTCCCCCGCACGCACGGAGGCTCCCGGCTTCGCGTGCAGCCGCACGCCGGCCCCCGCCTGCACCTGGTCCTCCTTGCGGGCCCGGCCGGCTCCGAGCCGCCAGGCGGCGACGCCCACCGAGAGCGCGTCGAGGCCCACGAGCACGCCGTCGGCCGGCGCCAGGACGACCTCGGACTCCTTCGCCACGGGCAGGGTCGCGCGGGGGTCTCCGCCCTGCGCCTGGATCATCCTGTTCCAGACATCCATCGCGCGTCCGTCCTTCAGCGCGGCCGCCGGGTCGGCGTCGTGCACGCCCGCGCACGCGAGCATCTCCTCCGCGAGGCGCACGGTGAGCTCGACGACGTCGGCCGGTCCGCCGCCGGCGAGGACCTCCACCGACTCCTCGACCTCGATGGCGTTGCCGGCCGTCAGTCCGAGGGGTGTGCTCATGTCGGTGAGGAGCGCCACGGTGTTCACGCCGGCGTCCCTGCCGAGGGCCACCATGGTCTCGGCGAGCTCGCGTGCCTGGTCGACGTCCTTCATGAAGGCCCCGCTGCCCACCTTCACGTCCAGGACCAGCGACCCGGTCCCCTCGGCGATCTTCTTGCTCATGATCGAGGACGCGATGAGCGGGATGGCCTCGACGGTCCCCGTGACGTCGCGCAGGGCATAGAGCTTCTTGTCCGCGGGGGCCAGTCCCGTCCCGGCGGCGCAGATGACCGCGCCCACCTCGGCGAGCTGGCGCAGCATGTCCTCGTTGCTGAGGTGCGCACGCCAGCCGGGGATGGATTCCAGCTTGTCCAGGGTGCCCCCCGTGTGGCCGAGGCCGCGTCCGGAGAGCTGCGGCACGGCGACGCCGAAGACGGCGACGAGCGGGGCCAGCGGCAGGGTGATCTTGTCGCCGACGCCCCCGGTGGAGTGCTTGTCGCTGGTGGGGCGGCCGAGCGAGGAGAAGTCCATGCGCTCGCCGGAGGCGATCATCGCGGCGGTCCAGCGCGAGATCTCGGCGCGGTCCATGCCGTTGAGCAGGATCGCCATGTTGAGGGCGGCCATCTGCTCGTCGGCGATGACGCCACGCGTGTAGGCGTCGATGGTCCAGTCGATCTGCTCGGGCGAGAGCGTGCCCCGGTCGCGCTTGGTACGGATGATGTCGACGGCGTCGAAGGCTTCGGTCATGGGGATCCTCGGATCGTGGTGCGGCTCCTGGCAGGAGCCGTGGAATGGGAAGGGGAAGAGGAGGGGCGCGGCCTGTCCGGCCGCGCCCCTGGGTCAGGCGAGGTGCTGTGGCCCGAAGGCGTCCGGCAGGACCTCGTCCATGGTGCAGATGCCGCTGACGGTCATGAGCACCATGTCCGGCGCCCGGAACTCGTACAGCAGCTGGCGGCAGCGCCCGCACGGCATGAGGGTGCTGCCCTCGCCGTCCACGCAGCTGAACGCCCGGATACGCCCGCCGCCGCTCATGGCCAGCGCGCTCACGAGCGCACACTCCGCGCACAGGGTCAGACCGTAGGAGGCGTTCTCCACGTTGCAGCCGGAGATGATGCGGCCGTCCTCGAGCAGGGCCGCGGCCCCCACGGGGTACTTCGAATAGGGGACGTAGGCGCGTTCCATGGCGTCCCTCGCCGTGGCGGCCAGGGAGTCCCAGGGGATCTCGTCGTCGGTCATGCTGCTGAGCCTCCTAGCCCTTGATGTACGGGATACCGCTGGCGCCCGGTGCCCGCGAGCGGCCGACGAGCCCCGCGACCGCGAAGACCGTCACCACGTACGGCAGCATGCGCAGGAACTGGTCCGGCACGGGCGTGCCGAGCAGGCTGAGCACGTTGGACAGGTTCGTGGCGAAGCCGAACAGCAGCGCCGCGAAGAAGGCCCCGATCGGGTTCCACCGACCGAAGATCAGGGCGGCGAGCGCGATGTAGCCCTGGCCCGCGGTCATGTCGCGGCCGAAGCCCGAGACGGCGACGAGCGTGAAGAAGGATCCTCCGACGCCCGCGACGACGCCCGCGAGCAGCACGTTGGTGAAGCGCATGCGGTTGACGTTGACGCCGAGGGTGTCGGCGGCCTTGGGGTGCTCGCCGACGGCGCGCGTGCGCAGGCCCCAGCGCGAGTGGTAGAGCGCCACGTAGACGACGGCCACCGCGACGTACATGAGGTAGCCCACGATGGTCTGCTGGAAGAGGATCGGGCCGATCACCGGGATGTCCGCGAGCAGCGGGATCTCGATCACGGGCAGGCGCGGCGGCGAGTTCCACCGCTCCGCGTCCTCGCTCAGCACGGCGGAGAACAGGAAACCGGTCAGCCCGGAGACCAGGACGTTCAGCACGACGCCGACGATCACCTGGTTCACGACGTAGCGGATGCTGAAGACGGCGAGGACGAGGGACACGAGGACGCCCGCCACCGCCGCGGCGAGGAGGCCGACGAAGGCACTCCCGGACAGCGACGCCGCGACCGCGGCCGCGAACGCGCCGAACAGCAGCTGGCCCTCGATCGCGATGTTCACGACGCCGGAGCGCTCGCACAGCACGCCCGAGAGCGAGCCGAAGATCAGCGGCACGGCCAGGGTGACGGATCCGGCGAGGAGACCGTAGAGGGCGACGTTGGGGGTGCGGGCGCTCCCGACGACCCACGTCAGGAACGCGACGAGGAACAGGACGGCGAAGACGGCCAGCAGCCAGGCGGGGATCTTCCGCCCCGAGCGCGTGCGCAGGATCGCGAGGACGGCGAGGGCGATCATCGCGAGTGCCGCGATCCAGCCGATCACCGGGGCGGACACCACGATGGACGGCAGGACGATCGGGTCGTTCTCCTCCGACAGCCTGAACGTGACGTCGTTGCCCGGCGCTCCGAGTGCGAAGACGAGGAGGGCGAAGAGGGCGACGACGGAGAGGATGACCGGGTTCTTCCAGCTCCGCACGGCCGCGTCGCCGGCTGCGTTCTGGCGCTCGTCGCGAGCGGTGGTTGCTGTGCTCATGCTGCTGCTCCGGTCGAGGCTGGCGTGCGGTGAGGGGTGCCGCCCTTGCCCGTGCGCGCGGCGCCCGGTGCCGGGAGGCGGAAGAGCGCACGGACGAGTGGCGGCGCCGCGATGAAGAGGACGATCAGCGACTGCACGACGAGGACGATGTCGATGCTCGTGCCCGTCGAGGCCTGCATGGCCACTCCCCCGGCGCGGAAGGCGCCGAAGAGGATGCCCGCCGCGAAGGTGCCCCACGGCGAGGACCGGCCGAGGAGTGCCACCGTGATCGCGTCGAAGCCGAAGCTCGCAGCGACGCCCGAGGTGAGGACCTTCTCGGTCCCGGAGACCTGGGCCACGCCGGCGAGGCCGGCGAGGGCCCCGGCGATGGCCATCGCGAGGATGTAGCCCCTGCTGACGTTGACACCGGCGGTGCGGGCCGCGCTCGCGTTGGCGCCGACGGCACGGAGCTCGAACCCGACGGTCGACCGGTTGAGCAGCCACCACACGAAGACGGTGGCCAGGACGGCGACGACGAAGCCCCAGTGCAGGCGGAACGCCGGACCGAGCAGCGGCGGGTACAGGGCGCTCGCGTCGAGCTGCGGGCTGATCGGGTTCGTGGAACCCGGCCGCTGGAACGCCGGGGTGCTCAGGAAGTACAGCACCAGGTTCGTCGCGATGTAGTTGAACATGATCGTCAGGATGACCTCGTGTGCACCGGTCCGAGCCTTCAGGAGGCCCACGAGACCGGCCCAGACGGCGCCGCCGACCATGCCCGCGAGGATCACGAGCAGCAGGTGGAGGCCGACGGGCAGGTGCAGCGTGAAGCCGATCCAGCCCGCGAACGTGGCGCCGATCAGGATCTGTCCCTGGGCACCGATGTTGAAGAGGCCGGCCCGGAAGGCGAGGGCCACGCCGAGCCCCGCGCAGATCAGCGGGGTCGCGACGGTCAGGGTCTGCGTCAGGGGGTAGATCATGCGGGAGAAGGAATCTCCGCCGAAGTTGAAGACCGAGCCCTGGAAGAGCGCGATGTAGGCGCTCGACGCCGCCGTCCAGGCAGCACCGAGGGTGTCCTGCGGGCGGCTGAAGAAGTACGACGACGCCCGCGCCACGTTCTGGTCGGTGACCGCGATGAGCACTCCACCGAGGATCAGGGACAGCACCACCGACAGGAAGGCGACGAGCGCGTTCCCCGTCATGACGCGCTGCAGGAGGGTCGACTCCGGCGCGGGTCCGCGGCTCGCCGCCGTCGCGGGTACCGCGGGAGGGGGTACCTCCCCGCCTGCCGTCTCGACGGCGTTCTCGAGGCGCACCTCGTCCTGGCGTGCGGCCTCCTTCGCTTCCCGCCGGGTCGGCGGGGCGCCGCCGTCGGGAGCCGGGGATACCGGCCGGTCGTCCTGCGGGCTCACAGGTTTCCTCCTTGGATATCGTGTGTCTGCGCCAGGGCTTCCTCGGCGGGCATACCGGCCATCATCAGGCCGAGCACGTCGCGTGACACGGACCCGGGGACGATCCCCATGAGGCGGCCGCGGTAGAGGACCGCGATCCGGTCGGCGAGCTCGAGGACCTCGTCGAGTTCGGTGGAGACGATGATGACGGGCGTGCCGCCGTCGCGCTCCGCGACGATCCTGCGGTGCAGGAACTCGATGGAACCGACGTCGACGCCGCGCGTGGGCTGCGAGGCGATGAACAGCTTGAGGGGCCGCGAGAACTCGCGGGCCATGACGACCTTCTGCTGGTTGCCGCCGGAGAGGGTGCCCGCGGCGGCGGACGCGGACTGCGTGCGCACGTCGTACTCGGCGATCTTCTCGTCGGCGTTCTTCTCGATGGCCGACGGGGACATGGAGAGTCCCTTCGCGAAGGGCGCGTCGTCGTACCGGTTGAGGATGAGGTTCTCGGCGACGGAGAACGTCCCGACGAGTCCCTCGACGCTGCGGTCCTCGGGGACGAAACCGACGCCGGCGCGGATGACGTCCTTGACGCTGCGGCCCAGGAGCTCGTTCCCGCCGAGGGTGATCGATCCGGTGACGTGGTCCTGGAGGCCCATGATCGCCTCCGTGAGTTCGGTCTGGCCGTTGCCCTGGACACCCGCGACGGCGAGGATCTCGCCCTCGGCGACCTCGAAGCTCAGGCCGTCCACCACGCGCTGCCCGTTGGGGGCCTGGACGGTGAGGTCCCGGACCCGGAAGGTCACCTCGCCCGGCGCGGCCGGCTTCTTGTCCAGGGTCAGGCTGACGGCGCGCCCCACCATGAGGGACGCGAGTTCCGTGGTCGGGGCGCTGGGGTCGGCGGTTCCGACGACCTTGCCGCGGCGGACCACGGTGATCACGTCGGAGACGGCCTTGACCTCGCGGAGCTTGTGCGAGATGAAGACGATGGATGTGCCGTCCGCCTTGAGCTGCGCCATGATCCCGAGCAGTTCGTCGGTCTCCTTGGGCGTCAGGACGGCTGTCGGCTCGTCGAGGATGAGGACCTCGGCGTCGCGGACGAGCGCCTTGATGATCTCGACGCGCTGCTGGACGCCGACCGGCAGGTCCTCGACGACCGCGTCGGGGTCGACGTCGAACCCGTACTGGTCCGAGATCTGCCGGATGCGCGTCCGGGTCTCCTGCAGGTTGAGCATCCCGCCGGCCTTGGTGGCCTCGTTGCCCAGTGCCACGTTCTCCGCGACGGTGAACACCGGCACCAGCATGAAGTGCTGGTGCACCATGCCGATCCCCGCGGCCATCGCGTCGCCCGGTCCCTTGAAGGTCACCGGCTTGTCATTGACGCGGATCTCGCCCTCGGTGGGGTCGTAGAGGCCGTACAGCACGTTCATGAGCGTGGACTTGCCGGCCCCGTTCTCGCCGAGCAGGCTGTGGACCTGTCCTGGTTCCACGACGAGATCGATGGAGTCGTTGGCGACGAGCGATCCGAAACGCTTCGTGATGCCGATCAGTTCGAGTTTCACAACCCAGCCTGTTCTGTTCTGTTGTCGTCGGTGGACGTCACCGGAAAGGATACCGGCCACGGCTCCGGGGCATGCACCCGCGGCGAACGCAAACCGCCCTCCTCCCGGCGGAAAGCCCCGGGAGGAAGGCGGTTCTCGTGCGGTGCGCTGTTACTTCGGGCTGGCGGCCGAATCGACCGCGATGTCGCCGGAGATGATCTGTTCCTTCAGCTCGTCGAGCGTGGTCTGCAGATCGGCGGGGACGCTGGCCTCCTGGTCGTGGAACGGCGCCAGTGCCACGCCACCGTTCTCCAGGGTGCCGACGTACGGGGTGTTGTCGAAGTTGCCCTCCACATCGGTGCTGATGACGTCCTCGACGGCGTCGCCCATGAGCTTCATGACGGAGGTGAGGATGAACTCCTCGCCCTTGCCGGCGGTCTCGTAGCCGTCCGAGTCGACCCAGATCGCCTTGACGTCCTTGCCGCCCGCGTTCGCCTCGATGACGGCGTCGAGCGTGCCCGAGCCGACCGGACCGGCGACCGGCATGATGATGTCGGCACCCTCGTTGATGAAGTTCTGGGTGTTGGTCTTGCCTGCGGCGGCATCCTCGAAGTTACCCACGAAGGTGCCGTTCTGGCTCTCCTTGTCCCAGCCGAGGAGCTGCACGTCTCCGCCGGTCTCCTCGTTGAAGTAGTCCACGCCCTCGGCGAAGCCGTCCATGAAGATGGTCACGGTCGGGATGTTGATGCCGCCGTAGGTGGCCACCTTGCCGGACTCGCTGGTCGCCGCCGCTGCGTAGCCGGCGAGGAACGCGGCCTGCGCCGTGTCGTAGATGATCGGCTTGACGTTCGGCAGGTCGATCGAGTTGTCGTCGACGATCGCGAAGTTGGCATCGGTGTTGGCTTCCGCCGCTGCCTTCGTCGTGTCCGCGAGCAGGAAGCCGACGGTGACGGTGAGGTTGCACCCGGCCTGGACCATCTGGTCGACGTTGGGGCCGAAGTCGGTCTCGGCCTGCGATTCGGCCTGGTTGATCGTGATGCCGAGGTCCGCCTCGGCCTTCTTCAGGCCCTCGTAGCTGGACTGGTTGAACGAACGGTCGTCGAATCCACCGGAGTCGGAGACGATGCAGCCGAGGTAGTCGGTGTTGGCCTCGGCGCTCGAGCCGCCACCGGCCGAGTCCTCGGCGGGCGGCGCGCCGCAGCCGGACAGGACGAGGGCCGAGACGCCGAGAACGGCGGCGGACAGGCCGGTGCCACGCGAGAATGAGCGCAGTGAGTTCTTCAAAAATGCCTCCAGGAGAGAAATGCGCCACGGGACGAATACCAGTGAGTGTCCATCACGGTCCACGATTGGATCCGAGGCTCTGTTTTCACTGGGAGACCGTGGCGCCGCGACACCGTCGGTGCAGCACGTATGCGAATATCCTAAGCGCCAAGTGATGGGGAACACTACACGGGCGGTCGGGGCGGGAGGATCGTTCGGTTTTCGTTATGCACAGGCGGCTGAGGACAGCCGGGAGGAGGTCCCGGTTCCTCCAGGACGCAGGACCCGGCCGTCAGTGGTCGCGACCGAGCACGGCCTGGAGGGCGGCGACGGCCATCACGCGGATACCGCAGGCGATCGCGCCTTCGTCGGGTGCGTAGTCCCCGCGGTGGAGATCGTAGGTCTCGCCACCGGGGGTGCGCGTGCCCAGCCGCATCATGGCACCGGGCACCTCCTGGGTCATCCAGGCGAAATCCTCGCCGCCCATGGACTGCGGGGTGAGGACGACGGCGCCCGAACCGAGTTCGGCGCGGGCCGCGGCTTCCAGTAACCCGGTCTCCGCCTCCTGGTTCACCACCGGGGGGACGCCGCGGATGTGCTCGAGCCTCACGTCGACCCCGAACGGGGCGGCCACCTCGCGCACGGCACGGTCGAGCAGCTCGCCCGCCGATTCCCAGGCTTCCCCGTCGAGGCAGCGGAGCGTGCCGGACATGAAGCCGTGCGCCGGGATGGCATTGGGCGCGGAGCCCGCATGGATCTGCCCCCACACCACGGACACCGCACTGCGCACGTCGATGCGGCGCGAGAGGACGGCCGGGACGTTCACGGCGATGGAGGCGAGGGCGAACACGAGGTCCTCGGTGAGGTGCGGGCGCGAGGTGTGGCCGCCGCGGCCGCTGAGCTCCACGCGGATGGTGTCCGACGCCGAGGTGATGGCACCGATACGCGTGCCGACGAGGCCGACGTCGATCCTCGGATCGCAGTGGAGCGCCAGGATCCGCGGGACGCCGGTGAGCACGCCCTGGGCGATGACGTCGATCGCCCCGCCGGGCATCATCTCCTCCGCGGGCTGGAAGATGATGCGCACCGTGCCGGGCAGCGGCGCGTCGGCATCCAGGTCGGCGAGCACGAGCGCGACCCCCAGCATCACCGTGGTGTGGATGTCGTGCCCGCACGCGTGGGTGACACCGGTGGCGGCCGACGTGTAGTCCAGCCCCGTCTCCTCGACGATCGGCAGGGCGTCGATGTCCGCCCGCAGGGCGATCCGCAGGGGCCCCCGGCCGATGTCCACGTAGGCTCCGGTGCCCTCGAGCCGGTGCGGCACGAGCCCGGCCTGCGCGAGCCTGGCCACGATCAGGTCGGTGGTCCGGTGCTCCTTGTAGGACAGCTCCGGATGCCGGTGGATGTCGCGCCGGATCTCGGTCAGCTCGCCGAGCATCGGCTCGAGGGAGGCACCTACTCGGGAGATCGGCGGACTCTGGGTACTGGACGTTTCCACTGGATCAGCCTACCGACCGACGGCCCGGCACCCTCACACGATCGGACTCGCCCGTGTCATGGACGAATCGGGGTCCCGTCCTACAGCACGTCCGTGTCGCCGCTGGCGCGCAGCCTCTCGACGGCCTTCTTGACCTCCTGCGCGTGCTCCTTCGTCGTGACGAGGAGCGCGTCGGGTGTGTCGACGATGACGACGTCGTCGATGCCGATGAGGGCGATCACCCGCTTGGTGTCGGAGACGACGATCCCGGACGCGTTCTCCGAGAAGACGCGGGCCCCCTCCCCCATGACCGTGAGCTCGCTGTTCTCCTCGGCAGGATTGAGGCGGCCGATGGCCGCGAAGTCGCCGACGTCGTCCCAGTTGAACTCCCCGGGGATCATGGCGACGTCGCCCGCGGCGGCGGCGGGCTCCGCCACGGCGTAGTCGATCGCGATCTTCGGCAGGGTCGGCCAGACCCGGCGGGCCACCTCCACCCTGCGCGGGGTGTCCCACGCCTCGGCGATCTCCATCAGTCCCGCGTAGAGCTCGGGCTCGTTGGCGGAGAGGTGCTTCAGCATGAGGTCGACGGGTGCCACGAACATGCCCGCGTTCCACGAGTAGTTGCCGCTCCCGATATAGCCGTCGGCGACCTCCTGCGAGGGCTTCTCGACGAACTCGATGACGGCGCGCGCGCTGGGCGCTCCCGCCGAGGCGAGCGATTCACCGGCGCGGATGTACCCGAACCCGGTGGATGCGTGGGTCGGCTTGATGCCGATCGTGACGATGTATCCCCGTGCCGCGGTCTGGATGGCCTCTCGCACCGCAGCCTGGAAGACGTCCACGGGCGCGATGACCTGGTCGGCGGCGAAGGACCCCATGATGATGTCCGGGTCCCGCTGGTGCAGGATGGCCGCTGCCAGCCCGATCGCCGCCCCGGAATCCTTCGGCTCGGCCTCGAGCACCAGGTTCATGTCCTCGATCTCGGGCAGCTGCTCGAGCACGGCCCGGCGGTGCACCATCCCGGTGACCACCATGATGCGTCCGTCGCACAGCGGCCGGAGGCGGTCGTACGTCGCCCTGATCAGGGTGCTGCCGGACCCCGTGAGGTCGTGCAGGAACTTGGGTGCGGCCGCCCGCGAGAGCGGCCACAGGCGTGTGCCCGTGCCTCCCGCGGGGATGACGCCGTGGAAGCGGTCCAGCACGTTCTCGGGGGTCTGGGCCGCGGCCCTCTCTGTACTCATCCGTTCCACGGTAACGGACGAGCGGTGCGCGGCGGCGATCCGTCCCCCATCGGGGACGGCCCCGGCCGCGCCTCCGGCACTCGGGGGAGGACCTCCATCAGTCCCGGCGTGGACCCCGGCACGCACCCTCGCCACCGTCCCGGCCGGCTCCCGGTCGGCGCTCCGCCGATGCCCTGTCCGCCCCGGTGCGCACGGGTGTTAACAAGGTCACAGGGAAGGGGTGCCTAAATTGAACGGGAAGTGTCACCGGCCTACATTATTCTTATCTGAAGAGTGCTGTCGCACCGGCGTAATCCCTGCGTATAACGCGCTAACGCCCATGCGATGCAGGGAGGTAATTTCAATGCCGAAGACACTGACACCAGCAGGCACCCTCTACCGTGGCCGGGAAGGCCAATGGTCCTGGGTGGCCCACCGCATCACCGGGGTAGTGATTTTCTTCTTCCTCCTCGTGCACGTCCTGGACACGTCGCTCGTCCGCGTTTCGCCGGAAGCCTACGACGCCGTCATCGCCTCGTACAAGAACCCGATCATGGGTCTCGGGGAACTCGGCCTCGTCGCTGCCATCCTGTTCCACGCCTTCAATGGGGTCCGCGTCATCCTCGTGGACTTCTGGAAGAAGGGTCCGAGGTACCACCGCCAGATGCTGTGGGCCGTCGTAGGCCTCTGGGCGGTCGTCATGATCGCCTTCTCGATCCGCCATCTCTCGCACGTCTTCGGAGGTTAGTACCCATGGCTACCCCAACCATCGAAAGCCCCCGCTCCGGACGCGTCGCCCCGGGCTACTCACGCACCCCCGGCTCGCGCGGCAACTTCGAGATGACCGCCTGGCTCTTCATGCGCCTCTCCGGCGCCATCCTCCTGGTGCTGATCCTCGTCCACCTCTACGTGAACCTCGTCGCCGGTGACGGCATCACCGGGATCGACTTCGGCTTCGTCGCCGGCAAGTGGGCGGACCCCGTCTGGCAGATCTGGGACCTCACGCTGCTGTGGCTGTCCATGCTGCACGGCACCAACGGCATCCGCGTGATCATCAACGACTACGCCGAGAAGAACAGCACCCGTATGTGGCTCAAGGGTGTCCTGTACACGGCGACCGTGGTCATCCTGGTGCTCGGCACCCTCGTGATCTTCACGTTCGACCCCTGCCCCGTCATCGACGGGGTGGCCCACGTCGCGGACTACTGCCCCGCACCGTAAGCCTGCCCACGTCGGCAGTTCCCGCACGGCGGGCCTTTTGGGGCGCCCCCGTGCACACACACCGGTTTCAACAGAAAGAGCGACCAGCATGCAGGTCCACAAGTACGACGTCGTCATCGTCGGCGCCGGTGGCGCGGGGATGCGCGCAGCCATCGAATCAGGGCAGCGCGCCCGCACCGCCGTCCTGACGAAGCTCTACCCCACCCGGTCCCACACGGGTGCGGCGCAGGGCGGCATGTGCGCTGCACTCGCCAACGTCGAGGAGGACAACTGGGAGTGGCACACCTTCGACACCGTCAAGGGCGGCGACTACCTCGTCGACCAGGACGCGGCCGAGGTCATGGCCAAGGAAGCCATCGAGGCGGTCCTCGACCTCGAGAAGATGGGCCTCCCGTTCAACCGCACCCCCGAGGGACGCATCGACCAGCGGCGCTTCGGCGGCCACACCCGCGACCACGGCAAGGCCCCCGTCCGCCGGTCCTGCTACGCGGCGGACCGTACGGGACACATGATCCTGCAGACGCTCTACCAGAACTGCGTCAAGCACAACGTCGAGTTCTACAACGAGTACTACGTCCTCGACCTGCTCATGGTGGACGAGGAGGTCACGGTCGACGGCGTGACGCGCATCCAGAAGCGCGTCGCCGGCGTCGTCTCCTACGACCTGGCCTCGGGTGAACTGCACATCTTCCAGGCCAAGTCCGTCGTCTTCGCCTCGGGCGGTGTCGGCAAGGTCTACAAGACGACGTCGAACGCCCACACCCTGACCGGTGACGGCATGGGCATCGCCTTCCGCCGCGGGATCCCCCTCGAGGACATGGAGTTCTTCCAGTTCCACCCGACCGGCCTCGCCGGACTGGGCATCCTGCTCTCCGAGGCCGCCCGCGGTGAGGGCGCCATCCTCCGCAACTCGGAGGGTGAGCGCTTCATGGAGCGCTACGCCCCCACCATCAAGGACCTCGCCCCGCGTGACATCGTCGCGCGGTCCATGGCGAACGAGGTCCGCGAGGGCCGCGGTGCCGGACCGAACAAGGACTACGTCCTCCTCGACCTGACGCACCTCGAGCCCGCGCACATCGACGCGAAGCTCCCGGACATCACCGAGTTCGCCCGCACCTACCTCGGCGTGGAGCCCTACACGGAGCCGGTTCCGGTCTTCCCGACGGCGCACTACGCCATGGGCGGCATCCCGACGAACATCAAGGCCGAGGTCCTGGCGGACAACGACACCGTGGTCCCGGGCCTCTACGCCGCCGGCGAGGTCGCCTGCGTCTCGGTGCACGGATCGAACCGCCTCGGCACCAATTCGCTCCTGGACATCAACGTCTTCGGGAAGCGCGCAGGGCTGGCCGCGGCCGAGTACGCCCTGACGGCCGACTTCGTCGAGATCCCCGAGAACCCCACGGTCGAGACCGAGGAGCTCCTCAACCGGGCACGCAGCTCGGAGGGCGGAGAGCGTGTGGCGCAGATCCGCAAGGAGCTGCAGGACATCATGGACGCGAATGTCCAGGTGTTCCGCACCGAGCAGACCCTGATCGAGGCCCTCCGCGTGATCGATACGCTGGAGGAGCGGTACACGCGGATCACCGTGCAGGACAAGGGCAAGCGGTTCAACCTCGATCTCCTCGAAGCCGTCGAGCTCGGGTTCCTCCTCGACATGGCGAAGGTCATGACGGCGGCGGCCCTGCACCGCAAGGAGTCCCGTGGTGGCCACTTCCGCGAGGACTACCCGGAGCGTGACGACGAGAATTTCATGACCCATTCCATGGCCTACAAGGATCCCAGCGCCACCGAGACGAGTGGCGTCCGCCTTGAGACCAAACCGGTTATCTTCACCCGATACCAGCCCATGGAGCGTAAGTACTGATGAGCACCGAAACGATGGAAAAGGAGCCGGCCTCCAAGGTCGAGCTCGCGCCCGGCGTCGGCGGCGGTGGAGAGATCCCCACGTTCGACATCACCCTGAAGGTCCGCCGCTACAATCCCGAGGTCTCCGACGACGCCCACTGGGACGAGTGGAAGCTGACCATGTACGGCACGGACCGCGTGCTGGACGCGCTGCACAAGGTGAAGTGGGAGCATGACGGCTCCGTCTCCTTCCGCCGCTCGTGTGCGCACGGTGTCTGCGGCTCCGACGCCATGCGCATCAACGGACGTAACCGCCTCGCCTGCAAGACCCTGCTGAAGGACCTCGACACGTCGAAGCCCATCCTCGTGGAGCCCATCAAGGGCCTTCCCGTGGAGAAGGACCTCATCGTCGACATGGAGCCGTTCTTCCAGTCCTACCGCGAGATCATGCCGTTCCTGATCAGCAAGGGCCACGAGCCCGCGAAGGAGCGCCTGCAGTCCGCCGAGGAGCGCGACCGCTACGACGACACCACCAAGTGCATCCTGTGCGCTGCGTGCACGTCGTCCTGCCCCGTCTTCTGGACCGACGGCCAGTACTTCGGCCCCGCGGCGATCGTGAACGCGCACCGTTTCATCTTCGACTCGCGCGACGACGCCGGGGACATGCGCCTCGAGATCCTGAACGACAAGGAAGGCGTGTGGCGTTGCCGCACCACCTTCAACTGCTCGGAGGCATGCCCCCGCGGTATCCAGGTCACGAAGGCGATCTCCGAGGTCAAGCAGGCGATCCTGACCCGCAAGGTCTGACCGCCACCGGCGATCACGCAGTCCAGCTGCCGAGAAGGGCGGCCCGCATCGGCGGGCCGCCCTTCGTCGTTCCCGAGGTCTCCCGGGCACCTCGTCGCTGCGAGCAGGACGGGCGGATCGGGTCAGCTCAGGTCACGGCGGGTCAGCTCAGGTCACGGCGGGTCCGGGCGGGTCACGGCGGGTCCGGGCGGGTCAGGGCGGGTCAGGTGGGAGGATTCCCGGTCCCCGGCTTCCGGCGGCTCCGCTGCCGCAGCGTGCCGCCCTTCGCGTGGTGTTCGCGCTCCGCCCGGGTCAGGGCGTCGGCCGACCCCACCGCGCACCAGGCCGTCGCCAGCAGGTAGACCTGGCTGAGGAGGAAGAACCAGATGAACAGCGCCAGGATCACGGCGAAGGACAGCAGCAGCGGGTTGTTGCCGAAGGTGCCCAGGATCTGCGTCGAGAAGGTCCGCAGCAGTGTCGTCCCGAGCCCGGCGATGACCGACCCCTGGAGCAGGATCCGGCGCGGCATCTGGATCGCCGACGCCGAGTGGAACAGCACCACGGCCACGAGGATGTCCAGCAGGATCATCACGGCGAATCCTGCCGCCTGCGTCAGCACCTGGCTCACTGCTGCCAGGTGGAGGATCGCCAGGAGTGCGCCCAGCGAGTTGGTGGCGACGATACCCAGTCCCGTCGTCACGAGCATGATGACACCGAGCACCGCGAGCGTGCCCAGATCCTTCAGCCAGAGCACGATCGGGGGTGCCGCGACGGGCTGGAGGGCGAAGATCCCGCGCATCGCCTGGCGCATCCCCCCGATCCAGCCGAGCGCCGTCACGAGCATCACGGCCGACGAGACGACGATCGTCCAGCCCAGGCCACTGGTCGCGTCGAAGAGACGGGCAGGGGTCACGAGTCCCCGCCCCTCCTCGCCCCTGTCGATCAGTCCCGGCACCGCCCGGTCGAGGGCGTCGACGGAGAGATCCCGGAGGTCCGCATCCCCCGCGACGACGAGGCCGAGCGCGGCGAACCCCACGACCAGGAGTGCCGCGATCGCGAAGAACAACCGGTACGCCAATCCGGCCGCCATCAGCGGGCCCCGGCGCTCGTTGTACAGCAGCACGACGCGCACGGGTCGCAGGGTGTAGAACCGGCAGATCGCGAGGTCGAGCCGTGCCAGCAGGAGCTCGGAGCCCCCGCTTCCGGACCGGGTCAGCCGGCCCAGGCGGACCTGCGCGTCGAGGACCTTGCGGCGGAGGTCCGGCAGGCTGGCGGGCGAGGGCTGGTCAACCTGCGGCGGCTTCGGAGCCGTCAGCGACTTCGCCAAAATGCAGCTCCTCCCTCAGCTTCCACAGGCCCGACGGCACGTGCTCGTAGAGTCCCATGGATCGCACCTCGAAGGATGCCTCGAAGGCGTGGAGCTCCTCGACCGCTGCGTCCATGCCGGCCTCGGACACATCATGCGCCACCGTGACGTGCGGATGGAAGGGGAAGTCCAGGTCCCGTTCCAGCGGTCCGGTCTGGAGCCGCGCGTGCAGCTCCACGCACTCGTCGAAGCCCTCGACGAGCTTCAGGAACACCACGGGCGAGACCGGCCGGAAGGAACCGGTGCTGCGCAGGCGCACCTCGAAGGGCCGCTGCGCGCGGGCGACCGCCCGCACGTGGTCGATCGTCGCGTCCCAGTCGGACGCCGGCGTCGTCGTGATGAGGGTGATGTGCGGGGGCACGACGGCCGCCATGGGGTCCCCGAACGACGCCCGCCACGATTCCAGGGCACCGGCGAGGGGCTCGGGGATCGGGATGGTGATCCCGACGCAGCTACCGTCCACGCCGGATCCGGCCATGGTCGTCACCGCTCCGCTGGGCTGACCGGTCGAGGCGCACATGGATCAGAGGACTCCCGCGGCGGGGAGGAAGCCCACGCGGGCGTAGACGTCGGCGAGCGTGGGGGCCGCGAGGTCCCGGGCCTTCGCCGCACCCTGCGCGAGCAGGCGGTCGAGTTCCGCGGGGTCGGACAGCAGTTCCTCCGCCCGGGTCCGCACGGGCGCGAGCGCCTGGACGACGACGTCGGCGAGATCCACCTTCAGGTGCCCGTACATCCGTCCCTCGTACTCCGCCTCCAGCTCGGCGATGCCCTTGCCGGACAGCGCCGAGTAGATGGACAGCAGGTTCGAGATGCCCGGCTTCTCCGCGGTGTCGAAGCGGATCTCCGTTCCGGCGTCGGTCACCGCCGACCTGATGCGCTTGGCCGTGACCTTGGGATCGTCCAGCAGGTTGATCAGCCCGGCGACCGAGGACGCGGACTTCGACATCTTCGCCGTCGGGTTCTGCAGGTCGTAGATCTTCGCCGACTCCTTCTGGATGAAGGGCTTCGGAACCACGAAGGTGTCCCCGAAGCGGGAGTTGAAGCGCTGCGCCAGGTCCCTGCTCAGTTCGACGTGCTGCCGCTGGTCCTCGCCGACCGGAACGCCGTCGGGCTGGTACAGGAGGATGTCCGCGGCCTGCAGGACGGGGTAGGTGAAGAGGCCCACGCTGGCGGCATCCGTGCCCTGCTTGGACGCCTTGTCCTTGAACTGGGTCATGCGCGACGCCTCGCCGAAGCCGGTGAAGCAGTTGAGCACCCAGGCCAGCTGGGCGTGCTCCGGCACGTGGGACTGGACGAAGAGGGTGGCCCGGTCCGGGTCCACACCTCCGGCGATGTACTGGGCGGCCGTGAGGCGCGTACGGTGCGCCAGTTCCTGCGGGTCCTGCGGCACCGTGATCGCATGGAGGTCGGGGATGAAGAAGACGGCGTCGTAGGTCTCCTGCAGGCGTACCCAGTGCACGAGCGCACCGAGGTAGTTGCCGAGGTGCAGCGAGCCGGCGGACGGCTGCATGCCGGAGAGGATGCGCTGCCGCCGGTTCGGGGCCGGGGCGGGGGCGGGTGTCGTCATGGAAGCTGTCCTGCACTCTGGATCTGGTAGTCGACGACGAGAGGGGCGTGGTCGGAGAACCTCGTGTCCCAGCTCGGCGCCCTGTCGACGTCGGCGCTCAGTGCGCTCTTCGCCAGGGCCTGCGTGGCCAGCTGGTAGTCGATGCGCCAGCCGGTGTCGTTGTCGAACGCCTTGCCCCGCCATGACCACCAGGTGTACGGACCCTCGACCTCGCCCGCCAGGAGCCGTGCGACGTCGACGAAACCGCACTCGTCCGAGAAGAAGCGGTCGAAGTAGGCGCGTTCCTCGGGCAGGAAACCGGCCTTCCTGACGTTGCCCTTCCAGTTCCGGATGTCGAGCTCCGTGTGGCCGACGTTGAGGTCGCCCATCACCACGGCATGGTCGGCGCCGTCCCTGAGCTGGGGCAGCCGTGTGGTCATCGCGTCGAGGAAGCGGTACTTGTCGTCCTGCTTCTGCGTGCCGACCTCGCCGGAGTGCACGTAGGCGCTCACGACCGTCAGGCTCGCGCCGTCGACCTCGAAGTCCGCCTCGACCCACCGGCCGGCGGTCTCGAAGTAGCTGTCGCCGATGGTGGTGCGCGTCGCCGTGGGCGCCCGGCGGGAGGCGACGGCGATCCCGGCACGGCCCTTGGCGTCGGCCTCGGTGTGGAGGATGTGCCACCCGTCCCCGAGCAGGTCGCGGACCACGGCATCGGGGGCCCGGACCTCCTGCAGGCAGAGGATGTCGACGTCCCGCCCGTCCAGCCATTCCTGCATGCCCCGCTTGTAGGCGGCACGTATTCCGTTGACATTGACGGAGGCGATGCGGAGGGGATTCTGCGGAGGGTTCGATGCCGGACTCACTCGATCAACCTTACCCCGCACGATATTCCGATTCATCTCCGACGGGGGCCCGTCAGTCGACGACGGTGCCCTCCACGGGGCCGTCGGTGGACCCCTTCATCATGGAGCGGGCATTGTGCGAGGTGATCTCGATCGTCTCGAGTGCGCGCTCGACCATTCCCTCGTCCCGGCCGAGGTATTCACGCACGACTCCGACCTGCACCTGGACGATCTTGAAGCTGTGGTCCAGCTTGAGGTCCCGGGCCCTGTCGACGGCGACCGGAGCGGCCTGCCCGCCGAACCCCGCATGCCCCTGAAGGCGGGACGCGGCCTTGCGCGCGGCCGAGCGGAGGCTGAACACGACGAAGCTGAAGACCAGGAGCCAGCCGAGGGAGATGATCACCACCAGCCAGCCGACGACGTCGTTCTGGTTCGCGGCGAAGACCACGGCGACCAGGAACACGACGAGCATGATCGCCATCCCGGCGCTGCCCATGCGCATGCTCATACCCCGGCCCGCGGGCCGGCCATTACTTCCCAGTGACTGCATCCGACCATTCTCTCGCATCGTCCGGGCGCCTCCCGCTCCTTCCACCGCGGGCGAACTGTCAGGCTTCCCCAAGGTTTCTTCCATCTCCGCCCATCCGTGACCGGGGTCACCGCGAAGTACTGTCGTGCGCGCCCTACGGTGCGCTTCATTCGCACTACGGAGGACTTACCCATGAACAAGAAGATGCGTCTCCTCGCAGTACCGGCCCTCGCCATCAGCGCTGTCGCCCTCGCCGGGTCTCCCGCGCTGGCCGCCGACGGCTCCTACTCGTCCACCCTCGGCCAGCTGAACGGCACCACGGGCTCCGGCACGATCACGCTCGACGTCACCGGTGACAAGGCGATGGTCAACCTGCAGGTCTCCGGTCTCGCCCAGACCTTCATGGACGCCCCGTACCCCCACGTGCAGCACATCCACGGTGGCGCCAAGGGCGTCTGCCCCACGCCCGCCGACGACGCCAATGGCGACGGGATCATCAACGTCGCCGAGGGTGTCCCGGGCTACGGAGACATCCAGACCACGCTCACCACCTCCGGCGCCACCACCCCTGCCGAGGGCCTGAACCTGCAGCTCGGTGGCCAGGGCGGGACCTACTCGATCCAGCGCGAGATCACCCTCGATGCCGCCACCAAGGCATCGCTCGAAGCCGGCACCGCCGTCGTCGTCGTGCACGGTCTCGATCCCGCCACGGCCGGCGTGTCCCCGGAGGTCTTCGGCAGCCCGTCCGAGATCGCTCCCGAGCTCCCGCTCGGCGCGACCTCGCCCGCACTGTGCGGCACCCTCGCCGCGACCCAGATGGGCGCCATGCCGTCCGGCGGAGCCGACACCGGTGTCGCCACCGAGTCCTCCTCCAACTCCGCGGGCATGATCGCCCTCGGCGGTGGCCTGGTCCTGGCCGCAGCCGCCGGCGGAACCTACGCCGTCCGCCGCCGCGCGACCAACGCATGATCCTGATCGCTTCCCGTGATCAGTAAGGTAACCGGCCGCCGCTGGGGCTTCACCGCCCCGGCGGTGGCCGCCCTTTTCCTCCTTGCCGGCTGCGGAACCGGGGACGCGCCCGCAGCGACCCCGGACTCCCCGTCGGCCCCTGCGAGCAGCTCCGCCGGTCCTGCGTCCGCTGCACCCGGTCCGGCCGTGCCCTCGGCGGCTGCTGCCACGGAGCCGGCCGCTCCTGCGGCCCCACCGACGGCACAGCCTGCCGTGCTCGCCGCCTCGGCGCCGGTCACGCTGGAGATCCCGTCTATCGGCGTGCGGACCGATCTGCTCACCCTCGGCCTGCGGGAGAACCGGAGCCTGGAGGTTCCGCCGGACGGCCCCGGCGCCCCGGCGAGCTGGTACGACCGGTCCCCCACCCCGGGCGAACGCGGACCCGCCGTGATGCTCGGGCACGTCAATGCGACCGACGGCGGCAAGGGCGTCTTCGCCGACCTGCGCTCCCTCTCCTCCGGCGACCGCATGAACGTCGTCCGCGAGGACGGCACCACGGCGGTCTTCGAGTTCCAGCGCGGCGAGGCCTACCAGAAGGACGAGTTCCCCACCCTGACGGTGTACGGGAACACTCCCGGCTCGGAGCTGCGCCTGATCACCTGCGACGGCTACAACCCGGAGACGGGCGCCTTCGACGACAACTACGTGGTCTACGCGACGCTGGTGGTGTGAGGGCTACCTCAGGAACAGCTTCCGCAGGCGCAGCGTGGTCAGCAGCATGCCGACCACGATCATGACGAGGAAGTAGCAGAGGTGGAGCACGGCGGCCGGGGTGAACGAGGCGATGCTGATCTGGCGCAGCAGCTCGACCCCGTGCCAGAGCGGCAGGGCCTGGATGAACCACTGGAGGCCCTGCGGGTAGACGCTCAGCGGATAGAAGGTGGCCGAGAACAGGAACATCGGGAGCATCACGAAGTTGATCCACTCCATCTGCTGGAAGGTCTTCATGTAGCTCGTGATCCCCATGCCGAAGGACGCGAACCCGAACGCGATCACGACAGACGCGGGGATCACGAGCAGGGCCACGGGTGTGGTGACGAGTCCCATCACGGCCATCACGGCGGTGAAGCCTGTGGCGTACATCGCTCCGCGGAGCAGGGCGAGGAAGATCTCACCGATGGCGACGTCGAGCGGCCCCAACGAGGTGTAGAGCATGCCCTGGTAGAGCTTCGCGAAGTTCATCTTGAAGAACACGTTCCACGTGCTGTCGTACACGGCCCCGTTCATCGCGGAGACGGCCAGCAGCGCCGGCGCGATGTAGGCCGCGTAGCTGATCTGCTCGCCGTTCGGTCCGGCGACGGTGCCGACGAGTGCCCCGAGCCCCACTCCCATCGAGACGAGGTAGAGCACGGGTTCGAAGAATCCGGACACCATGATCAGCCAGTTGCTGCTGCGCGTCGCCAGCAGGCCGCGCGCGATGACCGCCTTCGCGTTGCGCGAGTAGAGCGCCGCCAGGGGCCGCTTCGACCCACTGAGGGCATAGTCCCGGGCCGTCAGCTGCGCGCTCATCTCCCGAGCCTCCTCGCGTACACGGTGCGGGCCCTGCGCCAGCCGATCTCGGCGAGGACCAGCAGGAACAGCACGTGCACGATGGCGAGCCACGCCGGTACGTCGTACCCGTACGTGAGTGCCCGGCCGAGTTCGGTGCCGTGCCACAGCGGCGAGATCCAGCCGATCCACCGCAGGAACACGGGCAGCGTGTCGAGCGGGAAGAAGGTGCCGCTGAAGAGGAACATCGGGGTCACGACGAAGCGCATCACGAGGGCGAACTGGCCCTTGTCCTCCTCGACGCCGGCCGAATAGGCCATCAGCGGGAGGCCGAACGCGAGGCCGCTGAGGACGGCGACCGGGATGGCTGCCGCGCCGGCGGCGGACGGGGAGGCGCCGAACGCCGCGACGATGAGAAAGTAGATGATCGTCGTCGCCGTCAGGCGCGCCGCGATCGCGATGATGTGCCCGTTGACGATCTGGTCCGTGCTGAGCGGCGATGCGTGCGGGCCGTAGTAGACGCGCCGCCACTTGAATCCGTCCATGACCGGGTAGGTGAACTCGGTGGCCGCCGTCATGATCGTCGCCGACGCCAGCAGGGCGGGGGCGAGGAAGGCGAGGTAGCCGACACCGCCGAACGCTCCCGCTGCGGTGCGGTCGACGAGCGTCGCGAGCCCCACCCCCATGGCGAACAGGTACAGGACCGGTGTGCCCACGCTCGAGGCGAGCAGCGTCCAGCGGTAGCTGTTCATGGACCGGAGCACGTGTTCGGCGTAGTACCAGGAGCCGAACGTCCGGGCGCGCGCCGCTGACACCGCTGGCGGGTGGGCGGAGGGTCGGTAGGGCGGTGCTGCCGTTTCCTGCACGCGGGCGGGTGTCGGGTCAGTCAACGAGGCTCCTTCCGGTCAGGCGCAGGAAGACGTCCTCGAGCGACGAGCGCCGGACGAGCGACGTGATCGGCCGGAGCCCGCGCGAGGTCACCTGTTCCAGGGCCGCTTCGCCGTCGTCCGCGTAGATGAGCACCCGGTCCGGCAGCGGCTCGAGGCGTTCCCCGATACCCTGCAGCTCCGCCGCCACTGTGGTGTTGCGTTCGGACCCGAACCGCAGTTCGAGGACCTCCCGGGTCGAATGGTCGCGGATGAGCTGCGCCGGCGACCCCTCGGCCATGATCCGGCCCTTGTCGACGACGACCAGGCGGTCGCAGAGCTGCTCGGCCTCGTCCATGTAGTGCGTGGTGAGGATCAGTGTCACGCCCGACTCCTTGAGCCGGAACAGGCGGTCCCACAGGATGTGGCGCGCCTGGGGGTCCAGCCCGGTGGTGGGCTCGTCGAGCAGCAGGATCTTCGGCTCGTTGATCAGGGAGCGGGCGATGGTCAGGCGCCGCTTCATGCCACCCGACAGCGCATCCACCTTGGCCGTGGCCTTGTCCGTGAGCTGCGCGAACTCGAGCAGTTCGTCGGCCTTGGGCCTGAGGTAGCTCATCGGCAGGCCGAAGTACCGGCCGTAGACGAGCAGGTTGTCGCGCACCCGCAGTTCCTCGTCGAGGTTGTCCTGCTGCGGGACCACACCGAGGTGGGCGCGGACCTCCGGACCGTGCTCCTCCGGGTCGAGGCCCATGATGGTGAGCCTGCCCGAGGTCCGCTGCGAGACACCGCCGATCATCCGCATCGTCGTGGACTTGCCGGCCCCGTTCGGCCCCAGCAGGCCGAACGACTCGCCCGCGGGGACGTCGAAGGAGATGCCGTCCACCGCCCGGAAGTCACCGTAGTGCTTGCTGAGCTGCTGGGCGGAGATGACCGGTGGTCCGGAGGGGGTCGTCGACACCTGCCCAGCCTAGGCGAGAACTCCCATTGGCAGAAGCCAATGGGAGTTCTCGCACGGGCCTAGGCCCCGGCCGCCTGACGCTCGGCGGCCTCGACGACGTTCGTGAGCAGCATCGCGCGGGTCATCGGCCCCACTCCCCCGGGGTTCGGCGAGAGCCAGCTCGCCACCGACGCCGCCTCCGGGTCGACGTCGCCGGTCAGCGTCGCCTTCCCGGTGTCCGGGTCCTCGACGCGGCTCACGCCGACGTCGAGCACGATGGCGCCGGGCTTGAGCTGCCCGGCCGGGATCATGTGCGGGATGCCGGCCGCGGCGACGACGACGTCGGCCCGTCCGAGGTGGTCGGCGAGGTCGACGGTCCCGGTGTGCGCGAGGGTCACGGTCGCGTTGACCTGCTTGCGCGTCAGCAGCAGGCCCAGTGGACGGCCGACCGTCACGCCGCGTCCGACGACGAGGACGTTCAGCCCCGTGAGCGCCACGTCGTGGCGGAGCAGGAGCTCGACGATGCCGTGCGGGGTGCAGGGCAACGGGGAGTCCATCGGCGCGTTGACGTTGAGGACGAGCCTGCCGAGGTTGGTCGGGTGCAGGCCGTCGGCGTCCTTCGCCGGGTCGATGCGCTCGAGGATGGCATTGGTGTCGATATGGGCGGGCAGGGGGAGCTGGACGATGTAGCCCGTCGTGGCGTCGTCGGCGTTCAGCTCGTCGAGGACGGCTTCGAGCTCCTCCTGCGTGATGGTGTCCGGCAGGTCGCGACGGACCGAGGTGATGCCGACCTGGGCGCAGTCGCGGTGCTTGCCGGCCACATAGGAGGAGCTTCCGGGATCGTCGCCGACGAGCACGGTACCGAGGCCGGGAGTCACCCCGCGCTCGCGCAGCGCGCTCACGCGCTCGGTCAGTTCCTCCTTGATACGTGCGGCTGTCGCCTTGCCGTCAAGGATGCGGGCGTTGTTCATGGGGGAGATCCTTCTCTGGTCGCTCGTCCAGCTGTTCGAGCAGGAATGCCTTGCCGCGGTCGCAGCAGCCGGTGAAGCAGCACTCCGCGGCGGGGATGTCGAAGTCCGGTGACGCCGCCGCCCTCGAGGAGAGGGCGGCGCGGAGGATCGGATCTACCACTCCTCCTGGCCCGGGTAGAGCGGGAAGTCCGCCGCGAGTGCTGAGACACGGGCGCGCAGCGCCTCGACGTCGGGCGACGGCTTCAGGGCGGCCGCGATGATCTCCCCGACCTCGGTGAACTCGGCCGCGCCGAAACCGCGGGTCGCGAGCGCCGGGGTGCCGATGCGCAGGCCGGAGGTCACCATCGGCGGGCGGGGATCGAACGGCACGGCGTTGCGGTTGACCGTGATGCCGACGGAGTGCAGGACGTCCTCCGCCTGCTGGCCGTCGAGGGAGGAGTTGCGGAGGTCGACGAGGACGAGGTGGACGTCGGTCCCGCCGGTGAGGACCGAGACGCCGTGCTCGGCGACGTCGGCCCCGGTGAGGCGCTCGGCGATGATCCGGGCACCCTCGAGGACGCGCTCCTGGCGCTCCCTGAACTCGGGCGAGCCGGCGATCTTGAAGGCCGTGGCCTTGCCCGCGATCACATGCATGAGCGGGCCGCCCTGCTGGCCGGGGAAGACGCTCGAGTTGAGCTTCTTGGCCCATTCCTGCTTGGCCAGGATCACGCCGGAGCGCGGGCCGGCGAGGGTCTTGTGCACGGTGGACGTGACGACGTCGGAGTGCGGCACCGGGCTGGGGTGGACGCCCGCGGCCACGAGGCCGGCGAAGTGCGCCATGTCGGTCCACAGGAGCGCGCCGACCTCGTCGGCGATGGAGCGGAAGGCCGCGAAGTCGAGCTGGCGCGGGTAGGCGGACCAGCCGGCGATGATGACCTGGGGCTTCTCGGCGAGCGCCTGCTCGCGCACACGCTCCATGTCGAGGCGGTGGGTGTCCTCCTCGACGCCGTAGGCCGCGACCTCGTACAGCTTGCCGGAGAAGTTGAGCTTCATGCCGTGCGTCAGGTGTCCGCCGTGCGCGAGGGACAGGCCCATGATCTTCTCGCCCGGCTTGATCATGGCGGCGAGGGCCGCGGCGTTGGCCTGGGCGCCGGAGTGCGGCTGCACGTTCGCGAATTCCGCACCGAACAGGGCCTTGACGCGTTCGATCGCGAGGTTCTCCGCGACGTCGACGTGCTCGCAGCCGCCGTAGTACCGCCGCCCGGGGTAACCCTCCGCGTACTTGTTGGTCAGCACGCTCCCCTGCGCCTCGAGGACGGCGCGCGGCGCGAAGTTCTCCGAGGCGATCATCTCGAGGGTGTCCCGCTGACGTGCGAGTTCGTCCCGCAGGACGGCGGCGATCTCCGGGTCCACCTCGGACAGGGGCGCGTTGGTGACGGAATCTGCGGCAGCCTGGGATGGAGCCGTGGGCGAAGTGGTCATCGGTTGATCCTTCTGTGGGTCTCGCAAGAGGTCAGCTTGAGTCGCGGGTGAGGCGGCGGATCGATCATCCGCGCCCCGGCCGCTCAGAAACGTGACCCGCGGCCCAGGCGTGCGATCCGTGGTCTGCACTGGAAGCACGGGTCCTCCCGGGGGGATCGATCCGGCTCCATGCCGCTTCCTGGTGGTTGCCCACCCTACGCCAGTCGCGACGGTCCCATGCTAGCCGTACGACGGCGTGCCCCGCCACCGCTCCCTGCGCACTCCCGCGCGGGGCGCCCGGCCCGCGTGCTCCGCCTCCTCGGCATCCGCCCGAAGGGGCGGCTCCCTCCCGGGCCCGTGGCGGGAGCCCGTGGAATACGGGATCATGCCGGCCCGTTCGGGATGAGTGGAACGGTGTCCCGACGGACGGGCGCCGCCGGGGAGGTCTTGGTCATGCTCGGGTCGGTTCAGCAGGTATCGGCGGGCGGGGAACCGCGCAGGGTGCGCGTCGTCGTGATCGGTGCGGGCCAGGCGGGGCTGAGCAGCGCGTACCACCTGAGGCGCCGGGGGCTCGAGCCGCACCGGGACTTCGTGGTCCTCGATGCGAATCCCGCGCCGGGTGGTGCCTGGCTGCATCGCTGGCCCGCCCTGACCTTCGATGCCGCCCACGCCCTCCACGACCTGCCCGGCTTCCCGCTCGGCACGCCCGACCCCCAGGAGCCCGCCTCGCAGGTGGTCCATCGCTACTACGGGGCCTTCGAGAGGGAGTTCGACGTGCCGGTCGTCCGACCGGTCACCGTGCTCCGCGTCGAGTCGGCCGACGACGCGTCCAGCGGTGGCGCGTCCAGCGGTGGCGCGTCCAGCGGTGGCGCGGACGACGGTGGCGCGGACGACGGCGCCGGCCCGCTGAGGGTCGGGACCACGGGTGGTACATGGATCGCGGACGTCGTCATCAACGCGACGGGGACCTGGGACCGCCCGTACTGGCCCTACTACCCCGGCCGGGACCTCTTCACGGGCCGCCAGCTGCACACGCACGACTACCGGTCGGCCGCCGAGTTCGAAGGCCGGCGCGTCCTCGTGGTCGGCGGAGGGACGTCCGCCGTGCAGTTCCTGCTCCAGCTCCACGAGGCCGGTGCCCATCCCCTGTGGTCCACCCGACGCCCGCCGGCCTTCACCCGCCGGCCGTTCGATCCGGAGTGGGGCAGGGAGGTCGAGGCCGAGGTCGACGCCCGCACGAGCGCCGGGCTCCCGCCGGCCAGCGTGGTGTCCGTGACCGGGTTGTCCCTCACCGCCCAGTACCAGGCCGGGATCGACGCCGGCATCCTCGTGTCGCGGGGACCACTGGCCCGGCTCCTGGACCACTCCGCCGTGTTCACCGACGGATCGGAGGAGCCCATCGACGTCGTCCTGTGGGCCACCGGATTCCGGGCCGCGCTGGACCACCTGGCCCCGCTGCGCCTCCGCGAGCCCGGCGGCGGCATCCGGATGGACGGCGTCCACGTCCGACGGGAGCCGCGACTCCTGCTCGTCGGCTACGGGGCATCGGCATCGACCCTCGGCGCCTCCCGTGCGGGCCGCACCGCGGCGGCAGCCGCGGTCGGCGCCCTCCGAAGCATCGCGTCACACGAGGGGCCTGCCGGTAATCTGGCGTAGGTGACCTCCCCCGACACCTCCCGTTCCTATTCGCTGACGCTCTCGTGCCCCGACAGGCCCGGCATCGTCCACGGCGTGTCCGGCGCCCTGGTCGGCGTGGGCGCCAACATCACCGAGTCCCAGCAGTACGGGAGCCCGGACACGGGCACCTTCTTCATGCGGGTGGCACTCGCCACGGACGCCCCGGAACAGGAGCTCCGCTCGGCCCTCGAACCCGTCGCCGCGGAGTTCGGGATGGAGTGGGCGCTCGCGCAGTCCGAGCGGCGGACGCGCACGCTCATCATGGTGTCCAGGGCCGCACACTGCCTCAACGACCTCCTGTTCCAGCACCGCTCCGGGACCCTGGCCATCGACATCCCGGTGATCGTGTCCAACCACCGTGACCTCGAGGACCTCGCCGCCTTCTACGGGGTCGAATTCCACCACATCCCGGTGACTCCCGCGACCAAGGCGGAGGCCGAGGCCGAACTGCGAGCCCTGATGGACCGGCACGACATCGAACTCGTGGTGCTCGCCCGCTACATGCAGATCCTCAGTGACGAGCTCTGCGAGGACCTGCTCGGGCGCGCCATCAACATCCACCACTCGTTCCTGCCGTCCTTCAAGGGGGCTCGGCCGTACCACCAGGCCCACGCCCGAGGAGTGAAACTGATCGGCGCCACAGCCCACTACGTCACCGGCGCCCTCGACGAGGGGCCGATCATCGAGCAGGAGGTCATCCGCGTGGACCACGCGCGGACGGCAGAGCAGCTCACGTCGATCGGGCGCGAACTCGAGGGCAGGGCCCTCGTCCAGGCGGTGCAGTGGCACGCCGAGCGCCGCGTCCTCCTCGACGGGCGCCGCACCATCGTCTTCAACTGACGGATCCGAGCGAACCCGCCTTCACCGGCCGCCCTTCGCCGACCGGCACCGATCACTCCCCGCCCGGCAGGGCGTCGCCTAGGCTGGCGCCATGGCACACCTGATCCCCTTCCGCGGCAAGACCCCCGACGTCAGCGATTCGGCATTCACCGCCCCGACGGCCTCCCTCATCGGCGAGGTGGTGCTGGGGCCCTTCGCGAGCGTGTTCTACGGCGCCGTCGTGCGGGCCGACACCGCGGCCATCCGGATCGGCGAGGGCACGAACCTGCAGGACAACGTGGTGGTCCACGCCGATCCCGGGTACCCCGCGCACATCGGCGCCGGCGTGAGCGTGGGGCACGCCGCCGTCGTGCACGGCTGCACCATCGAGGACGACTGCCTCATCGGCATGGGAGCCACGGTCCTGAACGGTGCCGTGATCGGCTCCGGCTCCCTCGTCGCCGCGGGCGCCGTGGTGCTCGAGGGGACGGTCGTCCCCCCGCGCTCCCTCGTGGCCGGCGTCCCGGGCAAGGTGCGCCGGCAGCTCGACGACGCCGAGGTCGACGCCGTGAAGGCCAACGCCGATCGCTACCGGTCCCTCGCGCAGGAACATCGTGCCGCGTTAACTTCTTGACTACAAGGGAGCCCTGCGGCACCCTAGAGATCATGCCCGCAGATCCCCCCTCGACGGCGAGGACAAGCCTGAGCGCCCCGCTTCCGAAGCCGGGCTCGCAGTCCGCCCTGCGCGAGCAGAACCAGCAGCGGGTCATCGCGGCCCTGATGAGCGGCGGGCCCCAGACGCAGGCGGAGCTGTCGCGGCAGACCGGACTGTCCACGGCGACGGTCTCCAACATCGTCAAGGTGATGGCCGCGACCGGCGTCGTCAGCACGGCTCCGACCACCAGTTCCGGCCGGCGGGCGCTGTCGGTGATCCTCAACGACAACGGCCAGGTGGCCGCGGGCATCGACATCGGCCGGCGCCACCTCCGCGTCGTGCTCGCCAGCCCGAACTACCGCGTCGTCCAGGAGGCGGCCGTCAGCCTCCCCCTCGGCCACAGCGCGGTCGACGGACTGACCGCGGCGTCGGACCTCCTCGACACCCTGCTGGAGAACGGCGGGATCGGCCGCAGGTCCCTCCTCGGCGCGGGCATCGGCATCCCGGGCCCCATCGACCGCAGGACGGGCACGGTGGTGCAGGGCGCCATCCTGCCCGAGTGGGTGGGGATCAACATCCACGAGACCTTCGGCGAACGGCTGCAGGTCCCCGTCTTCATCGACAACGACGCCAATCTCGGTGCCCTCGCGCAGGTCACCTGGGGTCCGCACAGCGCCGTCGAGAACCTGATGTTCATGAAGGTCGGATCGGGCATCGGCTCCGGTCTGGTCCTCAACGGATCCCTGTACTACGGCAACGTCGGGGTCACGGGGGAACTGGGCCACACCACCATCAACGAGCACGGCGTCATCTGCCGCTGCGGCAACCGCGGCTGCCTCGAGACCGTCGCCTCCACCTCGACGATGATCGAACTGCTCAGCCGGGGCAGCAACGAGACCGTCGACACGCAGCGCATCATCGACTGGGCACTCGCCGGCGACACGGCGGCCCTGCGGGTGATCGATGACGCCGGTGTCGCCATCGGCCGGGCACTGGCCCATACTGCCAACCTCATCAACCCGGAGACGATCGTCATCGGCGGACCGCTGACCAGTCTCGGGGACATCCTGCTCGAGCCGGTCCGCCGTGGCCTGGCCCGCCATGCCGTGCCGATCGTCGGCGAGACCACGAACGTCTGCATGTCCTCCCTCGGTGATCGCGCCGAGGCCCTGGGCGCGGCAGCCGTCGTCCTCGCCCGACCGGGGTTCACCCCCGCCCTGGCGAGTTCTGCCTAAAGTTTTCCTCTGTTTTCACCGGAGGTTGCGTTCAACAGTTGACGACAACGCCTCCTACCGTGTTC
The DNA here is from genome assembly GCF_057291175.1 of Arthrobacter sp. UYP4. Lineage (NCBI taxonomy): Bacteria > Bacillati > Actinomycetota > Actinomycetes > Micrococcales > Micrococcaceae > Arthrobacter > Arthrobacter sp. UYP4. Next base: position 381,733 of record NZ_JBXAVU010000002.1, read on the forward strand.
AATTCTTTCGGGCCGAGGTTGGGCCTGCACCAAGACAACGCCGTCACTGCGGGAGGCTCCATGAAGAACCACACCATCCTTGAGATGCGTTCCATCACCAAGGAATTCCCGGGAGTCAAAGCCCTCTCCGACGTGTCGCTGGCGGTCCGAGCAGGCGAGATCCACGCCATCTGCGGCGAGAACGGTGCCGGCAAGTCCACGCTCATGAAGGTCCTCTCGGGGCTCTACCCCTACGGCGACTACTCGGGCGACATCGTCTTCCAGGGCGAGGAGGTCCAGTTCAAGGACATCCGCTCCAGCGAGGCCGCGGGCATCGTCATCATCCACCAGGAACTGGCCCTGATCCCCGAGCTCTCCATCGCCGAGAACATCTTCCTCGGCAACGAGCCCACCCGCTTCGGCGTGATCGACTGGGACTATGTCAACCGGACAACGCTGGAGCTCATGGCCCGCGTGGGCCTCAGCGAGGACCCGACCACCAAGGTCAAGGACATCGGCGTCGGCAAGCAGCAGCTGGTCGAGATCGCCAAGGCCCTCAACAAGTCCGTGAAGCTCCTCATCCTCGACGAGCCCACCGCGGCCCTGAACGAGTCCGACTCGCAGCACCTCCTCGACCTCATGGCAGGCCTGCGCTCCAAGGGCATCTCGTGCATCATGATCTCCCACAAGCTCAACGAGATCGAGCAGATCGCCGATTCGATCACCATCATCCGTGACGGCAAGTCGATCGAGACGCTGCACGTCAAGGACGACGGCGTCGACGAGGACCGCATCATCCGCGGCATGGTGGGCCGGTCCCTGGAATCCCGCTTCCCGGACCACACCCCGACGATCGGCGAGACCTTCTTCGAGGTCCGCAACTGGACCGTCGGCCACCCCTCGGTGGCCGACCGCCTGGTGTGCAAGAACTCCAGCTTCCATGTCCGCCGCGGCGAGATCGTCGGCTTCGCCGGCCTGATGGGTGCAGGACGCACGGAGCTCGCCCGCTCCGTCTTCGGACGCTCCTACGGCAACTTCAAGTCCGGGCAGATCCTCATCAACGGCAGGGAGGTCACGCTGCGCTCGGTCCCCCAGGCGATCGACGCCGGGCTCGCCTACGTGACCGAGGACCGCAAGTCCCTCGGCCTGAACCTGCTCGACGACATCAAGACCACCACGGTGTCCGCCGACCTGAAGAAGATCACCAACGGCCTCGTCGTCGACAAGGACGAGGAGTTCCGCGTCGCCGAGGAGTACAGGAAGTCGCTGCGCACCAAGACGCCGAGCGTCAACGAGGGCGTCGCCAAGCTCTCGGGCGGCAACCAGCAGAAGGTGGTCCTCGCGAAGTGGATGTTCACCGACCCCGAGCTGCTCATCCTCGACGAGCCCACCCGCGGGATCGACGTCGGGGCGAAGTACGAGATCTACGGCATCATCCAGAAACTCGCGGACCAGGGCAAGGGCGTGATCGTCATCTCCTCGGAGCTGCCCGAACTGCTCGGCCTCTCGGACCGCATCTACACCATCTTCGAAGGCGCGATCACGGGAGAAGTGACCCGTGAGGACGCGAACCAGGAATCCCTGATGAAACTCATGACCGCCAGCAGGAAATCTGCCTGACCGTAGCTCCCTAGGAAAGACACCATGAATTCCCTCAAACAAATATTCGGCGGGAACACCCGCCAGTTCGGGATGATCTTCGCCCTGGTCGCGCTCGTCGTGTTCTTCCAGTGGCGCACGGGCGGCAAGACGCTCACGTCCGTGAACATGATGAACCTCTTCAACGGCAACTCCTACATCCTGATCCTGGCGATCGGCATGGTCCTCGTGATCATCGCCGGGCACATCGACCTCTCCGTCGGGTCCATCGCAGCGTTCGTCGGCATCGTCGTCGCGATCGCGATGCGGGACTGGGGTATCCCCTGGTACCTCGGCGTGCTCCTGGGCCTGGTCCTCGGCGCGGTGATCGGGATCTGGCAGGGTTTCTGGGTCGCCTACGTGGGCATACCGGCGTTCATCGTCACGCTCGCCGGCATGCTCCTGTTCCGTGGCGCCAACCAGTCGGTCGGCAACTCCCTCACCGTCCCGGTGCCCGAGGGCTTCCGGTACCTCGGCGCGGGCTACCTCCCGGAGGTCGGCCCCACCACCGGCTACAACAACCTGACCCTCCTGATCGGCTTCGCCCTCGTGGCGTTCGTGATCTACAGCGAGTTCCGCGGCCGCCGCAAGCTCGAGAGGATCAAGGCCGACGTCCCCCCCATGTGGGTCCCCGTCACCAAGGTCGTCCTGCTCTCCGCCGTCATCCTCTACGCGACGTACCTGTTCGCGACCGGTCGCCCCGGCACGTCCTTCCCCGTCCCCGGCCTGATCCTCGGCGTCCTCGTGATCATCTATGCCTTCATCTCCAACAAGACGATCCTCGGCCGCCACGTCTACGCCGTCGGCGGCAACCGCCACGCGGCCGAACTCTCCGGTGTGCAGAGCAAGCGCGTGAACTTCATGGTCATGATGAACATGTCCATCCTCGCCGCCCTCGCCGGCATGATCTTCGTCGGCCGCTCCACGGCGTCCGGCCCGTCCGACGGCGTCGGCTGGGAACTCGACGCCATCGCGGCCGTGTTCATCGGCGGCGCTGCCGTCACCGGTGGCGTGGGGACCGTGGTCGGATCCATCATCGGCGGCCTCGTCATGGCCGTCCTCAACAACGGACTCCAGCTGCTCGGCGCGGGCGCCGACGACACCCAGATCATCAAGGGCATCGTCCTCCTCGTCGCCGTCGCCTTCGACGTCTACAACAAGAGCCAGGGCAAGCCGTCCATCATCGGCCTGCTCACCAGGAACTTCGGCGGAGGTGGCGGCGGCGCGAAGGCCGGCACCCCCGATCCCCGGCCTGCTCCCACGGAACAGGCCGTCGGAACGAAGGAAGTCATCTCCCACGACGTCTAGGAACCGGATGGAACCGGCTTCCCGGGCGACAACGCTCCACCCGTCCACCCAGCAAGAGCAATAGAAAGAGAATGGAAATGCGTAAATTCGCAAAGTCCGTCGCAGCCATCGCTGCGATATCAGCACTGGCGCTGACAGGATGCGGCCGCGAAGAGGCGGCCCCCGCGACCGAGGGCGGCGAATCTGCAGCCGCCGGTTTCGAGACGGGATCCGCCATCGGCGTCGCACTCCCGCAGAAGACGTCGGAGAACTGGGTCCTCGCGGAGCAGCTCTTCAACGACGGCCTGACCGAGGCCGGCTACGAGCCGGACGTACAGTTCGCGAACGGCGGCGTCGCCGAGCAGCAGAACCAGATCAGCTCCATGATCACCAACGGCGTGAAGGTCCTCGTCGTCGGCGCCATCGACGGCGCGCAGCTCGGCACCCAGCTCGCCCAGGCGAAGGAGGCCGGTATCACGGTCGTCGCCTACGACCGCCTGCTCCTCAACACCGACGCCGTGGACTACTACGTGGCCTACGACAACTTCAAGGTCGGCGAGCTGCAGGGCCAGGCCCTCCTCGACGGCATGAAGGCCGCCAAGCCCGAGGGCCCCTACAACGTCGAGCTGTTCGCCGGATCGCCCGACGACGCCAACGCGAAGGTCTTCTTCGACGGTGCCATGAGCATCCTCCAGCCCGAGATCGACAACGGCAACCTCGTCGTCGTATCGGGCCAGGAGACCTTCGAGCAGGCCGTGACCCAGGGCTGGAAGGCGGAGAACGCCCAGAAGCGCATGGACACGCTGCTCTCGGGCAGCTACGGGACCGAGGAGCTCGACGGCGTCCTCTCCCCCAACGACACGCTGGCCCGCGCCATCCTGACCTCGGTCGAGGGTGCAGGCAAGACGCTCCCCGTCGTGACCGGCCAGGACTCCGAGGTCGAGTCCGTGAAGTCCATCATGGAGGGCAAGCAGTACTCCACAATCAACAAGGACACCCGTGCCCTGGTCGAGCACGCCATCGAGATGGTGAACGGCCTGCAGGCCGGCGAGGAACTCGAGATCAACGATCCCGACTCCTACGAGAACGGCGTGAAGACCGTCCCCGCCTACCTCCTCGAGCCGCAGATCGTCACCAAGGACAACGCCGCTGAGGCGTACGCCGACGATCCCACGCTGTCGGCACTCACCAAGTAGCACCGATCCGGATCCGTCCGGCAGCAGTACCCGAAGCGCCCCGGCCCAGGCCGGGGTGCTTCGTTCGTCTCCCGCCCTGCCGGCCCCCTGGACGACCGCATGCGCGTCCGGGACGCGGCGACCGTCCGCGTCGCAGGCACGCCGCCGCCGACCCGTCCACGCGCGGCGTCTCCCGGCGATGGACGCGGGACCACCGCAGCGGCAAGGATAGGTCCATGAACCTCCAGAACCGCATCGCCGTTCCCCCCTGCGCCGAAGCAGGCGCCCCCAGTCCGATCGACGCCACCGGCCGTCCCCTCACGTGGGGTGTCGTCGCCACGGGCGGGATCGCCGCCAAGGTCACCCAGGACATCGCGCTGCTCGAGGACGCCGTGCTGCACGCCGTCAGTTCCCGCAGTGCGGACAGCGCCGCCGCCTTCGCCGACCGCTTCGGGTTCGCCACCAGCTACGGTGACGACGGCGGGGTCACGGGATACCAGCGGCTCATGGACGATCCCGAGGTGGAGGTCGTCTACATCACGACGCCGCACGCCCAGCACTACGACGTCGCGAAGGCCGCACTGGCCGCCGGCAAGCACGTGCTGTGCGAGAAGCCGTTCACCATCAACGCCGCCGAGGCGGAGGAACTGGCAGGACTGGCCGCCGAGCGCGGGCTCTTCCTCATGGAGGCGGTCTGGACGCGCTTCCTGCCGAGCATCAACCGTGCCTGGGAGATCATCGCCTCCGGCGAGCTGGGCGAGATCCGGTGGGTACAGGGAGACCTCGGGTTCCCCGCACCGCAGGATCCCGGCAGCCGCCTCTGGGACCCGAAGGCCGGGGGCGGGGCCCTGATGGACCTCACGGTCTACCCGCTCACCTGGGCCCTGGGCTCCCTCGGCTTCCCGGACTCCGTCTCCGCGCTCGGAACGCTGAACAGCGACGGCGTCGACGTGCAGAACGCGGTCACCCTGAGCTACGGGAACGGGGCGTACGCCCAGCTGTCGTCGTCGCTCGTCGCCTCCTGCCCGGGCCAGGCGACGGTCGCCGGATCGAAGGGCTGGCTGAAGACCGGTGGCGGAAACCTCCACAACCCGAAGGAACTGACCGTCCGGATCGGTCAGGAGGAGCCGAGGGTGGAGCACTTCGAGCAGGTCGGCGCCGGGTACACCTACGAACTGCGCGAGGTCACGCGCTGCATCCAGCAGGGGCTGACCGAGAGCCCCACGATGCCCGTCGGTGACACGGTGAGGACCATGCGCCTGCTCGACGGCGTACGGGCCCAGATCGGGCTGCGCTACGCGAACGACGCCGTCTGAGGGTCCGCCCGCGTCGTCCCGGCAGTCGGGCATCGAAGGACGGGCCCCCGCGGTCGCTACCGCGGGGGCCCGTCCGTGTCCCGGAACGTCGCTCCAGCCGGTGGACTCCTGTCCACCGGCTGGAGCGACGGAGCCTACCGGGCGAGGATCGCGAGGACCTCCGACAGCTTGGCGGAGGGACGCATCACCTCGGTGACCTTCGTGACGTCGGGGTGGAAGTAGCCGCCGATGTCCGCGGGTGAGCCCTGCACGGCGAGCAGCTCGGCCACGATGGTGTCCTCGTTGCCCGTCAGCGCCTCCGCGACGCGGGAGAAGCTCTCGGCGAGTTCGGCGTCCTGCTCCTGCCGGGCCAGCTCCTCGGCCCAGTAGCGGGCGAGGAAGTAGTGGCTGCCGCGGTTGTCGATCTCGCCGACGCGGCGGCTGGGCGACTTGTTCTCGAGCAGGAACGTGCCGGTGGCGCGGTCCAGCGTGTCGGCGAGGATCTGCGCGCGGGCGTTGCCCGTCGACGTCGCCAGGTGCTCGAAGCTGACCGCCAGGGCGAGGAACTCACCCAGGCTGTCCCACCGGAGGTGGTTCTCCTTCACGAGCTGCTGCACGTGCTTCGGAGCGGACCCGCCGGCGCCGGTCTCGAAGAGTCCACCGCCGTTCATCAGCGGGACCACGGAGAGCATCTTGGCGCTCGTGCCGAGCTCGAGGATGGGGAACAGGTCCGTCAGGTAGTCGCGCAGCACGTTGCCGGTCACCGAGATGGTGTCCTCGCCCCTGCGGATGCGCTCGAGCGTGAAGGCCGTCGCGTCGACGGGCGTCATGATCTGCAGCTCGACGTCGTCCGTGTCGTGCTCCGCCAGGTAGGCCTGGACCTTGGCGATCAGGTTCGCATCGTGCGCGCGGCTCTCGTCGAGCCAGAACACCGCGGGCGTCGCCGAGGCACGGGCACGCGTGACGGCGAGCTTGACCCAGTCGAGGATGGGCGCGTCCTTGGTCTGGCAGGCGCGCCAGATGTCACCGGGCGCGACGTCGTGCTCGATCAGCACGGTGCCCTCGGCGTCGAGGATCTGGACCGTGCCGGCCGCAGGGATCTCGAAGGTCTTGTCGTGGCTGCCGTACTCCTCGGCCGCCTGCGCCATGAGGCCGACGTTGGGGACGGTGCCCATGGTGGTCGGGTCGAAGGCGCCGTGGGCACGGCAGTCGTCCAGGACGACCTGGTAGATGCCGGCGTAGCTGCTGTCGGGGATGACGGCCAGCGTGTCCGCTTCCTTGCCGTCCGGTCCCCACATGTGGCCCGACGAGCGGATCATCGCCGGCATGGAGGCGTCGACGATGACGTCGCTCGGCACGTGGAGGTTGGTGATGCCCTTGTCGGAATCGACCATGGCGATCGCCGGGCCGTCCTCCATGCCCTTCGAGATCGCCTGCTGCACTCCCTCGCGCACGTCCTCGGGAAGCTTGTCGAGGCCGCCGAGGATGGACGCCAGGCCGTTGTTCGGGCTCAGACCGGCAGCCGTCAGCTGCTCACCGTACGTCTCGAAGAGCCCGGGCAGGAAGGCGCGGACCACGTGGCCGAAGATGATGGGGTCCGAGACCTTCATCATGGTGGCCTTGAGGTGTGCCGAGAAGAGCACGCCCTCCTCCTTGGCGCGGGCGACGGAGGCCTTCAGGAAGCTGTTGAGTGCTTCGGCCCGCATGACCGTTCCGTCGACGACCTCGCCGGCGAGGACCGGGAAGGAGTCCTTGAGGACCGTCACGGAACCGTCCGCGGCGACGTGCTGGATCGAGATCGTGCCGTCGGCGGGGATCACGACGGACTGCTCGTTGGAGCGGAAGTCGTCGCCCGTCATGTGCGCCACGTTCGTCCTGGACTCCGGCGTCCAGGCACCCATGCTGTGCGGGTTCTGGCGTGCGTAGTTCTTGACCGACGCGGGAGCCCGGCGGTCCGAGTTCCCCTCGCGGAGGACGGGGTTCACGGCGCTGCCCTTGACCTTGTCGTACCGCGCGCGGACCTCCTTCTCCTCGTCCGTCGAGGGGTGGTCGGGATAGTCCGGCAGCGCGTAGCCCTGTCCCTGGAGCTCGGTGATGGCGGCCTTGAGCTGCGGGATGGAGGCGCTGATGTTGGGCAGCTTGATGATGTTGGCGTCCGGCGTCTTCGCCAGTGCGCCGAGTTCCGCGAGCGCGTCCGCCTGTCGCTGGTCCTCGGTGAGGTGATCGCCGAAGAGGGCGATGATGCGGCCCGAGAGCGAGATGTCGCGGGTCTCCACCTCGACACCCGCCGTGGAGGCGAACGCCTCGATGATCGGCAGGAACGAGTAGGTGGCCAACATCGGCGCCTCGTCGGTGTGGGTGTAGATGATCTTGGCCATGGGTGGCGTCTCCCTGGTGCTCTTGCGTTGTGCGGTCGGTTGGGGCTTGCCCATCGGCTCTAACTTACCGAGGTCCCCGAGGCATCGCCTAACGGCGGACCCGATGGAACGACGGCGTCGACGGGTGTATCCCGCAGGTCGCCGGTGGCCGGAGCCGCCGGCGCGCCTGCGGGGAGGTCAGTGGAAGAAGTGGCGTGCGCCGGTCAGGTACAGCGTCACGCCGGCCGCGTCCGCCGCGTCGATGACCTCCTGGTCGCGCACCGAACCGCCCGGCTGGACGACGGCGCGGACACCGGCGTCGAGCAGGATCTGCAGTCCGTCCGCGAAGGGGAAGAACGCGTCGGACGCCGCGACCGAGCCGCGGGCACGCTCGGTGTCGGCGAGCGAGTTGGCGCGCTCGACGGCGAGCCTGCAGGAGTCCACGCGGTTGACCTGGCCCATGCCCACACCCACGGCTGCGCCGTCCTTCGCCAGCAGGATGGCGTTGGACTTCGCGGCACGGCAGGCCTTCCAGGCGAAGCGGAGGTCGGCGAGCGTGGCGTCGTCGGCGGCCTGCCCGGCGGCCAGGGTCCAGCCGGAGGGGTCGTCGCCGTCGGCGTCGAGCGTGTCCGCGACCTGCAGGAGCACCCCTCCGGAGACCTGGCGGAACTCCACGGGGTTCCGACCGTAGCCCTCGGGCAGGGTCAGGAGCCGGATGTTCTTCTTCTGCGAGAGGATCTCGACGGCCCCGGCGGAGAACGACGGCGCGATCACGACCTCCGTGAAGATGTCCTTCACCGTGGCGGCCATGCCGGCGGTCACCTCGCGGTTCGCGGCGATGACCCCGCCGAACGCCGACACCGGGTCGCAGGCGTGGGCCTTGGCGTGGGCGTCGGCGATGGGGTCCTCGGCGTCTGCCGAGCCGACCGCGACCCCGCACGGGTTGGCGTGCTTGATGATCGCGACCGCGGGCTCCTCGAAGTCGAAGGCCGCGCGGAGGGCGGCGTCGGCATCGACGAAGTTGTTGTAGCTCATGGCCTTGCCGTGGAGCTGGTCGGCCTGGGCGATGCCCGGCGTGGCGCCCTTCTCCACGTACAGTGCCGCCTGCTGGTGCGGGTTCTCGCCGTAGCGGAGCACCTCGGAGCGCTCGAGCGCGAGGCCCGCGTAGCCCGGCCAGGTGAAGGCGTCGTCGTCGGTCTCGAACTGCTCGGCGGTCCAGGACGCGACGGCGGTGTCGTACGCGGCGGTGTGCGCGAAGGCGAGGGCGGCCAGCCGGCGTCGTGCCTTCAGGTCGAAGCCGCCCTCCGCGGCCGCCGTGACCACGTCGCCGTAGCGGGCGGGATCCACGACGACGGCGACCGACGGGTGGTTCTTCGCGGCGGACCGCACCATGGCGGGTCCGCCGATGTCGATCTGCTCGACGACGGCGTCGGGCTCCGCGCCCGAGCGCACCGTCTCGACGAAGGGGTACAGGTTCACCACCACGAGGTCGAACGCCTCGATGTCGAGCTCGGCGAGCTGGTCGACGTGCTCCTGCCGGCGGCGGTCCGCGAGGATGCCGGCGTGGACCTTGGGGTGCAGGGTCTTCACGCGCCCGTCGAGGGTCTCGGCGAATCCGGTCACCTCGGACACCTCGGTGACGGGGACGCCCGCGGCGGCGATGCGCTGCGCGGTCGAGCCGGTGGAGACGATGGAGACGCCCGCACGGTGCAGGCCCTGTGCCAGCTCCTCCAGGCCGGTCTTGTCGAACACCGAGATCAGTGCTCGGCGGATGGGGACACGGTCGAGGTGGGTCAGGCTCACGCAGATCTCCGTCAGTAGAGCGTCGCTGGGGTCGGCACCAAGTCTATAGGTGCGGCCCTGCCCGGTCGCGAGGGGACGGCACGGGGTCCCGGGTGGCTGGCGGTACAGTTCTGGCAGAACAGCACCCTCCGAGAAGGCATCATGAACACCCATACGCAACTCCCCACCGGTGACCAGGTGGTGCAGGACCTCCCCTGGCGCTGGAAGGTCCAGGGGAAGATCTTCCTCATCGGCGGCCTCGGCTTCATGTTCGACGCCTGGGACGTGACCCTCAACGCCTACCTGATCCCCCTCCTGATCGACGACTGGGGCCTGTCCTCCGGCCAGGCGGCCTGGGTCGCGACGTCGAACCTCATCGGCATGGCGGTCGGGGCCTTCGCCTGGGGCTCGGTCGCCGACATCATCGGTCGCAAGCGGGCCTTCACCCTCACGCTGCTCGTCTTCTCGGTCTTCACCGTGCTGGGGGCGTTCTCCCCGGACATCGTCTGGTTCTGCGTGTTCCGGTTCCTCGCGGGCTTCGGCCTCGGCGGCTGCATCCCCGTGGACTACGCCCTGGTCGGCGAGTTCACGCCCCGGCGGCAGCGCGGCCGGGTCCTCACCGCGATGGATGCGTGGTGGCCCGTCGGCGCCTTCCTGTGCGGGGTGGTCACGACGGTGGTCGTGGCCCAGTCGGGCAGCTGGCGCTACGCGATGCTCGTCATGGTGCTCCCGGCACTCCTCGTCTTCTGGGTGCGGCGCGGTGTCCCCGAATCGCCGCTCTACCTCGTGCAGCGCGGCCGGGGCGAGGAGGCCAGGACCGTCATCGACGACCTGGTGGCCCGGACCGGCGCGGAGCAGCGGGAATGGCGCCTGCCGGAGCCCGAGCAGACGCCCCGGCTCTCGCTCGGCAGTGTCTCGGGCCAGCTGGCGGGGCTGTGGCGCTACGACTGGCGCATCACCCTCACGGCCTGGAGCCTGTTCCTGACCATCCTGCTCGTCTACTACGGTGCCCTGACGTGGATGCCGCGGATCCTCATCGCCTCGGGCTACGCCCAGTCGGTCGCCTTCATCACGACGACGTTCATGACCGGCGTCGGCTTCCTCGGGGTGATCGCGGCCGCCCTCCTCGTGGAGCGCGTGGGCCGCAAGTGGCTGCTGGCCGTCACGGGTCCCGGCTCCGCCGCGCTCCTGGTCGTCTTCGCGCTGACGCTCGACCTGCCCGCCGCCGCCACGGCATGGCTGCTGGGCTTCGGTTTCGTGGTGCAGGTGGCCATCCCCGTCCTCTACACCTACGTCTCGGAGCTGTACCCGACGGAGCTGCGGGGCAGCGGGTTCGGCTGGGCGTCGACCATCTCCCGGATCGGCGCGGGCCTGGTCCCCCTGATCTTCGGGACGCTCCTGTGGCCCTACCTCGGCCTGCCGCTCACGTTCGCCCTGACCGGCGGACTGGTGCTCCTCGCCGTCGTGTTCATGGCCTTCAACGCCCCCGAGACCCGGAACGCCACGCTGCGCTGACCGGCCCGGGACGAGGAAGGGGTGCCACCGCCGCAGCGGTGGCACCCCTTCCTCGTCGCGGGCCGCCCGTGCGGGCTAGGCCTCGGGCAGGACCGCGTCCGGGGTCTCCTCGAGCGAGGTGACCTTCCACGCGCCGTCGGCGTAGCGGGCGGTGGCGGTGTAGATGGTGCCGGCCGGCGAGAACGGACGCTGCTCGGCGACCGCACCGTCCTCCGCGAACTCGGTGTAGGCGTCGGGGTTGACGGGGATCAGGGCGGTGACATCGGCGCCCTCCACCACTTCGTCCTCCGGCGTGGTGAGGTAGACGTTCTCCACCTTGGGCTGGCCGCCGAGCACCCACCCGCCGCCGTCGTACACGGCCTTCAGCCGTTCCGCCTCGGCCTGCTCGCTCGCCGCTCCGTCGAGGACCTCGAGCACGGCGGCCGCGTCCCCGGTCTGCAGGACATAGGCCTTGAGGTCGAAGTAGTAGTAGAGGAACGCCCGGGCGCCCTCGGCGGACACCTCCCCGACGAGGTCGTTGGTCGCGGGCCGCTGGATGTTCGAGGCTGCGGCGGAGGAGCTGGCGGGGGACGGCCGGGTCCCGGCCGGGGTCGCCGGCGTGGACTCGGAGGTGCCGGCGCAGGCTGTGAGCGCCAGCAGGGTGAGGGCGGCGGTGGCCGCGATGCGCGAGGTGTTCATGAGAGTCCCAACGGTGTTCGAGATCGGAGTGGCCGGAGGCCTCCCCCACCCTACCGGTGCCCCAGGCAACTTCAGGGGCCGACCGGGCCGCGCAGGATTGACTCCTCCTGTGACGTGGGACACGCTGGTCCTTTCCCACGAAGGAGACATGTGAAACCTCGCCACGCCACCGTCGTCGTGCTGACCGCCCTCGTCGCCGGCTCCGTCACGGCACTGCCCGCCACCGCCGCACCCGAGGATCCCGGCTCCCCGCCGGCGGCCGAAGCCCGGCACTCCCTCCGCTCCGCCGTCACCGACGAGAACTTCTACTTCGTCATGGCCGACCGCTTCCGGAACGGCAGCACGGCCAACGACGACGGCGGGTTGGGACCCGATCCGTCGGTGTCCGGCTTAGACCCCACCCGCAAGGGCTACTACAACGGCGGAGACCTCCAGGGCCTGCTGCAGGAGCTCGACTACATCCAGGGCATGGGGACCACGTCCATCTGGCTCACCCCGAGCTTCAAGAACCGTGCCGTCCAGCCGGAGGACGACTCCGCCGGCTATCACGGCTACTGGATCACCGACTTCACGCAGATCGACCCGCACCTCGGCTCCAACGAGGACCTGAAGGCCCTCATCGACGCCGCCCACGAGCGCGGCATGAAGGTCTACTTCGACATCATCACCAACCACACGGCCGACGTGATCGGGTACGACGCCGGAGAGCGCGCACCGTACATCTCGAAGGACGAGGAGCCCTACCGCGACGCCGACGGTGCCGCGTTCGACGACCGCGACTACGCGGGCACGGGCACCTTCCCGGCATTCGACGCCGCGACGTCGTTCCCGTACGTCCCCGTGGTCCCGGAGGCCGACCGCGACCTGAAGGTCCCCGAGTGGCTGAACGACCCGACGCTCTACCACAACCGGGGCGACACGACCTTCGCCGGTGAGGACGCCTACTACGGCGACTTCTTCGGGCTCGACGACCTCTCCACCGAGAACCCCCGGGTGGTCGACGGCATGATCGACATCTACAAGACGTGGATCGCGGACTTCGGCGTCGACGGCTTCCGGATCGACACCATGAAGCACGTGAACGACGAGTTCTGGCAGGCCTTCGGTCCCGAGGTGCTCTCCTACGCCCAGGAGCAGGGCAAGGACGAGTTCTTCATGTTCGGCGAGGTCTTCGACACCACCAAGTCCTTCACCTCGCAGTTCACCACGCGCAACCGCATGCAGTCCGTGCTCGACTTCCCGTTCCAGGCGGCGGCGCGGGGCTATGCGTCCCAGGGTGCTCCCGCCTCGGACCTGCAGGCCTTCTTCGCCGGCGACGACTGGTACACCGATGCGGACTCCAACGCATACAGCCTGCCGACGTTCCTGGGGAACCACGACATGGGGCGGATCGGCAGCTTCCTCGCCGCCGACAACCCGGGCGCCGCCGAGGACGAGCTGCTGGCCCGGGACACCCTCGCGCACGAGCTCATGTACTTCTCGCGCGGCAACCCCGTGATCTACTACGGCGACGAGCAGGGCTTCACCGGCCCCGGCGGTGACCAGGACGCACGCCAGACGCTGTTCGCGAGCCAGGTGCCCGAGTACCTCGACGACGACCTGCTCGGCACCGCGGCGACGCATGCGACCGACAACTTCGACACCGGCCACCCGCTCTACCGCGGCATCGCCACGCTCGCCGGGATCACCGCGGAGCACCCGGCCCTGCGCGACGGCGCCCACCAGCACCGCTACGCCGCGGACGGCCCCGGCATCTACGCGTTCTCGCGGACGGACGCCGAGGAGCAGCGCGAGTACGTCGTGGCGCTGAACAACAGCACCGAGCCCCAGACCGCAGCCATCCCCACCTACGCGGCGAAGCGCAGCTTCGGCCTCGTGTACGGGGATGCGCCGAAGCGTGCGAGGTCGGCCGGCGACGGCACCCTGAGCGTGACCGTCCCCGCACTGTCCACCGTGGTGTACGAGCTCTCCGGGAAGGTCCCCCATTCGAGCAAGGCGCCGGCCATCGCGCTGCAGCAGCCCACCCCTGCCACCGAGGACAACGGCCGGACCCGGGTGGCGGCCGACGTCGCCGGCTCCTCGTTCTACGAGGTCACGTTCGAGGCACGCACGCCCGGCGCCGGCTGGACGAGCATCGGCACCGACGATAACACCCCCTACAGCGTCTACCACGACACCAGCGCCCTGCCCGTCGGGGCCGCCGTCGAGTACCGCGCCGTCGTGCTCGACAACGGCCGGCACACGAGGACGAGCCCGACCGCGTCGGCCGTCGTCCCCGCACCCCGGCTCACCATGGGCCTGCCCGCCGAGGGCACGCAGGTGCAGGGCGACGTCGAGGTCACCGCGACGGCGAGTCCCGGGGACTCCGAGTACACGGTGACGATCGAGCGCAGCATCGCGGGTGGGGCCTGGACCCCGATCGGCACCGACGACTCGTCGCCGACCTACACGGCGGTCGACGACCTCGCCTCCCTGGACCTCGCGGAGGGCACCCGGGTGCAGTACCGGGCCGTGCTCGGTACGTCCGTGAGCGATACCAGGACGGTCCGCGTCGGATCGGTCATCGAGCAGCCCGGGACGGTGGCGGTGGCCGGCAGCCTCGACTCCGAACTGGGCTGCGGTGCCGACTGGGACCCGGCGTGCGACCAGGCGCAGATGACGTTCGACGCCGCATCGCAGACCTGGCTCCTCGGGATCGAGGAGCTGCCCGCCGGCAGCTACGAGTACAAGGCCGCCCTGAACCGGTCCTGGACGGAGAACTACGGAGCCGGTGGCGCGTTCAACGGCACCAATATCGCCCTGACCCATCCGGGCGGTCCGATCACGTTCGTCTACGACCACCGCACCAAGGTGATCAGCACCCGCTGACTCCGCCTGCACGGCACGACGGCGGCCGGGCCCCCTCGGGTCCCGGCCGCCGTCATGGACTGGTCATGCAGGCCTGACGAGTGGTCCTTCCCTCGTGCCTCGAGAGGTCGGAGCGGGTCACAGCCAGTCGTTGCGCTTGAACGTCCACCACAGCCCGATGCCCATCGCCACCATCAGCAGGAGGGCGAACGGATAGCCCAGGGCCCAGTGCAGTTCCGGCATGACGTCGAAGTTCATCCCGTAGACGGAGGCGATGAGGGTCGGCGCGAAGAGGATGGCCGCCCACGACGAGATGCGCTTGACCTCCTCCCCCTGGCTCAGCGACGTCTCCGTCAGCCGCGTCATCTCCTCGTTCTGGCGCTGCGCCACGAGCGTCGAATGGACCGTGAGGGCGTTCTGCAGCAGGGCGCGGAACGTGTTCACGCGCTCGACGACGCGGATCACATGGTCCTGGACGTCGCGCAGGTTGCGTCCGAGCTCGGAATCCACCTGGTACTTCTCGGACCCGCGCAGCAGGGCGTCCATCATGGCCTCCAGGGGCTGCGTGGCGCGCTGGAACTCGATCACCTCGCGATGCAGCTCGTAGATCCGGCGCGAGACATCCGGCGCTCCCCCGAACAGCTCGTCCTCGATCTCGTCGATGTCGTTCTCGAGGCCCCGCACCACGGGCTCGTACTCGTCGACCACCTGGTCGAGCAGCGCGTACAGGACGGCCTGGGGCCCGGCGGCGAGCAGCGTCGGATCGGCCTCGAGCCTCCGCCGCACGATGCCGAGGTCCGGCGACTCGGCGTGCCGGATGGTCACCACGAAGTCATGGCCGACGAAGAGGTGCAGCTCCCCGAACTCCACCTTCTCCTCGGCGTCCAGGTAGCGCGCGGGGCGCAGCACGAGGAAGAGGGTGTCGCCGTAGCGTTCGAGCTTCGCCCGCTGGTGTCCGTTGGTGGCGTCCTCGACGGCGAGGGGGTGCAGCCCGAACTCGGCCTCGACCGCGTGGATCTCCTCGCGCTCGGGACGGTACAGGCCGATCCAGCCCATACCGCCGCTGTCCCGCATGATCTCGAACGTCTTGTCGAGGTTCTCGGGATCGATGCGGGTCTCCCCGCCGACGTACACGGCATTGGCGACGACGGGCATCTCAGGCTCCCGCTGCGGCGGAGTCGGCCGCGAGCCCCGCGAGCGTCTCGATCAGGAGCCGGCGCTCCTCGACCTTGATGCGACCGTGCAGGGAGTCCTCCGTGTCGTCGGGCAGCACGGCGACCGGGGCCTGCGCGAGGATGGGGCCGGTGTCCACCCCGGCGTCCGCGATCATGACGGTGCAGCCCGTCACCTTGACCCCGTAGGCGAGGGCATCACGGACACCGTGGGCGCCCGGGAAGCTGGGCAGGAGGGCGGGATGGGTGTTCAGGTAGCGGTCGGGGAACGCATCCAGGAAGTGCTGGTCGACGATCCGCATGAAGCCCGAGGAAACCACGTAGTCCGGAGCGTGGGAGGCGACCGCCGCGGTGAGGTCCCGGTTCCATGCCGCCCTGTCCCCGTACTGCCGGAAGTCCACCTCGAACGTGGCGATGCCGGCGTCGCGCGCCCGCTGCACGCCGCCCGTCCCGGGCCGGTCCGCCCCCACGGCGGCGATGGTCACGGGAAGGCTGCCGTCGGCGACGGCGTCGATCACGGCCTGGAGGTTCGATCCGCTGCCGGAGACGAGTACTACGATGCGCATGGCTCAACCTTAGGGTCTCGTCTCACCTAGGGTTTAACCATGCCGAGGGAGGAACGATGACGGAGCAGGGCACCAGACCGAGCGGATCGCGCAGCGTCGGGAGCGGGCGGGGAGGTCCGGACGACGCCGCTGCCGCGCGCGCCGCGTCGGCCGGGCTGTGGCTGCGCCTGTTCCTGCTGGCCCTGCTCGGCGGGGCGGTCGCGAGCAGCCTGGTCCTGCCCTGGAAGGTCCTCGGGCTCGTCCTGGCGCTGTTCGCCCTCGGAGCCGGCGTCGTCGCGCTCGTCAAGGCGATCAGCGCGAAACTGTCCCGGTTCGTGGTCGTCGCGACGGCCCTCGGCCTCGCTGCCGCCCTGTTCCTGACGGCGGGGACCACGGCCTCGGTCCTCCTGTGGCCCGTCACGCAGAACTACGAGGACTGCATGTCCCGTGCCCTCACGCTGCAGGCGCAGGCGGACTGCGAGGAAGGCCTCAGGAAGCTCGAGGGCTTCGCACCGGGCCGGTAGCGCCCGGACTGGTGGCACCCGGGCCGATAGCGCCCGGACTGGTGGCGCCTGGACTGGTAGCGCCCGGACCGAAGGGGCGTCGGGCGGAGGGGCGTCGGGCGGAGGGGCGTCCCGACAGCGCAGGCCGGCACCGGCGCGTCAGCGCCGCCGCGGTTCCCGCTCGAGCAGGGGCCCGACGGCGTGCCCGAGGAGGGCGCCGACGGCCACCTCGATCGCGAACCACAGGCCGACGGTCAGCGGATCCGGCCCCAGCTCGGTGAGACGGCCGAGGCCGAGGGAGGCACGCGAGAGGGCGGCGACGGCGGCACCACCCAGCCCGGCCGCGATGCCGATGAGCCCCGCGAGGGCCAGGGTGGACGCCGTCGCGGTCAGCCAGCGCTGCTTGCTGTGCAGGACGAGCCACTCGTCGAAGTGGTTCTCGCCCTCGCGGAAGAACCACCAGCCGGCGAGGAGTCCCGCGACGACCGGGATGGCCAGCGCGGCGTAGCCGTACTCGAGGATGCCGGCCGGCAGCGCGCCGAGGACGGGCAGGGCGGGCAGCGGACCCACGGTACTGGCGAGCGGGGTGATGGAGCTGCCCGTGCCGAGCGCGAATCCCGCCCCCGTGGACCAGGCCATCGTCCACGCCGCGAAGTTGGGCAGGAGCCCGAGCTGGAGCAGGGTCACCACCGACGCACCGGCGATCCCGCCGTCGATCCGCTCGTAGATCGCCGCGATCCCCGCCCAGTTCAGGCCGATCGCCACCGCGAGCAGTACTGCGGACAGGCCCGCCGCGACCAGCACGGCGAGGAACCCCGAGCGGAGGACGGACCACGCGTAGGACCCCGCCCAGCGCGAGTGCTGGCTCGTACGGCCCACCCACGCCGCGAAGTCGACACCGACCAGGCGGCTCCAGGCGCCGGCCTCACGGTAGGCACCGGTGATCAGGCCCATCCCGGCGGAGACGGGCGGTATCAGGGCTCCCGCGGCCAGCGGAGCGGAGGCGTCGGCGCTCGTGGACACGTAGGCGACGGCCGCGCCGATGGCGGCATAGGTGACCAGGGCCCCGAGCAGGGCCTGCCAGAGCTGGTCCGTGTAGGAGGCGCGGGCGAGCCGCCGCCCTGCCCGCCACGCGAGCAGCAACGGCACCAGGATGAGGCCGAAGGGGATCACGTGCAGCAGCCCCGCGGACGCCTCGGCTCCGGCCACGCCTGCCGGGAACTGCAGGACGAGCGGGACCCCGTGCATCACGAGCCATCCCTGGCCGGCGAGCCGCGCCGCCGACTCGGCCGTGCGGTCCGCGAATCCGCCCGTCAGCCAGACGGCGGCGACGGGGAGGACCACGAGCAGCGCCGAGATCAGGGCGGCCTGGCCGAGCTCGAACACCCCCTGCAGCCACAGGGGCATGGGAAGGGAACGGGGTTTGGTGGGGAGTTTCATCCCCTCCATGGTGCCACCGGGAGCCTCCGCCGGGGCCGAGCGACGCGGGCGCCGACCGCTGCCCGCCCGGTGGCGCCTGTCACCCGAGGAGGTCGACGAGCCCCTTGACGACGGCCAGCCCCGCGCCGACGAACGCGATGACGAGGACGAACAGCCGGGCCTGGTGGTCGCGGACGAAGCGTCCCAGTTTCTCGCCGGCGAAGATGCCGGCGACGATGGCCAGCCCGATCGCGATCCACATCCACGGCGCGAGCACCGGAGCCTGGGACGGGTCGAGGATCAGCTTCGCAACCAGCGTCACGGTGCCGATGCAGACGAAGAAGGGCTGGAGGGTCGCGGCGAACGGGCGTTGTGGCCAGCGGGAGAGGACGGCGTACGCGCTCACCGCCGGGCCGCCCACGCCGGCCATGGAATTGGTGAGGCCCGCCGTAAAGCCGGCGACCACTTTCGGCACGTTGCCGCGGACGACGACGTCGGAGCGCTGGAGCACGAGGGAGATGGTCAGTGCCACGAGGACGACGGCGCCGACGGTGACGGACAGGGGCGCCGACGGCACGGCCACCGCGAGGAAGGAACCGGGCACCGACCCGAACAGGGACGGTACCACCAGCCAGCGGAACATGCTCCAGTCGATGTCCTTCCACACGCGGCCCACGATGATCGTCGAGGACACGACACCGCAGATGTTGACGAGGAGCACACCGGCGTGCGGGCCGAGGATGATCACGAGGAAGGGTGCGATCAGCAGGGCGAACCCGAGTCCGGCGATGCGCTGCGCGACGGCCCCCACGAGGACGGAGGCGAGCACGATGGAGAAGATGCCGAGGGTCACCCCAGCTACAGTACGCCGGGGCAACCACCTGCTCACCCGGTCCGCCTGCCGTGGAGCACCGCCCGACGGTAGCCTGTCCGTATGACAGCAGCCACCACCGCACTGGCCACGGCCGACTGGCGCCGGCGCGTGTTCGGCCTGTACGCCGATGTCCGCGAGCGCGCCGTCGCGGAGTCCCCCGAAGCGGCGCACGCCCTGTGGCGGACGGGTCGCGACGAGCTGTTCCGGGTCCACCCGGCGTCGGCCCTGTCGGAGCAGGCCAGGTCCTCCTTCCGCGGCCTGGCCGTCGCGCCCTACGATCCCGCCTTCCGCTTCGAGGCGATCCTCGACGACGACGGCGCGGGCGAACTGATGGAGGTCGCCACCGGCACGGACGGCGTCGTGCCGTTCCACCGCCTCGGCACCCTCCTGCTGCCGGGCCTCGGTGGACTGGCCCTCTGGAAGCTCGGATCCTACGGCGGCGGGCTCTTCCTCCCGGTGCGGGACGCCACCGCGGGCAGGCCCGGCGGCACGTACGGGGGCGGACGCTACGTCCTGGACACGATCAAGGGCGCGCACCTCGGTGAGGGGCGCGCACCCGGCAGCCTAGTCGTCGACCTCAACTTCGCCTACAACCCCTCCTGCGCCTACGACGAGGAGTGGGCCTGCCCCCTGCCCGGGCCGGGCAACCGGCTGCTCGACGAGGCCCCGGTCGGCGAGCTCTACCGCGCGTACTGACCGGTCGGGCCGGCACTGCGCGACGGCCCGGCAGTCCGTAGGCTTGGGAGCTACGGCGACGTGGGCGCCGTCCACCGGCGAGGAGCCCGAACGATGAGGACGACCCGATGAACACGACCCGATGAAGCAGGACCAGTGGCGCCGTCGCTCCGAGGTGCCCCTCATCATCGCCGCCGTCCTCTACCTCGCGGCCTACTCGATCCAGGTCACGGGAGATCCCGGGCCTGCCGCCGCGCGATTCCTCGAGGGTGTCGTCTGGGGTGTCTGGGGGCTCTTCCTCCTCGACTACCTCGTGAATCTCGCCCTGGCACCCGCGCGCGGCCGCTGGTTCCTCCGTCACCTGCACGAACTCGTCATCCTGCTGCTGCCCATGCTGCGGCCCCTCCGGCTGCTGCGGCTGATCCCCCTCCTGCGCGTCCTCAACCGCTCCGGCGGTGACGCGCTGCGCGGCCATATCGTGCTCTACGTCGTCTCCGCCATGACGGTGCTCGGGTACGCGGGCGCACTCGCGGTACTCGACGTCGAACAGGACGCCCCGGGGGCGACCATCGTGACCCTCCCCGATGCGCTCTGGTGGGCGCTGACCACCGTCACCTCCGTGGGCTACGGCGACTACTACCCCGTCACCGGACCAGGGCGCCTGATCGCGGCAGGCCTGATGATCGGCGGGATCGGGGTCCTCAGTGCCGTCACCGCGGCGTTCGCCTCATGGCTGGTGGAGAACGTCGCCGCCGCGCAGGCCGCGGAGGGCCGGACCGCCGAGTCCGACACCCAGGTCCAGGACCAGCTCAAGAGCGTCAGCCTGCAGATCGACACCCTGACCCGGCAGCTCACCCACGGCTCCCACCAGGGTCGCCCCGGCCCCGAGTGACCGCCGGGACGGCGATTTCGCCCGGCGTTCACCCGGCCTCCATCCTTCCGTGGCCGCTCCTCCGCCTGCGCGGGCGACGCTGGGCCGGTGAGGATCGCCGTTGTCGCAGAATCGTTCCTGCCCCAGATGAACGGGGTCACCCAGTCGCTGCTCCACGTGCTCGCCCACCTGCGCAGCCGGGGAGACGAGGTCCTGGTGATCGCGCCGTCGTCGTCCCGGTCCGACGACGAGGCACCGGCGTGGGTGGAGGGCTACCCCGTCCACGCGCTGCCCTCCGTACCCCTCTCCGGGTACGCGACCGTGCGGCTCGCCGCCGGCACCGTGGCCCGGGTGCGCCGCCTCCTCGCGGATTTCCGGCCCGACGTCGTGCATGTCGCCTCTCCCTTCGTCCTCGGTTGGCGTGCCGTGCAGGCCAGTGCGCAGCTCGGCCTGCCCACCGTCTCCGTCTACCAGACCGAGGTGCCCGCCTACGCGGCGCGTTACGGCTTCCCGTGGCTGGAACCGCTGCTGTGGCAGCGCGTGCAGAACATCCATGACGCCTCGACGCTGACGCTCGTCCCGTCCTCCGCCGCGCTGGATCAGCTGCGGTCCCGCGGGGTGCAGCGGCTGAACCTGTGGCGGCGCGGCGTCGACACCGAACGGTTCTCACCCGACCGGTACGACGCCGCCTGGCGGGCCACCGTCGCCGAGCCGCACGAGCGCATCATCGGCTACGTGGGCCGGCTCGCCGCGGAGAAGCAGGTGGAGGACCTCGCGGTGCTCGACGCGCTGCCGGGGACCCGCCTCGTGATCATCGGATCGGGTCCGCAGCAGGAGGAGCTGCGGACACGCCTGCCCCGCGCGCACTTCGCCGGGTTCCAGGCCGGCCTCGACCTCGCGCGCAGGGTGGCGACCTTCGACCTCTTCGTCCACCCGGGAGAGTCCGAGACCTTCTGCCAGACCATCCAGGAGGCCATGGCCTCCGGGGTGCCGGTGGTCGCGGTGGGCCGGGGCGGCCCCCTGGACCTGGTGGACCCCTCGCGCACCGGATGGATCTACGGACCCGGGGACCTGCAGGGCCTCCGCGCCGCGGTGGCCGACCTGATGGGCGACGACGCCAAGCGCCGCGCGTTCGGCCGGGCCGCCCACGCCTCGGTGCAGGGGCGCACGTGGCCCGTCCTCTGCGAGCAGCTCACCACCTACTACGGGAAGGCCATCGCCGTGCAGCGGAAACGCGCGGACGTCGCCGAGCACCGCAGGGCTCCCGTCCAACACTGAACCCGCCGGCCGGAAGGCTGGACGGCACCCACCCGAAGCGGTATCGTGCCTCGTCGCAATCGCAGCACCCCCACAGGCCCTATCATGGGGATTCGACACACCCACCCCCGGAGGTTCCGATTACAGACACCGCTGCCCAACACGACATTTATTTCGGCGCACCCGAGCCGGAGAATGAAGCCGAGATCCTCGAGTCGGCGTCTCGCGCGGCGGTAGCCCGTTTCGACGGCCGCTCCGACATCACCACGGTCAAACGGCGCTTCACGCTGATCAACTCCGACCGCACGCCGCACCAGGCGATGGTCGAGGACCTGCTGTTCATCCGCACGGCCCTCGACGACGCCGGCATCGGGTTCCTGCTGGTGCGCGGCAACGACCAGCGGCCCGTGATCGCCGTCGACCTGAACGACCGCGAGAAGCTCCGCGCAGCGCTCGTCGAGGCGTGCCGCGACGAGCCCTTCTACTCCCGCACCGTCGACACGAAACGGCGCACCACCCTGCTCGTCGGGGACGGCGAGCTCTCGAAGAGCGGCAGGGCCCGGATCTTCCGCCTGTTCCGCCCGCGCATCGAGCCCCTCGGCGGTCTCGCCTACGGGCCGTCCGCCGGGGTGCAGATCGAGCTCTGGGCCCTGGGCGAGACCACGATCGAGCTGCCCGTGGAGAACTCCCTGACCCGCCGCACCCTGCCCGCCGCAGAGGTGGTGCGCGGGGAGGTGGTTCGGCATGGCCTCTCCTGGCCGACGATCGACAACATGTTCGCGGACCACGCGACGGACATCGACTTCGACGTCGACCTCGTCTTCTCCTGGGTGGACGGCAGCAGCCCCGAGTACCAGGCGGCCCGCGCCGCCCGCATGCAGGGCGTGGTGGTCGGCGAGGGCGACGACCACGAGGCGCGCTTCCGCCAGATCGACGAGCTCAAGTACGCGCTGCGCTCCGTCTACATGTTCGCGCCATGGGTGCGGCGCATCTTCATCGCCACCGATTCGGACCGGCCCGCCTGGCTCGCCGACCACCCGTCGGTGACGCTCGTCCGCTCCGAGGAGCACTTCAGCGATCCGTCCGTGCTGCCGACCCACAACTCCCAGGCCGTCGAGGCACAGCTGCAGCACATCCCCGGACTGTCGGAGTACTTCCTGTACTCGAACGACGACATGTTCTTCGGACGTCCCGTCGCTCCCGACATGTTCTTCTCGCCCGGCGGGATCACGAAGTTCATCGAGGCCGACACGCGCATCGGACTGGGCGAGAACGACGCCGACCGGAGCGGATTCGAGAACGCGGCGCGCGTCAACCGGCGCCTGCTGCACGAGCGCTTCGGCAGGATCACGACCCGGCACCTCGAGCACACGGCAGCGCCCCTGCGGAAGAGCGTGCTGCTCGAGATGGAGGACGAGTTCGCGGCCGAGTTCGCCGCCACGGCGGCGTCGCGTTTCCGCGCCAAGGACAACATCTCCGTCACCAACTCCCTGTACCACTACTACGCCCTGCTGACCGGCCGTGCCGTGACCCAGGAGATGGCGAAGGTCAAGTACGTCGACACCACGATGCGCTCCGGGCTGAGCAGCCTCATCAAGCTGCTCGACAAGCGCAACCAGGACTTCTTCTGCCTCAATGACGGGAGCTTCCCCGAGGTCCCCGCCGAGGAGCGGGCCCACCTGGTCCGGGACTTCCTCGAGAAGTACTTCCCGGTCAAGGCTCCCTGGGAGATCTGAAGCCTCCGTCCCGGCGTCGGGGACGCATGCGAGACTGGCGGCATGCAGACCTTCCTGCCGTACCCCGACTTCGCCGCGAGCGCCGCGGTGCTGGACCAGGCGAGGCTCGGCAAGCAACGGGTGGAGACCCTGCAGGCACTGCGCGCACTCGTGATCCCTGATTACGGCTGGCGCCAGCACCCCGCGATCCGCATGTGGATGGGCTACGTCCCGGCCCTGACCGTGTACGGGCTGGCCATGGTCGCGGAGTGGGTCTCCCGCGGGCATGCCGACACGACGCACCGGCAGATCCTCGAGTTCGCGCCCGGGGTCCTCGAGGACCCCGACGTGGCCATGCCGCCATGGCTCGGGGAGCCGGCCCTCCACGTCAGCCACCAGTCGAACCTGATCCAGAAGGCTCCGGAGATCTACCGGAGCAGGTTCCCCGGCATCCCCGAGGACCTGCCGTACGTCTGGCCGGAGCCGGAGCACGAGCTCGTCCCGGCCGAACCGGAGGGGCGCCGGCTGTGGGTGTGGCGTGCGGCGTCGCATCCGCCGGAGGGCGATGCCACGCTGCTCATGCCCCCGGTCCCGCCCAGCGGGCGCGCAGCCCCGAAATGGGAGCGGCAGCTGCACACGTTCGAGGAGGCACTGGAGGACGGCGACGCCGTGGCCATCGCCGATCCGGACGGCCGGCACTTCCGCACCGGTCGCGTCGGCCGCGTCCTCATGCACGAGGACGGACTCCTCCGCCCGGCCAGCCTCCATGGCTGGCTGGAGCGCTCGGACTTCGACCCACCCGCGCTGCTCCAGGATCCGAGGACGCTGTTCAGCGTCGGCCTGCCCGACGCGTTGGACGCCTGACCGGCCCGCGCCTCAGGCGGAGGCGAGTTCGCGCACCCGGCGCCCGTCGGTGATCGTCACCCCGTGCGCGTCCAGCCTGCGGCGGGCCTCCTCCCGGGGGACCACCTCGCCCACCGGGGTGTGGCGGCCCGCCGGGACCACGGAGTGGACGATCGTCTCCTCGTACACGTGCACGAGATTGTAGGACTGCGCGCCGTCCCGTCCGCGGGTGCCGCCGCCGTCGAACAGCAGGTCCTGCGTGTAGCAGGTGGCACTCGCCACCGAGACGGGGACGCCGGCGAACATCGCGGTCGTGGAGTAGTGCAGGTGCCCGGCGAGGATGGTCCGCACGTCCGAGCCGCGGACGACACCGGCGAGGGAGCGCTGGTCCCGCAGTTCCACCAGGACGGCCAGGTCCTGGACGCTGGGAACGGGAGGGTGGTGCAGGGCGAGGATGGTCCCGTGCGGTGCGGGCACCTCCAGCTCACCCGCGAGCCACCGGAGCTGCTCGGCGGTGAACTCGCCGTGGTGGTGGCCGGGAACGGTCGAGTCCATCGTGATGATGCGCAGTCCGTCGACGAAGTGCACCGCATCCACCGGAGCGTCCGCGCGGACGGACGAGCGTTCGTCGAGGAGGCCCGCCCGGAAGGCGGCCCGGTCGTCGTGGTTTCCCATCGCCCAGATGACCCGGGCTCCGAGGCGGGCCGCCGCAGGATCCACCAGGGCCCTGAGCTTCGAGTACGCGCCGGGCTCCCCCTTGTCGGCGAGATCGCCCGTGAACACGATGGCCTGCGGGCGCGCGCCTGACGCCTCGAGGTCGTCGAAGACCTCCCGCAGCCGCTGCTCGCTGTCCACCGCGCCGTACAGCGGACCGTCGCCGGCGACGAGGTGCGTGTCGCTCAGGTGGAGGAGGAAGTGCTGCGGCCGGGGGTGTTCTGCTGTCCTGGGGACCATGGAACCTACTCCGATAGCTGATCGTCGTGTCCGACCATTCCAGCAGAGGTGCCGGCCCACCCGATGAACTCACTGCGGCACGTCGGAGAACATCGGGGAAACTCCTGCGGGAGGGCACCAGCGGCGATCCCGCAGGCACCCTCCCGCGCCGGGCGGCCGCCCGGGTGCCCGGAGGGAATGCGGGAGTACTGGCGGGGCGGCAGCACGCGCCGTAGGCTTCACAAGCGAAGCATTCTTCCAGCAGCGAAAGGCATCACCATGGGACTCCGCCCCAGCCACATCCCCCTCCGTCTCGCCACGGGCGCCTTCATCCTCAATTCGGGCCTCGGGAAGACCGGCCTGGACGAGGGCTCCGCGGGTTACCTCCAGTCCATGGCCGCCAAGGCCTTCCCCCAGCTGAGCCGGCTCGAGGCGGAGAAGTTCGGCAGGTACCTCGCGGCGGCGGAGATCACCCTCGGCTCGGTGCTGCTCGCGCCGTTCGTCCCGAGCAGGGTGGCCGGTCTGGGCCTGCTCGCCTTCTCGTCGGGCATGATGACGATGTACCTCCGGACCCCCGAACTCACCCAGGAGGACGGCATCCGTCCCACGCAGGACGGCACAGCCGTCGCGAAGGACGTCTGGATGGTGGGCATCGCCCTGTCCCTCATCCTGGACCGCAGGAAGAAGTAGACCGGCTGCGGCGTCCGATGCGCCAGGAGGGTCCGGGCGCATCGGCACAGCCGGGTCCCTCCTGGGGCTCGCTTGGGGAGGACCCACAGGACACGGGAGGAACGGCATGTGCGGGCGCTTCGTGATCGCAGGCAACAGGGCCGCCCTCATCGACGCCTTCGACGTCGACGAGGCGCTCGTGGACGAGGTCGAACCCTCGTGGAACGTCGCGCCGACGGACACCGTGCAGCTCGTCGTCGAGCGGCTGGATCCGGAGACCGGGGAACTGACGCGGCGGCTCGAGCCGGCGCGCTGGGGGCTCATCCCCTCCTGGTCGCGGTCGGCGGCGGTCGGAGCACGCATGATCAACGCGCGCAGCGAGACCGTTCTGGAGAAGCCGTCCTTCCGTGCCGCTGCGCTCAAGCGCCGCGGACTCGTCCCCGCCGACGGGTACTACGAGTGGAGGAAGAACGACGACGGGTCGAAGACCCCCGTCTACCTGCACGGCGCCGACGGCTCGCACCTGGGGTTCGCCGGGCTGTACGAGTTCTGGCGCGACCCCTCGACCGCGTCGGCGGAGCATCCCCAGGGTTCGTGGGTGGTGAGCTGCTCGATCATCACGCGTCCGGCGAGCGACGCCCTCGGCGAGATCCATGACCGCACGCCCGTGATCGTCCCGCCGCAGCTGCGCGGGGACTGGCTCGATCCGCGGAACGACTCGCGCCCGGCCGTCCAGGAACTGCTCGACGCCATCCCGGACCCGCACCTCGTCCCGCGCCTGGTGGGCGACCGGGTCGGCTCCGTGCGGAACAACGGGCCGGACCTCATCGACCCCCTCCCCGGTGATGTCACGGCCGACGGGGAACAGCAGACGCTCCTGTAGGTCACCGACGTCAGGTCACCGAGGTCAGGACCGGTCCGTCCCGCTGAACGTGGCCCGCGGGGCCGGCGGCAGGTCCGCGATGTACTCGTTGACGGCGAGTGCCAGCATGTCCCGCTCGAACGGGGGGAGCAGCAACGAGCTGTACAGGTAGGCGTCGATCTCCTCCTCCCCGACGTTGCCGCCGAGGCTGAAGTACCGGAGCCAGAGGTCGTAGGTGCTCAGGCTCGTGGACCGGAACGCGGCGCACGTGCGGCGCTGCTGCTCCTCCTCGCTCATGCCCGTGCTCATTCCCGTACCTTCCCGGCTACCGCCACCGGCCGCCGTGCGCACCGTCGTCGGTCTGTTCATCAACGTAGCGACGCGCACCTCGGATGGGAAGCCCGCAGAACCCTTCCGCGCATGCTTGTCGCCCTGCCCCGCGGTGCCTAGGGTCGGAGTCAGGCGAGGAGAGAGGGAGACACCATGATCAGGACGGACATCGCGCCCGGCATCCACTACGTCGAGCACGCCAGGACGAATGTGTACCTGGTGGAGGACGACGACGGCATCCTGCTCGTGGACACCGGGCTCCCCCGGTCGAAGACCGTGCTGCTGGAGGCCCTGGGCCGCATCGGCAGGGCGGTCGGGGACATCCGCGCCGTCGTCCTGACGCACGGGCACTTCGACCACGTGGGCACGGCCGAGCACCTGCGGTCCCGGTACGGGATCCCCGTGTACTGTCACTCGGACGACGCGCACATCGCCGCACACCCCTACAGCTACGAGCACGAGAGCTCGCCGTTCCTCTACCCCCTGAGGTATCCGCGGGCCGTTCCGGGCCTGCTGCGGATGACCGTCGCGGGGGCCGTGGCCGTCAAGGGCATCCGCGACACCCTCCCGCTCACCCCCGAGGCGGCAGCGGCGCTGCCCGGCGCCCCCCTCGTGGTCCCGACCCCGGGCCACACCAGGGGCCACTGCGGCCTGCACTTCCCGGACCGCGACGCCGTGATCAGCGGGGACGCCCTCGTGACCCTCGACCCGTACACGGGACACCCGGGTCCGCAGGTCGTGGCGCGAGCGGCGACGGCGGACACCGCCACGGCACTGCGTTCGCTCGACGCGCTGCGCGCCACGGCGGCCCGCACCGTCCTGCCGGGGCACGGCTTCCCGTGGCGTGCCGGCGTGGAGTCGGCGGTGGCCCAGGCGCTGGAGGTCGGCGGTCACTAGGCGCGTGCCGTCGTCGGGCGCATCGGTGCAACGGCGAGAGGATACGCTGGGCGCATGGGCTGGCTGAAGCAGAAGACGATATTCGGATTCGCACGCACCACGGCGAAACGCGCGGCCGTCACCCTGTTCTCGGCACAGGCCGTGGTCATCGCCGGGCTCGTCGGGGTGGACGCCTACCAGAAACGCCGGCGTACCAGGCGTCCGGGCTTCCCGCAGCCGGGCACCTTCCGGACGACGATCGCCGACACGGACACGACGGTCTACACCTACGGCGAGGACCTCTACGACGCCATGATCGCGGCGATCGACAAGGCCGAGCACCAGGTGCTCCTCGAGACGTACATCTGGAAGGGCGACGCCGTCGGGGCGCGGTTCCGCGATGCCGTGAACCAGGCAGCGGAGCGCGGTGTGAAGGTCTTCGTCATCTACGACGGCTTCGCGAACCTCGTGGTGAATCCGTTCTTCTACTCGTTCCACCCCCTCGTGAACGCCTACCGCTTCCCCGTCCTCCGCCCGTCCATCGTCTTCACGAACATCCGCGGAACCGGCTTCGACCACCGCAAGGTCCTCGTGGTCGACGACGAGGTCGGCTTCGTGGGCGGCTACAACATCGGCGCGGACTATGCGACGAAGTGGCGCGACACGCACCTGGAGATCCGCGGTCCGTCCGTCTGGGAGCTCCGGGAGGCCTTCGTCAGCTTCTGGAACCTCCGCGCCATCCCGCGCAGGCCCCTCCTGCCGGATCTCAGCGCCTCCTTCTGGGAGCCCCGCATCCGGGCGGTCAACAACATCCCGGCGTACCTGGTGTTCCCCATCCGCGGGATCTACCTGGACGCGATCAACCGTGCCGAGAAGCACATCTTCATCACGACGGCCTATTTCATCCCGGACCGCCAGATCCTCGACGCCCTCCTGCGGGCGAGCCGCCGCGGTGTGGATGTGCGCGTGATCCTGCCCGAGGAATCCAACCACGTGGTGTCCGACTGGCTGTCCCGCGGGTTCTACTCGTCGCTCATCGGGGCCGGCGTGCAGATCCTGCTGTACCAGAACTCGATGATCCATGCGAAGACCGCGACGATCGACGGCGAGTGGAGCACCGTGGGCACGGCCAACATCGACCGTCTCAGCCTCACCGGGAACTACGAGATCAACCTGGAGATCTTCGACCGCGCACTCGCCGCCACGATGGAGCAGATCTTCGAGGTGGACTCCTCCAACAGCCGCGTGCTCACGAAGGAGGAGTGGGAGGGCCGCCATGTCGTGGCCCGCGCCAGCGAACTCATCCTCGCTCCGCTGCGCCCGTTCCTGTAGTCCCGGGTCCCGCACTCCCGGCGGCCCCGGCCCCGGCTCCCGAGGAGGGCGCCGAGAAGCGCTCCAGGTAGCCCCGTTGGGAGGATCCCACGTGGGCGGCCATGAGCCGCTCCGCCTCGGCCTCGTTCCCCGCGTCGATCGCCGCCATCACGAGGCGGTGCTCGCCCCAGGACTGCTTGCCACGGTTGTCGACGTCGGCCGCGTAGAGCCACTCGATCTTCCCCGATATCTGCCGCAGGAGCGCGGCCAGCGAGGAGCTCCCGCTGAGCTCCGCGACGCCGAGGTGGAACCGGATGTTCAGCTCGGGCAGGTCCACGAGGGCGTCGGCCGCGACGGCGCGGTCGCCGTCGTCGAGGATGTCGGTCAGGGCGCGCCGCGCCGACCACCACGCGGCGCTCGGCGCGTCCGCCGCGAACTGCGCCGCAGCACGGCGCGCCGCCCGGCGGGCGATCGTCGACTCGATGACGCCGCGCACCGCGAAGAGGTCCTCGGCGTCATCGAGCGGTATCTCGGCGACAGTGGACCCGGCGTAGGGCCTCGACTCGACGAAACCCTCCGCCTCGAGGGCCCGCAGCGCCTCCCGCACCGGCACGCGTGACACACCGTACCTCCCGGCGAGCGCCGCCTCCGTCACGCGCGTGCCGGGGCGCAGCGCACCGAAGATGATGTCCCGGCGGATGGCGTCGAGGACGCGCTGCGGCGCCGCCGCGTCCTGGTCAGGCCGCAAAGGCCGCACCGGGGATGGCTCCGAGGAGCTCCTTCGTGTAGTCCGCCCGCGGGCGGTTGAACACGTCGTCCACCGGGCCGCTCTCCACGACCTCGCCCGACCGCATGACCACCACCTGGTGGGCGATCTGGCGCACCACCGAGAGATCGTGCGTGATGAACAGGTAGGTGAGCCCGAGCCGCTCCTGCAGGTCTGCCAGCAGCGTCAGGATCTGGTCCTGGACGAGGACGTCCAGTGCGGAGACGGCCTCGTCGCAGATGAGCAGCTCCGGTTCGAGGGCGAGGGCCCTCGCGATGGCGACGCGCTGTCGCTGCCCGCCGGAGAGCTCGTTCGGCCGGCGCTGGGCGACGCTGCGCGGCAGGGCCACCTGGTCGAGGAGTTCGGCGACCCTCTCCTGCCGGCTCGAGCGGTCGCCCACGCCGAAGATGCGCAACGGCTCGTCGATCAGGCGCTCGATGCTGTAGGTCGGGTCGAGGGAACCGTAGGGATCCTGGAAGACGGGCTGCACCTTCCGGCGCAGGGCCCGGCGCCGGCTCCCGCGCGTGGTGGTGAGCGACTCCCCGTCGATCAGGGCCTCCCCCGATGATGCGGTCTCGAGCCCGAGGATGATGCGCGCGACCGTCGTCTTGCCCGAGCCGGACTCCCCGACCACCGCCGTCGTCGTCCCGCGTGCCACCTCGAAGGACACGTCACCGACCGCCCGCACGGTGCCGCCGCGCTGCCCGCGGAGGGCGAACTCCTTGACGAGGCCGTCGACCACGAGGATCGACGGCGGGCGGACCTCCGCCGGTGCCGGCGGCTCGGCCAGGGGTTCCGCGTCGAGGACCGCCGCCACCGAGGGCGCCGCCGCGACGAGCTGTTTCGTGTACTCCTCCCGGGGGTCCAGCAGGATCTCGCGGGGCGTCCCCACTTCGACGATGCGGCCCTCCGACATCACGATGATGCGGTCCGTGCGGTCCGCCGCCAGCCCGAGGTCGTGCGTGATGAACAGCAGCGAGGTCCCGCGCGCGTCGACGAGCGACTGCAGGTGGTTGAGGATCTGCCGCTGCACGGTGACGTCGAGCGCCGAGGTCGGCTCGTCGGCGATCAGCAGCTCCGGCTCTCCCGCCAGGGCGATCGCGATGAGCACGCGCTGGCGCATGCCCCCGGAGAATTCGTGCGGGTACTGGCCGTAGCGGCGTCCGGCGTCGGGGATCCCGGCCTCGGAGAGCAGGGCGATCGCCCGCTTCTTGACGTCGGCCCGATCCGGCTTCCCGAGGTCGCGCCGGCTGGCGACGATCGCGTCGGCCACCTGCGGACCGATCTTCATGGCCGGATTGAGGTTGGACATGGGGTCCTGCGGCACGAGGCCCACGCGCTGGCCGCGGATGCCCCGCATCAGGGGTTCGGAGGCGGTGGCGAGGTCCACGACGTCGCCCCGGGTGCGTCCGGCACCCAGCACGATGGAACCGTGCGTGATCCGCCCGCTGCCCGGGAGCAGCCGCAGGATCGCCCCGATGGCGGTCGACTTGCCGGACCCGGACTGCCCGACGATGGCGACGCGTTCGCCGCGCCGCATCGAGAAGCCGACCCGGTGCAGCACGGGTGTTCCGCCGAAGGCGACCTCGAGATCGGTGACTTCCAGGATGTTCTCAGCGTCCTGCAGCATAGCCCTGTGCTCCTCGCGGATTGGCGGCGGCCGACAGCACGCCGGTCTCGTGGTCCCTGGTGACGGAGGAGAGCCGGCCGAGCGACCAGTCCCCTGCCCGGGTGATGACGTGGCCCCGCCGTTCGAGGTCGGCGATGACGTCCGCCCCGAGCCGGTCCTCGACGACGGCACCGCCCGGCTCCCAGGTGCGCGGCCAGAAGGAGCCGGGGATGGATGTCGTGTGGAGGGACGGGGCGTCGATGGCCTGCTGGGGCGAGTAGCCGCCGACGATCGTGCGCAGGAGGTACAGCAGCTGCCACTGGTCCTGCTGGTCGCCTCCGGGGGACCCGAGGGCGACCACGGGCCGGCCGTCCTTCAGGACGAGCGTCGGGGTGAGCGTGGTGCGGGGCCGCTTCCCGGCCTGCAGCGTGGACGGGCCGCCCTCCTCGAGCCAGGTCATCTGCAGCCGTGAGCCGAGGCAGAAGCCGAGTTCGGGGATGGTGGGCGAGGACTGCAGCCAGCCGCCGCTCGGTGTCGCGGAGACCATGTTGCCTGCCGAGTCGACGACGTCGATGTGGCAGGTGTCGCCGCGCGTCTCCCCCTCACGCGAGACGGTCGGCTCGCCCACCCCGGCGAACCCGCTCCCGTCGGCGAGTGCCGGCGGGGTGTAGCCGGTGCGCAGGGGCGGGAGGAACGGCTCGACGCCGGGCACCGTGCCGGGGCGGAACTCGAGGGATGCCTCGTCGCCGATGAGGGCCCGCCGCTCCGCGGCGTAGCCCGCCGAGAGGAGGTGGTCCAGGGGCACGTCGGCGTCGCCGTAGTACGCCTCGCGATCGGCGATGGCGAGCTTCTGCGCCTCGAGGATGGTGTGCGCGCCGATCGCGGTGGACGGGTCGAGGCGCTCGTCGTCGAACCTGTCGAGGATGGCGAGGGTCTGCAGCAGGGCCGGGCCCTGGCCCCACGGTCCGGTCTTCGCGATCGTGTAGCCGCGGAACTCGAGGGTGGTCGCCTCCTCGTAGCCGGCTTCGAAACCGGCGAAGTCGTCGACCGTGAGGACGCCGGCGTGGTCGAGGCCGGAGGAGTGCCGGTGCGGCGTCCGGACGAACTCGGCGGCGGCCTGCGCGACCAGGCCGGTGCGCCATTCGAGGCGTGCTGCGTCGATCCGCTCGGTGCGGGTGGCGCCGTCCGAGGCCGCGCTGACGAGCGACCCGAGGACACGGGCGTAGGCCTCGTTGCGGATGACCTCGCCCTCGCGCGGGGGGCGGCCCTCGGGCATCCAGAGGGCCGCCGAGGTGGGCCAGTGCTCGGTGAAGAGATCCGCGACGGCGGCGATGGTGGCCCCCACGCGTCCGACGACCGGGTGGCCGTCGCGGGCGTAGCCGATCGCGAAGGCCAGCACGTCCTCCAGTTCCCACGTCCCGTGGTCGCGCAGCAGGACCAGCCAGGCGTCGACGGCGGCCGGGACGGCGGCGGCGAGGGCTCCGGCGCCGGGGACGAGTTCGAGGCCTTCGGCGAGGTAGTGCTCACGCGTGGCACCGGCCGGTGCCGGGCCCTGTCCCATGAGCACCACGGGCCGGCCCGGCTCGTCGGCCGTGGCGAAGACACCCGTCATGTCGCCGCCCGGTCCGTTGAGGTGGGGTTCGACGACGTGCAGCACGAACGCGCCGGCGACGGCGGCGTCGAAGGCGTTGCCACCGCGCTCGAGCACGGCCTGCGCGGAGGCGGTGGCCAGCCAGTGCGTGGACGCACTCATGCCGAAGGTGCCCTGGAGGGTGGGCCGCGTGGTGAAGGAGGGTGGGGGTGTGTACGTCATCGTCGTCACTTTCGGGTGGTGTTCGTCGGGTCGAAGGCGTCGCGGAGGGCGTCCCCGAACAGGTTGAAGGCGAGGCAGATCGCGGCGATGGCGATGCCGGGGAAGATGGCCGCGCTGGGTGCCCGGAAGATGTACTGCTGGGCGTCCGAGAGCATGATGCCGAGGCTCGGTGTGGGTGGCTGGATGCCGAGCCCGAGGAAGGACAGCAGGGCCTCGCCGATCACCGCGACGGGCATGATGACCGTCGCCTGGACGATGATGGCCGACGTCGCGTTGGGGAGCACGTGCCGCAGCATGATCCAGGTCGGCGACGCGTCCATGGTGCGGGCGCCGAGCACGAAGTCGCTCTCCTTGATGCGCAGCGTCTCGCCGCGTACCACCCGGATCATCGTCGGGATCTGGGCGATGCCAAGCGCGACCGCCGCGTTGCCGAGGCTGGGCCCGCTGATCGCGGCCAGTCCGACGGCGATGATGAGGAACGGGAAGGCGAGGGTGACGTCGGTCAGGCGTGAGATGACGGCGTCGAACCCGCGGGAGTACCCGGCCAGGAGACCGAGCGGCGTCCCGATGACGACCGCGAGGAGCACGGAGAGGACACCCACCTGCAGCGAGGTCTGGATCCCGAAGAGCAGACGGGAGAGGACGTCACGGCCGAGGTCGTCCGTGCCGAGCAGGAAGCCCTCGGTCAGGGGCCGCTGGAACGGGGTGTCGAAGTGCACCTCGGTGGGCGGATAGGGCGCGAGCACGGGGGCGAGGAGCGCGGCCAGCACGACGGCGACGAGCATCACGCCGCCGGTGATGCCCAGCGGGTTGGAGCGGAGCGAGGACAGGATGCGGCCGCGGCCGGAGCCCAGGCCTGCCCCGGCGGTTCCGGGGGGCAGTGTTTCGACGGCCATCAGTTGGCTCCTCCGACACGGATCTTGGGATTGACCACCGAGTACAGGATGTCCACGGCGAGGTTGATGAGGATGTAGCTGACGGTGATGATCAGCACCACGGCCTGGATGACGGGATAGTCGCGGGTGAAGACGGCGTCCAGGGTGAGCTTGCCGAAGCCCGGCAGCGCGAAGATCCGCTCGGTGACCACGGCCCCGGAGATGAGGCCCCCGAGCTGCAGGCCCACGATGGTCACGACGACGATGAGCGAGTTCCGGAGCCCGTAGCGCACCAGCACACGGCCCCGTCCCAGCCCCTTCGCGCGGGCCGTACGGACGTAGTCGGTGGTCATGGTCTCGATCATCGAGGCGCGGGTCTGCCGCATGATCACCGCTGCGAGCCCGGTCCCGAGGATCAGCGCGGGCAGCGTGAGGTAGTACAGGCCCCGCAGCGGATCCGAGAGGACATCCACATAGCCTGAGGCGGGGAACCAGCCGAGCGTCACGGCCAGATACAGGATGGCGAGGATACCGAGCCAGAAGTTGGGGACGGACAGGCCCACCAGCGCGAAGGCGTTCGCCACCCATTCGGGCCAGCGGCCGCGGAACCGCTCGGCGATGACGCCGAAGAGGATCCCGACGACGATCGCCACGACGATCGCGTACGCCGAGAGCCAGAGCGTCACGGGCAGCGTGGTGGCGATCAGCTCGGTCACGGGTGTCCCCGTCCGGGTGGACTCGCCGAAGTCGCCGCGGAACATGTTGCGCACGAAGGCGAGGTACTGGGCCACGAGCGGCTGGTCGAGGCCCATCTCCGCGCGGACCGCGGCGAGCTGTTCCGGTGTCGCCTCCTCCCCCGCCATGGCGAGGGCCGGGTCGCCGGGAAGCTGGCGCACCCCGACGAAGACCACGATCGAGGCCAGGACCAGGGTGAGGACCGACTGCCAGAGTTTCGTGAACACGTAACGGCCCATGTCAGTTCTCCGTCTCGATGAATGCCGCGCCGCTGAGGTGCACGACGCCGTCGGCGAAGGTCTCCACACCGGCGATGTCGGTGCTGTACGCGGTCAGGCTCCGCTGCCGGTACAGGTAGATCAGGGGGTTGTCCTCGTGCAGCCGCTCCACGACGTCCCCGTACAGTGCCGCGCGTTCCGCGACGTCGTTGATCTGGGCCGCGTCGGTGAGCAGGTCGTCCACCTCGGGATTGCTGTAACCGGAGTAGTTGTTGCCGCCGCCGGTCGAGAGGAAGTTGAACATGTTGCCGTGGGGGTCGATGCGTCCGGACCAGCCGAGTTGCAGCGCCTCGAAGTCGCCCTGGGACTGCACGTCGAGGAGCGTGGAGTACTCGACCGGCACCACGGTGAGGTCGAAGCCGCCGTCGGCGACCGCTGCCTGCAGCGCCTGACCGTAGCGCAGGGTGTCCGGGGTGTTGGTCACCTGCATCTCGATCGGGTACGGCGTCTCGACGCCGGCGCGCTCGAGCAGCTTCTTCGCGCCGTCCGGGTCGTACGGCGGACACGCCTCGCTGGCCTCGGAGGCGTAGGGGCTGTCGGGCGAGACGGGTGAGCAGGCGGGCTCGAACCAGCTGTTGAACACCGTGTTGACGAGGGCTTCCCGGTCGATCGACATGGACAGCGCCAGGCGGATGGCCTTGTCCTGGGCGAGCGGCGTGGCGATGGTGCC
This sequence comes from Arthrobacter sp. UYP4, assembly GCF_057291175.1. NCBI lineage: Bacteria > Bacillati > Actinomycetota > Actinomycetes > Micrococcales > Micrococcaceae > Arthrobacter > Arthrobacter sp. UYP4. The sequence goes on from NZ_JBXAVU010000002.1 coordinate 417,887, forward strand.
CACGGGCTCCCCCACGCCGTCGGTGTTGCCGATATTCACGGTGAGGCCCTGGTAGCCCAGCGAGCCGACCTGCAGCACTCCGAGCCCGTCCTCCTTGAGCAGGGCGTCGATGTCCTGCGGTGAGATGGTGTCGGCGACCTGCACGTCGCCGGAGCGCAGGTTGGCGGCCCTGATGTTCGCGTCGGTGATGATCCGGTAGGTGATGGTGTCGAGGTGCACGTCGGCGGCGTCGTAGTAGAGCGGATCGCGCTCGACGGTGATGGAGGTCTGCGGCACGCGGTCGACGAACTTGAAGGGTCCGACGCAGACCGGGCTGCTCCCGAAGTCCGCGCCCTTCTCCTCGATGGCCTCAGGCGAGAGCATCATGCCCGCGCGGTCGGCGAGCGCGGCCGCCAGCGGCGCGAAGGGACGCTCGTAGCGGATCTGCACACGGTCCGGGCCGACGGCACTGATCTCGGTGATCGGCCCGAGCTCGCTCTTGCGGGTCGATCCCTCGAGCGTGAGGTGGCGCTCCAGGGTGGCGCGCACGGCATCGGCGTCGAAGGGGACACCGTCGGCGAACACGGCGTCGGTGCGCACGGGGATCGTGACCGTGAGTCCGTCGTCCGAGATCTCCGGCAGCGCTGTGGCGAGCTGCGGTACGAGTTCCCCGTCGGCGTCGATGTCGTAGAGCTTCTGGCACATGGTCTGCATGACGTAGCGCGTGTAAAGGGACGATGACGTCGTCGGGTCGAGTTTGTCCGGCTCGGCGGAGAGTGCCATGACGAGGTCTCCTCCCTCACGGACTGCGGCGTCCCCGATGGGCACGCTGGTGACGTCCTCACGGACGGGGGCGGCCGGCAACGGCTGGACCGGCTGGCATGCGGTCAGGACCGTCACGGCGACGGCCGCGGCCGCCAGCAGTCCGGCGGCCCGGCCGGATCTCCTGCGGGGTGTCGGGGTGGGGGTGGAGTGCTGCATGGGGTTCCTCACGAACGGAAGGATGGAACTGCTTCTGCAGGGAGATCGAAAGATTGAATACAATCGCCTGTACGACGATAAGCTTCGTATACATTCGTTTCAAGGCTGTTACCGAGGGAATTCATGGGAAAGAAGAATCCGCGTATAGCGACCGACCGGCTCCACCTGTGGCTCATGCTCGCCCTGACCTTCTCCACGGGCGTGATCGACGCCGTCGGCTACCTCGGCCTGGACCGGGTCTTCACGGGCAACATGACGGGCAACGTGGTGCTGCTGGGCATGGCCTTCGCCGGCGGGGCGGACCTGCCGATCCTCCGGCCCGCGCTGGCCCTCGTCTTCTTCATGGTCGGCGCCGCCCTCGCCGGGCGTGTCCTGCGGAAGGGCCCGGAGGGGTGGTCCGGCCGTACGTCGATCGCCCTCCTGGCCGTGACCGTGGGCCTGACGGCCCTCGCGGTGTACGTCGCCCTCGTGGACGTGCACGCCGAGGAGGTGCTGGGGAGCATCACGACGTCGGTGCTGGCGACGATGATGGGCGTCCAGGCCGCGACGGCGAAGCGCCTGAAGGTCGCCGAGATCACCACGGTGGTCGTCACGTCCACCATCACGGGCCTCGCCTCGGATTCCCGCCTCGCCGGCGGGAAGAGTCCCTTCTGGGCGCGCCGCTTCTCCGCCATCGCGCTGATCATGGCCGGAGCCGTGGTCGGCGCCCTGACCCTGACGGTGGATCTCTGGCTCGGCATCGCCGTATCGGCGCTGCTCTCCGCCGTCGTCACGCTCCTCGGGCACCTGCGCCACCGGCGGGACCGCAAGGAATCCGTCGCAGAGAACGCCAAGGAATCCGCACTACGGTAGAAGCATGGAACAGGTTGACCGGCAGTTCGAATTCCACCGTTTGGCCCACTCGTGGCCGCAGCACCGCTGGTGGAGACCGCTCCTTACCGCACTGCTCGGAGTCGCCTTCTACCTGGTCCTCACGGTACTCCTGCTGATCGTCGGAGTGGTCCTCGCACTGAGTTCCTCGGCGGACATCGGGCCCTACCTCGACGCCGCAGCGGCGATCGACCTCGCCGATCCGGTGATCTTCGCCTTCACCCTGGCCTCGCTGATCCTCATGATCCCCGCCCTCGCGCTCGCTGTGCTGATCGTCGGGCCGCGGCCCCTCGGCCTGCTCTCCTCGGTGGCCGGCCGCATCCGCTGGCGCTGGCTGGGGGTCTGCGCCGTCGCGGCGCTGTCCGTCTTCCTCGTGAGCCTCGCCGTCTCGACGGGGATCGGTTTCCTCTTCCCCGAGGAGGCCGCCGCCGCCCCCGTGCAGCAGGACACGACGATCCTGCTCGTCCTGCTGGCCCTGTCCCTGTTCGCGGTCCCGTTCCAGGCCGCCGCGGAGGAGTACGTCTTCCGGGGCTTCCTGATGCAGGCGATCGGGAGCTGGCTGCGGCACCCGGCCTTCGCGATCCTGCTGCCCGTCCCGCTCTTCGTCCTCGGCCACGGCTACGACCCGCTCGGCCAGGCCGACGTCGCGGTCTTCGCTGTCGTCGCGGGCTGGCTCACGTGGCGGACCGGCGGCCTGGAGGCGGCGATCGCCGTCCACGCGATCAACAACATGACCATCTTCGTGCTCGGTGCGTTCGGGCTGGTCGACGTGAACTCGACCGACGGCTCCGTGAGTGGACTCGTCGTGTCCGTGGCGACCATGGCGGTGACCACGGTCGTCATCGTCCGCCTCGCGGACCGCCGTGGCATCGCCCGGACGCGCACCGCGGCCCCCCTGCCCGCCGTCCGGCGCCCGCCCTACCCCGCTTCCTCGGTCCCGGCCGGGATGCCCGCGCCGTTCGCCCATGCCGGACAGGCACCGGTCGGCGCGACACCCTGGGCACAGGGGCCGGCGCTGCCGCAGTCACGGTCGCTGCCTCGGTCGCCGGGACACGCCTACGACCCGTCGCAGTACGACGCCGCGCACTACGCACCGGCCGCCGGACCCGCCCCCGCCTCATCTGCCGCCCCGACCTCGGCCCGGTCGGTCGATGCGCCGGCGGCCTCCGCAGAGGGCCCGTCCGGACGCTCACCGGTGCCTCGGACCGCGTCCGGTTCCTCGTCCGGTTCCTCGTCCGCAGCACAGGGTTCCGTGGCAGCGCCATCACCCGCTCCGGGCCGGGACTACACCGCCGACCGGCATCCGTCCGGACCGGCCCATCCGCCGGGCCCCGGCCATCCCTCAGGCACGGCGCACCCCGGCGGACCCGGCTACCCGGGCACCGGCTCGTCCGCATCCGCCTGACGGCCTGGTGCCCCCGCGGCGGTGATCCGGGCTCACCCCTCGATGCGCAGACCCATGCTCTCGGCGAGGAACGGCGCCAGCAGCTGCAGCTGGTACTCGTCGATCGTGGCGCCGCGCAGGCCGTCGAGACCGTGGATGCTGCGGAAGGTGCTCGTGCGCAGGTCGGCGTCCTTCAGTTGTGCGCCGTCGAGGGTGAGGGTCCCGATGGTGCAGTCCCGCAGGGCCAGCCGGGTCGCCCGGACCCCGGTCAGGTCCAGTTCGCCGATGATGCAGTCGCTCACCAGGACGTCCGTCAGCTGGGAGCTGCGGAGGTTCACGTAGTCCAGCTTCCCGCCGTCGAGGTGCACCGCGTCGAACCGGCTGTCGTACAGCTCGGCGGAACCCCACCGCGTGCTCCGCAGGGACGTCTCCCGCCAGCTGCTCCGCGGTGCGCGGAAGACCGGCGCATACGTGTCCTCGAGGGCGCATTCGAGGAAGCGGGCGCCGCGCAGGTCCGTGTCGTTCAGGCAGACGCCCTCGAGCAGGCACTCCTGCAGGGTGATGCCGGCAAGCTCCCCACCGTCGAACGAGGTCCGCTCGTAGTGCTCGCCCTCCCGGTGGTCGCCGTCGAGCAGCCGCGGCTCGGCCACCCGGGTGACGCCCTGCGGCGCCCGCAGGGCAAGCCGCGGCGCGGGAGTCGCGCCACCTGCGGTCTTCCTGGGCATGGGTCCCTCCCCGTCATCCGGTGCGGGTGCACCGGCTGGCCAGTCTAGCCGCGCGGTCCAGAGCCGACGGCCCCGGCGAGAAACGGTGGGACGACAGGGGGACCACGAAGGACCCGTGGTCTACTCTGGAGCGATCGTCAGTCCAGGGGGGAATCCGATGAGCAGCGACCGCATGCAGGGAACCTACGATCCACGCTACGCAGACATCTACCAGCGTGGCGGCGACGGCGATGCGGCATCGCGGATGGCATCCCCCGCGCCGCTCGCACCCGCCCTGCCGCAGGTCATCGGGAGCACGGCCGATCCGTCGGAGATCCGCGAGGTGGGACCCGGGACGGTGGCGCGCCCGGCGCACGACACGCCCCGCAATCCCTTCGACGTGTGGGTGTGGCTGGTCGCGGGCGTCCTCCTGGCGGCGGGCACCTACCTCCTCGTGGCGCCGATCCTGCACGACCAGCAGTACCTGGAGAGCATGGCGCTCGCGCCGTCGGGCCCCACCGGCCCCCCGTGGTTCCAGTACACCGTGACGGCCGCGCCGCCGCTGATCCTCCTCGGCGGCGGCACCGCCGTCGTCCAGCTCTTCGTGCTCTCGATCCGCCACACCCTGCGCACCCGCTGACCGGCGCCCGGGCGTCCTGCCGGCGCGGCCCCCGTAGGGTGGATAGCATGGAATCGCCGATCGAGAGCTACCTCAGGACCATCCACCGGGAGATCTCCGAACTGCGGGACGGCAAGCCGTACAGCAGCATCCCCGCGATGGCGAACGTCGATCCCGACAACTTCGGGATCTGCCTGACCACCGTGGACGGATACATGTACGAGGTCGGTGACACCCGCGAGGAGTTCACCATCCAGTCGATCTCCAAGCCCTTCACCTACGGGCTGGCGCTCTCCGATCTCGGCATGGAGGCCGTCGACGCGAAGGTGGACGTTGAGCCCTCCGGCGACTCCTTCAACGAGATCTCGCTGGCGCCGGGCACGGGCCGGCCGTCGAACGCGATGATCAACGCCGGTGCGCTCACGGCGACGTCCCTCGTCCGGTCCCGGGGCGGCAACACCCGGTTCCGCCGCATCGTGAACACCTACTCCGCCTTCGCGGGCCGCCAGCTGGGCGTGGACGAGGAGATCTTCCGGTCCGAGCTCGAGCACGGACACCGCAACCGCGCCCTGGCCTACCTGCTGCGGTCCTTCGACATCATCGAGGAGGACCCGACGCCCGTCCTCGAGGACTACTTCCGCCAGTGCTCCGTGATGGTCACCTGCATGGACCTCTCCGTCATGGCGGCGACCCTCGCCAACTCGGGCCGCAATCCCCTGACCGGCGTCGAGGCGATGGACCTGCCCGCCGTGGAGCGGGTCCTGTCCGTCATGACCACGTGCGGCATGTACGACGACGCCGGATCGTGGATCAGCACGGTGGGCATGCCGGCCAAGAGCGGGGTGGGCGGCGGCACCATCGCCGTGCTCCCGGGCCAGGTGGGCCTCGCCGTCTATTCGCCACCCCTCGACGACCACGGCAGCAGTGTGCGCGGCATGGCGACCAGCCAGCGGCTCTCCCGCGACATGGAGCTCCACTTCGTGCGGGCCGCGCGGGCGGGGCGATCGGCCATCCGCGCGACCTACGACATCACGGCGGCTCCCTCCGGCATCCGGCGGACCGACGAGGCGATGGACGTCCTCCGCGACCACGGCCACCGCGCCATGGTCATCGAACTCAACGGTGACCTGCTCTTCGCCGGCACCGAATCGATGGTCCGGGAGCTCAGCAGCCTGGACGACGACGTCGACTTCGTGATCCTCGATCTGCGCCGCGTCGACGAGGTCGCGGACGTCTCCCTCCGGCTGCTCGGCGAGGTGCGTGAGAACCTCGCGACGGTGAACCGTGAGCTGGTGCTGATCGACGGCGAAGGCACGCTCGCGGAGACCTTCCGGGACGTGGACCGCGCAGTCCCCACGTTCGACACGCGCACCGCCGCGGTCGAGTGGTGCGAGAACGAACTGATCACCCGCTACGGCGGGGACCTGGTCCTCCCGGCCGAGGTGGAGGTGGCCCAGTGCCCGGCGCTGAGCCCCCTGAGCGACGAGGACGTCGAGGCCCTGGCCCGGCGGATGGAGGATCGCACGTACGAGAAGGGCCATGTGGTCCGTCGTGTCGGCCAGGCCTTCGGCGGCGTCTACTTCATCCTCTCCGGCAGGATCTCCACCTCGGTCCCCGGCCCCTCCGGCGGGCGGCTCCGGCTGACCACCCTGAGCGCGGGGATGACGTTCGGGGAGCTGGCCCTCGGCAGTGACGACCGCCAGGAGACGACGGTCAAGGCCCTGGAGGAGGTGCACGTCAAGGTGCTGACGGCCCGGGCCATCCGGACGATCGAGCAGGAGGACCCCCGGCTCGCCGTCGAACTCTGGAAGGCCCTGACGCGGGACGCCTACACGCGTGTGGACCTGTACCTGAGGGAGACCGCGGTACGCATCCGGGACTAGTGGACGACGCCGGTCCCGCCCGCCCTAGACTGGCGGACGGACCGGCTGCCAGGGCTCGGCCGACGACGAAGGACGGATGCGCGATGACGGTGCTGATAGCGGGCTGCGGAGACCTCGGGACCGAGGTGGGCCTCCGGCTGGCCGCGCGCGGGGAACGGGTGGTCGGGTGGCGGCGCTCGCCCGGGCGCATCCCGGCGGGGATCGAGGGCGTGGCGGCGGATCTGACGCAGGCACTGCCCGCGATCCCGCAGGACACCGACGTCGTCGTCATCGCCACGGCGGCCGGGGACCGCAGCGAGGCCGCGTACCGCAGCGCCTACGTCGACGCCACCCGGAACGTCCTGGACGCCCTCGACCGCGACGGCGTCCGGCCGCGCCGCATCCTCTTCGTGTCGTCCACCGCGGTGTACGGGGACTTCGACGGCGGTTGGGTCACCGAGGAGTCACCGGCGGAGAGCCCCGCCCCGACGGCCCGCCTGGTGCGCGAGGCCGAACAGGTACTCCTCGGCCGCTCTGACCGCGGCACGGTCCTCCGGCTCTCGGGGATCTACGGGCCGGGCCGCACCCGCCTGATCGACCAGGTGAGGACCGGCGCGGCCGTGCTGCCGGCGGAACCGCAGTGGACGAACCGGATCCACCGCGACGACGCCGCGGCGGCGATCGTGTACCTGGTCACGGCGGTCGACGCTCCCGCACCCATCTACCTCGGCAGTGACGAACGACCCGTGGACCTCGGTGAGGTGCTGCAGTTCCTCGCCGGGGAGCTCGGCCTGCCGGAGCCGCCCCGCGGCGAGGTGTCCCCGACCCGCGGCGGCGCGCGCAGGGTGGACAGCAGCCTGCTCCGGTCCACGGGGTTCTCCTTCACCTACCCGACGTACCGGGAGGGCTACCGCGCCGTCCTGGCAGGGCAGGGCGTCAGGCACCCGTAGCCGCGGCGGCGGGAATCCGCGCCCGGGCGGTCAGGCGTCCGAGCCGCACGAGGGACCAGACCAGGATGCTCACCACGAGCAGGTTCCGGAGCGTGAGCAGGACGGCGACGGCCGGGTCGAGCTCGTAGCGCAGGGCGTCGTAGAACACCGGATACACGAGGGTCGTCAGGCCCGCCGTGGCCAGCATGGCGAGCGCCGGGTAGCGCCACTCGGACGCGCGGTCGAGCACGAGTCCTCCGGCGATCACGGCCGCGATCCACAGCATGAACTGCGGGGATCCCACCTTGTTGAACACCACGAGGGTGCTCACCAGCGCCAGCGCCCCCGTGGCGAGCAGGGCATCGGCCGGGGCTCCGCGGTGCAGGGCGACCGCGAGGAACACGGCGAGCAGGAGGACTGTCAGCGCCATCAGCGGGGTCATGAGGTCCCCGACGACCCCGCTCAGCGCACCCCGGACCTCCATGGTGTTGATGACCTCGTCCTCGAAGAAGTAGGCGCCCGAGGTCCCCGTGATCGCCTGCCACACGCCGGGCGTGCTGAGCGGCGCCTCGAGCTGCATGCCGCGGGCACCCTGCGCGCTGAGGAAGCCGGTGAGGTTGCGGACGTCACCGGTCAGCGCGACGACGGCAGCGATGCCGGCGGTGAGGGCGAGGCCCGCGCCGAGGATGCGGAGCCGGCCCTTCCGCACGGCGACGAGCGCCGCGAGGACGACGGCGGCCGGCCAGACCTTCATCCAGGTGGCGGCACTCAGGACGAGCGAGGCCACGAAGGGCCGCGCGGCGACGAGGAGCAGTGCGGTGATCACCAGGGGCGCCGTCAGGCCGTCGATCCGGCCGACCGCGACCGGCCCGAGCAGTGCCGTCGCCGTCAGCCACCAGTAGGCGGCGGTGAACGACGACGGTGTGCCCCGCCGGACCAGGGCAGCTGTGCCGACGGCGTTGAGCGCGGCGAAGAGCAGGAACCAGGCGAGCTGGTAGAGATACGGGCCGAGGACGGTGGCGAGGACCATCGGTGCGAGGGCTCCGACGGGGTACACCCAGGCGGTGTCGATCCCCTGCCAGACGCCGTCGTCCAGCCCCTGGTACGCCCACTCACGGTAGAAGCGGATGTCACTGAGCACTCCGCCGCCGAGGATGAACGGCAGCAGGCGTGCGAGGAAACCGGCGTGGACGAGGGCGAAGAACAGCCAGACCGGGCGCGCGCTGTTGCGGGTCTCCGGACGGGGCAGGCGGATGCGCACGGCGGCTCCTGATCAGCGGGGTGGCGGCAGCCGCCAGTGTCTCACCCGCCGCGTTGCCGACGCCAATCCCCCGGGGACGCGCCGGACTCCCCTCGGCCACGACCTCGCGGGTGGAGGCGAGGTACTCCGCGGCCCCTTCCTTCTCCGCCGCATCGACGAGCGCCTCCGCCTGCGCGAGGGCGGCCCGGGCGGGTGCATGCCGCCCCGGGCGGGTGAGGAGTTCCGCGCGGTGGAGCTCGGCCGGCACCCGCTCGGTGGGCGACCGGGGTCCAGGGTCCACGGCCGTGCTGCTCGTGAGTCAGGCGGTTCCCTGGGCGTCCTGCACGCCTACGGCGCGGAGCCCGAGCTGCGCGGCGAGTCGCGCGACCGTGTAGTCGTGGAGCGCGTCCGGATCGCTGAACGTATCGGTGCCGTACTGACCGAAGACCTCGAACGAGACGGCACCGAAGAGGGCGGACCAGGCCTGCACGGTGGCGGCGAGGACGTCGTCCGGCGCGGCGAGCGACAGCTGGTCGCGGATGACGCGGTAGTCGCCCGCGAGCCGTGCGGGTGCCGGTCCGGCGGCGCCGTGCAGGTTCCCCGCGCGCCAGGCGTCGTCGACGATGTGCGCGAGCAGCGTGACGACGCGGGTCCCCTGGGTCGTGGTCCGCTCCGCTGGCGCCTCGTAGCCGGGGACGGGGCTGCCGTAGAGCAGCGCATAACGTGACGGTTCACGCACGGCCCATGCCCGGACGGCGCCGGCGAGTGCCGTAAAACGCCCGAGGGCAGCCTGCGGCGCGGAATCCACGGCGGCGTCGACCTCGTCACCGAGCTCCCTGTAGGCGTCGACCACGAGGAGCGTGAGCAATTCGTCGCGGTTGGCGACATAGCGGTAGACGGCCGAGGAGACGACGCCGAGTTCCCTCGCCACGGCACGCAGGGAGAGGGCCGCGGCGCCCACCTCCCCGAGCTGACGGCGGCCGATGAGGGTGATGTCGCTGAGTGTCTGTTCGCGGGCGCGTTCGCGCGGTGTTCCGGCCATGGTGTCACTCTGGCAGCCGGATGAGAGCAGTGTCAACTTTTGAGAGCAGTGCTCTTGACCAGATCCGGAGGATGGTGCATCCTTGGAAGCGAGAGCACCGCTCTCATTCTCCTACCGCCCGAAAGGCACACCATGAGCCAGTACATCGTCACCGGAGCAGGACCTGTCGGCTGGACCGTCGCGGAACAGCTCGCAGCGCGCGGGGACTCCGTGCGCATCCTGACACGGTCCGGCAGCGGGCCGGACCACCCCCTGGTCGAGAAGCTGGTCGTCGACGTGTCCGACGCCTCCGCCCTCGCGACCGCCATCACCGGGGCGGTCGCGGTCTTCTCCTGCATCCACGGCAGCACCTACTCCGCGGCGGCCTGGCAGCGGGAACTACCCGCGGCCGAGTCCGTGGTGCTCGAGGCCGCAGGGCGGGAGGGCGCCGTCGTCGTGTTCCCCGAGAGCCTGTATTCCTACAGCAGACCGGACCAGGTGATGACGGAGCAGGGCGAGCGCGCTGCGGAAGGCGGCAAGCGTGGTGTCCGGACGGCCCTGCTGGCGGCGCGGGCAGCGTCCGCGACGGACACCGTCTCGGTGGTCGCGTCGGACTTCTTCGGGCCGAGGGTGCGGATGGCGCACGCCGGTGACCGGATGGTGCCGGCCGTGCTGGACGGCAGCCCGATCCGGCTCGTGGGCAGTCCGGACGCCGCACACTCGTTCACCTACGTCCCCGACCTCGCCGCGGCGATGATCGCGGCGGCCGAGCTGCCGCGCGTCCGCGATCGCGTGCTGCACGCCCCGACCCTCCCCGCCCTCACGCAGCGCGCGCTCGTCGAGGCCTTCGCATCGACGGCCGGAGTCGCCGCACCCCGCCTGACGGGGACACCGGGCTGGCTGTTCCGCAGACTCGGCGTGGTCGTGCCGTCCGTGCGGGAGCTGGCCGAGATGTCCTACCAGTTCGACCGGCCGTTCGTCATGGACTCGACGTCGTCGCAGCGGCTGCTGGGCATCGCACCCACGCCGCTGGAGGCCGCCCTCGACGAGACCGTACGGTGGTGGCGCGGGGAGCTGGCCGCCACACCGGCCTAGCCGGGCGGACCCCCGGAGGGCACGTACCCGAGGGCCTTGTCGACGACACCCGGCAGGGGCAGCCCCTCGACCCACAGCAGGAAGTTCCGCTCGAACTGCGCGGCGAGGTCGTCGAGCCAGGAATCGGCATTGCTCGCCATGTGCGGCGTGACGAGCACGGTGGGCAGGGACCACAACGGGTTCTCCGGGGGCAACGGCTCGACGGCGAACGTGTCGAGGACCGCTCCGGCGAGCGTCCCGGCCCGCAGTCGGCCGGTGAGGGCCGCCTCGTCCACGAGCCGCCCCCGTCCCACGTTGATGAGGACGGCGGACGGTTTCATCGCCCCGATCGCCTCGGCATCCATCATGTTCTCGGTGGACGGGGTCAGGGGGGCCACCAGGACGACCCAGTCGAACCCGGGCACCACCCGGGCCAGGTCCGCGGCGGCGTGCACGCGGCCGAAATCGTCGTCGTGCTCCAGCGCGACCCTGCCCGCGCCCTCGACGCGCACCCCGACCGCCCGCAGCAGTCGTGCGGTATGGCGGCCGATGCTGCCCGTGCCCACCACCAGTGCCCGGGAACCGGCGATGTTGCGGCCCTCCCGCCAGGCCCAGCGGGCCTCGCGCTGGGAGTCCCGCAGGGGCCCGAAACCCTTCGCGGCGTGGAGCATGGCACCCAGCACGTACTCCGCCATCGGCTGGTCGAAGATGCCGTGGGCGTTGGTCACGACGACGTCGGAGGCCACGAGTCCCGGGAAGAGCAGTTTGTCCACGCCGGCGGCCGCGACGTGCAGCCAGCGGAGGGAGCCGGCTGCGTGCCAGGCCGCGGGGAGCGCTCCGGAGAAGTAGTCCCAGAGGTAGAGGACGTCGGCGCCGTCGAGGGCTCCGGGGAGGCCAGCCGCCTGCGCCACCCGGACCTCTGCCACCTCGGCCACGCGCTCGAGCCCGCGCACCGGCGTCGCACCCTCGAGGACCGCGACCACAGGACGACCGGTCATGACTGCTCCGACCGGTGCCCCACGGGGCCGGCCGGGGGCGGACCCGTGTCCGGTACGGGCTCGCCGGCCCCGCCGGCAGGCGGCGAGGCGGCGGGATCACCGGAGGCGACGCCCGTCTCCGGGCGGTGCTCGATCGACAGGTCACGCAGGTACCGCAGCACCACGATCCCCACCGCCGTGGTGGGGACGGCGAGGAAGGCGCCGATGATACCGAAGATCGTGCCGCCCGCCGTGACGGAGGCGAGGACCACGGCGGGATGGATCTCGAGGGTGCGGCCCACCAGCAGGGGCTGGATGAAGTTGCTCTCGAGCTGCTGCACGAGCACCACCAGCCCGAGGACGATCAGTGCCGTCACCCAGCCATAGGCCAGAAAGGCCACGAGGGTCGCGACGAGGCCGGAGACGATGGCTCCGACCACCGGGATGAACGCGGAGAAGAACACGAGCACGGCCAGCGGGACCGCGAGCGGGATGTCCAGCAGCACGAGGCCCAGCCCGATGAACACGGCGTCCACGAGCGCCACGGTGGCCTGCGCGAAGATGTAGGAGGACAGCGTCTTCCAGGCCCCGCCGGCGATGCTCGCGGCGTGGGCGTACGCCGCGGAGTTGGTCCACCGCCCCGCCCAGGGCAGGAAGCGGTCGCCGTCCTTGAGGAAGAAGAACGTGAAGACGAGCGCCAGCAGCACGACGACGGTGCCCGAGGTCAGCTCGCTCAGCCCCGTGGTGATACCGGTGACGATGTTCCCAACGTTCGCCTGCAGCTGGCTCAGGCCGGTGTCCACGATCCCGTCCAGGTTGGCACCGTCCAGGTTCAGGGGCGGCCCGGCGACGAAATCCGCGAGGTCGGCGACATTGTCCCGGGCCAGCGTCGAGAGGTCTGCGACCCCGCCGGCGATCGAGGGAACGGTCAGCGCTCCGATCCCGCCGACGAGGCCGAGGAATCCGAAGAGCGTCACGAGGGCGGCGAGCACCTTCGGGAGGCCCTTGCGCAGGAACCGGTTGACCGGCCAGAGGACCGAGGCGAGCAGCAGTGCGAACAGCGTGGGCAGCACGATCGACCACAGGGCCCCGGTGATGTACCAGAGGATGACCAGTCCTGCCAGGACGATGATGCTGCGCGCCGTCCAGGCGGCGCTGGCCTTCAATCCCTCCGCGAAGGCGTGGGGGCGGAAGCGCCGGGCCACCGAGGAGCCGTGCGGTTCCGCCGGGGCGGGCGCCGCCGGGAGCCGCCAGCGGCGGGAGCGGGATCGCGCGGAGGTCGGGTCTGCCGGGTTGTCGGAGTCTGCAGGTGTCACACAGCCATCCTGCCCTAGTCCCGGCCGGCGGCGCCGGGTGGGCCGGCCGCTTGCACCCGCCGGGCTCCTCCCTCGGATCGACGGAGGAGCCCGGGCTAGGGTGGAGGAACACCTCCGACGCCAGCAAAGGGAACGCATGCGCTACGTGAAACTCGGCTCCACAGGCCTCGACATCTCGCCCCTCGCCCTCGGCTGCATGAGTTACGGCGAACCGGACCGCGGCAACCACCCCTGGACGCTGACCGAGGAGGAGAGCCGCCCCCTGATCCGCGCCGCGGTCGACGCGGGCATCAACTTCTTCGACACGGCGAACGTCTACTCCGACGGCTCGAGCGAGGAGATCGTCGGACGCGCGCTGGCTGAGTTCACCCGCCGCGAGGAGACCGTCATCGCCACCAAGGTGCACGGCCGCATGCACGAGGGGCCGAACGGCGCCGGGCTGTCCCGCAAGGCGATCTTCGCGGAGCTCGACAACAGCCTCCGGCGCCTCGGGACCGACTACGTGGATCTCTACCAGATCCACCGGTTCGACCCGGGAACCCCGCTGGAGGAGACCCTGGAAGCACTGCACGACGTCGTCCGGGCCGGCAAGGTGCGGTATCTCGGGGCGTCCTCCATGTATGCGTGGCAGTTCTCGAAAGCCCTCTACCTCCAGCGCATCAACGGCTGGACCCGCTTCGTCACGATGCAGGACCACTACAACCTGATCAACCGCGAGGAGGAGCGCGAGATGTACGGGCTGTGCGCGGACCAGGGCGTCGGCGTCCTGCCGTGGAGCCCGCTCGCGCGCGGGAAGCTGGCGCGCCCGTGGGACGAGACGACGTCGCGGTCCGAGACGGACTCCTTCGGCAAGACCCTCTACGGCACCCTCGACGCGGACCGGCGCGTGTCCGACGCCGTCGGGACCGTCGCCGGGGCGCGCGGGGTCACCCGCGCCCAGGTCGCCCTCGCCTGGGTGTCGCGCAACCCCGTGGTCTCCGCGCCGATCGTCGGCGTCGGCGGGCCGCGGCACCTCGAGGACGCCCTCGCCTCGCTGGACCTCGAGCTCACGGAGGACGAGGTCGGCGCGCTGGAGGAGCACTACGTGCCCCACCCCCTCGTCGGGTTCTGAGGTCCGTCCTCGCGCCGTGAGCGGATGCGGTCCCGCCCCGACCCGGCCGGCACGGAACCGCTCGTGCCCTCGGAGCCGCCGACCCCCGAGGCGCCCTCGGTGCCTCCACCGGCCGGCTCGGGCGGGGTGACCCGGTCGGCGCACGCGCGGTCTTCGAGCGGTAGGTCGCCACAGACCGGGTCATAGCGCACCTCCTCCCGGGGAGCAAGGGTGGTTGCGCTGTCGGCGCCGTGCTGTACGTTGTGACCACGCTCACTCGGAAGGCAGATCGATGACCATTTCCAGACGGCAGATACTCGGTGGTGCGGGCTTCCTCGCAGCGGCGGCGGCGCTCAACGGCTGCGCGGGCTTCTCGGGGGGCGGCGGGTCGGAGGGCGGCGACGACGGCGGGGAGAACACCCTCACGTTCACCACCTGGGGCAGCCCCGCCGAGGAGGAGGGTTTCCGCCGCGGCATCGCCGCCTTCGAGGCCGCGAACTCGGGCACGAAGGTCGAGCTCGACCTCGTCCCCTACGAGCAGATCTTCTCGAACATCGACGCCCAGCTGCAGGCCGGCACGGCTCCGGACCTCTTCCGCGTGGACTACGGCACCATCGGCGCCTACAGCAGCCAGGACCAGCTCCTCGACCTCGGCAGCTACTTCGACACCGCCGCCGGCGAGGAGTTCCTCCCCGCGATGTGGCAGGCCGTCCAGTTCGACGGCAAGCCCTACGGCGTGCCCCACCAGACGGACACCTCGGCCGTCGTGTACCGCACGGACCTCTTCGAGCAGGCGGGCATCGGCAGTGTCCCGGACAGCCTCGACTCCGCCTGGACCTGGGACGAGTTCCGCCAGGTCGCGGAGCAGCTCCGCGGGTCCCTCCCCGACGACCTCTTCCCCTTCGTCTACAACTGGCAGCTGGGCGGGTCCACCCGCTGGTTGAGCTGGCTGTTCCAGGCGGGGGGACGGCTCTTCGACGAGAACCTGACCGGATCCGCCATCGAGTCCGATGCCGGCGCGAAGGCCCTCGCGTTCACGCAGGGGTTCTTCACCGACGGCCTGGTGCCTCCGAGCAGCTCGGTGAAGTCCTCGACCTACGCCGACAACGCGTTCTCGGCCGGCACCACCGCCATGGCCTTCGTCGGCAACTTCGTGCTCCCGAGCCTCGACGAGGCCATCACCGACTTCGAGTGGGGGGCCACCTACCTGCCACGCGATCAGCGAGGCGCCTGCGATCTCGGTGGCAACGCCCTCGTGGCCACGAAGAACGCACGCAATCCCGACCTCGCCGCGGAGTTCCTGAAATTCATGACCCAACCGGACCAGATGTCCGATTTCTGTGCCCGCGCGATGGAGCTGCCCACCCTGACCAGCCTGGTGGACACCGACCTCGACTACCAGACGCGGCCCGACATCGCGGGCATCTTCGTGGAGCAGGCGACGACGCTCGAACCGGGTGACGTCCAGCAGCTCACCTCCCCCGCCATGGCGACCATCAACCCGAAGCTCCGCGACCAGCTGGAGGCCGCGTTCGTCCAGGGCCAGCCGGTCGAGGAGACGCTTGCGAACATCGCGGCAGCAGTCGACGAGGCAGTCGGCTGATGTCCGCCGGCACCTCGGCGCGCGAGGAGTCGACCGGCAGGACCGATCCAGCCGCCTCCCCGGCCGCCACCTATGCCGCGAGGACCCGGCGGGTGTCGTCGCGGCAGCGCGCCACCCTGGCCTCCTACGGCTTCCTCGGCCCGAACCTCGTCCTGCTCGGGATCTTCCTGTTCCTCCCCCTGGGCTGGGCCTTCCTGATCAGCTTCCAGGAATCCAGCGGTTTCGGCGCCAGCGGATGGGTGGGGCTCGCCAACTACCAACGCCTTGTCGCGGACCCCACGTTCTGGCAGTCCGCCCTGAACACCGCGGTCTTCACGCTGATCACGGTGCCGCTCAGCCTCGCCCTCGGGCTGGGCCTCGCCGTCCTCATGAACTCCGTCCTTCCCGGGCGGAGGCTGTTCCGCACCCTCATCTACCTGCCCATGGTCATCTCGGGCGTGGCGACGGCCCTGATGGGCGTCCTGCTGTTCGACGAGGCCACCGGGATCGTCAACAAGCTCCTGCGCGACGGCGGACTCGCCGCCATCCCGTGGCAGTCGCAGGGGTCGGCCGCGTTCGCGTCGATCATCCTCGTGACCCTGTGGATCCGTGTCGGCTTCAACATGGTCATCTACCTGGCCGCCCTGCAGGGCATCTCGCCCGAGCTCTACGAGGCCGCACGCCTCGAGGGGGCGGGCCCGTGGCAGCAGTTCCGCTACCTGACGGTGCCGCTCGTGGGACCGTCCACGTTCTTCCTGCTGATCATGGACGTCATCTACTCCTTCCAGGTCTTCGACACGATCTTCGTGATGACCGGCGGTGGCCCGGGACGCTCGACGTCGGTGCTGGTCACCTATGCCTACGAGAACGGCTTCGTCACGCGCGACCAGAGTTATGCGGCGGCGATCGGCATCGTCATCTTCCTGCTCACCCTTCTCTTCACGGCGATCCAGTGGCGCGGCAACCGCTCCCGCGACACCGCCGGATAGCCCCGGACCTCCAGGACAGGACCCCCCATGGCCCGACCACTCCCGCTCCAGGACGACGGCGCGCGCACCGCCGCAGCGAGGACCGACGACACTCCGGGCGGCTTCGTACCGCGTGTCAGGCATGTACCGCCGGGCCAGCGTGTGGCCGCGGCCGCCCGCCTGGTCACGGCGGTCGTCGTCGGGCTGGTGATGATGTTCCCGCTCTACTGGATGGTCACGCTCGCCTTCTCGCCGAACGCCGACGTCTTCAGCAGGGAGCTGCACATCTGGCCGTCCTCGTGGAGCCTCGACAACTTCCGCACGGTCTTCGGCAGCTTCCCCACGGCAACCTGGTTCGGGAACTCCGTGGTGATCACCGCGTTCGTCACGGTCCTCACCGTCACGGTGAACCTGCTCGCGGGCTACGCCTTCGCCAAGCTGGACTTCCGCGGCAAGGGCGCGATCTTCCTGCTCGTCCTGAGCACCATGATGATCCCGGTCCAGGTGCTGATGGTGGCGCAGTTCCGCCTCGTGACGCAGCTCGGCATCTACGGGACCTTCTGGGCCGTCATCCTCCCGTCGGCGGCGTCGGCGTTCGGTATCTTCCTGGCCCGCCAGTTCATCATCGCCATCCCGGACGAGCTCATCGAAGCGGCGAAGGTCGACGGCGCCGGGACCCTCCGGATCTTCCTCCAGATCGTCCTGCCGCTCTGCAAGCCGCTCATCGCCGTCCTGGTCCTGCTCACCGTCATGTACCAGTGGAACGACTTCGCCTGGCCGCTGATCGCCCTGAAGGACAGCGAGCTCTTCACCCTGCCCATCGGCCTCCTGTACCTGCGGGGCCAGTACGGGGCGGACTACGGCGCCATCATGGCCCTGGCGCTGGTCTCCATCACGCCGATCGTCATCATGTTCCTCGCGTTCCAGAAGTACTTCGTGCAGGGGCTGGCCCGGAGCGGCATCCGCTAGTCGTGCGGACGCCGCCTGCCTGGGCGCCGAGGTCCGCGCGGGGTCACCAGCGGCGGAAGCCGCCCTCCGTACTCAGGACCTGGCCCACCATCCAGCGGCCCTCGTCCCCGAGCAGCCAGGCGATGAGCCGTGCCGGATCGTCGGGCTCGCCGAAGCGCCCGGACGGACAGTGCCGGAGGACCTGCTGCAGCACCTCGGCAGGCCGGTCCGCGGTGTCCTCGTCGAGGTACCCGGTGTTGACCGGGCCGGGGTTGACGGTGTTGAGCAGGATGCGCCGGTCGACGAGGTCGTCGGCGACCGACGCCGTCAGCCCGGCGAGCGCCGCCTTCGACGCGGCGTAGGCGATCTCGCCGGGCATCGGACCGGCGACCTGCCCGGACGTCAGCCAGATGACGCGGCCACCCTCCCTGCCGTCGTGCTGGTCCGCGAAGTACCTGGTGGCCATGATCGTGGCGCGTGTGTTGACCTGCCAGTGCGCGTCGAGGTCCTCCCAGGAGATGTCGCCGAGCCGGCCGTCGCCCCCGCTCCTCGCATGGTTGCACACGAGCCCGTCGAGGTGTCCGAGCGCGTCCCGTGCCTCGGCGATGAGTCGTTCGCCGCCATCGGGCCGGGAGAGGTCGATACTCGCATGGGCTAGCCGCGCGTCGTCCTGCAGCAGGCCGCGGATCCCCGCGACGACGAGGTCGACGTCGTCCGCGCCCCACGGCTGCTCGGCGTCGTGCGGAGCGTAGGAATGCAGGAACAGGCTTGCGCCCATGCCCGCGAGGCGGGACGCGACGGCGTAGCCGATGCCCCTGCGTCGGCTCACCCCGGTGACGACGAAGGTACGACCGGACAGGGCACGGGTGGACTCCATGGCTCCCAGCCTAGGGGTGCGCCCGTTCGCTAGGCTGGGAGCATCATCCACCCCGATTCCGCCCCCAGGAGATCAATGCGCCGCATCCCCCGCTGCCCGGCACTGGTCGCCGGATGCTGCAGCGTGCTGCTCGGACTGGCCGCGTGCGGCCTGGGGCCGGTGCTGGGCGTCCTCGATCGGGACCAGACGGACCAGGACGTCCTCACCATCCGGACGGATCTCGACGGCATCGACCTCTCGACCACCCGCTTCCTCGCCGAACGCGACGGCGTCGAGTACTTCGCAGCCAGGCCGACGGCCGGCACCGGCAGCGACGACATAGCCTGCCTCCTCGTCGAGGAGGGCATCGGGGTCGGTCTGGAATGCGCGCCGCTCGTACCCGGGAGCGCAGGCGCCACGATCCGCGACAGCAGGGCCACCGTGGTGCTGCTGCCGGACGACATCGATCGGAATGCGCTGACCGACGAGGGCTTCGCATTGCTGCACCCCAACCTCGCACTCCGTGCGGCGGATGCCGGCTAGGCACCGACGGCGTCCGGCGCCCCGATACGGAACAAAGAGTGGACACCGCCGTCCGCGTCCCGCCAGCATGGGAGGAACAGCACAGGACCTGCAGGAGGAATCATGGCAGTTGCAGAGGACGACGGCGGCGAACTGATCGTCGGTGACGTGACACGGACGGGGGGCCGGGCCCTGGCGGTCGGGCTGTCCCCCTCACCCGACGACCAGGGCAGGCCGACCATCAGCGTGGGCTGGATGGAGCAGGGCGATCGCCTCCAGCTCAGCGTCGACGAGGCAGTGGCCCTGCGGGACGAGCTGACGCGCATCATCCGGGACGCCGGCGGTACCGGCGCCTAGGGCAGGGCGGCCAGGGGCGCCCGCCACGTCCCGATCGGATCGTGCGGCCTACGCCTGGACCTGCGTCTCCCCCACGAGGATCCTGTGGTTCTGCTCACACTGGAAGACGGCGAGGGTCCCGTCGGGCACCGGCCCCTCCGCCGGCCATTGATCCTCGCTCAGTTCGATCAGGGCCGATCCGCAGCTGGGGCATCGTGCTTCCATGGGGCGGGTCCTTTCCGTGCATCAGGTCCGCGACATGCCCACGCATCCGCGAAGACCCCAGTACACACTGCTTGCCTGTCCTGCGCCACCACCGGCCGTCGCGACTCCGCCGGACGGACACCGGCAACGCCAGGGCTCAACCGTTCCGCCGGAGAACGCGCCGGGCCCCGGCGCCGATCAGCCCGGCCGCAGCGAGGCAGACGAGGACGGCAACCCAGGGGAACGGCGGCCTGCCGGCGACGTACCGCGTGGAGGGGTCCTCGCCGGAGCGCATGATCGGCAGCAGCTCGACGGCGTGGGAGGCCCGCGCCAGTGCCGAACTGATCCGGTGGAGCGCGGGGGCGAGGCTCCCGGGAGCGCCGAGGAGCGCGTGATCCACGGCATCACGTCCCCGGTCGAGGACGGACAGCGGCAGGGCGGCGACGACGTTCCCGGGCGGTCGCCGTGCCACCACGGGGTGGGCCCGCGTCGGCGCGATGCGCCGCACCACCTCCCACAGGACGCCGAGCACCTGCAGCTCCCGGCGGGAGACCCGGGCCTGCAGCCGGGGGAACTGGGAGTCCTCCTCGTCACGGACGTCGTCGTCGAGCACCTCGGCGAGCCGCCCGAGGACATCCGCCCATTCGGTGGAGCCGTCCGGGAGTCCTTCGAGCTTCTGCACCAGCTCGTTGACCTCCTGGTGCTCGCGCTCCACCTCCAGCGTGAGCTCCCCGCCGTCGGGCAGGACCCTGCGCATCACGGGCCACAGGACGGATTCCTCCGCGAACGCGTGGGGGAACACCAGGCGGTAGATGTGGAGCAGCACGTCGGCCTGGGTCTCGCCGGACGTCCCACGCAGCTGCTCGAGCAACGCGTTCAGCCTCACGTGGTCCCGCTTCTGGCGGACGAGCACGCTGAGCGGCCCACCGAGCTGTTCGGTGGTCTGGTCTGCAACCGAGGTGTACACGGAGTCTCCCTGGGGCCGTACGGAAGGCGGTGCCGGGATAGCACCCCTCCCATCTCTACCCGCCCGCCGCCGTCGGGAACAGGAGCGCGCTCCCCTGTCGCCACCGATGTCCGGTGCCTATAATCGGGCGTGCTCCCCGGTGAGATTCCGGGCCCGTGGTCGGGCCCCCCGCTGGTCGCACGGGTGCCGCTGCCTCTGCTCCGACGACGGCGGCCGGCCTCATGCCCGGGGCGGCCGTAGCGAGCACCACGAAAGGACAGCGCAGCGCCATGGACCTCCTGGAACAGGCAGAGGCCCTGTACGTCCTGCCGCTCGATCGATTCACGGAGGCCCGGAACATCGCGGCGAAGGAAGCAACCGGGGAGGGCGCCAGGGACCTCGCTGCGACCCTGCGGAAGCTACCCAAGCCGGCTGCGGCGGCCTGGCTCGTCAACGTCCTCGTCGATCGCCGGCGCAACGAGGTGGAGCAGGTGCTCGAGCTCGGTGCCTCGCTCAGGGAGGCGCAGGACAGCCTCGACCGTGCCCAACTGCACGCGTTGGGCCAGCAGCGACAGCGCCTCCTCACCGCCGTCGCGCGGCAGTCCCTCGATGCCGCCGCGGAGATCGGGCACACCATCGGCCCCGCAGCCCTGCCCGGCGTCGAGCAGACCCTGCGGGCCGCCCTCGCGGATCCTGCGGCGGCTGCGGCGGTACTCACCGGCCGGCTCGTCCGGACGCTCGAGGTCACCGGCTGGGATTCCGTGGACCTCGAGGGCGCGGTGGCCGGCCCCTTCACTCCACCCGCGGACGGGGAGACGACGGCGACGGACGACGCGACCGACACGGGCGCCGCGGGCCCGGGTCGCCGGACGCCGGAGCCGACCGCGGTCCCTGCACGCCGGCGGAAGGAAGCCGACGCGCGGTTCGCGGCCGCTCAGCACGCGCGGATGGAGGCCGAGGAGGCAGCGGCGGGGCTGCAGCAGAAATCCCGGCGGCTCGTCGTGCGGCGCGATGGGCTGACGGCCTCCATCGAGGATCTCGAGGAACGCCTCGACGCACTCCGCCGGGAGATCACCGACGTCGACGCCGAGGCGGCTGCCCTCGATCGGGAGGCGGCGTCCGCCGACCGCGCCCTCGCGCGGGCGACGAAGGCGGAAGAGGCCGCCGCGGCTCAGGTCCGCGCCCTGAGCCCCTGAACGGCTCCCTCGCCGGCCCGGGCAACGGCGTAGGCTAGAACCGAGATCAGGAGTATCCGCCAGGCCGAGGGAAGAGCTGTGACCGAGCAGGAAGTACTGAGCGACGTCAATGACGAGCTGTTCTCCCTCCTGACCGAGACGGCGGGTATCCAGGAGTTCCTCGACGAGTTCGCCGTCATGGCGGCGGAGCGGCTCTCCGGAGCGGTTCCCGTATCCTGTGCCATCACGCTCGTCCGGCGTCGGAAAGCCGGCACCCTGGCAGCGAGCGACGCCGTCGCACGGCAGGCCGACGAGTTCCAGAACCGTTTCCACGAGGGCCCGTGCCTCGAGGCCGCCATGACGGAACGCTCGGTGTACTGCCCGGACACCGTCCGGGATGCGCGCTGGCCCGTGTACCTCGAGCGGCTCGACACCCGCCGGGTCCGATCGATCCTGGGTGTCTCGTTCGCCCTGGAGGACAGCGGACGTGCGGCTCTCAATCTGTACGCCGCCCAGCCCGATGCCTTTCCATCGGCAGCCATCAAGGCCGCCGAAGCGTTGGCCGAGGCGGCGTCGTCGTCGCTGCGGTTCGCCGTGCGCGCCGCGTCGGTGGACGACGAGAACCACGATCTGGAAGCGGCGCTCGCCTCCCGACAGACCATCAACACCGCGGTCGGGATCATCATGTTCCAGAACAAGTGCTCCCAGGCCGACGCCATGGCGATCCTGCAACGGGCCGCCAGCAGCCGGAACATGAAGCTCCGACTGGTCGCCGAACGCGTCGTGAATTCCGCCACCCAACACCCCTGACCGGAGACGCACCGCTCGTGTCGATGATCCCGGCGCTCAGTCGAAGTGCGTGCTGACCGGCGCATCGACCGTGCTCGTGAGGACACTCGAGGCGAGATCGCGGAGCTTCATGTTGCGCGAACTGGACGCCGCCCGCAGGATCTCGATCGCCTCCTCCTGGCCGCACCGGTTCTGCGCCATGATGATTCCCGCTGCCAGGTCGATGGTGGTGCGTGACTCCATGGCCGCGGCGAGGTGTTCCGCCCGCTCCGTGAGCCGCGCGAGGCGGAGAGCGAGGCGCAGGGGCGTGGACGCCTCCGCGGCGAAGTGTTCCGCCAGCTCCACCTTCTCCTCGGGGAACGCACCCGGCTCGCGGGAATAGTAGGTGACCGCGACTCTCTCCGGCCCGTCCAGTGGGACGGGGACACCGAGGCTGGAGCGGATGCCGCGCTGCAGGGCCGCGGAGGCGTAGAGCGGGAAGGTGCCGTCAGCGGCGAAGTCCAGCACACCGACGGTCCGGCCCGTTGCTGCCGCCCTCATGCAGGGGCCGTCGTCGAACCGGTACTGGATGTCCGCGAGTCGGCGGGCCGTCGGGCAGCTGCTCGCTATGGTGGCCTTGCTCCGGGGACGCAGGAGGGTGACGCTGGTCAGGGTCTCGGAATGCTCGTCCGAGAACACGGCCGCCGCGGCACCCACGAGCCCGTCGAGGAACTCGTCGAGGCCGGCGCTCACCACCAGCAGGTCCTGGAGCAGGCTCCGTGCATCCGATCCGGGTAGGAAGTCCAACGCCTCGCCCATGACATGTCCCCCGTGCACTGCAACGCCCTCGAGGCGGGCGCGACGATCAGGAAGCTGCTGGCTGTTGAACAACTACCGACAATGCTAGCGAGTGGAGCGGCGTGAGGACAGACGCAGAGGACGAGATCGACCCGACCGACGAGGCATCGGGTATCGGGGTCGGGCAATTTGCCTCGCTTCCACCCGTTGACTATCTTTGACGTGTCTAGAAGTGGGCACGGCATAGTGCCGGCATGGCCGGCACCTGGACATCCCGAGGCTTATCTTGCACTCAGAGCCCAATCTCAACGAATTGGCCGTGGTCTTCGGCCGCGTCCGTGGCCTCCTCCTCACCGAAGAGACCGTGCAGCACGCTGTCGACCTGCTCGCCGAAGCTGCACGCGACCTCATCCCCGGCGCGGTCGGGGCCGGCGTGTCCCTGATCCACCGCGGGGAGCGCACGAGCACCGGCGCCACCGATACCCTGGTCCGCCGCGCCGACGAACTGCAGTACGAGTTCTCCGAGGGTCCCTGCCTCACCGCCTGGTCCAGGAGCGCACCCGTCCGCGCGGACGACACCACCGCCGCCGACCAGCTGTGGCCACGATGGGCCGAGGCCGCCGCCGCCATGGGGGTGCGGTCCTGCCAGAGCGTGCCCCTGATCCAGGGCAGCACGACGATCGGGGCCATGAAGGTGTACTCCACCCGGGCCGGCGCCTTCGACGAGGCCACCGAGCGCGCGCTGACGCGTTTCGCCGTTCCCGCCGCGGCCCTCCTCAGCCACGTCCAGACGACGGAGACTCCGCACCAGATCCGGTCGGAACTGGCGACCGCCCTGCAGATGCGCGACCGCATCGGCATGGCGAAGGGCATCCTGATGGCCCAGCTCGGCATCGACGACCGCAGCGCGTTCCGTGAGCTGGTCTCCCGGGCGGAGCAGGCCAGGCGCTCCGTCGCGGACGTCGCGCTCGAGCTGACCGGCGGCACGGCGCGCACCCCCTGATCCTTGCGGCTCAGTTCCTCGTCGCGTCGCCGCGGCGCGCTTCCTCGGCGTGGCGTGAGCGCCCGATCTCCTGCTGGGCACGGCGGACGAAGGAGCGGAGGAACCGCTGCTTCTCCCCCGGGAAGGGATGGGGACGCTGGTCGAGGATGCAGAAGGTGCCGATGTTCCAGCCGCCGGGGCCCTGGAGCGGGTGGCCCGCGTAGAACCTCAGGTACGGTTCGTCGACGACGAGCGGGTGGTCGCTGAAGCGGCCGTCCGCATGGGTGTCGGTAACCACCAGCGGATACGCCGTCCGGATCGTCTCGTCGCAGAAGGCCTCCCTCCGCGGCAGGTGCCCACGGAGTGGCCCGATCGAGGCCTTCAGGTGCTGGTGGTACGCGCCGATCACGGACACGCTCGCGGAGCTGACGCCGAAGGCGTCCCGGGCCTCCTCCACCAGGGCGTCGAGCACGGGGACAGGACCGCTGTGCACCAGGCCTGTCGCGGCGAGGGACTTCAACCGCTCGCCCTCCGCCTCGTCGTCGGTGAGCAACCATGCTGCGGCGGCGCTGATCCCGGGACCGTCGGTGCCTCCGTCAACGACGGGCGGGAGCACGTAGGGTACGAGGCTGGGAAGCTGCCGGTCCCAGAGCATCTCGTTGATCGCGTGCGCGAGGATGTCACGCTCGAGGGCCGGCAGGCGTGCCCCGCCCTTGAGGAAGAGGTCGATCCGTGCCTCCCCGAGGTGGCCACCGTTGCCGCAGTAGTGGAGCCACACCTGGTCGAGGGGGAGGTTGCACAGCGACAGCGCGTCGAGCATCCTCTGTCGCTGGACCCGGTCCACTGCACGTCCTTCGGCTCGTCCACGTCCGCCGACGGAATGGTCAGCATGCTTATTGTTTTACGGTACCGGAGGTTCGCCGGAGGGGAAACCCTCCGGCAGGGTTCGGGTCCCCCGCGGGGTCAGCGCAGACCCGCGGCCGGTCCCACGAGCGTCACGATGTTGCCCAGCAGTGCGGCGTTGAAGTCGACGCCCAGCTGGTTGGGGATGGTCACGAGCAGCGTGTCGGCGGCCTGGACGGCGGCGTCGGCGGCGAGTTGTTCCGCGATGACGTCCGGCGCTCCGATGTAGCTGCGGCCGAACCGCGACCTCGCGCCGTCGAGGATCCCCACCTGATCCGTCGACTCCCGCTGGGCGCGGATGCCGAAGTAGTACTCGTCCGCCTCGCTCACGATGGGCAGGATGCTGCGGCTCACCGAGACCCTCGGCCTCCAGGCATGTCCGGCGTCCGCCCATGCCTTACGGAAGATGTCGATCTGCTCGGCCTGGAGTTCGTCGAACGGGACACCGGTGTCCTCGGTGAGGAGCGTGGAACTCATGAGGTTCATGCCCTGCTCCCCCGCCCACTGCGCGGTGGCCCGGGTACCGGAACCCCACCAGATGCGCTCCGGCAGCCCGGGCGAGAGGGGGTCGATCGGCAGCCTGCCCGGGCTGCCGGTCATGCGGGGATTGGCGTCGGCGACGCCGTGCCCTGCGATCGCGCGCCGGAACAATGCAGCCTTGTCGCGCGCGAGGTCCGCGTCCGTGGTTCCCTCCGCCGGCACGTAGCCGAAGGTCCGTGAGCCGTCGAGCGCGGTCTCGGGAGACCCACGGCTGATGCCGAGCTGCAGTCGCCGGTTGCTGATGAGGTCGGTGACCGCGGCTTCCTCCGCCATGTACAGCGGATTCTCGTAGCGCATGTCGATCACGCCCGTGCCGAGCTCGATGGTCTTCGTCCGCGCGGCCATGGCTGCGAGCACGGGGAACGGCGCCGAGTACTGCGGCGCGAAGTGGTGGACACGCATGTACGCGCCGTCGACGCCGAGCTCCTCCGCCGCCACCGCCAGTTCGACGGCCTGCACCAGTGATTCCTGCGCAGTGGGCACCAGGGAGCCGCGCACGTCCTGGTAGTGGCCGAAGGACAGGAATCCGATCTTCTTCATATCCCGTGCAGCGTTTCGGGAGGGCTCGGCATTCCCGCCCGTCGGCGTCGGGCCCGTCCAGGCGCGGGCCCGCCTAGTCGAGCGGACCAGGCCGGGAGGTGGCGGGGGCGAGCCCGCGCACCAGGACGACGGCGGTCAGTGCGCCCGCCGCCATGATCGCTGCGAGGACCACGATCTGGAAGCGTCCTGCCTCGAGCGGCGAGATCCCACCGAAGATCGCACCGACGAAGGCACCCGGGAGCGTGACCAGGCCCGTGGTCCTGGTCTGGTCGGTGGACGGGATGAGGGCCTCGTACACCGCGGTGCGGGCCAGCTCCAGGGTCGCCCTCCTCGGCGTCGCCCCGAGCGCGAGCCAGCCTTCCACCTCGTCCCATCGCTCGAGGGTCGATCGGTGGAGCCGCCGGCCGGCGAGCGTCGCGATGGACATCGTGTTGCCGATGACGATCCCGCCGAGGGCCAGGAGATAGCGCGGCTCCGCGAGGATCGCTCCCGTGGCGAACACGATGGCGAGGGTCACGGTGACGCCCAGGGCCATGCCGGAGGCCACGACGGCGAGGTGCGCGCGGGTGAACCCGATGCGGCGTGTGGCGGTTCCGGTGGCGACGGCGAACATGACGAGCAGCGCGCAGGCCACCCACAGCGGATCCGTGATGACTCCGCCCAGGACGAGGCTGATGAGCCCCAGCTGCACCGCCCCGCGCAGGACGGCGAGCGCGGGAGCGAACCGATGGGGAGACCGCGACCAGGTGAGGACACCGAGGGTGACGGCCATGAGGAGCACCACGGCGCCCGCGGTCGGGGCGAGGGCGAGGAGGGTGGCTCCGACGGCGGTCACGGATTCAGCGTATCCACCGGACGCGACTGCCCGCGCTGCCTTGTCCCGCGGGCGGATCCCGACCCGCGTCGGTGCAGCGTGCAACACTCGCACCATGACGATCCCCATCACGGCCTTTGCCCACGTCCGCCTCACGGTCACGGACATCGACACCTCACGCGCCTTCTACGATGCCCTCTTCGGCCTGCCCATCGCGTTCGAGGTGCCCGAGGGCGCCGACGAGGAGACGCGTGAGGGCCTCGGGTTCCTCTACGGCGGCGTGATCTACAGACTGGGCGGCAGCCTGCTGGGACTGCGACCTGTGGCCGACGACCGCTTCAGCGAGAACCGCGTGGGCCTCGATCACGTCGCCTTCGCCGTCGACGGCCGCCCGGTGCTCGACGACGCGGCGGCGCAGCTCGATGCCATGGGCATCGCACACGGCGGGGTCAAGGACATCGGTGCGGGCTACATCCTGGAGTTCCGGGACCCGGACAACATCGCCCTCGAACTCTTCGCCGCCGCGGCTTAGCGCACCCGGCTCGACGCAGCCCGACCGGGTCGTTCCCCATAGCAGCATCTGCGTGGCTGTCCGACTGCTTCCGAATGGCTCGGCAGGACCTCGGGTCGGTGGGCCGGAGGCCCTTGACATCGGGGTCGTGCCGGGCTCAGTACCTGTCCGCTCGCCCCCGATTCTGGGGGTGGCGGATGGGATCATGAGGCACGGAATCAGCCGGCGCGGGGCCACCCGTCAGTCTTCCCACGCCCGGCACGACGACGGCGGGCCACCCCTTCCGGAGGAACCCGCCGTCGACCTTTGGAACAGGCGTTCCGCGTCGTGACGCGGGTGCCGCAGCGTCAGGCCAGCTTGACCGCCAGGACGTTGCAGCGGGCCGAGAGCAGGATGGTCTGCGCCGTGGAACCCATGATCAGCTTGCCCACCGGCGTCCGGTGCCGCAGCCCGATCACGATCAGGTCAGCATCCAGTTCCTCCGCCGTCTCCACGACCTCCTCGGCCGCCGTGGCCTCGGAGATGCTGTGACGTACCGAGTACGGGACACCGGTGGACCGGAGCATGCCCTCGAGCTTCGAGACGTCCTCCGAGTCGGCATAGGCGGGGTTGACGAGGCGGTCGGCGCGCGTGGTGTTGATGACCACGAGCTCGGCGTCCCGTCGTCGGGCCTCCTCCACCGCCTCGGCGACGGCGGCATCGCCCAGGGCGTTGGGCACGTAGCCCACAACGATCGTGCTCATCGGTCAGGATCCTCTCGGGTGGTCGTCGTCGGGGCAACGGCGGCCTCGGGGGCCGCCGTGGAACTGCGGACGACGTCGGATGCGTCGGCGTTCGCCGCGACCATCGCCTCGAACTGGCGCTGGCGGCGCTTCAGCAGGAAGGACAGCGCGAAGATGATGATCAGGACGACGTAGATGATGGCCGCGACGGGTGACTGCACGAGCGCCACCGGATCGCCCTGCGAGATCGCGAGCGACCTGCGCAGCTGGCTCTCGAAGATGGGCCCGAGGATCAGGCCCACCACCATCGGCGCGATCGGGTAGCCGAAGCGCCTCATGAAGAATCCGAGGATGCCGACGATCAGCAGGATGATCACGTCGATCGGCGTGAAGTTCACCGAGAACGCACCCAGCACGGCGAACACCAGGATGCCCGCGTACAGGTAGGGCCGCGGGATCTGAAGGATCTTGACCCAGATGCCCACGAGCGGGAGGTTCAGCACGAGCAGCATCAGGTTGCCGACGTAGAGGCTCGCGATGAGCGCCCACACGAGCGCGCTGTTCGATTCGAAGAGCTGCGGGCCCACGGGGATCTGGTACCGCTGGAAGGCCACGAG
Organism: Arthrobacter sp. UYP4; assembly: GCF_057291175.1. NCBI lineage: Bacteria > Bacillati > Actinomycetota > Actinomycetes > Micrococcales > Micrococcaceae > Arthrobacter > Arthrobacter sp. UYP4. The sequence continues at coordinate 446,665 of NZ_JBXAVU010000002.1, forward strand.
CATCATGGCGGCGGTCGCCGTCGTCGGGATGCCGAGTGTCAGCAGGGGCACCAGGACGCCGGCTGCAGCCGCGTTGTTCGCGGCTTCAGGACCCGCGACGCCCTCGATGGCACCCTTGCCGAACTGCTTCTTGTTCTCCCCCTTGGCGAGCTTGCGCTCCGAGGCGTAGGACAGGAAGGTCGCGACGTCTGCTCCACCGGCGGGGATGGTGCCGACGGGGAAGCCGATCAGGGTTCCCCGGAGCCATGGCTTCCAGGAGCGGCGGAGATCGTCCTTGCGGAGCCAGCTCGTCCAGCCGCCGGTCACCGGGATGACCTTGATGGGGCCGTGCCGGAGGCGGGAGGCCACGTACAGCGCCTCGCCGACGGCGAAGAGCGCCACCGCCACGAGGACGACGTCGATCCCGTCCGCCAGGAAGGGGCTGCCGAAGGTGTAGCGCTGCTGGGCGGTGAGCGAGTCGAAGCCCACGAGCGCGATGAAGAGGCCGAGGCCGAGGGACGCGAGGCCGCGCAGAACGGACGAACCGAGGAGTGCGCCGACCGTCAGGAACGCCACGACCATCAGGGCCACGTACTCCACGGGGCCGATCTGCACCGCGAAGGCCGCCACGTACGGAGCGACGAAGCTGAGCAGGACGGTGGCGATGGTGCCGGCGACGAACGAGCCGACCGCCGCCGTCGCCAGCGCTGCCGCTCCCCTGCCGGCCTTGGCCATCTTGTTGCCCTCGAGCGCCGTGACGATCGAGGACGACTCGCCGGGCGTGTTGAGCAGGATGGACGTGGTCGACCCGCCGTACATGCCGCCGTAGTAGATGCCGGCGAAGACGATGATCGCCGCCGTCGGTTCCAGGCTGTACGTGATGGGCATGAGCAGCGCGACGGTCATGGCCGGGCCGATGCCCGGGAGGACGCCGACGGCGGTGCCGACGAGCACGCCGCCGAGCGCGAAGAGCAGGTAGATGGGTTGCATCGCCGTGGCGAAGCCCTCCATCAGCATGAAGAAGTTATCCACCGAAGACACCGAACCCTTCGAGGAAGCCGGGGGGCAGCGAGACGCCGAGCAGTCCGCCGAAGACGAACTGCAGCACCAGTGCCAGGACGATGGCGGTGACGAGGTTGCGCCACCAGGGGCGGGCCCCGAGGGACCAGGCTGCTCCGAAGAACAGGAAGGCGGCGGCGACGGGCCAGCCGAGCGGAACGATGAGGAAGGCGTGGACCAGCACGAACGCTGCGAGCTTGCCGACGGTCAGCCAGTCGGTCTTCGCCTCGAGGTCCACGTCCTCGCCCTCGTCGGCTGCTCCACGATGGCCGCGGAGGATCTGGATCACCAGGCCGACGCCGACGGCGACGAGCAGTGCCGATACGGCGAACGGGAAGGCGCGCGGCCCGATGTCGCTGGCCGACGGCGGGGTCTGGATGCCGGCGCCGGCCACGAAGCCGACCACACCGATGCTGACGATGATGAGCGCGAAGATCAGCTCACCGATCGGCCTGCCGGGAGCGGCGGCCGTGCCGCTCCCGGGGGCGTTCTCCACGGAGGTACTCATCTGCTACAGCAGTCCGATGTCGGTGAGGGTCGTCTTGACGCTGGCGATGTCCTCGTCGAGGAAGGACTGGAACTCGTCGCCGGACAGGAAGGCGTCCGACCAGTTGTTCTCCTCGAGGGTGGCCTTCCAGGTGTCGGTCTCGTGCAGGTCGGTGACCAGCTGGGTCAGCTTGTCCGCCTGGGCGTCGTCGATGTTCCCGGGGGCGACGACGCCGCGCCAGTTGGTGAGCACGAGGTCCACGCCCTCCTCGGTGAGGGTCGGGGTGTCGGGCAGCTGCGGCGCGGCCTCCTCACCGGAGACGGCGAGGGCGCGGAGCTTGCCGGAGTTGACCTGCTCCGCGTACTCGCCGACACCCGAGATACCGGCGTTCACCTTGTTGCCGAGCAGTGCCGCGAGGGACTCGCCGCCGCCGGAGTACGGGATGTAGTTCAGGTTGTCGGGCGTGATGCCCGCTTCCTTGAGGACGGAGCCGGCGAGGATGTGGTCAGCACCGCCGGCCGAGCCGCCCGTGATGGAGACGCCCTGGCCCTTGGCCTCGATGTCGTCGAGCAGGTCCTGGATGGTCTGGTACGGGGAGTCCGCGGGGACCACGATCACGAGGGGTTCCTCGGTCAGGCGGGCGATCGGCGTGGTGTCCTCGATGCGGTTGGCCGCATTGTTGGTCTCCACGGCACCCACCATCACGTATCCCATGACCATGAGGGTGTTGGGGTCCGTCTCGGTGGCGAGCTGCGCGAGGCCGTTGGTACCGCCGGCGCCGCCCACGTTGACCACGGACGCATTGCCCACGAGTTCGTTCTCCTTGAGGTCGGTCTCCATGGCCCGGCCGGTCTGGTCCCAGCCTCCACCGGGATCGGCGGGAACCACGATCTGGAGCTTCTCGATGGCACCGTCCGCCTCGTCGGAGGTGGTGCTCTGCGTCATCGAGCTGCAGGCCGAGAGGGCCAGGGCGGAGACGAGGGCGAGGGTTGTGAGGGTCGAACGGCGCGCCGTTGTGCGATCGATCGTCATGATCTTCTCTTCCTTGAGATTCGAGTGCGAGATGTGATGCGGGTCACCACTGCTGTCCTCAGGGTAGGAAGGCCGCCGATCGGCGGTAAAGAATGCGGTCGTAGTGCTCGTATTGGTCTTTGTGGTCACGGCGGCCCCTCCGGCGGCCGGCGGCGCCATGATGTGACGCGACACGGCGTGTCACACTATGAGGATGATCCGAACGATGTCGCTCCGATCGCAGCTGTTCCTCCTGCAGTTGGCCATCGTGCTCGTCATCGTCGCCGTGGCGGGTTCCACCGCCGTCGCCATGCAGCGCCTGCAGATCCGGGAGCAGTACCAGGGCCGGATGGTCGGCGTCGCCCAGTCGGTCGCCCAGCTGCCCTCGGTGGTCGAGGCCTTCGACCAGCCGGATCCCAGCGCCACGATCCAGCCCATCGCCGATCTCATCCGGCAGTCCACGGGCGTGACCTACGTCGTCGTCACGGACGAGGAGGGCATCCGCTACTCGCACCCGAACCCGGACCTCATCGGGGAGCCCGTCTCCACCGATCCGTCCATCCCCCTCTCCGGGGACATCTTCGTGGGCACCCAGACCGGGACGCTCGGCAAGTCCTGGCGTGTGAAGGTACCCATCTACGACGGCGCCGGCAGCATCATCGGCACGGCGTCCGTCGGCACACTGGAGTCGGAGCTCGACGCCGACCTCTACGAGGACCTCCCGCGCCTCCTGGCCTGGCTGATCGTGGCCGCACTCGTGGGGTCCGCCGGCGCGATCTGGATCTCCCGCCTCGTATGGCGTCGCATCTACCGCCTGGAACCCGAGCAGATCGCCTCCCTCCTCGAGACCCGCGACGCCATGATCCACGGCATCAGCGAGGGCATGGTCGCCGTCGACGAGCACCACCGGATCGCGCTCCTCAACGACGAGGCCAAGAGGCTCCTGAACCTCGACGACGCCGCCACGGGCCAGTTGGCCGACGACGTCATGGAACCCGCCCTCGCGCGGCTCCTCGTCGATCCCGCCGACACCGACGAGACCGTGCTGTCCGGCGAGCGCGTCCTCCTCGCCCGCACGTCCGACGCCCTGGTGGACGGCACGCGCGTGGGCCGCGTCATGATCCTCCGTGACCGCACCGAGCTGTACCAGCTGCTCACCGACCTCGACGGCGAGCGCGACGTCACGCAGGCGCTCCGGGCGCAGGCGCACGAGTTCGCCAACCGCATGCACACCATCTCGGGCCTGCTCGAACTGGGCCGCACCGAACAGGCCGTGGACTTCATCTCGCGCTCCGGCCACGGCGGTTCGCTCGTGTCGGGATCGATCGCCCCGGGCATCCAGGACCCCGACGCTGCGAGCCTGCTCATGACGAAGAGCACCATCGCCGCGGAGAAGGGCATCACGCTCTCGATCGACGACACCTCGACGCTCCAGCCGGACGGCACCACGGACGTCGTGACCGTGCTCGGCATCCTGATCGACAACGCCATGGAAGCCGTTGCAGGCAGCGGGCGCCCCGACGGCCGGGTGGTCGTCCAGGTGGACACGGACGACGACGCCGTGCGCATCACGGTCTCCGACAACGGCCCCGGCGTGGCGCCAGCGCACATCGACGGCATCTTCTCCTCCGGCTACTCCACGAAGGACGGGGGCTCCACCGGGACGCGCGGCTTCGGCCTCGCGCTCGTGGACCGCATCGCGCGCCGCCGCTCCGGGCACGTCGTCGTCGACGACTCCGACCTCGGCGGCGCGGAGTTCACCGTCTGGCTCGCGCCGTCGCTCGCCGACACCCCCCGCACCACGCTGCAGGTGCCATGACCGGCGCGACTCCCCCCGCGGCACCGCGCAGGCAGCAGCCCCCGATCCCCACTCTGGTCGTGGACGACGACCACCAGGTCGCCGGGATCCACACCGGGTTCCTCCTCGCCCACGGCGCGTTCGAGGTCGTCGGGGCCGCGCACACCGGTGCCCGTGCACTCGAACTCGCCGACGAGCTGAGGCCACGGCTCGTCCTGCTCGACATCCACCTCCCGGACATGACGGGCATCGAGGTGCTCCGTGCGCTGCGCAACCGGCCGGGCGAACCCGTCGACGTCATCGCGATCACGGCCGCCCGCGAACTCGAGACCGTGCGCGCCGCGGTGGCCGGCGGCGTGCTGCACTACCTCGTGAAGCCCTTCAACGCGGCCGTGCTCAACGAGCGCCTGGACTCGTACGTCGCGTACCGCGCCGACCTCGAGGACCACGCGGCGGACGGGTCGGCATCGCTGGACCAGGGCAGGATCGATCAGCTCCTCCGGACGACCGCCCCGGGCGGCGCCGCCGTCGGCAGTGCGGCCACCGCAACAGTCACGACCCCGAAGGGCCTCTCGGCGCCGACACTCGACGCCGTGATGCGGGACCTGCGCAGCCAGGGCCGCGGTACGTCGGCCTCCGACGTCGCGGACAGGCTCGGCATGGCCCGCGTCAGCGCGCGGCGGTACCTCGAGTTCCTGGTGTCCCGGGGCCAGGCGAGGATCGTTCCGCAGTACGGCTCGGCCGGGCGACCGGAGAAGTTCTACGTCTGGACGGACGGGGCGCCGCGCGGTTGAGGAATAACCCCGGGTCGGGGAGGTTGTGCTGGGCATGAGTGAGAACACGACACCCCGGACCGGCGCCCCGCGCAGCACCATCGGCTTCATCGGCAGCGGCCACATCGGCTCGCAGCTCGCACGCCTGGCCGTCGCCCGTGGCTACCGCGTGGTGATGAGCAACTCACGGGGCCCGGAGACGCTGCAGGACCTCGTTCGCGAACTCGGCGACGCGGCGCGTGCCGGGACCGTCGACGACGCCGCGCGGGAGGGCGACGTCGTCGTCGTCACCATCCCGCTCAAGGACATCGGCTCGGTCCCCGTGGAGCCGCTCGCCGGCAAGCTGGTCATCGACACCTGCAACTACTACCCGTACCGGGACGGCCGGATCGCCGAGCTGGACGACGAGACCACGACCACGAGCGAGCTCGTGCAGCGCCATCTCCCGGGTTCCTCCGTGGTGAAGGTCTTCAACAACATCGCCGCCGCCCAGCTGACCACGGACGGCACGCCCGCCGGCACCCCGGACCGCCGTGCACTGCCGATCGCCGGCGACGACTCCGACGCGAAGCAGGCCGTGGTGGAGCTCCTCGACGAGTTCGGCTTCGACGCCGTGGACGCAGGATCCCTCGCAGAGGGCTGGCGCTTCCAGCGCGACACCCCGGGGTACGGCACGGTGCACGACGCCGACGGCATGCGCGGGGCCCTCGGCCAGGCGCGGCGCTACGCCGAGATGGGCTGACGCCCGCTCCCCTGCTGCCCCGCTCCTGCAAGGATTCGTGCCGGAACCGGCCCGCGCGCGCAGGTATTGCTCAGTATTGCCGCAGCCTGCCCGTGGGCGCCGTCCGACGCGCGCTCTCGGGTACGTTGGATGCTGGCTTCATGGTCCCTCAGGGTCCGGTGATCTCCTGCGCTCATACCGATCCGGCGTAGGTGCACCACCGAAGCCCTGATCAGGTAGACCGAGAACAGAAGTGGAGCGTACTGGGCCGATGACGACACTGTCACCGAACGATCCGTCCGCAGACAGTGGTGGGGCCCCTCAGCGGGAAGCCTCGTCCGGCGGCCGGACGCTGCTGATCCGGGCCATCGTGCTCGTGACGGCCGTCCTCGGCCTCAACTACGTGGTGTGGCGGTGGCTGTACTCCATCAACTGGGACGCGTGGTGGATCGCCATCCCCCTGGTGCTGGCGGAGACCTATTCCCTCGTGGACTCCCTCCTGTTCGGCTTCACCGTGTGGAAGCTCAAGAAGCGCAGTGCCCCCGAGCCTCCCGCCGGCCTCACCGTGGACGTCTTCATCACCACCTACAACGAGCCGCTGGACCTCGTCCTCACCACCGCCCGGGCCGCCAAGGACATCCGCTATCCGCACCGGACATGGATCCTCGACGACGGCAACCGGGCCGAGGTGCGGGCAGCGGCCGAGGCCGAGGGGATCGGCTGGATCACCCGGTCCGCGGACTGGAAGGACATGCCGCGGCACGCGAAGGCCGGCAACCTCAACAACGCGCTGGCCTCCACGGACGGCGAGTTCCTCCTGATCCTCGACGCCGACCAGATTCCCGACCCGCTCATCCTCGACAGGACCCTCGGGTACTTCACCAACGACAGGATGGCACTGGTCCAGACCCCGCAGGTCTTCATCAACGTGCCGGAGTCCGATCCCCTGGGCAGCCAGGCACCGCTCTTCTACGGCCCCATCCAGCAGGGCAAGGACGGGTGGAACGCAGCGTTCTTCTGCGGCTCGAACGCCATCATCCGGCGTGAGGCGCTCATGCAGCTCGGCGTCACGCGCTACGTCACGGAGATCGAACTCTCCCTGAACCGCGCGCTCAAGACCGCCGACCGGGTGATCGCGAAGGCCAAGAAGGGCCTCGACGCCGACAACCCGAGGATGTCGGATGCCCTGGACCTGGTGGCGAAGGACCTGCGCCGGGTACGCCGCAGGCTCCAGAAGGGGGACGGCATCTCCGAGGTCACCTACGAGTTCCAGCAGCGCGTGGAGCAGGTCAGCCGCGACCTCGTCTCCGCGGACATGGCTGCGCTCCACGAGGATCTCGCCTCCCTCGAGGAACTCGGCATCGAGGGCCTCGAAGGAGGGGCGCCGGGCACTCCCGACCTCGCCGTCGTGGACGCCGGCGCGCTCGACCAGCTCGCCCAGCGGTCCTGGTCGCCGCTGGCCGCGATCGACGCCGTTCGCCTCCTCATCGAGTCGGTCAACGCCGACCGCGGCGGTGAGGCGCAGGCCGTCATGCCGATGGCGACCATCTCCGTGACCGAGGACATGGCGACGTGCATGCGCCTCCACGGCCTCGGCTGGGAGACGGCCTACCATCACGAGAAGCTCGCCGACGGACTCGCTCCCGAGGACCTCAACTCCATGCTGACCCAGCGGCTCCGCTGGGCCCAGGGGACCATCCAGGTGATGTTCCGCGAGAACCCGTTCGCACAGAAGGGCCTCTCGATCGCCCAGCGGCTCATGTACGCGGCGACCATGTGGAGCTACCTCTCCGGCTTCGCCGCGGTCGTCTACATCGCCGCGCCCATCATCTACCTGATCTTCGGCATCCTGCCCGTCAGCTCCATCAGCACCGAGTTCTTCCTGCGGCTCATCCCCTTCCTCCTGGTCAACCAGCTGCTGTTCGCCGTCGTCGGCAAGGGCGTGAAGACCTGGCGCGGGCAGCAGTACTCGCTGGCGCTGTTCCCCGTCTGGATCCGTTCGATCACCTCGGCGTTCGGCAACGTCTACCTGGGCAAGAGCCTCGACTTCGCGGTGACGCCGAAGACCCTGCAGCAGGACAACCAGCTGCGGTGGGACCTCGTGAAGCCGCAGCTGTGGGCCATGGGGCTGCTCGTGGCGGCGGTGGTCATCGGCATCATCCGGATGGCCGTGGGACAGGCGGACATCCTGGGGACCTCCGTCAACATCGTCTGGGTCCTCTTCGACCTCGTCATCTTCAGTGTCATCATCGAAGCCGTCCGCTACCGGGGATACGAGCACTACCAGTCGGACATCGCGACCGCCAAGGCCCGCCAGGAAGCGAAGGGATGACGGCCGCCGCCGGGAGCCGGGCGCTGATCCGCCTGGTCCTGCCGGTGGCACTGGTGCTGGGGTTCCTGGCCGGAAGCCTGCCCGTGCAGGCCGATGCCGCGGGCCTGCCCGCCACCACGCACGGCAGCGGCCAGGTGCCGGTCGAGGACCCGACAGCCCTCGCGGAGGGTCGCTACTTCGGCCCGGAGCTCGACTGGTCCGAGGACAACGCCCGCGCCTACGCCGACCGCACCGGGACGACGCCGTCGTTCTTCAGCCGTCCGATCCCCTACCCGCTCGACGCAGCGGCCGAGCGCGACCTCTTCGACCTCGCACGGCAGGAAGCACCCCTGGGTGCCGTCGCCGTCGTCACCCTCGAGCCGACGAAACCGCTCGACGAGCTGACCGGCGACGACGCCGCGCGTCTCGCCGACACGCTCGGCCGCATCGGCGACGAGTTCCGCACCGCCTTCTTCCTCCGCTTCGCACCCGAGATGAACGGCACCTGGCACGGCTGGGGCCAGCAGCCCGCCGGGTACGTCGACGCCTTCCGGTCCCTCGCCGGTGTCATCCACTCCGAGGTGCCGACCGCCGCCATGGTCTGGGCGCCGTCGTACGCGGCCGGCTACCCGTTCACCGAGGCGTACGGCGCCGTGGAGGGTCTCGCGTCCGGCTCCGTCACCGCCCTCGACACGAACGGCAACGGCCTGATCGACGGCGGCGACGACCCGTACGCGCCCTACTACCCGGGGGACGACGCCGTCGACTGGGTGGGCCTGTCCATGTACCACTTCGGCAGCTACGAGCAGGGCGCCACCACGAACGCGGACGGGACGCGCGAGTACTCCGGCGCGATCACCACCTCCGTGCTCCCGGAACCGGACAAGTTCGCAGACCAGCTCGCCGGCATTTACGGCGCGGCCCCGGGCGCTCCCCGTATCGATTTCGTGAAGGAGTACGCCGCAGCGAAGGGCAAGCGGTTCCTCGTCCAGACCGCCGCACTCCACGATCCCGAGGATTCCGACAGCGCCCCTGAAGCGGACATCAAGCGCGCGTGGCTCGACCAGCTGTTCGACCCGGTGATCGCTGCGCGATATCCGGAGATCGGCATGGTGTCCTGGCTCGAGGCCGAGCGGGAGGAGCCGGAGGCGCAGGGCCACACCGTGGACTGGCGGCTCGGTGCGGACGAGGCGACGGTGGCGGCGCTGCGCGACACCCTCGATGCGGCACCGGGTGTGCGGCTCGGGCCGATCACTCAGGTGGTCGACCAGGCGGACGCGAACGAATCGACCCGGCAGGTGTGGCAGGCAGGCGCCCCGGTCAGTGCCGTGATGGGCTGGCTCGTCGCCTGTGTCGTCGGGCTCTTCGCCCTGGTCCTCCTCGCCGGAGCAGCCGGGCGCTTCGTTCCGCACTGGCGGTATCCTGACGAGCACGCTTCCCGGGACGCCCGCATCGACCTGCTGCGTGGCTGGATCATCACCTCGGTGGTCGTCACCCACATCGAGGTCGCCGGGCCCTGGTCCTTCATCTCGCGCACCCTGATCGGGACGATCACCGGAGCGGAACTCTTCGTCCTGCTCTCCGGCGTCGTCCTCGGGATGGTGCACCCCATCGCCGTCCGGCGACGCGGGGCCGGCGCGGCCGCCAGGAGCACCACCCGACGGGCGGTGAAGCTCTACGTCACGGCCCTGGCCGTGGTCATCACCGTCTACCTGCTCTCCCTGGTGCCGTTCATCGACGCGTCGGTGCTGACCACCTTCACGGACCGCGGAACAGGCCAGGCCGGAACGGGAGCCGCGGGGCGCGTGTACGACCTGTACCCGAACGTCGCACGCCTGGTGGACTACCCGCCGCCCGCCTACGCGGTACGGGACCTGCTGCTCCTGAACATGGGGCCGTGGGCCTTCAACATCATGGGCCTCTACGTCGTGCTGACGCTGACGGTTCCCCTGCTGGTCCTGCTGCTGCGGAAGAAGCTGTGGTGGCTGGTGCTGGCCATCAGCTGGGCACTCTACGCGGTCGACGCCGTGTTCTCGCTGCGGGTCCTGGACTCGCAGTTCCAGGACGTCTTCCCCCTGCTGACCTGGCAGGTCATCTTCGTCCACGGCGTCGTCCTCGGCTACCACCGCCGCTCGATCATCGACGCCCTCAGCACACGTCGCGGGAAGATCCTGGTGGGCGCCGCCACCGGCGCCTACGCCCTCGTGCTCGGGACCCTCTGGCTGAATTCCACGCTGGAACTCGGTCTGCCGTTCATCCCGGCCGGCTTCTACGAGACCCTGTACGAGTCCGCGTACGTGCGGGTGTTCCTGCAGCCCGGCAGGCTCCTGAACCTGGCCTTCTTCATCCTTGCCGCCCACGTGATCCTGACCGCGTTCTGGCGCCCCATCAACACGCTGACGGGCTGGCTGTACGTCCCGCTGGGGCGTGCGAGCCTGTACGTCTTCATCCTCCACGTGTTCTTCGTGCTCGCGGTGGCGAACATCCCGGGCCTCGACCGCACGGACGCCTGGCAGGGACTCCTGATCCACGCCGTCGTGACCCTCGTCATCTGGGTTCTGGTGAAGCGGAGGGTCCTCTTCGGGATCATCCCGAACTGACCCGCCCCCGCCCGGCCGCCCGGCGACTCTCCGGCCGGACGGAGGACCGTGGCGCTGACCGCGGGAAGTGTGCCGGCCCGGTCCCTCGTGGCTCCCGGGGGACCGTTCGTACCGGTAGACTGGAGGGGCTCCGCAGCACCGCTGCAGGATCATGAGCCCCCCGGGGCCGCTCGTCCTAGTTCTGGTCTCGCCGTCGACGACCCCGTCCGGCCGGCCCGTTTGCTCGGACATCTTCACCGGCTCCAGGACGACGTCGCACCAGCGCCACCGATGTCGATCCGCACCGTGATGTCCATTCACGGCCCCCGCACCACCAGTGAAGGCTCCATGACCTCCTTCCCCACCCCGGCACGCCTGTCGTCCCTCGGAGCGCTGCTGTTCGACCTCGACGGCGTGCTCACCCCGACCGCCGAGGTCCACATGCAGGCGTGGTCGCGGCTGTTCACTCCCTATCTGGAGGGAAAGCAGGTGGAGGGCTACACCGACGCGGACTACTTCGCCTCCATCGACGGCCGCCCCCGCTACGACGGCGTCCGGGCACTTTTGGCCTCCCGCAGCATCACACTGCCCGAGGGCCTCCCCGGGGACGCACCAGAGCTGGAGACCGTCTGCGGGCTCGGCAACCGCAAGAACCGGGCCTTCAACGAGACCCTTGAGGAGGAAGGCGTCGCACCCTATCCGGGGTCCCTCGCATTCCTCGACGCGGCCATCGCCGCCGGCGTCGCCGTCGCGGTCGTCACGAGCTCCCGCAACGGTGTCCCCGTCCTCGAGGCCGCCGGTCTCCGCGACCGCTTCGACGTCGTGGTCGACGGCGTCCTCGCGGCCGACCGGGAGATCGCCGGCAAGCCCGCTCCCGACACCTACCTCTACGCCGCCGACCTGCTCGGCCTCCCCGCCTCGGCGTGCGCGGTGGTCGAGGACGCACACTCCGGCGTCGCCGCCGGTCGGGCGGGTGCCTTCGGTCTCGTCATCGGCGTCGACCGGGGCGTCGGCGCCGACACCCTCCTCGCCCATGGCGCCGACACCGTCGTCGACGACCTCGCCGAACTCCTCCCCTTCCTCCCGACCCGGCCGGCCACCGCCGCCCCGGGCGCGCGTACCTCCTGACCAGGACATCCCTCATGAATCTCATCACCTCCGATCCACTGGACCGCAACCACTTCCCCGTGGAAGAGTGGGCGCTCGTCGAGACGGAGTTCGACGTCGCCCTCCAGGGCCGTACCGAGACACTCTTCTCCGTCGGCAACGGCTATCTCGGCCTCCGCGGCAACGTGGACGAGGGCAGGGACGGGCACCACTACGGCACGTTCATCAACGGCTTCCACGAGACCTGGCCCATCCAGCACGCGGAGGAGGCCTTCGGTTTCGCCCGCGTCGGGCAGACGATCGTCAACGTCCCCGACGCGAGGATCATCCGCCTGTACGTCGACGACGAGCCGTTCGTCCTGACGGAGGCCGACATCCTGCGCTACTCGCGGCGTCTCGGTTTCTCCGACGGGCTCCTCGTGCGCGAGCTCGAATGGCGCACGCCCTCCGGCAAGCGCGTACTCGTCCGGACGCGCCGCCTCGTCTCCTTCACGGACCGCCACCTGGCCGTCGTCGACTACGAGGTGGAGATGCTGGACGCCGAGGCGTCCATCCTCATCTCGAGCCAGATCCTCAACCGCCAGGACGGCATCGACAAGGACCAGGTGAACCCCGTCGCGGAGAACACGTCCTTCGACCCCCGCAAGGCGGATGCGTTCAAGGACCGGGTGCTCCAGCCACGGCTCAAGCGCGTCGACGGTTCCCGCTACCTGCTCGGCTACCGCACCACCAACTCCTCGATGACCCTGGCCTGCGGTGTGGAACACGAGCTCGTCACGGACAACGAGTGGGACGAGCGGTCGCACATCGAGGACGACCTCGCCAAGCACGTCTACCGCGTGAAGGCGATGCCCGGCCGGCCCATCCGGCTTGTCAAGACCATCACCTACCACACCTCCCGCGGCGTGCCCGTCCGCGAACTCGCCGACCGCTGCGAGCGCACGCTCGACCGCGCCCGCGAGATCCCCCTCGAGCAGCAGTACCGGAAGCAGCGGGAGTGGCTGGCCGACTTCTGGTCGCGCTCCGACGTCGAGGTGGAGGGCCAGCCGGCCATCCAGCAGGCCGTGCGCTGGAACATCTTCCAGCTCGCCCAGGCCACGGCCCGCACCGACGGCGGCGGCATCGCAGCCAAGGGCGTGTCCGGCTCCGGGTACGGCGGCCACTACTTCTGGGACACCGAGGTCTACGTCCTCCCCTTCCTCAGCTACACCGCTCCCCTCGTGGCACGGAACGCACTCCGCTTCCGCCAGGCCATGCTCGAGCCGGCACGCTCGCGGGCGGCCGAACTCAATCAGCGTGGGGCGCTGTTCCCGTGGCGCACCATCAACGGTCAGGAATCCTCGGCCTACTACGCCGCAAGCACCGCCCAGTACCACATCGACGCCGACATCTCCCACGCGCTCATGCAGTACGTCGCCGCGACGGGCGACGAGGACTTCCTGGTCCGCGGGGCGATCGACATCCTCGTGGAGACCGCGCGGATGTGGGCGGACCTGGGCTTCTGGCGCAGCAACGGCGACGACAATTTCCACATCCACGGCGTCACGGGACCCGACGAGTACACGACCGTCGTCAACGACAACCTCTATACGAACGTCATGGCGCGCGCCAACCTCAAGGCGGCGACGCGTTCCGTCGAATCGCTGCGGGCCGACGATCCGGTCGCCTACGAACGGATGGTCGCACGCCTGAACCTGTCCGAGGACGAGATCTTCGAGTGGTCGCTCGCCGCCGAGAAGATGCACATCCCCTTCGACGAGCGCGCGGGCATCCATCCGCAGGACGCCGCGTTCCTGGAGAAGGAACTGTGGGACCTCGAGAACACGCCCGCGAGCAAGCGGCCCCTGCTGCTGCACTACCACCCGCTGGTGATCTACCGCTTCCAGGTCCTCAAGCAGGCCGACGTCGTCCTCGCGCTCCTCCTGCAGGGCCACGAGTTCACCGCGGAGCAGAAGCGCGCCGACTTCGAGTACTACGAGGCCCTCACGACCGGGGACTCGACCCTCTCCGCGGTGGTCCAGTCGATCATCGCCGCCGAGGTCGGGTACCAGGACCTGGCGATGAGGTACTTCCAGTCGGCCCTGTTCGTGGACCTCGCCGATCTGCACCGCAACACCTCGGACGGCATCCACGTCGCATCGACCGGAGGCGTGTGGAGTGCCCTCACCTACGGGTTCGGTGGCATGCGCGACCACGGCGGCCGCATCACCTTCGACCCGCGCCTCCCCGAGGGCTGGACCCGCATGAGTTTCCGTGTGACCCTGCACGGGACACGCCTGCGCGCGGAGGTCACCCAGCATGCCATGACGCTGACGGTCGAATCCGGTGGAAGCGCGACGGTCTCCGTCCGGAGCCAGGTCGTGCACGTCGAGGCCGGCAGTCCCGTCACCGTCCACCTCAGCCACCAGGGTCCGCGCCTGACCGGCGCTCCGACCACGAGTGACATCGAGGGGACCCGGCGGGCGGACGGCACGCTGGTGACCGCGTCGATGCCCACTGTCACAGTCAGGCCCTGACAGCACTCCTGCGGCACGCCGTGGCGTGAGCCGCGGGCGAGGCTGCGGCCACGCACGGCTGGGGATGCGGGCACGCCGTCGGGCAGGGACGCGGGCCACGCACGGCTGGGGATGCGGGCACGCCGTCGTCCGGCTCAGGCCGGCGCCAGTCACGTCTGATCGGTGCCCGCCAGGTCGAAGCCGGCGACCGTCATGTCTGATCGGTGCCCCTCAGGTGGGAGCCACCGATCGCCAGTCGAAGCCGGCGACCGTCGGGCCGGAGCCGGCGACCGTCAGGCGTGCGCGTCGACAGCGGATCTGGTCGCGATCGGCGTCGTCCCGTGGTGACCGTCCCCGGCGCGGCTCAGCTGGAGCCGCGCCAGATGCGCCGCCAGAAGGACACCCTCTGCGGTTCCGGCGGCGCGGCCGCCTCCGCCGCGAGGCGCGCTGCGGCCCGGCGTTCGCGCCACCGCTCCACCTCGGCGTCGACGTCGCGCAGTTTCGTGATCACGGGCGGCCCGCCGAGGAGCTGGCGCCTCGCGTCGATGACGCGGTAGTTGAAATCCTCGAGGACCTCGCGCACCTGCCGCTCGGTGTACTGGCGGTCGAGGCGGTCGTCGAGCTCAGCGTCCTCCGTGCGGAGCAGGATGGCCCGCGGTCCGAGCCCAGTGATGTTCTCGCGCTGGATGAGTCCCTTGACCCACCAGTCCGGATCGTGTGCTTCCCCCAGGCCGGGGATCGGCTTGCCGGCAAGAGCCAGGTCGTCGAACTCCCCGCGGGCCACGGCCCGGTCGACGATCAGGCGTGCCCGCCGGACCTCGTCCTCCCCCGTGCGCAGCGGGGCCATCTCCCCGTTCGGTGCATCGCCGTCGTCGTTCTGGCGTTCCAGCTCGGCGAGTGCATCGCTCGCATCGCCTCCGCCACCCCGGGCAGCCCGGTACTGGGCCGCCTTGCGCAGCCTCTCCTCGTGCTCCTGGGACCCGCTGATGCCGCTGCCCTCCGCCTCGCTCGTTCCGGTCCTTCAAGTATTCCGACGGGGCCGAGGGGCCCGCAACCGATTCTCCTGCGGACGAACGGCCTCGCGCCGCGGGGTCGCACGCGCGAGGGTGCGGGTTCGTGCACGCGTTCCGACGGCTCCGCCCCGTTTCCACGGCGTGTCCCGTCGCGACACGCGGCTTTTCGGTCGAAACGCGTGCACGAAGCCGCAGCAAAGCCACCGAAACACGTGCACGCAGCCGCAGCATGGCCACCGGAGCGCCGGGAACGACGACGGCGGGCACCCGGGAGGGGCCCGCCGTCGGACAGCAGGTACTAGACGAGCCAGGCCGTCGTGTCCCCCGGCAGCCGGCCGTCGACGAGGGGCGAGCTGCTCAGCACCACCCTGCCGGCGGGCAGGTCCACCTGCGACGACCCGAAGTTCGTGACGCAGTGCCATCCGCCGGGACGCGTGAAGTGCAGGACGTCGGCGGAGGGCGTTGCCACCCAGTCGAAGTCCTCCTCGCCCTGCAGTTCGCGCCGCAGTTCCAGGGCACGGCGGTAGAAGCTGAGGTTGGAGGCCGGATCGCCCTCCTGCACCTCGACGGCGTATTCGCCGAACCACTCCGGCTGCGGCAGGTGCGCGCCGCCGAACCCGAAGCCGAAGGACTCGCCGTCCCTGGTCCACGGCAGCGGCACGCGGCAGCCGTCACGGCCGACGTCGACGCCCGTGTTGCGGAAGAACGTCGGGTCCTGGCGGTCCTCGGCGGCGATGTCGGCGACCTCGTGCAGTCCGAGCTCCTCGCCCTGGTACACGTAGGCGGAGCCCGGGAGTGCCAGCATGAGCTGCGTGACGGCGCGGGCGCGGCGTTCGCCGAGGTCGCGGTCCAGGGCCGGCTCGGTGCCACCGCTCAGGAGCCAGGCCGATCCGTCCTGGCCGCCCTGCCCGCCCTGCCCGGGCTTGCTCCTGCTGTCGGGGTCGGCCGGCGGGAGCCCGTAGCGCGTGGCGTGGCGGACGACGTCGTGGTTGGAGAACACCCAGGTGGACGACGCGCCGGAGGACGTCGCCTCGACCAGGTTCCTGGTGATGATGTCGCGGAACTGGCCCGGGTTCCAGTCGGCCTTGAGGAGATCGAAGTTGAACGCCTGGCCGAGCCCTTCCGGGCTGGCGTAGCGGGCGCGGCGCTCGGCGTGGACCCAGGCCTCGGCCACGGCCGTGCGCGGCGGGGTGTACTCGTTGAACACCGCACGCCATTCGGCGAAGACCTCGTGGACCTCGTCGCGGTCCCAGAACGGGTGCCGGCCGTTGTGGTTCTCGTCCTCGGCGCCGAGCTCGGCCTTCGAGGGCAGGGGTTCGGTCATGTCCTTGGTGAGGGCGTGGGCCACGTCGACGCGGAAGCCGTCGACACCGCGGTCGGACCAGAAGCGCAGGGTCTTCAGGAAGTCGTCGCGCACCTCGCGGTTGTCCCAGTTCAGGTCGGGCTGCTCCCGGGCGAAGATGTGCATGTACCACTGGCCGTCCGCGGTCCGCTCCCAGGCGGGTCCGCCGAACACGGAGTCCCAGTCCGACGGCGGCTCGTCGCCGTCAGGACCCTTGCCGTCGCGGAAGATGTAGCGGGCCCGCGCGGCCGACCCCTTCGGCGCTGCCAGTGCCTCCCGGAACCAGGCGTGCCGGTCGGAGGTGTGGTTGGGGACGATGTCGGCGATGAGCTTGATGCCGGCCTCGTGCAGCGCGGCCACCATCTCGTCGAAGTCCTCGAGGGTGCCGAGCTTGGGATCGACGTCGCGGTAGTCGTCGACGTCGTACCCGCCGTCAGCCAGTGCGGAGGGGTAGAACGGGCTCAGCCAGACGGCGTCGATGCCCAGGGACCTGAGGTACGGGATCCGGGACGTGATGCCCTTCAGGTCACCGATGCCGTCACCGTTGGAATCCGCGAAGCTGCGCGGGTAGATCTGGTAGACGGCGGCCTGGCGCCACCAGGAGGGGTCCTGCATGCGCTCGGCGAGCGCATCGGCGGAGAGCCCGGACGTGGCGTCGACGGCCGAGTCGACCTCGGGGTTGACGGTGGAAGTCACGAAGGTGTCCCTTTCGAGGAGTGGGGATGTGGACGTTACTTGGAGGATCCGCGCATCACACCGGAGATGACCCAGCGCTGCGCGAAGAGGTACACGATCAACAACGGTGCCATCGCCATGAGGTAGGACGCGAATGCCACGGAGTAGTTGGTGTTGAATTGCCCCTGGAAGATGAACTGTGCCAGTGGCAGCGTCTGCGCCGACGGGTCGGAGAGGATGACCAGCGGCAGCATGAAGTCGTTCCACGCCCAGAGGCAGGTGAGGATGCCGACGGTCGCGTTCATGGGGCCGAGGAGCGGGAAGATGATCCGCCAGAAGACGGTCCAGGTGGTGGCACCGTCGGTGAGCGCTGCCTCCTCGAGTTCGAGCGGGATGGACCGGATGTAGGCGACGTACACGAAGATGTTGAACGAGAGCCCGTACACCGTGTAGAGCAGGATCAGGCCCAGCTGGTTGTCGAGCCCGAAGATCGCCGTCTGCTTGACCACCGGCAGCATGATGATGGGGAACGGCACGAACAGGGCTGCGATGAAGTAGAAGTACAGCCCCTTGAAGAACCTGCGGTGCATGTTCCTCGCGATCGCGTAGGCGACCATCGAGTTGGTGACGAGGGTCAGCAGCACCGTGCCCACGGTGACGAGCCCGGTGTTGAGCAGGGCCCGCGGGAAGCTGGTCAGGGTCCAGGCGTCGGCGAAGTTCTCCCAGCGGGCGGTCGTCGGCAGACCGAAACCGGTGCCGCCGAGCTGGTCGGGCGTCTTCAGGGCCGTGACCACGGTGAGGTAGAGCGGAATGAGCACCGTCAGGGCGCACACGGCGACGAGGGCCGTCAGCCACCAGTTCACGCGGCGACGGTCCGGTCGGTAGGCGCGTTCGACGACGTCGTCGCCGTCAGGGCGGTCGGCGGCCACGCGGCGCACCGCGGAGGAGGATGTGGCGGTCATCAGAACGAGGCCTCCCTGCGCTGCAGGATCCGCAGCTGGATGAATGAGATGGCGATGATCACGAAGAGGTAGAGGACGGCGTTGGCGGTCTGGTAGCCGTACTCGCCGCCCTGGAAGCCGCCCCGGTAGATGAGCAGCGAGATCGATTCGGTGGACGTCCCGGGGCCGCCGGCGGTCAGCGAGATGATCTGGTCGAAGACCTGCAGGAAGTTCTTGAGGCTGAGCACCATGTTGATGGTGAAGAACGCGCCGATCATCGGGAACGTGATGGAGGTGAACTGCTTCCAGGGCGAGGCCCCGTCGAGGGACGCCGCTTCGTAGAGCTCACCCGGGATGGTCTGCAGCCCGGCCAGGTAGATGATGATGTTGAAGGCAGCGGCCTGCCAGACGGACAGGATGACGACGCCGATCCAGGCGGTGTCGGGGCTCGCCAGGATGCTCGTGGTCAGAGATGTGATGCCGAGTGCGTCGGCGATCGCCGGGACCGAGTTCGAGAAGAGGTAGTTGAACACGTACCCGACGATCAGGATGGACAGGATGTTCGGGATGAAGAAGATGCCCCGGAATCCGGTCTTGAAGCGGATGCGTCCGTTGAGCGCGATGGCGACGGCGAGGGCGATGATGTTCACCGCCACCGTGGACACGATCGCGAACAGGAACGTGAAGCCGTAGGCGCCGTAGATGCGGTCGTCGCCGAAGAGGTTGGCGTAGTTCCGCAGGCCCACGAAGGACCATTCGCCGTAGCCCGCGTAGTTCGTGAGGCTGAAGAACATCCCGGTGAGGAGGGGCACGGTGTGGAACACGGCGAACAGGGCGAGGGCGGGGAGCACCATCAGGTAGAAGACCCGCGGGACGCGCCGTTCCCCGCGGAGTGCCGCCGGCGGTGGGCCCGGGCGTGCCGGGCTGCTGACTGGTGTGCTCATGTCAGTCCTTCTCGTTCGGGATGGTCCGAGCTGCGATCTTGCTCCACTCGCGGTCCAGGGTGGCCAGGAAGTCCTCAGTCCGTCCGCCGAGCACGAGTTCCTGCAGGTACTGGGGCAGCGGCAGGCTCGCGGGGAGCTGGTGGTCGATGAAGCCGATGATCCGGTTGTCGTCGAAGTACGGGGCGAGGCCGGCAAGCGCCGGGTCCGTGGTCTCGGCGCCGGTCGCCAGCGGGGAGAAGGCGCTCTGCTCCTGTGCGTATCGCTCAACGACCTCGGGGGACATCAGGAACTCGACGAACCTCCTCGCCTCCTCCGGGTGGTCCGTGTCCCGTCCGATGGACACACCGACGTCGACGCCGGACACGACGACGGTGTCCTCCGGGGAGTTGGTCGCCGGATAGGGGAAGGAACCGATGTTCACGTCGGGGTCGACGGCCCGGATGGCGGGGATGGCGTAGCTGCCCTGCAGGTACATCGCGGACTCCCCCGTCGCGAAGGCGGCGTTCCCGGCGTTGTAGTCCCGGCCTGCGGCGTCGTCCTGGCCGAACGCGTAGAGCGCCGTCAGCTTCTCCATCGCTTCCGGGTAGTCCTTGGAGAACGACACCTCACCGGACTGCACGTCCGGCCCCTGGGCACGGAGCCGGTCGAAGAAGCCCTCCGGCTGGAGCGCACCCCCGAGGTTCACGAAGGCGGGGCCCACCGTCCAGGCGTCCTTGATCGTGGTGTAGAAGGGTGTGACGCCTGCGGCCTCGAAGGTCCGCGCCGCGTCCAGCAGTTCGTCCCAGGTGGTCGGCACCTCGACGCCGTACTGCTCGAAGAGGTCCCTGTTGTACAGGATGCCGCTCGCATTGCTCGAGAACGGGACCGCGTTCACCTCGTCGCCGCAGGATCCGAGGTCGCGGATGATGTCGCTGACCGCCGGCCGGACCTGCTCGACGACGGGCAGGTCCGAGAGGTCCGCGAAGACACAGGCCTTCGCGAGGTCGCCGTAGCGCCCGTTGCCGTTGAGGGTGAGGACATCGGGGGTCTTGTCCTTGACCAGGAGGGTCCGGATGGCGGTATCGGCGTCCGGCACGTGGTTCTGCACCACCCGGATGCCCGGGTTGGCGGCTTCGAACTCGTCGATGATGGCGCTGAAGTTCGCGACCGCTTCGGGTTTGAACTGGAAGAAATCGAGCGTGACGACGTCGTCCTGGGCTGCGCATCCCGGGAGGACCAGCGCGAGGGCCGCCGCTCCTGCCGCGCATCGGGCGGCGCGCCTCGCGCGGCCGTGGGGTTGCTTCACAACTGGCTCTCCTTCGTGCTGTGTGAGGGCGTGCCGTGTCCATGTCCGTGTCGAACTGGGCACTGGTTATTTTTACGACAGAAATAAGAGCGGTGTCAACCATTCCACTCACGCGACATCCGGAGCGTCTGCAGGAGTATCCACACCGAAAAGCCAGGCCATTAGCGATACTCTGAAAATAAGTACCCCCTGCGAACGGAACATCATGGACGCGGTCACCTCGCTCGCACCCTCCAGCCCGGCCCGGGCGCTCGCGCGCGAAGTCCTTATCCGCGGACCCATCTCCCGTGCCGACCTCGCGGCCCGCCTCGGCCTGTCGGTCGCCAGCCTCACGCGGCTGAGCAAGCCCCTCCTCGATGCGGGCGTCCTCCGGGAGTCGGACGAGGTCGCGGCCGCGGCCATCGGGAGGCCCGTCCGCCCGCTCGAGGTCAGTCCGGACGCGCACCGGTTCGTGGGCGTCAAACTGACCGGCGACACCGCGTCCGCGGTCGCCACGAACCTCAAGGCCGATGTCGTCGGGTCGAGCGAGGCGGCGCTGCCGGGCCACGCCGTCGGGGAGGTGATCGACGCCATCGTCGACGCCGTGGCCGACCTCGGGCCCCTGGCGGGATTCAGTGGTATCGGCATCAGCATCGGCGGCAAGGTGGACTCCGGTGCGGAGGTGCTGCGCGCCCCGTTCCTCGGGTGGCGCGACGTGCCCCTCGCCGCACTCGTGCAGGAGCGGACCGGGCTGCCGGTCGCCGTCGAGAACGACGTCGTGGCCCTCACGATCGCGGAGCAGTGGTTCGGCGCGGGGCGCGGGGAGAAGGACTTCGCCGTCCTGACGGTCGGCGCCGGCGTGGGCTACGGGCTGGTGATCAACGACGCCGTCATCTCGCCGCCCGATGCCGGGCTCGGCCTCGTGGGGCACTATCCGCTCGACCCCTCCGGGCCACGGTGCATGGAGGGCCACCGCGGGTGCTCCTCCGCCGTGCTGACCATTCCCGCCATCTGCTCCCAGTTCGCCGCCTCCACCGGCGAGCAGCGGACCTACGACGAGATCCTCGGGCTCGCCGGGGAGGGCCACCCCGTGGCCGCCGCCGTCGTCGGCGCGGCGGGAGAGGCGCTGGGCCTCCTGGTGTCGGCGGTCGCGAACCTGACGATGGTGGAGCTCGTCGTGCTGTCCGGTGAGGGCATGGACCTGGCGGACGTCGCAGCCGAGGCACTGCGGGCCTCGATCGACTACCACCGCGACCCGGAAGCGGCGCCCATCCGGCTGAGCCGCCAGCCGTCGGACTTCGCCCAGTGGGCGCGCGGGGCTGCCGCCGTCGTCATCCAGCGCACCATCCTCGGGACGCTCCGCTGAGAAAATCAGCTCACGTCGGAATGATGGAGCGGCCCGGCTCCTTGCACGGAGTATGACAACTCTCGCGATCATCGGAGCAGGACGCGGCCTCGGGGCCGCTGTGGCACGGCGTTTCGGAGCGGAGGGATTCTCCGTGGCCCTCATCTCCCGGAGCCAGGGCAAGGTGGACGCCCTCGCCGAGGACCTCGGCAGGGAGGGCATCCAGGCCCGCGGTTTCGCGGCGGACGTCCGGAACCCCGAATCCATCGCCGCAGCCCTCGAGGCCGCCACCGAGACACTGGGCCCCATCGAGGTGCTGCAGTACAGCCCCCTGCCGCAGAAGGACTTCATGCGGCCCGTCCTCGAGACGACACCGGCCGACCTCAGGGGCCCGGTGGAGTTCTCCATCTACGGCCCCGTCGCCGCGGTGCACCAGGTACTGCCCGGCATGAGGTTCCTCGGCGGGAACCGTGGCACCATCCTGTTCGTCAACGGCGGGTCCGCGGTCAGGCCCGGCCGTGGTGTCACCGGCACCTCGGTGGCCTTCGCGGGCCAGGCGGCCTACGCCCAGCTGCTGCACGAGGTGCTCGGCGAGGAGGGGATCCACGTCTCGCAGCTCATCATCGGCGGCCGCATCATCGAGGGCGACCCGGAGAAGGACCCGGCCGTCCTCGCCGGCGTGCTCTGGGACCTCCATGCCCGACGGGACACCTTCCGCCGGCAGATCAGCGCCGACTGACCGGACCGGTCGGGTCGGTGCAGGCACCCCGGTCCTCGCGGACAGGACCGGGGTGCCTACTTCCCGACGCCGTCCGCGAGTCCGCGGACGAAGTACTTCTGGGTGAGGAAGAAGAGCAGGATCACCGGGACGGCGGCGATCGTCATGCCGGCGAACACCACGGGGTATTCGGTCCCGTGCTTGCTCATCAGGTTGGTCAGCCCGATCGGCAGGGTCTGCAGGTCTCCCCCGCTGGTGAACACCATGGCGAACAGGTATTCGTTCCAGGTGAAGAGGATGTTCAGGATCACGCTGGACACGAGGATCGGCTTGCACATGGGCAGCACGATGCTCCAGAAGGCCCTGGCCTTGCCGGCCCCGTCCACCGCTGCCGCCTCGTCGATCTCGACCGGCAGGTCCACCATGTAGGCGCGGATCAGGAAGGTCGTGAACGGGATCCGGAACGCCACGTAGAGGATCAGGAGCGCCCAGAACGTGTTGTAGAGCCCGAGCGCCTGGAACATCCTGACGAGCGGGATCAGTGCGACGGCGGGAGCGAGCATCAGGCCGCCGAGGATCAGGGCGAGGACCGTGCGGCTGAACGGGATCTGCATCCGCGTGAGCCCGTACGCCGCCCAGGCGCTGATGAAGACGGTGGCGATGGTCGCCGTGACGGTGACGAGGATGCTGGTCATCAGATAGCTGCTGACACCGCGGTTCCACGCCTTCGCGTAGTTCTCCCAGGTGAACTGCAGCGGCAGCGCGAAGGGGTTGCCGAACAGCTCGCTGTTGGTCTTGAACCCGTTCAGGACCATCCACAGCAGCGGATAGATCACGACGACGGCAAGGGCCAGCAGGAACGACGCGACGAAGGTCCGCGCGACGACGCCGAGGACACTCGTTCGGGTCACCATTCGACTCTCCTCTTCCGTGTGATGGCCAGCTGCAGGAGCGCGACGCCCAGGGTCAGGACGAAGATCACCGTCGCGATGGCGGCTGCGTAGCCGAAGTCGTTGCGGCCGAAGCCCATCCGGTAGAGCCACGACACAAGGACCTGGCTGGAGTTGTTGGGGCCGCCGCTGGTCATCACCATGACCTCGTTGAACACCTGGAACGCGCCCGAGAGCGTGACGATGATCATCAGGCCGGTCATCTCACGCGTGAGCGGGACGGTGACCTGGAGGAACCTCCGGATCGGGCCGACGCCGTCGAGCGACGCGGCGTCGTAGAGGTCCTGCGGGATGCGCTGGATGGCGATCGCGAACAGCAGCGTGGAGTAGCCGAAGCCCTGCCACTGGCTCATGGCGATCACGGCCCAGATCGCGGTGCCCTCCTGCCCCAGCCAGGCCTGCGTCAGCGCATCCAGTCCGACGCCCCTCAGCAGCGCGTTCAGGATGCCCAGTTCCGGCTCGTACACGAAGTAGAACAGCAGCCCGGCGACCGTCAGGGAGATGGCGGACGGCACGAAGTAGACGGCCCGCAGTGCGCGGCGCCACCGCTCGGACCGGAGGCCCTCCACCAGCGCGGCGAGGAGCAGCGCGCCGAAGACCTGGCAGACGAGGGAGACTGCCGCATAGGCCGTGTTGTTGAGCAGCGCCCGCCAGAACACGGGGTCGCCGGCCAGCTTCTCGTAGTTGGCCAGCCCCACGAAGGAGGAGCCGCCCGCGTAGATGTCCCACTTCATGACGCTGTACTGCAGGTTCTGGAGCAGGGGCAGGTAGACGAAGACGCCCAGCACCAGGAGCGCGGGAGCGACCCACACCCAACCGCGTGGCCTGCGGGGCCGCCGCGCCCCTGCGTCGACGGTTCGTGGAAGCAGGGGCGCGGCGGGTGCGGTGCTACTCGGCGCTGTCTGAAGCGGCGCGGACATTGCTCAGAACCTCTTCGGGAGTCTCGGATCCGGACACCAGCGCCTCGCCGCCGGCAAGCCAGGCGTCCGCGACATCGGGGACGGTGACGGCGTCGAGCCACCCGAGGAGGTAGCTGGCCTCGTTGAGCTTCGCGACACCCTCGACGACGGCGGGGCTCGCCGTGGATGCGGAGACGGCACCGACGATCGTGCTGGGCTGGCTGAAGGGGGCTCCGGCGAGCGTCTCCGCGTTGGCCTTGCTGGTCGCGAACTTGAGGAAGTCGACGGCGAGCGCCTGGCGGGGGGACCTCGCGTTGACCATCATGCCCTCGGGTGACCCCTCGAGCGCGGCCGGATCGCCT
This sequence comes from Arthrobacter sp. UYP4, assembly GCF_057291175.1. Classification (NCBI taxonomy): domain Bacteria; kingdom Bacillati; phylum Actinomycetota; class Actinomycetes; order Micrococcales; family Micrococcaceae; genus Arthrobacter; species Arthrobacter sp. UYP4. The sequence continues at coordinate 471,438 of NZ_JBXAVU010000002.1, forward strand.
TCGGCCCCCTCGGGGGCGGGCAGGGCGAAGATGCCGAAGTCCTCGGCGGTGATCTCCGAGCCGTCCGTGACCACCGAGTCGAACTCCAGGATCTCCTGGAAGTACATGGCTGCCTGGCCGGCGGACTGCGCCTGCTGCGCCGTGGAGTACAGCACCCCGTTGGAGTCGGTGCCCGTGGCCGTGCAGTCCCGCACCACCGTCTGGAACTCCTCGAGCGACTTCGCGTAGCCGGGGTGGTCCCAGCTGGCCGTCGCGGGGACGAAGTCCTTCTCGAGCACGTCCCGGGGCACGTTGTAGGCGAAGAGCTGCTGGAGGAAGTGCAGGCCGGGCCAGCCGTCCTTGTTCCCGAAGGCGAGCGGCTCCACGCCCTGCGCCTCCAGCTTCGGGCAGGCTGCGATCAGCTCCTCGAAGGTGGTGGGGACGGCGACGCCGGCCGCCTCGAAGATGCTCTTGTTGTAGCCCATGAACTTGCCGTTGTTGTAGAGGGGGACGGCGTAGTACTTGCCGTCCTGCGCGAAGGCATCGAGCGACGCCGCCCCGAACGTGGAGCCCCAGTCCGAATCGGGCGAGAGCACGTCGCTGAGGTCGGTGGCCAACCCGCCCTCGATGAACTTGTCGGCGTAGTCGCCGGTCCAGGAGAAGTAGATGTCCGGCAGAGCCGAGGAGGCCACCAGGGTCTTGGTCTTGTCCTTGATGCTCTGGTCGGTCTCCTGGATGATCTCGAAGTCCACGTCCGGGTGCAGCGCCGTGTACTCGGCTGCGAGGTCCTCGAAGTAGGGCGACAACGGCTCGCCGCCGAACTTCGTGAGGATCGACAGCGTCCCCTCGTACTCGGGCGCGGCCGTGAGGTCGGCCGCCTCGACATCGGTCCCGCCTCCGCAGGCCGTGAGGCCCATCAGTGCCGCGGCGGACACCGCACATACTCTCCGTCGGACGTTCTTCATGGCCGAGCCTCCTTGATTGACCGGGACGTGCCCGGAAGCCTCCGCTGCGGTCAGGAGCAGCTGCCCGGTGGGCCTGCCCTTTTCGCGTGGTGCGGATCACAGTAGCGCAAGTTTGATACCGGTACCAGCCCCTCGACCACAAAGATGCGAAAGCGACGGGACGGACAGAGGAAGCGCATGTGGATGGTTGACTCGTTCAATTTCTGCGTGCAACGATGTGCCGGTGATACCGGTATCAGTCTCGGGTCACCATCGCCTCCTCCGAAGGGATCGTCATGCTGAAGTTCGATGAGGACCAGTTCCTCACACGCGCACAGAGTTTCCTGGCCCTGCAGCCGCGCATAGAAGAAATCGTCGGAGGCCTGTCCGACGTCGAAGCCGTGTTCCTCATCGGGTCGGGCGGGACCTATGCGGCCATGTGGCCCTACGAGCACCTCCTGCGCCGGAACACCACGGTTCCCGTCCGGTCGGCCATCGCCGCGGAACTCGTCCTCTCCGGTGACGCCCTCCTCAACGAGCGTTCCGTCGCCGTGTTCGCCTCCGCCTCGGGCACCACCGAGGACGTGATCGCGTGCATCGAGTTCTGCCGGGCCCGTGGCGTCCGCACCATCGGGTTCACCGGCATCGCCGAGAGCCCCATCGCGCAGGCCGTGGACTCCGCGCTGATCACCGAACCCGACGCCTGGCCGTTCGATCTCGGCCTGCTGCTCCTCACCACGCGGTTCCTGTCGGAGCGCGGGGATTTCGCCGGCTACGACAAGCTGGTCGACCAGCTCCGGGCCGTCCCCCAGGCCCTCGTGGGCGTGGCCCGCCAGGCGGAGCCGCTGGCGGAGGCCTTCGCGGAACGGCACAGGGAGACGGACTTCCACTTCGTGGTCGGCAGCGGCAACCTCTGGGGCCATGCCTACCTGTACTCCATGTGCATCCTCGAGGAGATGCAGTGGCTGCACACCACCCGGGTGCACGGTGCCGAGTTCTTCCACGGCTCCCTGGAGCTGATCGAGCCCGACACCAGCGTCCTGCTCTTCGTGGGCGAGGACGAGACCCGCCCGCTGATGGAGCGCGTCGTCGCGTTCTCGGAGAAGTACTCGCAGGCCACCACGGTCCTCGATACCGCGGACTACCCGCTCGAGGGCATCGACGACGAGTTCCGGGGACTGCTGGGCCCGCTGGTGATGGACACCATCACCAGCCGGATCAGCAAGCACCTCGAGAAGCAGCGCGACCACTCACTCGACCTGCGCCGGTACTACCGCGTCGTGGAGTACTGAGCCGTGTCGTCCTGAGCCGACGGCGAGACCCCCTCGCCGGCCGGGTGCCCGCCACCCGGCCGGCGGCCCTTCCTCCGAACAGCAAGGCACCCATGCGCGTTCTCGGCTATGGCGACAATATCGTCGACCGCTTCATCGACCGCCGCACGTCCTATCCCGGCGGCAACAGCGTCAACTTCTCCGTGTTCGCGCGGCGCCTCGGAGCCGATGCGGGATATCTCGGCGTGTTCGGGGACGACGTGTTCGGGGACCTCCTCAGGGGGGCGCTCCTCGCGGAGTCCGTGGACATCTCACGCTCCATCACCCGGCACGGCCCGAGTGGCTGGACCAACATCCGGCTGAAGGACGGCGAGCGCCAGTTCCTGGACTGGAACGGAGGCGGCATCACCCTCGCGGAGCCGCTCCGGCCCTCCCCCGGGGACCTGGCGTACCTGGCCGGTTTCGACGTCGTGCATTCCAGCGTCTACTCGGGCATCGAGGAGCACCTGCCGGCCCTGCGGACCGCCGTCGCCCGCGTGAGCTTCGACTTCTCGTCCGACGACGACCGCCGGTCCGACACCTATCTCGCTGCCGTGTGCCCCTCCGTGGACCTCGCGCAGTTCTCCTGCGCGGACCTGAGCCACCGGGAGTCCCGGGACCTCCTCTCGACGGCGATCCGGTTCGGCGCCGGCGCGGCCCTGGCGACGCGCGGCACCGAGGGCGCCCTCTTCCTCGACGGGGACACGTTCTACGAGGACGGGGCGGAGCACGTCCCGCCGTCGTCGATCGTGGACACCATGGGATGCGGGGACGCCTACCTCACCGCGTTCCTCCTCCGGCTGGTGCAGGCCGGCTGGTCACGGACGCACCGTGCCGCCGCCGCCGACGTCGCCGCCGCGATGCGGGCAGCCGCCCTGTACTCCGCCCGGCAATGCACGGTGGAAGGGGCGTTCGGCCACGGCCGGCCGTTCTCCGACGCGGACCCGGAGGCTGCGCGCGCCGCCCTCGCCGGTCCGACCGCCCCGCTGTCTCGTTACCATTAGCCCATGGCGTCCGAGCATCCTTCCAGCAGCGCCCCCACCATCTCCGACGTCGCGGCGGAAGCGGGTGTCGGCCGGGCGACGGCGGCGCGGACCCTCGGCGGCTACGGCTCGGTGAGCGCGGTCGCCCGTGAACGCGTCCTCGCCGCGGCCGAGCGCCTCGGGTACCGGTCCAACATCCTCGCGCGGAGCATGACCACGGGGGTCACCAATTCGCTCGGTATCGTCGTCGCGGACATCGGGAACACGTTCTTCTCCGGCCTGATCCGCGGGGCCTCGGATGCAGCGAGCGCACGGAACCTCGACGTGATCGTCATCAGCACCTACGAGGACCTGGCGGCCGAGCGCCACGCCGTCGGCGTGCTCCTCGACAAGCAGGTGGACGGCATCGTGGTGTCCTCGGCCGCGGTCGGCGCGCCCGAGGCGGAGCACCTCACCGAGGCGACCCGCCGCGGGACACCGGTGGTCCTCATCGACCGACTGATCCCGGGACTGCACCTGGACGCCGTCGTCGTCGACAACCGGGCCGAGGCACGACGCGTCACGAGGACGCTCATCGAGGCCGGCCACCGGCGCATCGGCTTCCTGTGGGGACCCACCACCGATGCCGCGATCGACACCCTGGACGGTCTCCTGACGGTCAACGCGCGCAGCCTGTGGAGTGATGCCGAGCGGCTCCGCGGGTACCTGGACGCCCTGCAGGATGCAGGGATCCCCTACTCGCCGGCACTCGTCAGCACCGGGGCGAAGACCGAGGAGTCCGCGGCGGAGGCCGCCTCCGTGATGCTCCGGTCCGCCGATCCTCCCACCGCGATCTTCGCGACGGAGGCGGAGGCCCTCATCGGCGCGCTCCACGCGGTGCAGGATCTAGGTCTCTCCTACCCCGGGGACGTCTCGCTGGTGGGTTTCGACGACACGAGCTGGGCGACGGTCATGCAGCCGCCACTCACCATGATCGCCCAGCCCGTCGACGAGATGGGGCGGCTGGCGGTGGAGCAGGTCGTGTCGCGGATCGGTGCGCCGGAGTACGAGCCGCGGCTGCACATGCTCCCGGCCGAGCTCATGCTCCGCTCCTCCATCGGACCGGCGCAGGCAATACCAGCGGTGCCGGCGCAGGCAATACCGGCGGTGCCGGCGGAGGCCATACCGGCGGCGCAGGCGCAGGCGTCACCGGCGGGACAGGCCTGAGCCCTCGCCGTTGCGCTCCGGCCCGGGTCCCCGCCGGTCGGGCGGATCCGGTCAGGCGAAACGGCCGGGCCGGAAGGTCTCCAGCATCGGGTGCTTCCGCCCGGTCATGATCTCACCCGCGAGGAGTTCGCCTGCGATGAGCCCGAGCGTCGCCCCGGAGTGAGTGAAGGCGACGAAGCAGCCGGGGACGGACCCGAGCTCCCCGAACACGGGTTCCCCGTCGCCCGGGATGGGCTTGCGGCCGATCGTCCAGGATGCCGCGGAGAGCTGCGGTTGGCCCTCCAGGAGTCCGGCGGCCTCGTCGGCGAGCTCGTGGACCACCGCCTCCGGGATCGAGTACGTCCCGTCGGCGTCCTGCGTGATGCTCTCCTCGTACCAGTCGTGGTCCAGCGCGAGGGTGTTGCCCGGATTCGGCCGGACGGCCGCCCGCGGGGTGTTCAGCACCGCCCTCACCGCGTGGTCCACGGGGGCGGTGGTCACGAGCATCGACATCGGCGAGGCGTCGGGGATCCTGACGCCGAGTTCGGCGACGACGGCGGGCGTCTGCGGTCCGCAGGCCACCACGACGGCGTCCGCGGGGAAGGATCCCGCCCCGTCCGTGTCGATGCCGGTGGCCCGCCCGTCACCGACCCGGACGCGCGCGGTGCCCGCGTCCGTCACGAGTTCGCCGCCCCGGGAGGTGAACTCCTCCATCAGGAACCCGATCAGGTGCGGCAGGCTGACCCAGCCCTCACCGGGGTTGAAGATCGCCACGGGTCCCAGTGCGTCCCGGCTGACGCCCGGGGTGTGGTCGTCCACCGTTCCCGGGGACACCAGGACGGAGTCGTAGCCGTGGGCCCTCTCGTACTCGTGGCGCGTCACGGTGTCCTGGTCCGAGCCGGTGTCCGCCCAGTGCAGGCCGCCGTCGAACCGCAGCCAGTCGCGGGACGGGTCCGAGGCGAACAGCGTCCGGTACCGGTCGATGCCGCACATCCGCAGCTGGTGGTAGGGCGTGGCCCGCTCCCCCGCGCTGTTCAGCCAGGACAGTGACCTGCCCGAGGCTCCGCTCGCGAGCTCCGCCTCGGTGACGAGGACGACGGAGGCACCCTCGCGCAGGAGGTGCACAGCCGTCGACACCCCGAGGATGCCGCCGCCGAGGACGGCGACGTGCCGCGTGTTTCCTGCCGTGCTCATGGTCGATTCCTTCTGCCGTCGGTTCGCCCCTCGCTGGGTTGGTACCGGTATCACAAAGGGATGTCCAGAATCTATCGCGTGTCCTGATCCGGGACAATGGAGGGAAGGACATCGACCACCAACCGGAGGACTCATGAAGATCGCACTGCTCGGCGTCGGACGCATGGGGCACGAACTCGGCGTGCACCTGCTCGCCGCGGGCCACGACCTCACCGCATGGAACAGGACGGCGGGCGCCGTCGACCGCCTGCGCGAGGCAGGAGCCACCCAGGCGGACTCGCCCGAGGACGCCGTCAGCGACGCCGACGTGGTCCTGACGGTCCTCTTCGGACCGGACACCGTCCGGGAGGTGGTGCTCTCCGGGCTGGAGATCCCCGCCGAGGCCGTCTGGTTCGACGTCACCACCGTCTCCCCCGAGGACGCGCGTGAGTTCGCCGACTACGCGGCCGCGGCCGGCATCCGGTACGTGCACGGACCCGTCATCGGGAGTCTCGCGCCGGCCCGTGCCGGTCAGCTGGGTGTCCTGCTCGGTGGAGAGCCGGAGGACGTCGACGTCGTCGAACCCCTCGCCGCCCTGTGGGGCGACGCCGAGCGGCTCCGGCGGGTGCCGACGCCGTCGGACGCCGCGACCGGCAAGCTGCTCGCCAACCTCGCCCTCGGCGTGACGCTGCAGGGCCTCGTCGAGGCGCTGCGCCTCGGCAGGGCCAACGGTCTCGATGCCGGGTCCGTGCTGGACCTGCTCAAGGGGACGGGCCTGGGCGTGATCGCGGGTATGAAGGGCCCGGTCATCACCGCGGGCACGTTCGGCGACACGCAGTTCTCCGCCGACCTCCTCGCGAAGGACGCGCGGCTGATGCTGCGCTCCACCCCCGATCCCCTGCCGGCGGTCACGGCGGTGCTGCAGTCGCTCACGGACGCGCAGCGCGCCGGCTCGGGCGACGACGACATCGCGGTGATCGCGAAGCCCGAGCTCGGCTAGGTGCGATGCCCGGGGCGCCGGCCGCCCCGGGCACCCGCATCCGCCGGCAGTCAGTCGACCTGCGGGAACCCGAGGTCGATCCTCGAGGTGGAGGGGTCCGGCCAGCGTGTGGTGACCACCTTGCCGCGCGTGTAGAAGCGGATGCTGTCCGGTCCGTACATGTGGGTGTCGCCGAACAGCGAGTTCTTCCAGCCGCCGAACGAGTAGGTGCCCACCGGCACGGGGATCGGCACGTTGACGCCCACCATGCCGGCCTCCGCCTCGACCTCGAACTGCCGCGCCGCACCGCCGTCGCGCGTGAAGATCGCCACCCCGTTGCCGTACTGGTTCTCGTTCACGAGGCGGACGGCGTCGGCGTAGGTCTCGACGCGGACCACGGACAGCACGGGTCCGAAGATCTCGTCGTCGTAGACCTTCATGCCCGGCTTCACATGGTCCACGAGGGAGACCCCGAGGAAGAAGCCGTCCGAGTCGAACTGCTGCTGCGTGCCGTCGACGACGACGGTCGCCCCCTCGGCGGGCGCGCCCGTGACGTACGAGGCCACGCGGTCCCGGTGTTCCGCCGAGATGAGGGGCCCCATCTCCGACCGGGGATCGGTCCCCGGCCCGATCCTGAGCGAGCCCATGCGCGAGCGCACCGCCTCGACGAGGTCGTCGGCGATGCCGCCCACGGCCACGATCACGCTGATCGCCATGCAGCGTTCGCCGGCGGAGCCGTAGGCGGCGGAGATCGCGGCGTCGGCCGCCATGTCGAGATCGGCATCGGGCAGCACCACCATGTGGTTCTTCGCGCCGCCGAGCGCCTGGACGCGCTTGCCGTTGGCCGCCGCACGCGAGTAGATGGTCTTCGCGATCGGCGTGGACCCGACGAAGCTCACGGCCTTCACGCCCGGGTGGTCGAGGATGCTCTCCACCGCCTCGCGGTCTCCGTGGACCACGTTGAGGACACCGTCCGGGAGTCCGGCCTCGGAGAAGATCTCGGCGATGAACACGGAGGAGGACGGGTCCTTCTCGCTCGGCTTGAGCAGCACGGTGTTGCCGCAGGCGATCGCGCTCCCGATCATCCAGAGCGGCACCATGGCGGGGAAGTTGAACGGGGTGATGCACGCGACCACACCGACGGGCTGGCGGATGGAGTGGACGTCGACGCCGGAGGACACCTGTTCGGACCGCTCGCCCTTGAGCATGTGGCCCAGTCCGGTCGCGAACTCGATGTTCTCCAGGCCGCGGGCGATCTCCCCCTCGGCGTCCGAGAGGACCTTGCCGTGCTCGCCGGTGAGGATCGCGGCGAGCTCGGACGTCCGTTCGGTGAGCAGCTGGCGGACCCGGTAGAAGACGGCGGCCCGCTTGGCCAGGCTCGCGGAGCGCCAGCCGGGCAGGGCGGCTTCGGCCGCGGCGACGGCTTCGTCAACGCGCGACGGCGACGCGAGGGGCACCTCCTTCTCCTGCCGGCCCGTGGCGGGATCGAAGACGGGGCCGAACCGCTCGGCGTCGGTCACGCGGGTGCCATCGATGTAGTGCGGGATCTGCTGCATGGGAATCCTTCGGGAGTGGGACGGTGCCTAGAGGGAGCCGTCGACGAGCTTGATGATCATGGAGCAGTCCTTGCCGCCCTGGCCGTCGTCGATGAGGCGCTGGAAGAGCTGCTGCACGTGCTCGCCGATCTCGAGCGGGGTGTCGGTGTCGCGGGCGGCGGCCAGCGCGAGCCCGATGTCCTTGTTCGCCAGCTCCGTGGTGAACGTCGGCGCGAAGCCGTTGTTCGAGGCGGCGGTCTCCACGACACCCGGCACCGGGTACCAGGTCCGCAGCGCCCAGCTGTCACCGGAGGACACCGAGGCGATGTCCCAGAACACCTGCTTGTCGAGCCCGAGGCGATCGGCGAGCACGGCGCCCTCCGCGGTGGATGCGAGGTTGATGAAGAGCATCAGGTTGTTGCAGATCTTCGCCGCCTGGCCGGTGGTCGCACCGCCGGTGGGGATGATGTTCCGCGCCATCGGCTCGATGAAGGCGGTGGCGTCCTTCACCGCCCCCTCCTCGCCGCCGATCATGAAGGTGAGCGTCCCGGCCTTCGCCCCGCTGATCCCGCCCGAGACGGGGGCGTCGACGAAGCGGAAGCCCTTGCCGGCGGCCGCCTCGTGGAGTGCCGCAGCGGATCCGATGTCGATCGTGGACGAGTCGACCAGCAGCGTCGACGGGTCCGCGGACGCCAGGACACCGTCGTCCCCGAGGTAGACGGCCCGCGCGTGGTCGCCCTTCGGCAGCATCGTGAAGACCACGTCGGCACCCTTCACGGCGTCGGCGATCCCCTGCACGGAGGTGACACCCGCCGCCTCCGCCGCTGCCACGGCGTCGGCACTGAGGTCGAAGCCCCGTACCGTGTGGCCCGCCTTCACCAGGTTGGCGGTCATCGGACCGCCCATGTTCCCGAGTCCTATCCAGCCGATCGTTGCCATCTCAAGCTCCTTCGCTCGTGGGGTCGTACACGGGAACGACGACGGCGCCGGTGCGCCGCCGTCGTTCCCCGGTCAGGGGTCGTCATCCGCGCCGCGGTGCTACTTCTTCGCGGCCAGGAGGTCCGCCGTGCCGCGGGCGTCGGCCTCGTCGACGTCGAGCAGCGAGATGCCGCGCGTTTCCTTGAGCAGCAGCACGGCGACGACGGTGACGCAGCAGGCGAGCAGCAGGTAGACCGCCACCGGCGTCGAGGAGCCGTAGTCCCGCAGGAGGGTGGTCGCGATGATCGGCGCCAGGGACCCGGCAACGATCGAGGTGACCTGGTAGCCGAGTGAGACACCGGAGTACCGCATGCGGGTGGGGAACATCTCGGCCATGATCGCGGGCTGCCCCGCGTACATGAGGGCGTGGAAGAACAGCCCGATGGTGACGGCCGCGAGGATGATGAGGTCGTTGCCGGTGTCCATCATGGGGAAGGCGAAGAAGCCCCAGGTGGCACCGAGCACGGCTCCGGCGAGGTAGACCGGCTTGCGTCCCAGCTTGTCGGAGTAGCGGCCGACGATCGGCACGGCGCAGAAGTGCAGGAAGTGCGCCACGAGGAGCAGCAGCAGGATCCGCGTGCGGTCCTCCCCCACCACGGTGCTGAGGTAGGTGATGCTGAACGTGACCACGAGGTAGTACAGGATGTTCTCGGCGAAGCGCAGGCCCATGGCGGTGAAGACGCCGCGGGGGTAGCGCCGAAAGACCTCGATCACGCCGTAGCCCTTGGCCTCCTCCACGACCTCCTTGCGGGCCTCGAGGAAGATCGGGGCGTCGTTGACCTTGGTGCGGATGTAGTAGCCGACGATCACGATCACGGCGGAGAGCCAGAACGCCACGCGCCAGCCCCAGCCGAGGAAGGACGCCTCGTCGAGGACCGCCGAGAGGCCGAAGAGCACACCGGTCGCGAGGAGGTTGCCCATGGGGACGGCGGACTGCGGCCAGCTGGCCCAGAAGCCGCGGCTGCGGCTCGGGCTGTGCTCGGCGACCAGGAGGACGGCGCCGCCCCATTCGCCGCCGACGGCGAAGCCCTGGATGAAGCGGAGCACCACGAGGAGTCCCGGGGCCCAGTAGCCCACCTGGTCGAAGGTGGGCAGGCAGCCCATGAGGAACGTCGAGACGCCCACGAGGACGATGCTCACCTGCAGCAGCTGCTTGCGCCCGTACTTGTCGCCGAAGTGGCCGAACACGATCCCGCCGATGGGGCGTGCCACGAAACCGACGGCGTAGGTCAGGAAGCCGGCGATGATCGCGTCCAGCTCCGAGTCGGCGCTGGGGAAGAAGACGGTGGCGAAGACGAGCGTGGCCGCCGCCGCGTAGAGGAAGAACTCGTACCACTCGACGACGGTCCCGGCCATCGATGCGACGACGACCTTCTTCAGGCCCGACTGTTCGACGTCGGGCTCCTGCCGCTGCGGGGGTGTGTGCTGCGTTGAACTCATGCGGGCTACTCCTTCTGTGTCTTCATTGACACGGCTCGCCGTGACCGGCCTCCGCTGGCCGGTGCGCAGTGGGACACACCGGGGCGATACGAGTATTGCCCCCGTTGACGGACCGATCAACGCCGATTAGTGCACAGCCCTTCTGCATTTACGCACAGAGCGCGCTCCGCGTGGGACGCGCACGACCCCGCGGACGATGCCTGAGTAGAGGATGCCTGTGTAAGTGTCGGCACGGCTGGGTACTGACGGAGTATGGCTACCTCCGACACACCAGGTCCCGACGCACACCACCAGCGCCCCGAGGGCGTCTCCGACCTCACGGTCGAAGCCCTCGGAAAGCTGTCCGAAGCACTCGAGGTCGTGGAACATGCCCGCGGCTACCTCTACGGCTTCCACCGGCTCACCGGCAAGGCCGACCTCAACCTCTCCGAGGCCGAGGAGCTCTTCCGCAGGGCGGGGCATCCGGAGATCGCCGACAGGCTCGCGAGCGAGATCATCGGCCGCAACGTGATCGAGGGTCGGTGGACGTTCCAGATCATGGAGGACTACGACGACCACTACTACTCCGAGTTCAAGGCCTTCGAGAAGGAGGCACGCGACTCCCTCGCGGAGGGCAAGCGCCACCTGTTCGAGGCGGAGATGAAGGAGGACCGGCGCACCAAGGGCCGGGAGCACCACGAGGCCCTGCCGCCGGAGGCCTGAGCCGAGAGCACCCGGGCCGCTACTGCACCGCCTGCCACCGATCATATGTACAAGCGTACGCATCATGCGTACGCTTGTACATATAACTGGTGGACGGGCGCGAGGAGTGGATGGTGCACGGGCAGTATCTCGAGGACGACGGGCGAGCCCGCCCCGCCGAGCAGGACGGGCCGAGCCGGCGAGGCGATGCCCTCGCGACCGGCGGGACCCCTCCCTCGAGTAGGCGCCGCCATGACCCCGGGCGTCGTGAACGCCTGATCGACGTGGCCCTCGGGGTGATCGCCGAGTACGGCGTCGCCGGGACCACGCACCGCCGGGTGGCGGCAGCCGCGGACGTGCCCCTGGGGTCGATGACCTATCACTTCGCCGGGATGGACGACCTCCTCCACGCGGCGTTCACGCGCCTCGCCGGGAGGACGGCGGACGTCTTCGACACCGTCCTGTCCCGCGCCGACACCGTCGAGGAGGCGGGCGACGCCGTCGTCGGCCTCATCACCGGGACCACCCTGAACGCATCCGAGACGATGCTCGCCAGCCTCGAGTTGTACGCGCTGGCGGCACGGCGGCCGGAGTTCAGGACCATCACCGACGCCTGGATGGCGCGCAGCCGTGAAGCACTCCACGCGCATTTCGATCCGCAGACGGCGCTCATGCTCGACGCCCTGATCGAGGGCACCACTCTCCACCGCGCCCTCTCGCTGGACCCCATGTCCGTCTCCACCGTCCGCACCGCCGTCGAGAGGATCATCCGGCCATGACCACCCGTTCATCCGCGCCGCCCCAGGAGTACAGCGCCCAGCGGCTCGGCCGGGCCCGCCTCGCCGTGAGCGCCCTGTTCCTGACCAACGGCGCGTTGTTCGCCAACATCCTGCCGCACTACCCCGCCATCAAGGACGGGCTGGACCTCAGCAACGCGGCCTTCGGCGTCTCGGTGGCCGCCTTCCCCCTCGGCGCCATCACGGCGGGACTCGCCGCCGGCGCGCTCGTGCGCCGCTTCCGGTCCTCCCGCGTGGCGACCATGGGCACCTGGTTCATCGGACTGGCGATCCTCCTCGCCGGCATCGCGCCGTCCTGGGCCGTGCTCACGGCGACCCTGTTCCTGGCCGGTGCCATGGATGCCATCACCGACGTGGCGCAGAACTCGCACGGGTTGCGCGTCCAGAAGCTGTACAGGAGGTCCATCCTCAACTCCTTCCACGCGGTGTGGAGCATCGGTGCAGTGCTCGGCGGCCTGATGGGCGCGGCGGCGGCCGGCCTCTCCATCCCCCGCGGACTGCATCTGACGGTGTCCTTCGTACTCTTCAGCGCCCTCACCCTCGCCTGCTACCGTTTCCTGCTGCCCGGCCGCGAGCCGGTGGAGTCCGGCGGCGAACCGGTGGCAGCGACGGCGACGCGTGGCGCGGTGCGGCGCGGCGCGCTCGCCACGGCGGGGGTCCTGGCCGCGCTCGTCGTCATCGGGATCGCCGGAGCGCTCGTCGAGGACGCCGGCAGCACGTGGGCCGCGGTCTATCTCACCGATGCACTCGACGCGACCCCCACGGTGGCGGGCCTCGGCTTCGTGGCCCTCGTCGGGCTCCAGTTCGTGGGGCGGCTCTTCGGCGACCGCCTCGTGGACCGATTCGGCCAGCGCACCGTGGCGCAGGCCGGCGGGACACTGGCGGCCGTCGGCATGGGGACCGCCCTGCTCTTCCCGTCGATCCCGCTGACCATCCTCGGCTTCGGCCTGGCCGGGCTGGGCGTCGCCACGCTCGTTCCGGCGGCGATGCACTCCGCGGACGAACTGCCCGGACTGCGCGCCGGCACCGGACTGACGGTGATCAGCTGGCTGCTGCGCCTCGGGTTCCTCCTCTCGCCTCCGATCGTGGGAGCGGTCGCGGACTCGTCCTCGCTGCGCGTGGGCCTGATCGTGGTGCCCCTCGCAGGCGTCCTGACGCTGCTGGCGTCACCGGTGCTGCCGAAGCGCGTAGCCACCCGGTAGCGAGAGCCCGGAGCGGCGGCACGCGGGAAGGTCAGTAGACTGCGAACATGCCGCACTGCGAGGACCGCTCCCCGAAACCTTCCCGCCCGTGACGCTGACGGACGGCATCGCCCACCAGCCCGCGGGGTACGGTCCCGAGCCGTTCCTGCAGTCCCTGCCCGACCGGGCCGGCGCCGCACGGAACTCTTTGCCTCGGGCCCTGTCCCTCGCCGCGGACCTCGGTGCCGTCGTGCCCCTGCCGGGATCAGGCCGGACGGCGGTCGCCTGGCAGGTCCTCACGACGCTCGCGTCCACCGATCTCACCGTGGCACGCGTCGTCGAGCCCCACCTCGATGCCCTCGCCATCCTCGACCAGGCCGGGCACGGTGGAGGGCCGGCGAACCGGGCGGGTGCCACCGGGACCTGGGGGGTCTTCGCGGCCGAAGGACCCGGCGTGGTCCTCGAGGCGGCGCCCGCACCCGACGGCGGCTGGAGCCTGACCGGCACCAAGCCCTGGTGCTCCCTCGCCGACCAGCTGGACGCCGCCGTCGTCACCGCACACCTGGCCGACGGCCGGCGCCGGGCCTTCGCCGTCGACCTCCGCGCCGACGGCGTCCTGCCGGAACCGGCAGGAACCTGGGTGAGCCGGGGCCTCCCCTCGATTCCCAGTTGCTCCGTCCGCTTCGAGGCGGCCCGCGCCGTACCCGTCGGGGAGCCCGACTGGTACCTGGCACGCGACGGGTTCGCCTGGGGCGGGATCGGCGTGGCGGCCTGCTGGTACGGCGGGGCCCTCGGCATCGCCGGGACCCTGCTCGCCGCGGCACGACGCCGACAACCGGACCAGATCGCCCTGATGCACCTGGGCCGCGTGGACGCCGCCCTGCACGGGACCCGCACGATGCTCGGGGACGCCGCGGACGCGGTCGACTCCGGCAGGGCCTCCGGGCAGGACGGCGCACTGCTCGCGGCTCGCGTCCGCGCCACCGCGTTCCGCTGCGCGGAACTGGTGCTGGACGCAGCCGCGCACGCGCTCGGCCCCGCACCGCTCGCGTTCGACGACATCCACGCCGCGCGCGTCGCGGACCTCCACCTGTACCTGCGCCAGCACCACGCCGAGCGCGACGACGCAGCCCTCGGACGGCGGATCCTCGAGCGGGCAGACGCGGGGGCGGCGGCATGGTGAGCTTCACGCACGACGGCGAGGGGACTCCGGAGAGCCACTGGCGAAGGTGGGAACAGGAGCGTGAGGCCGGCGGGAACCTGCAGGTCGAGGAGCTCTTCGACGGCAGGCTCCCCGACCGGTTCCTCCTGCTGGCCGCTCACCCCGACGACGAGACACTCGGCGCCGGCGGGCTGCTCGCCCGGCTGTCCCGGGAGGGCGTGAGATGCGACGTCGTCGTGCTCAGCGACGGTGAGGCCTCCCACCCGGGTTCCCCCACCCATCCACCCCACCGGCTCGCCGAGTTGCGGCGCACCGAGGTGGCGGACGCGCTGCAGATCCTGGCGCCGGCCGCTCAGCTGACGTTCGAGGGCCTGCCGGACGGCGGGCTCGGGCACGACGACGTCACCGCCGTCCTGAGACGCGAACTCGGCGAGGGCGACTCCCTGACCCTCGTCGCCGTCCCGTGGCGCCACGACGGCCATCCCGACCACGACGCCGCCGGCAGCGCCGCGGCCGAGGTCTGCGGGGAGCTCGACGTGCCGCTGCTCGAGTACCCCATCTGGCTCTGGCACTGGGGCACGGCGGAGGACTCCGCGGATCAGCTCGCCACCCTCTCGTTCCAGTGGCTGGACGCCGCCGACCACGGCCGCAAGGGCACCGCCCTCGCGGCGCACCTCTCGCAGACCCTGCCCCTGTCCGACGCCCCGGGCGACGAGACGCTGCTGTCACCCGGGATCCTCGAGCACTTCGAGCGGAACTTCGAGTCCTTCTTCGTCACCCGGAGCTCCTCGACGTTCGAGCGGCTGCACCGGGACAGGGCGGATCCGTGGGAGGTCGCCGAGCGGTTCTACGAGCAGCGCAAGCGTGCACTGACCATGGCTGCGCTGCCGCGCCGCCGCTTCTGCCGGACCCTCGAGATCGGCTGCTCGGTGGGGGCCCTGACCAGGGAGCTCGCCGCCGTCTCGGACAATCTCCTGGCCCTCGACACGAGCGAGACGGCCGTCCGGCGCACCAACGAGGCCCTCATCATGGACGAGGCCGCGACGGCCCGGCTGGCCACCGTCCCCCGCGACTGGCCGCGCGAGGACGGACCGTTCGACCTCATCGTGCTGTCGGAGACCGGCTACTTCCTGACCGCCGACCAGCTCGACGCCGTCGTCGATCTCATCAAGGCCTCACTCGATGACGACGGCGTGCTCGTCCTCTGCCACTGGCGGCACCCGATCGAGGGCTGGGAGCTCGACGGCGATGCCGTGCACGAGCGGGTCCGTCGGCTGTCAGGCCTCGAGACCCTCGTGCTGCACACGGAGGAGGACTTCCTCCTGGAGGTCCTCGTGCCGGCACCCGCGTCCTCCGTCGCCCGCCGCGAAGGCCTGCTGTGATCCCCGGCCAGGTGGCCGTCGTCGTTCCCGCCTTCAACGAGCAGGACTGGCTGCCCGCGTCCCTTCGGGCGATCGACGCCGCGCGCGTCCATCTCATGCGCACCATCCCGCGCGTCCTCGTGTCGGTGACCGTCGTCCTGGACCGCTGCACGGACGGCTCGGCCGCTGCGGCGCGCGCCGGCCACGGGATCTCGGTCATCTCCGGCAGCTTCGACTCGGTGGGGGCCGCCCGCGACGCCGGGGTCCGTTTCGCGCTGGCACGGTCACGCAGCGTTCCCGCGCGCACCTGGATCGCGAACACCGACGCCGACACCCTGGTCCCGCGCGACTGGCTCGTCCGGCACCATACATTCGGTGGACACTCCGACCTCGTGCTGGGGACCGTCCGTCCGACGCTCACGGCCGACAACGCCGACCGGATCCAGCTGTGGTCCAACGCCTATGTACCCCGCGACGGCCACGACCACGTCCATGGGGCGAACCTCGGCATCCGGGGAAGCACCTACCAGGACGTGGGCGGCTTCGCCCCGCTGGCCCAGGACGAGGACGTGCACCTCGCCGAACGGGTCAAGGCGGCCGGGGCGAGGTGGACGGCCTCCGGGTCTCTCGAGGTCATGACGTCGTCGCGCACCAGCGGCCGCGTCCCGGCCGGGTTCTCAACCTATCTCCGGGGGCTCGTCTGACCGCGGTCGACGAGGTTTTCCTGATTGTCCGAAGCATCTGTTAGACAAGGGTGTCACGGATCGAATCCCGCGTGCCGAGCGGGCCGCAGTGACCACACTCTGGGGACGGGAGCTGTATGCGATTCGGGGAGATGCTGCGCGAGGCCCGCAGCGCCAAGGGGTTGACCCACGCGGAGCTGGGCGCCGACGTGTATTCCACGCATTTCGTCTCCCTGCTCGAGCGCGGTCTGCGCCAGCCCACCGCCGAGATGGTGCAGCACTTTGCGGACCGGCTGGGCATGGACGCGCAGACCCTGAACTGGTGGGTGGAGCCGCCGTCGTCCGACGACCCGGCCGCCCTCACCACGGCGATGTTGGCCGCGAACTACGCCCGTGACATGCAGGACGACGCGCTGGCGGCATCGGAAGCCGAGTACGCGGCGAGCATCGCCCAGGAGCAGCGGAACGCGCCGGCCTGGTGGGACATGTCGATGCTCCAGGCGCAGTCGCTGATCGCCCTGCGACGCCTGGATGAGGCCGAGGTCGTGCTGGTACGGATGGAGAACTCCTCGCTGATGGTTGCGACGCCGGAACTCCGGTCCGTCGTGCAGGGACGGCTTTCCACCATCGCCCGCAACAGGGGTCGCCTGGTCGAGGCCCTCGAGCTCGCACAGCAGGCCATGGATTCGGCGGCGGACCTTCCCGACCAGTCCCCTGCGCGGCTGCAGGCCGCCTTCATCCTCATCGCCGCGCTGTCGGTGAAGGGGGATCTCGACGCCGCGTGGGACGTGGCGACGTCGCTCGACATCAGTGAGGGCACTCCGTACGTCCCGTCGCTGTTGGTCGCGCGCGGCGCATGGACCATCGGCAACGTCGCCTTCCGTCGCGGCGACGTCGAGGTGGGCCGCGAGCAGCATGCCCTCGCGGCGCGGCTCCTCCTGCCGCAGGCGGATCTGGAGAGGTGGGCCGACTTCCACAAGGCGAGCGCGAACTTCAAGGTGCAGGCCGGCCTCGTCGACGACTCCGTCCGGACCTCGATCAGGAACGCCGAGCTGGGCCTCTCGCTCGTCGGTACTCCTGGCCAGCGCCTCGAGCTCACCCTCACCCGGGCCGGATTCGCCCTCCTGACCCACGAGCTCGACACCGCCAAGCAGCTGCTCGACGTCGTCGACGGCCGGCGTGACCTGCTCGACTTCGAGTCCACGACGGAACTCGAGGACAGCCTCGGGCAGTACTACGCGGCGTCGGGCTCCACGGAGCGGGCCGCGCTCCATCTCGCCGAGGCCGCCCGCCTGTACTCCGACGCCGGGGCGGATGAGAAGGCCCGGGAACTGATGGACCAGGTGCGTTCGCTCGCCGTGTGAGTCCCACTCCTGCCCCACCTGCACCAATCACCGACTTTCTGCCGGAGATCGTGGACACCGGGCCGGAGCGGTCCTAGCATTTCGTCCAGCACGATGACTCCTGGGGGAACAGGGCCGTGCGCGCACCATGGCGGCCGTGGCCGCTACTCGGCGCTGGGGCCGGTCAGAGCGTCTCGACGATCTCTCGCACCCCAAGGACAACCACCATGAAGGGTACAAGCACGCCTCTTGTCGCGGCCGCACTCGCGGTCGCACTCACCTCCACCGCCGGCGCGGCACTCGCAGCGCCCACCTCCGTTCCCTCGCAGCGCAGCTGGGCAGTCACCGCAGGTGAGCAGACGGAACTCGCCACTGGCCTCCTCGGCCCCCTCCGGGTCGCGATCGGTCGCGGCAACACCGCCTACGTGTCGCAGAACTTCGGCGGACAGCTCACCAGCGTGGACCGCAACGGAGCCCTTGCCACGCTCGTCGACAGGCCCGGCATCGAGGTCGGCGGCGTCTCCACGAACCACGGTGAGGTGTACTTCACCGAGAGCGCCGGCGGACCGGGTTCTCCGGACCCGTTCGTCGCGAACGTCAGCGTCCTCGAGAAAGGCACGGTCCGCATCCTCGCCGACCTCGCCGCGCTGGAGACCGCCAACAACTACGACGGCGCCAGTTCCTACGGTTTCCAGGACCTCACCCCGGAATGCGCGGGCCTGATCGCGCCGGAGCTCGCCCCTCTCGCGCTGCCGCATGGAGGAGAGACGTACTCGCACCCGTATGCGACGGCGGTGTCGAACTCCGGACGCTACGTACATGTGGCCGATGCCGGGGCGAACGCGGTCTTCACCGTGGACACGCGCCGCAATACGGTGAGCGCAACGGTCCTCGAGCCTGTGGTGACGGTCATCACCGAGCAACTGTTCACCTCCCTGGCGGAACAGGGAATCGTCCTGCCCGAGTGCGTGCTCGGCGCCACGTTCAACAGTGAGCCTGTTCCCACCGACCTCGAACTCGGTACGGACGGCCTCCTGTACCTGACGTCGCTCCCGGGAGTGCCGGAGGATCCCACGCTCGGATCGGTGCGCCGGCTCGACCCGGCGACGGGGGCCGTGGAGGTCATCGCGTCCGGCCTCACGTCGCCCACCGGGCTGGCCCTGGACCGACGGGGCAACATCTTCGTCGCCGAACTCTTCGCGGGCAGGATCTCGGTCATTGCTGCGGGGACCACCGAGGCTGTTCCCCTCCTGGAGGCGGTGCTGCCGGCCGACGTCGAGATCGACGGCAAGTACCTGTACGCCACCACCAATGCCCTGCCGAGCGGTCCCGAGCCGGCTCCTCCGGCCGGCGTCCTGCTGCGCACGCGCCTGGACTACAGCCGGCAGTAGCCCGATCACGACGACGCCGTGTCCCCGGCCGGGGCACGGCGTCGTCGTGTGTGGACATGCCGGGCCGGTCGTACCTGCGGTCCAGCCGGGCGCAGCCATGCCCGCCGACCGCCTGCCGTCCTGGCCGTCCAGATGGTCGACGAGGTGGTGCGGTACGCGACGGCGGGCAGCCGGGGCCGCTAATCCATCGACGCCAGCAGGGCTTCGCAGGCGCGCTCACACCGGCGGCACGCCTCCGCGCAGACGCGGCAGTGCTCGTGCATCGAGGCATGCTGCGAGCACTCGTCACCGCACGCTCTGCACGCCGTGCGGCAGGCCTCGAGCACGGCCCGCGTCAGGTTCGCGTCGTACCCCGTGTGCCGGGAGAGGATCCGCCCGGTCGTGCTGCAGATGTCCGCGCAGTCGAGATCGGTCCGGATGCACTTCCGCAGGTCGGCCACCATGTCCTCGGCGAGGCAGGCGTCAGCGCAGGCCGTACAGGTCTGTGCGCAGTCGAAGCAGGCATCGATGCACTCTGCGAGCAGGTCGCTGTCGAAGCCGTCCCGGTCCAGTGGGTAGGTGTCGAGCATGGCGCGGGCGTCGGACATGGTGTGCTCCTCGGGTCGGTACTGCGCGAAAGGGACGTGCTGGGACGGATCAGTACTGGGACGGATCAGTGCCGGGACGGATCAGAGCTGGGACGGAAGCGGCGGATGCTGTAGACGATGAAGGCGGCGGCCAGCAGCCCGGAGACCACGAGCCCCGATCCCACACTCCATCCGCCGGGCAGCCACCAACGGTCGTCGAGCGGCCACCACCCCGGCACGGGAGGGTGCACCCCCCACAGGACGCCGAGCAGGATGAGGATGAGTGCGCCCGTGAAACTGAGCACGATGTTGCGGGTGCTCTTCACTCCCTGGGCTGCTGCCGCGAAGGCCTTCCGCTTGACGGGCCGCAGCCAGCGCCGCGCCCACTCGTACTGCTGTGCGAGGACGGCGAGGCCGGCAACGAGGGCCAGCAGCCCCGGGCCGGGCAGCACGAGGGCGGCGAGGCCGACCAGCACCAGCAGCCAGCCGACCACCAGCCCGATGATGCGGCTGGCACCGTGGGGCCGCGTGCGGCCCGCGAACACTGCACCGTGCGGACGGCGTTGTCGAGGAGGCCGAGCCATCAATAATTCCTCAGTAGGCTTCGCATTCCACTATCGTTGAACCGATCGACGCTGGTGGCAACACCCGGCCGCATCAGGACCGGGCCCTTGCCTTCGGGCCGAAATCGCGGGACCAGGCGCAGCCGACGCGGCGTCACCACCAGCAGGACCAGGGACTTCCCGCACATCGCGGGCACAGAGAAGGAGATTGACATGATCGGATTCATCCTCGCCGGCCTCATCATCGGCGCCCTTGCGCGCCTCATCAAGCCGGGCAAGCAGAACCTCGGCCTGCTCGCCACACTGCTGCTCGGCCTCGTCGGTTCCGTCATCGGCGGCGCCATCGCGAGCCTGCTCGGCACCGGCAACATGTGGGAACTGAACATCCTCGGGTTCATCGTCTCGGTCATCGCGGCAGTGCTGCTGATCGGCGTCGCGGAGAGCGTCGCGGGTCGCCGTCACGTGAGGCGCTAGGACTTCCCGGCATCGGAAGGGGCGGCTTCGGCCGCCCCTTCCGCATGTCCGGGCCTTGTCGTCAGCGCCTTCCGTGCACCGTGCGCCCGACGGCGGCACGCCTGCGCCGTCCCGCTCGTTCTCCCAGTACACGCGCCCATCCTCCTCCCAGCGTGCAGGTGTAGCGTTGACGCCAGATGGGGCAGAGATTCGTTCGGAAGGCTCAATCATGAACAAGAACTGGCGCTGGCTCCCCGCCGGCATCGTCCCGGTCGTCATCGTCACTGCTGCCGTGAGCGGTTCCGCCGTCGCCGAGGCCCAACCGCAGCTCCCCGCCAAAACCGCGCAGGAACTGCTCGAATTCGTGGCCACCAGTTCGGACGACGCCTATTCCGGCACCGTCGAGCAGTCCTCCAACCTCGGCCTCCCCGACATCGGACTCGCCACTCCCCCGGGTGGCACGTCCAGCTCGGACCCCACCTCCACCGCGCTCGAGCTGCTCACCGGCGAGCACACCGCGCAGGTCTACGTCGACGGACCGGACCGGGCACGCGTCCAGGTGCTCGACCAGCTGGCCCAGCGCGACGTCGTCGTGAACCAGGACGAGGTCTGGTTCTACGACTCCGCGGCCAAGGAAGCGACGCATGCCGTACTGCCCGACAGGGACGCCGCGAAGGCACAGCTGGAGGCGACGCTCCAGGAGAAGGCCGCCGAGTACCCCGAGCTGCAGGACGTCCCCCGCACTCCGGCCGAGCTCGCCCAGGTGTTCCTCGCGACGATCGACCCGAGCACCGAGGTGACCGTCGACGGCACCAGCCGTGTCGCGGGCCGCGGCGCCTACGAGCTCCTGCTGACACCCGAGGACGAGGCCACGCTGATCGGCTCGATCGCCGTCGCGGTCGACTCCGAGACCGGTGTCCCCCTCAGCGTCACCGTACAGGCGAAAGGCCAGGAGGAAGCAGCCTTCTCGGCCGGCTTCAGCGACGTGGACTTCAGCACTCCTGACGCCGACACCTTCGACTTCGTTCCCCCGGCCGACGCCACCGTCACCGAGGCCCCGACCGCCGACGAGGCGAAGGCGCGCGTCGACGCGAAGGACGAGCCTGCCCCCTCCGAGGAGCCCGTCGTGATCGGCGAGGGCTGGAGCACCATCGTGGAGCTGCCCGCCGGCACCGCGTCGACGCTCGGGCTGGACCTCGGCACCGGCGAAGCGGCCGGCATGGGCGACATCATGGACATCAAACCCGGCATGGACCCGGAGGAGGTCGCGGGAGCCCAGGCGATGCTGGAGCAGGCCCTCACCGACGTCGACGGTGGGCATGCCCTGCAGACGTCGCTCGTCTCGGTGCTCATCACGGACGACGGCCGGATCCTCGCAGGCGCCGTCAGCGCCGACCAGCTCGTCGCCGCCTCCCAGCGGTGATCCATGACGTACCACCGCAGACCCGTACCGATGGTGCGGGTCTGCCGGTGAGCACCGGCGAGTTCGCGATCGAGACGCACGGCCTGATCAAGGTCTTCGGCAAGCAGAAGGCCGTCAACGGCGTCGACCTCGCCGTCCCGCGGGGATCGGTCTTCGGCTTCCTCGGCCCCAACGGGTCGGGGAAGACCACCACCATCCGGGTGCTCCTCGGGCTGGCCGCCGCGTCCAGCGGGAGGATCCGCCTGCTCGACGGCGAGATGCCGAAGGACGCGCGCGCCGTCCTGCCGCGTGTCGGAGCCCTTGTCGAGGGTCCCGCCATCTATCCGTTCCTCTCGGGACGGGCGAACCTCCAGCGGTTCGACGCCGCGGACCGACACACCGATCCCGCGACACGCAACAGGCGCGTGGACGCCGCCCTCGACCGCGTGGGCCTCAGCCACGCGGCAAAGAAGCGTGCGCACGCCTACTCGCTCGGCATGAAGCAGCGCCTCGGCATCGCCAACGCGCTGCTCGCACCGCGGGACCTGCTGATCCTCGACGAGCCCACCAACGGCCTCGACCCGCAGGGTACCCGCGAGGTCCGCGGCCTCATCCGGTCCCTGTCCGACGACGGCACCACCATCTTCGTCTCCAGCCACCTCCTCGCCGAGGTGGAGCAGATGTGCACCGGGATCGCCGTGATGAGTGCCGGCCGCCTCGTGGCGCAGGGCTCGCTCGACGACCTCCGATCCGAGGGCACCTCCCGCGTGCGGGTCACCACGCCCGACTACGCCGACGCCCATCACGTCCTCACAGGACTGGGGCTCACCCCCGAGCTCCACGGGCGGGACGACGTCATCACGGCCGAACTGTCCGTGCCCGGCCTCCAGCCCGAGACCGTCAACGCCGCCCTGGTGCGGGCCGACGTGCGTGTGCGCGGCTTCGAGGCCAGCGGCGCCTCGCTCGAAGACCGCTTCGTCGCACTCACCGGAGAGGGGTTCGACGTTGCCGGCTGAATCCGCAGTAGCCCGCCCCCGTGCCGGAGGCTCCCTCGGGCTCACGTTCGTGCTCTCGGAGATCTCGGTGCTGTTCCGCAGGCTCCGCACCTGGGCGATGATCGGTGCTCTGGCGCTGATCCCGATCCTCATCGCCGTCGTCGTCCGGGTCTCGTCCGACGGCTCCGGGAGCGGACGCGGACCCGCGTTCCTCGACAGCATCACGCAGAACGGCCTGTTCGTCTCGCTGACCGCACTCACCGTGGCCATCCCGCTGTTCCTGCCGCTGACCATCGGCGTCGTCGCCGGTGACACCATCGCGGGCGAGGCGAACCTGGGGACGCTGCGTTACCTGCTTGTGGCGCCCGCCGGGCGCATCCGCCTCCTGCTCGTGAAGTATGCGGGGGCGGCGCTGTTCTGTCTCGTGGCGACCCTCACCGTCGTCATCACGGGCGCCATCATCGGGGCGCTGCTGTTCCCGGTAGGGCCGGTGACGCTGCTGTCCGGCGACACCGTGGGCATCCCCGGCTATTTCGTGCGGTTGCTGCTGCTCGCGCTCTACGTGACGCTGTCCCTGATGGGGCTCAGTGCGATCGGGCTGTTCATCTCGACGCTGACCACCATCCCGGTCGGCGCGATGGCGGCGACGGCCGCGCTGGCCGCCGTCGCGCAGATCCTCGGCGCCCTTCCGCAGCTCGAGTGGCTGCACCCCTGGCTGTTCACCAACTACTGGCTGGGGTTCGCGGACCTGCTGCGGCAGCCGATCGTCTGGAACTCCTTCGCGGACAACGCCCTGCTGCAGTTCGGCTACATCGCGGTCTTCGGGACGCTGGCCTACGGGCGGTTCAGCACGAAGGACATCCTGAGCTGAGGGCCAGCACCGACAAAGGCCTCCGAGGGCGTGCCGGCGGCCTTCACCACGTCCTCCTCGGCGGGACGCCGTTCCTAGTTCACCCGCCGTCGTCCGACCCAGGCGAGCAGGCCGGTGACCGCGGACTCGAGCACTCCCCGCACGTCTGCAGGTGTCTCGTCCCGTGAGGCGTCGGGCCGGTCCAACCCGACCCACTCGCGCAGCTCGCACTCGCTGACGGCGCGGATGGCCTGACCCGCGCCGATGTGCTGGAGCGCCTTCCTCTCCTTGGCGGTACCCGGTGTCAGGAATGCCCTGCGTCGGCCGGCATCCTGCTGTCCGACGACGAGCATCGTGGTCCTCTTGGTCACGTTGGCGGCAGGCGTCGCGCCGCGGTCCGCGATCAGGTTCATCGCGTCCTGCCGCGTCAGGGTGGCGAGGTCCCCGGTGAACGCCACCTCCTGACCGAAGAGGGGGTTCGACGGGTCGGCCTGATGGTTCGCTCGCGGCAGTCCGGCAGGGGCAGTGCTGGCCGCGGAGCGGTAGGAGCGGACCGATGCCTGCTGGGCCGGTGGCCAGAGCAGGTCGAGCGAGTGGAGTGCGTGTCGTCGCGCGATCGCTACGACGGCGGCCGCGCAGATCTCGGCGTCGCTCCCGGCATCATGGTGCTGGAAAGCCCCCAGGCCGAGGGCCTTCGCGACGTGCGGGAGCTTGTGCTGCTCGAGATCGAGGAGGCGACGGGCGAGGTCGACGGAGCAGTGGAAGGTGGTGTCGGGAACTGTGAGTCCTGACTCCACGCACGCACCGCGCAGGACGGAACGGTCGAAGGACGCGTTGTGCGCGACGAATCGGTCGTCGCCGGCGAAGTCCAGAATGCGTTGCAGGCTCTCGGGCCACCCCGGAGCAGTGCGGACGTCAGCAGGGCGGATGCCGTGCACCTGGATATTGCGTGGCGCGAACTCGCCGACGGAGCGCGGGGGCTTGATCAGCCACGCCGCCCTGTCGACGACGACGCCGTTGCTCACCTTCGCCAGGCCGACGGCGCAGACCGAGCCCCGCTTGCTGTTCGCGGTCTCGAAGTCGATCGCGGTGAAGTCGAGACCCTGCACTGTTCCCCCTGAAGCTGTCGCCGCTCGTTCCGCGACCCTCTCCAGCCTAACGGGAGCCTGCCCGCCCACCGATCGGCGGCGCGCCTCGAGCTCTCCGTCGCGGTTCCCGTGCCGGTGCGGAAATGCTGTGGCAATCCTGCCGGCAATCGGCGCCCTGACCGGCCTCATCACTGCACTTCGCCCGGTAGATTCGTCCTACCCGGGCGAGGCTCAGCTCGCCCGGGTCTCAGGCTCGGGGGGAATCGCATGGCGTCGGGAAGCGGACCATGAGCGCGGCTGTCCCACTCGACGACGACGTCGCCTACGTCGAACCGGCGACGCTCGGCCTGCTCAAGCGGCGTGTCCCCGGTCAGTCGGTCATGGAGCAGCTGCTCGACGTCCACGGCACGAAGGACACGCGCGGACTGCTGGCCCGGGTGTTCGGCGTCCGTCCGCTGGCTCCCGACAGCCGGCCCTGGTACTGGGGAGCACTCGGCGAACGCTCCGTGGGTCGCACCCTCGCATCCCTGGGACCCGAGTGGACGGTCCTGCACGCCGTCCCGGTCGGTGAGAAGTCCTCGGACATCGACCACGTGGTCATTGGGCCGACGGGCATCTTCACGATCAACACGAAACGCCATCCCGGCCAGGATGTCTGGACCGCGAAGGGCACCTTCCTGGTCGCCGGGACGCGCTACCCCTACATCCGGAACTCGGAGCATGAGGCGGCACGGGCAGGGAAGCTGCTGTCCGCCGCCGTCCTGAACTCCGTGTCGGTATCGGCCGCGATCGTGGTCGTCGGGGCTCGGCAGGTCACCGTGAAGGAGAAGCACCGGTCTGTGTCGGTGGTTTCCGAGAACCAGCTCCTGCGGTGGCTCACCCGACGGCCGGTGGTCCACACCGGGCAGCAGGTCGCCCTCCTCTCGGCTGCCGCAGCACAGCCCTCGACCTGGCGGCGCACAGCACCTGCGCTGCGCGACCCGGCCGACGTCGTCGGGCCCTTCGAAGCGCTGGACCGGCTGGTGGACCAGGCACGACGACGACGGATCGGCTGGCTCCTTGCCGTGCCCGCGGCATTCGTCGCCTCGGCGGCGGGCGTCCTGCCACCCTTCTGAGCTGCCGCTCCCTCGCCTCGCAGCGCCACCTACTCCCTGTACCGGAAGAATCCATGCTCCACTTCCCCTCGAAGAACAGCGCAGCCCATACGGCGGATCCCGCGGACGTGACCCGCCTGCACCAGCTCCTGGGCGATCACGTCTGGGCCTTCAGCAACTGCCGCGTCGACGCACCGGGTCTGCCGGTCGCCGAGGTGGACTGGCTCTTCTACAACTCGACCAACGGGACCTTCATCCTCAGCGAGTGGAAGCGGTTCCCTGCCGCGGTGGTCCGCGTGAAGGATGCCGGCGAAGCGTGGACGCTGGGAAATCAGTCCGTGGTGCCGAATCCCCTCGAGCAGGTGGGCAAGCAACTCGACGCCGTCCGTCGCGCTCTTCGGCTGAATATCTGCAGGGAGCATTTCCCGTCGGCCGACCAGCACTCCATCAACCTGTATCCGACCGTGTACTCCCCTCAGGTGAATGAGGCCACGCGGCGGGAGCGGTTGCGGTACGGCGTGGTGCACGGGTCGCTCGACGACGTCGCCCTCATGGTCGAGCGCAGGGCCGTCACTGTTCCCCTGATCGCTGCCGGTGGCAGTGCGCAGGTCGCTCTCGCCGAGGCGCTGGCCGAGCTCTTCCGGTGCTCGATCAGCCAGGCGGTGCGTAGGAGGATCGCTCCGCCCGCTCCCGTACCACCGAGTCCTCAGGTGAGGATCGCGGCCATCTACCGCGAACTGGCCGCGCTCCATCTCGAACTCGCAGCGCTGGTCGACGAGGGGCTTGTTGCGCCATCAGGCACGCAGGCGCCGGAACTTCTGGCCAGTCCGTCGACAGCAACGTCGGTGGTTCCTTTCAAGGTGCCGGCAGCAGCCCCGATCGCTGCACCCGAGTCACCGGCAGTAGCGATGGCTAGTGCGCCCCTCAAGCAGAAAGCAGCACCACCTGTCGCCGAGCCGGCCAAAAAGACTCCGTCGGTCAATGGACACCTGCAGCGTCACGTCCTGAAGCACGTCCCGCCGTCAGCCGGTCCCGAACACGTGCGGGCGGCCTTCCTCGCGGCGCTTCAGGACGGCCACCTGCGCAAGAGCGGGGTGCACGTCGGTCAGTTCGGCGGCTATGTGGGGTTGCTCCTCGACGGTGGCAGGAAACTGGCAGACCTACGGCTGGGCAGCCTCGAGAAGTGGTGCCTGACCCAGGCAACTGCGGCCGGCATAGCTGCAGTGAAGGACCCGACTGCTCCGTCCATCGTCCGACTGGGAAAACCGGCACAGACATAAACGAGCGCCCTGCGGGTGCCCTACAGCTCCGGCGCCCGCTTCGCCCACCCCGTCGCCTGCTCGAACGCATACGCGACCTGCAGCAGTTCGACGTCGCTGCCGTGCGGCATCGCGAGCTGCAGCCCGACCGGCAGGCCGTCCTCGCTGAAGCCGGCAGGCACCGACACCGCGGGCAGCCCGGTCGCCGAGATCAGGCAGGCCGAACGCATCCAGTCCAGGTACGTCTCGAACTCCACGCCGTTGACCGACGTCGGATACCGCTCGGTTGCGTCGAACGGAAGCACCTGCGCCGTCGGACTGGCGAAGACGTCGTACTTCCCGAAGTAGCGCCGCACGCTCGTGTCGAGCCGGGTCCGGGCGAGGGCGGCATCGACCATGTCCTGCGCCGTCAGCTGCAACCCCTGCTCCACATTCCAGCGGATCTCGGGTTTGATCGCATCGCCGTGCTTCTGCACGAGCTCACCGAGGCCGAGCACGAAGTCGAAGGCGCGCGTCGTACCGAACACCTGGTCGGCGTCGCGCAGGTCCGGCGCGGCCTCCTCGACGATCGCGCCGAGGTCGGCGAAGACCTGCAGCTGTCCCTCGAGGACCCGCAGTACCTCGCGATCCACCGGCACGCCCACCCCGAAATCGGGTGACCAGCCGATGCGTAGCCCGGTCAGGTCCCGCTGCAGCGGGGCGGCGAACGAGCCCGACACGGGGTAGGCGTACGGAACCGCCGGGTCGGCGCCGGCGATCGCCGTCATTCCCAGCGCGATGTCCTCGACATCACGAGCCATCAGCCCGTTGCGGCCGAGCCATGCCCAGGCGTTGCGCGTCGGCACGGCCGGGACGACGCCGATCGACGGGCGGTACCCGACCACGTTGCAGAACGACGCGGGGATCCGCAACGAGCCGCCCATGTCGCTGCCGTCGCCGAGCGGCTGGATGCGTGCCGCGATCGATGCCGCCACTCCCCCGCTGCTGCCGCCGGCACTGCGCGTGGTGTCGTACGGATTGACCGTCGTCCCGAAGACCTCGTTGAAGGTGTGCGAGCCGGCGGCGAACTCCGGCACGTTCGTCTTGCCCGTCGTCACCACACCGGCGCTCTTCAGGTGGCCGATGATCACGTCGTCGAACGTCGGCACGAAGTCCCGGAAGATCGGTGACCCCTGCGTCGTGCGCAGTCCCCTGGTGTTGTGCGTGTCCTTGTGTGTCATCGGCAGACCGTGCAGCGGCGGGAGGTCGGCGCTCGACGCCGTCAGGTCATCGGCAGCGTCCGCGCGCGCTGCGGCGCCCTCGCGGTCCTCGGTGATGACGGCGTTGATCGGGCCGTTGACGGCGTCGATCCGGTCGAAGTGCGCCTCGAGCGCCTCGCGTGCGGACACCTCCCGACGGCGGATGGCCCCCGTCAGCTCGACGGCGGACAGGTCGGAGAGTGCAGCGGTCACGCGGTGGTCCCGACCTTCGACAGCAGGGCCGTCATGGCGGCCCGGACTCCGGTGGAGAGCGTGGGCTCGATCGCCGGCGCGAAGTACGGCGAGTGGTTGCCGGGAACGGGGTCGTCGCCGTCGAGCAGTTCCTGCGGGTGTCCGCCGAAGAACCAGTAGACGCTCGGTACACCGATGGCCTCGGCCAGGAGTCCGAAGTCCTCGCTGCCCATCACCGGCGGGGCCTCGATGACGGCGTCCTCCCCGAGCACCTCGCCGAGGACGGCCATCAGATCCTCCGTCGAGGCAGGGTCGTTGTAGCACTGGGGGAAGTTGGTGATCTGCTCGATCACCGGCTCCGGTGCTCCCGACGCCGCGGCCTCCGCGCTGATGATCCGCCGCAGCGAGCCGAGGACGCGCTCGCGCACGTCGACGTCGAACGTCCGCACGTTGAGTGTGAACTCCGCCGACGCCGGGATGATGTTCTCCTTCAGCCCGCCGTGGAAGGTGCCGATCGTGACGACCGCGGACTTCATGGGGTGCACCTCGCGCGAGACGATCGTCTGGAGGCGCACCACCATGTGGGCGCCGAGGACGATCGGGTCGATCGACTGCTCGGGCTGCGAGCCGTGCGCCTGCTTGCCGTGTACGGTCACCTTCCAGGAGTCGGCCATCGCCATGGCGGTGCCCTTGCTGATGTTCACGGTGCCGGCGAGTCCCGGCCACACATGCTGCCCGTAGATGATCGACGGCTTCGGTGCCTTGTCCCACAGGCCGTCCTCGACCATCGCCTCCGCGCCCTCGCCGGTCTCCTCGCCGGGCTGGAAGATGAAGACCACGGTGCCGGACCATGCCTCGCGGCTCTCTGCCAGCAGCTGGGCGGCGGTGAGGCCCACGGTCATGTGGGTGTCGTGGCCGCAGCCGTGCATCACGGGGACATCGGTGCCGTCGGCGAGGTTGCCCGCCGTCGTGCTGGCGTAGGCGAGGCCGGTGTCCTCGGCGATGGGCAGGCCGTCCGTGTCCGCGCGGTAGCCGACCACCGGGCCGTCGCCGTTGCGCAGGATCCCGACGACGCCGGTGCCCCCGCACATGAAGGTCTCCAGCCCGAGGTGGTTCAGTTTCTCGAGGATGAACGCCGCCGTGTGCGTCTCCTGCATGGAGAGCTCGGGGTGGGCGTGGAGGTGCTGGTACAGCTCGTGCATCGCGGTGGTGTCGGCGTCGGAGAGGTCGAAGACGGCGGTGTCGATGGTCATGGTGTCCTTTCGGGCGGGTCTGTCTGGAGCCTAGTTGACGAGGGTGGTGGGGGTTGGGGTCGCCTTGCGCGAGCGGAGGAACCAGGCCAGCACGGCGGTGATCAGGACGACGACGCCGGTGGCCGGCTTGGCGAGTACCGGGACCGCCGGCACCAGGACGAAGAGCACCACCACGGCGACGACGACGGCGATCACGGTCACGCGGGGCTGCTTCATGGTGACGATCAGCTGGACGAGGACGCCGCCGATGATCGCCGGGAAGATGTAGAGCCGCGCGACGTCGACGATGTCGGTGGGGATGATGCTGACCAGCCAGGTCCCGAGGATCCCGACGAACAGCAGCATCGAGACGACGTGGACCATCGCCGCGCCGCAGATGGCCATGAGTGCCGCGAACTCGCCCCGCTTGGTGCCGGCTTTCGCTCCGACGGCCGCCTGTGCCACCAGGGCCGAGGGCAGGAGCTTGTTGGCGATGTTGCCGATCATGAAGGCCTGGTACATCGCGGCCGGCCCGAGCACCGGGTAGTAGGTGATGGGCTCCACGAACCAGAGCACGAAGAACGCTGCGGCGACGGCGAGATAGGCCGTCCAGATCATCCCGGCAGTGATGCCCAGGTCCGTGAAGAAGACGAGGTACAGGGGCGCGGCGAGGGAGAGGAGGAGGGCGGTGCCCATGGTGAACTGGCCCCAGAGGGAGGTGGTGCGGTCGAATTCGGCGAGCGATCCGGAGGAGGTGACGGCAGTATCTGCAGCAGACATGGTGGTTCCTTTCGGGTGAGGTACTGCCTAGGCGGCGGGGGCCATGCCGGAGGTGTGGGCGATGTACGCGGCGAACAGCCCGACGATGATCGAGATGCCGAGCCCCCACTCCCTCAGCCAGGTCGCGGAAGTCCTGTTCGCGAGGACGATGCACACGGCCATGGTGATGGCCGAGACGATGACCGACAGGATGTGGACCGGTGTCTTGCCGAGTTCGGCGATACCGAGGCTTGCGAAGGCCCCGATGAGGGCGGCCGCCGGCACGATGGCCATCAGGGCGGGATTGACCCGCCGCAGCTTCGTGTCACCCCTGCGCAGGATAGGCGTCAGCACGAGGGTCGCCAGCATCCAGCCGGCACCGGAGAGACTCATGGCCATGAATGCCACCACGAACACCGCCTGCGTGTAGTCCGGCCCGCCGAGGGTGGCGCCCATGGTGCCGGCGGCGAGGCTCGCGGAGGCCGATTCGGTGGCGGCCGAGCCGACGAGGCCGATCCGCACCAGCACGGCCGGTGTGCCGAACAGCGTGAGGAGGGCGATGCTGACTAGTACCACGGCCAGCGACGGCCCGATCGCGGCGATGGCACCGGCCCGGAAGGATGTCCGCAGTTCGTCAGCGGAGATGTCGGCCGCGGGTCCGGCCTTCTTCGCGGCCCTCATGTAGATCAGCGACTGGACGATGATGGCCGCGAATACCCCGAGGGCGAGGATCCAGAGGACGGGCAGGTTGGCGATCGCAAGGATGTCCGTGGACAGTCCCTCGGGAGTCAGTGCAGTTTTCATGGAAACTCCGGTCGGCAGGGCGGGTGGGGGTCGAAGAGCCGGTCAGTCGGTCGGTCGGGTGTCGGTGCCGTCGAGCCGGCGGAGGGTCGCGACGAGCGCGCTCACGCCGGTGGCGATGTCCTCCGTACTGCTCCACTCCTCCGGGCAATGGCTCTTGCCGTTCTTGGAGGGAATGAAGATCATGCCCATGGGTGCGAGGGAGGCCATGTGCACGGCGTCGTGCGTCGCACCGCTGGGAATCGGCATCCACGGCAGTCCGAGGGCGTCGGCGGCTGCGCCGGCCACGTCCTGCACGCCCCGGTCCGCCTGGACCACGGCGTTGTCGGTCGACCACTCGAAGCCGACGTCGACGCCGAGGTCGGTCGCCTTCGCGGCGATCTCGGCGGTGAGGCGTCCCTTGACGCCGGACAGCCAGGACGAGTCGACGCTGCGGACCTCGCTGTACATGCGGACGAGGGACGGCACCACGTTCGGTGACCGGGATTCCGATTCCACGCGCGTCGAGGTCGCGACGCCATGGGTGGGCGCCCCGCAGCCTTCGGCGCGCACCGCGAGGACGGCCTCGGCGGCGGCGATCATCGCGTCCCGGCGGTCCTCCATGGAGGTGGTCCCGGCGTGGTCCGCGGAGCCCGCGAAGGTGGCGATGAAGCGCTCGATCCCGGTGATCGCGGTGACGACGCCCAGCGGCAACCCACGCTTCTCGAGGGTGGGGCCCTGTTCGATGTGCAGTTCGACGAAGGCGTGCAGCGGTCGCTTCGCCCAGGGCACGTCGGAGAGCGTCGACGGATCGAGACCGAAGTCGGTGTACGCCCGGCCGAGGCTCACGCCGCGGTAGTCCCGCCGTTCGAGGTCCTCCGGCGTCATCTCCTGGGCTGCGCACCGGCTGCCCAGGCAGCTGAGGCCGAAGACGTTGGATTCCTCCCCGAGGAAATCGACGACCAGCAGGTCCCGCTGGAGCTGCGTCCCGGATTCCTGCAGGAGCCGTGCGGCCTCGATGGACCCGAGGACACCGACGATGCCGTCGAACCGTCCACCGCCGTCGACGGTGTCCGTGTGCGATCCCGTGACCAGCGCCGGGGCGGACGGTTCGCGGCCTGCGAGACGGCCCACGATGTTGCCGGCGGCATCGACATGCACCTCCAGCCCGACCTGGCGCATGCGGTCCGCGGTCCAGGTCCGGGAGGCCCGGTAGGGCTCGCTGAACACCTCCCGGGTCCAGCCGGGACGGTCGCCGTCGGTGAAACCGGACAGTGCGGTGACGCCGGTGCCGAGTCGTTCGAGGGTCTCGAGTGAGGTGGACTGGAGCATGGGATCCTGTCATTCGCGCAAACGATTGCGTTCCGCATCGGGGAGGGACGATCGCGGAAGTATGGTGTACATCACACTACGGGCGGGTGGTTTCGTCAATGTTTCCGCACTGTGAAAGCTGCGGGACGGGGTACCACTCGCGCAAACCTTTGCGTGCCCCCTGCACCTGCTGTCCGGGGAGCCCGGGGCCCCTAGACTCGAGGCAATGAAGGACGAACCCATCACCGGCCCGACGTCCGGTCGATCGCGCCCCGTGACGCTCGCGACCGTGGCACGGCATGCGCAGGTGCATGTGTCCACGGCATCACGTGCGCTGAGCGACGATCCGGCCGGGGTGGGTGCGGATACGGTCCGGCGCGTTCGGGAGCTGGCTGCCGTGCTCGGGTACCGGCGCGACGTCGGCGCGGCGGGACTCAGGACCGGATCGTCCCGCCTGATCGGCGTCCTCGTCCCCCGCCTCACCGATCTCGTGCTCGCGTCCATCTACGAGAGCATCGACGCCGCGGCCAGCGCTGCCGGCTACGGGACGGTCGTCGCCAACACCCTCGACGATCCGGATCACCGACGGACCCGTCTCGACGCGATGCTCTCGCGGAGGATCGACGGCGTCATCATCGGCGATTCACACATCGGTGACACGGCAGCGCATGAGTTGCGGCGCCGGGGCGTCCCCTACGTCCTCGTCATGCGGAAACTCGAGGGCCACCTGTCCGTCACCACGGACGACCACCGCGGTGGGCACCTCGCGGCCGAGCACCTCCTGGCTCTCGGTCACCGTCGGGTGGGAGTCATCGCCGGGGACCAGTTGGCGAGCACGGGCCGCGAGCGGACCCTCGGATTTCGCAGGGCCTTCGAGTCCGCCGGCTATCCGCTGCCGGACGCCTACGTCGTCGAGTCGGCGTTCAGCACGCCCTCGGGGCTGGAGGCGGGTCGGCAGCTCATGCAGTTGCCGGAGCCCCCCACGGCCATCTTCGCCGTGCACGACCTCCTCGCCCTCGGCGCGATGGGAGCCATCCGCGACGCCGGGAAACGGGTCGGCGACGACGTCGCGCTGGTCGGCTACAACGATCTCGACCTCGCAGCGACGCTCCCGGTCCCGCTGACCTCCATCCGCTCCGACCTGCAGCGGATGGGCACCCTCAGCGTCGACGCACTGCTGCGGGGGTTCAAGGGGGAGACCGCTTCGAGCGTCCTGTTGCAGCCGGAGCTGATCGTCCGGGCCACCACGCCGCAGTTGCGTTCCTAGGCGAGCCTTGGCGGCCTGTTCACCTCCCTGCCCAGCGGAGGCAACCCGCCCGTGACTCCCCCTCGGCAGCGTGGAACCGACACCACTGCTGCCCGACGAGGAGCCATCCGTGAAAGCAATCGTCCGCGCCATCTCCGTCCTGCTGTCCGCCGTCCTGGTCACCGGCGCCGCGAAGCCAGCCGTCGAGGACTTCCCCGCCACGGTCGACGGCGGCGCCTGGCCCGCCGGGCACGTCCAGGGGATCGCCGTCGACACCGAGAACGAGGTCGTCTACTACTCCTTCACCTCGATGCTGGTGAAGACCGACCTCGACGGCACCGTCCTCGGCACCGTCACGGGATTCACCGGCCACCTCGGGGACCTCGACTTCAACGAGAAGGACGGCCGCGTCTACGGATCGCTGGAGTACAAGGCGGCCGAGTCCTTCTACATCGCCATCTTCGACGTCGACCGCATCACCGGGATGGACATGGACGCCGAGACGGACGGCATCGTCACGGCCGTCTACCTCGACGAGGTGGTGCAGGACTTCACCGCGGATCTGGACGGCAACGGCGTCTTCGACGGCGACATCGCCGACACCCCGGACCACCGCTACGGCAGCAGCGGGATCGACGGTGTCTCCTTCGGCCCGGCATTCGGCCGCAAGAACGGCAGGCAGCTGCTCACGGTCGCCTACGGCGTGTACTCGAACACCGAACGCACGGACAACGACCACCAGGTGCTCCTGCAGTACGACGTCACACGGTGGAAGAAGTACGAGCAGCCGCTCACCCAGGCCGCCCCCCACACCTCCGGCCCGGCGACCACCGACGGCAAGTACTTCGTCCACACCGGCAACACCACCTACGGCGTGCAGAACCTGAACTACGACGCCTTCACCCACACCTGGCTCCTCGGCGTCTACAAGGGCGTGAAGGAGCAGTTCCCCAACTACTCGCTCTACGCTATCGACGGCTCGTCACGACCTGAACGAGGCATGATCGAGGGCCAGCCGACGCGCGAGGAAGGCCTGCTCCTCCCCCTCCTCCAGCAGGGCCTCTCCCACGAGCCCACCGGAATCCGGGGCTGGAACTTCACCGCCGACGTCGGACTCGAGTCCCTTGGCAACGGCTACTTCTACATCGCCACCCAGGGCCGGGTCGTCGACGACGGCGTCACGAAGCAGACCGCCGTGCTGGACCTGTACCGGTGGACCGGGGCTGCTTCGTCACCCTTCGAACCCGTGGCCCGGTAGGCCGGGCCGGCCGGGCACCGGTCCACGATCACCCTTCCCACCGCATACCGCGCTTTCCCGGCCCGACGACGTGGTCCTCGATCTGGCGACCCCGGGCGGAAATGGTACAGAATGCGATCATGGACATCACTGACAACGGACCGAACCCGAACGCGTTCGACATCGAGAGTGCAACGACGGCGAACACCGATTACCGTCGCGTCGCCTGGACGGGGAAGCACCTGCAGGTGACGCTCATGTCGATCGAGCCGGGCAATGCGATCGGCCTCGAGGTGCACCACGGCACCGACCAGTTCCTGCGCGTCGATGCCGGGAAGGGCCGCGTCACGATGGGGCCCTCGAAGGACAACCTCTCGTACCAGCAGGACGTCGAGGACGGCTGGAGCATCCAGGTGCCCGCCGGCACCTGGCACGACGTCGAGAACACCGGGGACGAACCCCTGCGCCTCTACGCCGTCTACGCACCCACGCACCATGCCCAGGGCATCGTGCAGGCGACGGCGGACGACGCCGAGAAGGACGAGGAGCAGGGACGCGACGAGCCGCCGTCGTGGGTCGAGGAAGTCGACGACAAGGGCGAGGAGAGCGCCTGACCACCGTCGCTCCCGGTCCGGTTCCGCAACCGAACCGGGTACGACGACGGGGATCAGGAACGGGGAGCGTCGCTCCCAGCCTGCGCCTGGACGCGGCAGTTCAGGACGGCGATCAGCGTGGCCGCGTCGGCAGGGACCGCCGGGTCGTACCCGGTGAGCTGATGGACCCGTGCCAGCCGGTTGAGCACCGTGTTGCGGTGGCAGTACAGCTGCTGCGCAGCCAGGGAGACCGATCCGGAGTTCACGTAGGCGAGGAGGGTCTCGACGAGGCGTTCCCCCTCCGCCGCCGGGATGCGCGCCAGCGGCCCGAGGACCTCGTCGGCGAGCACCGCACCGAACCCGCCGAGCCGTGCAGCAGCCACCGGGCCCCAGGCCTGCCGGATCGACTGGTGGCCCGGCGCCGTGAAGTCCAGCACCGCCACGGCCTCGAGGGCCACGCGGACCATCGTCGGGACCTCCGCCAGGGACCCCGCGACGGGCGCGACGAAGCACCGGAGGCCGGTCAGCCAGGCCGGCACGGCGACCGTCGCCCGACCCGACGGCGGACGCCGGTCCTCGAGGACGAGGATGAGCGCTCCGTCGCGCTCGTGCAGGTAGTCCTCTGCCTGTGCCCGGGCGATGCCGGCCCTGAACTCCCTGCGCGCACTCTCCGCCCCCACCGCGACGACGAACGATCCCTGCGGAGACACGCCCAGCGCCCGGGCGGCCTGCCCGAGCAGTTGCGGGTCCCGACCGTCGGAGGACAGCAGCCTCGACAGCAGGAAGGCCCGCTGCTGTTCCTTCTCGTGGGCCATCGACGCGAGTTCGTCCATGTATCCGGCGTGCACACGGGTCACATGGAACTCGACGGCTTCCCACACCCGCACCGCATCGTGCGTGAAATCGGACAGGGACTCGGCCGGGACCCTGCCGAGCATCTCGGTCCACAGGATGCGGAAGTCCATCCGCACGGCCCGCAGCAGTGATTCGAGGGGTACACCCTGGCTCGCCCTGCGGTGGCCGAGCGCGTCCGACATGAGCGCCAGGCGCTCCGGAACCGGCAGCCCGCCGACCATCCTCAGCAGCAGCTCCATCGAGGCGACGGCCGTGTCCCGCAGGTCCTGGTCCTGGACGGGCGAGCCCGCGTACCCCTCGATGTCCTGCACGTCGATCAGGAACCGTTCGGCGATTCCGTCGATGTCCGCGAGGCAGCTGGTCACCACGTCGGACAGGACTGACCGCCCGGTTGCCGAGGAGTCACTGTTCTTGGGCATTTGCCCATCCTAGGGCTGGAGTCCGTGCCATCCCTCCATTGTGGGCGCCGGTGACGGAGACCACACTGGTAGGAATCGAACAGCTCCACCCACTCGAGGGAACACCATGCTCGACCTCAAGATCATCAACGCCCAGCTCTTCACACTCAGCGATACCCGCCCGACCGCGCAGTCGATGGGCATCCTCAACGGGCTCATCGTCGGGTTCGACGACGACGTCTCCGGCCTCCCGGCCCGGCGGACGATCGACGCGGACCAGGCCGTCGTCGTCCCCGGTTTTGGAGATTCCCACAACCACATGGCGTGGTTCGGGCAGTCACTGCAGGAGCTCGACCTCAGCGGCTGCCGCACCCTCGACGAGGTGTCCGCAGCGGTGCGGGATGCCGCAGCGATCCTCGACGAGGGTCAGTGGCTCGTCGGGTCCGGGTACGACGACACCGTCCTCGGCGCCCATCCCCACCGCACGCTGCTGGACGCCGCAGCCCCGGGACGCCCGGTCTGGCTGAAGCACCGTTCCGGCCACATGTGCTCGGTGAACTCCCTCGCCCTCGAGCTGGCCGGCGTCCTCGACGGCACGGCCGCGACGCCGGAAGGCGGGAAGGTGGTGACGGACGCCGACGGCCCGACGGGCCTGCTGGAGGAACGGGCCCAGCAGCTCGTCACCGCACTCGTGCTGCCGTATCCCGTCGCGGACCTGGCGGACGCCGTCGCAGGGGCCAGCGAGGTGTACGCGTCCGAGGGCCTGACGCATGTGGTGGAAGCGGGCATCGGCGGCGGACTGATCGGGCGCAGCCCCGTCGAACTCGCCGCCTATGCGCTCGCACGCCGGCAGGGCGGACTGCGGACGCGCGTCCAGCTCATGGTCGCCAGCGACGCCCTCCATCCGGTCACGGCGCACGACGACGACGGCATCACCTTCGGCCTGGACCTCGGCATCGCCACGGGCTTCGGGGACGACACCGTCCGGATCGGCCCGATGAAGATCTTCGTGGACGGGTCCCTGATCGGGCGCACCGCTGCCGTGACCGAACCGTTCTGCGACCACGCCCACGGTACCGGCGACTTCCAGCTCTCGATCGAGGAACTGACCCGCCGGATCGTCTCGGCACACTGCTCGGGCTGGACCGTCGCCGCGCACGCCATCGGGGACTCCGCCGTCGACGTCGCCCTCGACGCCTTCGCGGCAGCCCAGCAGCAGCAACCCCGGCCCGGCGTCCGCCACCGGATCGAACACGCGGGCATGGTCCGCCCCGACCAGCTCGACCGGTTCGTGGAGCTCGGCATCACGCCCGTCCCGCAACCGCGCTTCCTGTACGAGGTCGGCGACACCATGGCCGCCGCCGTCGGGCGCGAGCGCGAGCCGTGGGTCTACCGCCATCGATCCTTCCTCGAGCGGGGCGTGCGTGTCCCGGGCAGCTCCGACCGCCCGGTCGCGACCGGCGCCCCCCTGCTCGGCATGCAGTCCATGGTGCAGCGGACCACGTCGTCGGGTGCCGTCATCGCTCCCGAGGAGCGCGTCGACGCCGAGACCGCCCTGCGCGCGTACACCGTGGACGCCGCGTGGGCCGCCGGCGAGGAGGACCGCCGGGGCACCCTCGAGGCGGGCAAGCTCGCCGACCTCGTCGTCCTCTCCGACCACCCCGCCCGCGTCGACCCGGACCGGATCGGCGCCATCACCGTCCTCGCCACCCTCGTGGGCGGCGAGTGCGTCTTCGGCGACGGATTCCTCACCCCCCGGACGGTCGTCCCCGTCCCTGCCACCGCCCCGCTCCCCTCCGACCAGGAAGTATGACCATGCAGCCCTCCGAGGCAACACCCGCACCCCCACCAGAGATCCCGACAGTGAGCGGGGCCGACGCCGGCAAGATCGCGCGCGCCGCGTTCGTCGGTACGGCCCTGGAATGGTACGACTACTTCCTCTTCGGCACCGCCGCGGCGATCGTGTTCAACCGCCTGTTCTTCACGACGCTGGATCCCACCGCAGCGACCCTCGCCGCCTTCGCGACCTTCGGCGTCGGCTTCGCGGCCCGCCCGCTCGGTGCCGTCCTCTTCGGCTTCATCGGCGACCGCGTGGGGCGCCGACCCGCCCTGCTCATCACCATCGTGATGATCGGCTGTGCCACCGGGCTCATCGGCGTCCTGCCGGACTTCGGCAGCATCGGGCTGGCAGCGCCGATCATGCTCGCCATCCTGCGCCTGATGCAGGGCCTGGCCGTGGGCGGCGAGTGGGGTGGAGCCATGACGATCGCCGTCGAGCACGCACCCATCGAGAAGCGCGGCCGGTACGCGGCGCTCGTGCAGGTCGGCTCTCCCGTCGGCACCCTGATGTCCTCCGGCGCCTTCGCCCTCGTCCTGCTGCTGCCCTCGGAGGCCTTCGACTCCTGGGGCTGGCGCCTGCCGTTCCTGGCCGCCTTCCCGCTGCTGCTGATCGCACTCTACATCCGGCTCAAGGTCGAGGAGTCCCCGATCTTCCGGGAACTCGTCAAGCTCGAGGAGCGTGCCAAGATCCCCGCCCTGGAGGTCTTCCGCAACGCGTGGGGCCGCCTGCTCGTCGCTGTCGCCGCCGCGTTCCTCGGTGTCGGCGGGTTCTACGTCATGACCACCTTCGTCATCAGCTACGGCACCGTCACGCTCGGCCTCGAGCGTGGGCTCATGGTCAACGCGACGCTGGTCGCCGCCGTCTTCCAGATCGGCGTCGTGCTCGTCATGGGACGCCTCAGCGAGCGCGTCGGGCCGGGACGCATGACCCTTCTCGGTGGCCTCGTCACCGCCGCAGCGGCGTTCCCGCTGTTCTGGCTCATCGACACGAGGAACCCCGCGGCCATCATCCTCGCCGTGACGCTCGGCATCGCGTTCCTGTCCATCGCCTACGCGGTGACCGGCGCCCTGCTCACCGAGCTGTTCCCGCCCCACCTCCGCTACAGCGGCGTCGCCCTGGGCTACAACCTCGCCGGCGCTCTGAGCGGATTCCTCCCCTTCATCGCCGTCGCCCTGCAGGGCGCCACCGGCGGCGGATCCTGGACCGCGGCCCTGCTGCTCATGGCCGTCTCGCTCATCACCGCAGCCGGCGGCTTCTTCGGCGAGCGCCTCCGCGTGAAGGACAAGGCCATTGTCCAGTGATGTCACGCCCGGGTCCGGGCTCGACGACGGACAGCGCACCCGGATCCTCGACGCCGTCGATGCCGCCTTCGACCGCCAGCTCGCGTTCACGGCCGAGCTCGTCCGCCACCCGTCGCTGCGGGCGCAGGAAGCCAGTGCCCAGGACCTGATGGTCCGCGCCCTCCAGGAACGCGGGTTCGAGCTGGACCGCTGGCAGCTCGAGGAGGAGTCCCTGTCCGGGCATGTCGGGTACGGCCCGACGACGGTGGACTTCGAGGACCTGACCAACGTGGTGGGGACGTACACGCCGTCGGCGCCGGCAGCCGGGCGGTCCCTGATCCTCAACGGGCACATCGACGTCGTCCCCACCGGCCCGGTGGAGACCTGGTCCCGCAGCCCCTGGGATGCCCCGATCCTCGACGGCTGGATGTACGGGCGCGGGGTCGGCGACATGAAGGCCGGGCTCGCCGCGAACCTGTTCGCGTTCGACGCCGTGCGCGCCGCCGGCCTGTCGCCCCAGGGACGCATCCACGTGCAGTCCGTCGTCGAGGAGGAATGCACGGGCAACGGGTCACTCGCGGCGCTGCAGCGCGGCTACACGGCCGACGCCGTCGTCATTCCCGAGCCGGAGGAGGACATGCTCGTCCGCGCGAACGTGGGCGTCATCTGGTTCCGCGTCCGGGTGTCCGGGCAGCCGACGCACGTCCGCGAGATGGCGTCGGGGTTCAATGCGATCGACGCCGCATATCCGGTCATGCAGGAGCTGCGCACGGTGCAGGACCGCTGGAATGCCGAGAAGGGCGAGCACCGGTACTTCGAGGACCTCGACCATCCGATCAACTTCAACATCGGCAGAATCGCCGGTGGCGACTGGCCCTCGAGCGTCCCCTCCTGGTGCGAGTTCGACGTCCGCGCCTCCCTCTACCCCGGTACCTCGGCGGCGGACGCCTGGCGCGAGATCGAGGACTGCCTGGCAGGTATCGACAGCGAAGCGGACATCTCGGCCGTGCGTACGGGCTTCTTCTCCGAGGGCTACGTCCTCGAGGAGGGGTCGGCGGCCGAGCAGTCGTTGGCGGCGGCCCACCAGCACGTCACCGGGGCCGCGTTGCAGAACTTCACGACGCCGGGCTACCTCGACGGCCGCGTGTTCTCGCTCTACGCCGGCATTCCGGCGCTGGTCTACGGGCCGACGTCGGAGGCCATCCACGGCTTCGACGAACGCGTGTCCGTCGAGTCGGTCCGGAACGTCACGAAGACGATCGCCCTGTTCATCGCCGGCTGGTGCGGAGTCGCCGAGACGGCCTGAGCCGTACTACACAGAAGGAGCCCCGCCGGGTGGCGGGGCTCCTTCTGTCTGGGAGTCACTTCGTCGGTTCGTCGAGCTCCCCGAGGCACAGCGCGCGGACGGTGTCGGTGAGCACGTGCAGGCCGTTCACGATGTCCTCGTCGGTGGTGTACTCGTGCTCGTTGTGCGAGATGCCCTCGACGGAGGGGACGAACAGCATGACGGTCGGGACCACGTCCTTCATGTTGGTGGAATCGTGTCCGGCGATCGTCTGGACGCGGGCGTGCTTCAGGCCGCGGTTCGCGGCGATCTTCTCCGCCAGCTCGACGCCCTGCGGCTGGTAGGGCGTGACCGGCCAGCAGTGCGACCCGGTCTTCTCGATGCGCACCCGGGCCCGCTCCTCGATCACCCGGAGCTGCTCGTGCAGTTGCCGGTCGGCGGCGGCGAGCAGTTCCTCGTCGGCGGAGCGGA
Organism: Arthrobacter sp. UYP4; assembly: GCF_057291175.1. Taxonomy (NCBI): domain Bacteria; kingdom Bacillati; phylum Actinomycetota; class Actinomycetes; order Micrococcales; family Micrococcaceae; genus Arthrobacter; species Arthrobacter sp. UYP4. The sequence goes on from NZ_JBXAVU010000002.1 coordinate 513,530, forward strand.
GATCCAGCAGCAGGCTCACGCGGGACGCGACGACCACCGGGGAGTTCGGGTAGACGTGCAGCTCGCCCACCGAGGTGTGGACGGCGCCCGCCGGGAACGCGTCGGCCACGTCCCGCGCGGCCACGACCAGCAGCGAAGCCCCCAGCAGTGCGTCCTGCCGGTCCGCCATGACCGTCGATCCGGTGTGGGACTGCTCGCCGTGGATGACGAACTCGTACTTGTTCGCCGCCCAGTTCGATGCGACGGCGCCGATCGCGATGCCGTCGCGCTCCATCCCGCGACCCTGCTCGATGTGGATCTCGGCGTAGTAGGCCGGGTCGGGTCCCTCCAACGTGCCGGAGCTCGCCGTCGCTGCCAGTGCCTCGCGCACGGCGACCCCTGCCGGGTCCGTCGTGGCGAGCGCATCCTCGAGGGCGAGCTTCCCCGTGAACACGGAACTGCCCATCATGGACGGCTTGAACCGCGACCCCTCCTCGTTGAACCAGTTCACCACTGCGAGGTTGTAGCGCGGAGCCGCACCGGCCGCGCGCCACTCCTCCGCGAGAGTGAATGCCGCGTGGGCTGCGGCCAGGACGCCGAAGGCGCCGTCGTACCTGCCGGCGGTCGGCTGCGAGTCCAGGTGTGAGCCGACGAGCACGAAGGGTGCGCCGGGAACGAGCTCGAGGAGCCCGAACTGGTTGCCGGCCCGGTCGAAATGGACGGTGAAGCCCTGCACCGCCAACAGGTCCGTGAGCCAGGCACGCTGCTCGCCATCGGCCGGCGAGCCCGCCTGGCGTTCCACTCCTCCCCCGGGCGTGGCTCCGAAGGTACTGAGGGTGGCGAAGTCCTGCAGAAAGGCGGCGTCCCTCCCCTCGTACGTCGACGGGTCAGGGTTGGGTACGGCGTCGTTGCCCATGGCGGTCCATTCTGTGGCGGAATCGGCTGTCCATCCAATCGTCCCAGCGGCAGCACCACGCGGTACTGGCTGTTCTCCACCGATCAGCGGGACCCCGGTGTGCTTTCGCACAGCGCCCGGGGAAACGGCACGGCCGGCCCCGAAGGACCGGCCCTTCCTTCCTGCTACGGGCAGATCAGCTGATCGCTGCGCGCAGTTCCTTCGCGGCCTGTGCGGGATCATCGGCGCTGTAGATACCGCCGCCGATGACGGCGACATCGGCACCCGAGGCCTGGACGTCCTTGAGGGTGGCGAGCTTCACGCCTCCGGCGACGGAAAAGGCGACGCCGGCTTCCTTGCCTGCGGTCAGCAGGGTGTCGAGGTTGTAGCCGTCCTGGGCCTGCTCGTCGAGTCCGGCGTGGAACTCGACGAACTCCGCACCGAGGTCGGTGACCTCTTTGGCGCGTGCTGCCTTGTCGTCGACGCCGATGAGGTCCACGACCACGCCCTTGCCGTGGGCCTTGCCGGCCTTGATGGCTCCGGCGATGGTGGAGTCATCGGCGACGCCGAGCACGGTCACGAGGTCGGCGCCGGCCGTGAAGGCGATGTCGGCCTCGAGCTCGCCGGCGTCCATGGTCTTCAGATCCGCGAAGACGATCTTGTCCGGGTGGGCTTCTTTGATGGCCGTGACGGCGGAGAGTCCGGCGTTCTTGACCAGGGGGGTGCCCAGTTCGATGATGTCGACGTACTCGGCGACCTTCCCGGAGAGCTCGAGGGCGTCCTCGACGGTCAGTACGTCCATGGCGAGTTGCAGTTTCATGATGTTTCCTTTGCTGGCTGGGGGGGATCAGGGGTGGCGCGCTATTCGAGGTTGGCGTGCCGGGGCCAGAGGTCTTCGGCGGGGGTGCCGTCGGCCTTCCAGAGGGTGTGGAACGTGGCGTCGAGCACCAGGAGCAGTGCCTGCTCGAAGAGGCTGCCGGAGTACTGGCGGGACACCGTGCCGCCGTGGTCCGTCTTCTGCGCGGCGGGGATGACCACCACGCGGTGGGCCAGTCCGGCGAGCGTCGACTCGCCGTCGGTGGTCAGGGCCGCCACCCGGGCGTCCACGGAGACCGCGGTCTCTGCAGCAGCGACGGCACCGGCGGTGGTTCCGGAGCCGGAGGCGACGATCAGGAGGTCGCCGGAGCCGATGGCCGGCGTCGTCGTCTCGCCCACCACGTGCACCGGAAGTCCGAGGTGCATGAGGCGCATGGCGTGCATGCGCAGGGCGAGGCCGCTACGGCCTCCACCGGCGACGAAGATCTTCCGGGCCTGCTGGATCTCGGCCACGAGCGCTGCGAGCTGGTCGTCCTGCAGGCTGCCGGCTGCTCCTGCGAGCTCGTCCTGGATCAGGCTCAGACTGGCCGCAACCGACGGTGTGTCCGATGCTCTCGTCACGGGTGGTGCTCCTGCCTGTGGGGATTGGTACAGACTTCAGTCCATCACTCCCCCGGAGCGCTCGACCGCCCAAGACCTACCCCGCTGGACCTAGTTCGCGCAGGGCTAGCCTGACCTGTGGCCCGCGCCACAGCGGCGGGAGGATCAGGCGGAGGCAGGGGACGACGTCGTCATCCCGGCGAGCCTCGCGAGCGCGGCTTCGCTGCTGGATCCCGGCGCCCCGTAGTAGGTGCAGACGCTCTGGTCCGCTTCTCCCGGTACCAGGAGGGTCTGGTAATGCAGCACGAACTCACCGCCGACAGGGTGGTTGAAGCGGATCTCGCCCTGGTCCTTCTCGTGGACGTTCTGGTCCTCCCAGAACCGGGTGAACTCAGGGCAACCCGCACGGAGATCGGCGATGAGGTCGGCCAGCTGGCGGTCCTCCGGGAAGCGTCCGACGTCGAGGTGCAGCATCGCGGTGGTCTGCTCGCCCACCTGCTCCCAGTCCCGGTAGAGCTCACGGGCCTTCGGATCGAGCAGGATGAAGCGGGCGTAGTTGCGGTGCGGAGCCGGAAGCGCCTCGAAGTCGGTCATCAGGGCCCTCGCCAGGCGGTTGCTGGCCAGCACGTCGGTGCGGCGTCCGAGGATGATCGCGGGTACCGATTCCATGACGGCGAGCAGGTCGTACAGCCCGGGGCGAACGCGCTGGGGCTCCAGGCCGGGCGTGTGGTGGGGCAGTGGGGTGCCACAGAGGTTCAGCAGGTGGTTCCGTTCCACCGTGTCGAGGCGGAGGGCCAGGGCGATGGAGTCGATGATCTCCAGCGACACCGCGCCACCGCGGCCCTGCTCGATCCGCGTGTAGTAGTCGGGGCTCATGCCGGCGAGCCGGGCCACTTCCTCGCGCCGGAGCCCGGGCACGCGCCGCACCCTGCCGTCGAACGGCGCTCCGAGCGTGGTCGGCGAGATCCGTGCGCGTCGCGAGCGCAGGAAAGCGGAGATCTCTGCGGCCCGGTCCATGCCTTCCATCTTGCCGCACCCGGGACGTCCGCCGGACCCCGACAGCTACCCCTGGACGGTTGTGTCCCCGTCGAGGGTGGAGTGCGTCCACCGGCCCCCGAGCATGGTCGCCGACACGGCGAAGTCCCGCAGCTGGTGGTCGTCGGCGCGGAGCGGGTCCAGTTCGGTGACCACGAGGTCTGCTACCGACCCCGGCCGCAGCATCGTGCGCCCGTCGGTAGACGCGGCGAGTGCCACCGACGACAGCACGCGCTGCTCGGGGTGCCACGGTGACCGCCCGTCCCGTGCTCGGGACACGGCAGCGGCCATCGACACCCACGGGTCGAGCTGTGCGACCGGCGCGTCCGAGCCGAGCCTGACCTCCGCGCCCGCTGCCACCAGGCTCCCGAAGGCGAAGGCCCGGTGCGTGCGCCCCGGCCAGTAACGGTCCGCGACGTCGCGATCGTCCATCGCGTGCTCCGGCTGGACGCTGGCAGTGACGCCGAGGCGCGCGAAGCGTCCGAAGTCGGCCTCGTCGACGAGCTGGGCATGCTCGATGCTTCCGCCGCAGCCCACCTCCTCGAACGCGTCGAGGGCGAGGGAGTTCGCCGCGTCCCCGATCGCGTGGACCGCCGGCACGAGGCCTGCCGACGACGCGCGGCGGAGCAGGTCGACGAGGTCGGTCCCGCCCACGGTGGAGATCCCGTGCCCCTCGGCTGTGTTCTCGAGTCCGGGGTACGGGGCGTGGCAGAACGCGGTGCGGGTGTTCAGCGAACCGTCGGTGATGACCTTGAACGGGCCCATCGTCACCAGGCCCTCCGTACCCTCGATGACGTCCCCGGTGCGCAGGCCCCTCGCGATGACGGTGTCGAGATCGTGCGGGTACACGCCGGCCCGGACCCGCATACCCCGGATGCCACCGGCCACACGGTGGGCCCACCGGTCGAGGGAGAGGGTCATCTCGAGGTCCACGATGCCGACGACGCCCCGGGCGGCCGCGGCATCGACCGCCTCCCCCACCCAGCCGTCGAGGTGCTCGTCGGGCACCGAGCTGATGCGGGCGTTGACGTCGAAGGCGGCCTGTTCGCGCAGCAGACCCGTGGGGTGGTCGGCGTGCCCGTGGAGGGCGAGGGCCCTGGTGTTGAGCCATGCCGCGTGCAGGTCCTTGCTGACGAGCACGACGGGCACGTCGGACCCGACGGCGTCGAGCAGTTCCCGCGTCGGGGCGTCCGGCCACAGTCCGTCCTGGAAGCCGTAGCCGATCAGGGGCTGTCCGGCCGCGGGCGGCATCGAGAGCAGGCGTCCGGCGACCAGCGCCGCGGCGCCCGCGGCCGATGTCGCCGGGGACAGATCGAGGCGCTGGCGCATGAGCGCCCACTGGCCCATGTGCACGTGCGAATCCCAGAGACCCGGTGACACCCACCGTCCGCCGAGATCCACCGTCCGGGCCGAACCGGGTTCCAGGCCCTGGCCCGCAGCCGTGATGATGCCGTCCTCGACGAGGAGGTCCACTGGTTCACCGGGCGTCCCGACCAGGCGCGCGGAGCGGAGAAGGACGCCACCCACGGAACTGTTCATCCGTGCCACGTACGCCGCATCTCGCGGGCGAGGGCCGGGTTCGCGTAGTGCTCGCCGTGCTCGAGCTCGTCCACGATCCGTTCCACCACGGCGGGAGCCTTGTCCTGGCTGAGCTTGAGCCGCGCGTCGAAGCGGGTCACGCGCAGGCGGATGCCCACCGTCCCCCGGGCCACTCGGCGTGATCCCTCGGGGTCCAGGGCCAGAGCGCTGGGCTCCGGCATGACGGCCTCGAAGGTGTCGACCAGCTTCCCGAGCACTCGGAAGTTCTCCTCGTCGGAGAGGATCTCCGGCTTCCCGTACAGGTGAGCTGTGACGTGGTTCCACGTCGGGATGATCTGGTCCTCGGGATACCAGCCGGGTGAGATGTAGCCGTGCGGGCCCTGGATGATCACCAGTACCTCGTGGTTCCCGAGGTCGTGCAGCTGCTCGTCGGGGCGCCCCACGTGACTGAGGATGCTGATGCTGTCGTCGGACGTCTCCTCGAGCATCACCGGATAGTGGGACGCCACGACTCCGCCGGCCGGTGAGGACACGATCGTCGCCCAGGGATTCTCGCGGACGAGTCGCTTGACCTCGCCGACGTCGGACAGGACGAAGTGTGGCGTGTGGCGCATGCTCGTCACTCTGCCACGAAACTGTTTTTTGGTTTGTTTCCATCTTGTTCAGGTTTCATTAAGTAATGAAACTTGGGCGCGGAATGCATTGACCCGACGCCCGGCGCCGAGTTTGCTGGCGATACCGCCGACCCCCGTGCCGACGGATACTTCCCGCTTCAGCTCCCGTCCAGCACCGGGTTCTGCGCCCGAAACAGGAGAACGATGAGAAAGAAACTGCTCACCATGGCGGCGACCACTACGGTCGCTCTGCTTGCCCTGTCAGCGTGTTCGTCAGGAGGAAGTGAAGCCTCTGATTCCGAAGACCGCTCCATCACGATGGGTGTCACCGATCCCGGCACCCTCACGCCCGGTCGCCAGCTGGTCGCCTACGACTTCTCCATGGCCGTATTCGCTCCGCTCACGTTCCTCGAGTCGGACGGCACCCTCAACTACGTGCAGGCCGAGTCGGTCGAATCCGACGACAACACCACCTGGACGATCACGCTCAAGGACGGCTGGACCTTCCACGACGGAACTCCGGTGACGGCGCAGTCCTACGTCGACTCCTGGAACACCGTCGCCTATGGCCCGAACGCCTTTGAGAACTCCGGCCAAGTGGCGAACATCGTCGGCTATACCGACCTCAACCCCGCGGAGGGCGAGCCCGCCACGGAGGAGATGTCCGGGCTGACCGTCGTGGACGACCTCACGTTCACGGTCGAACTCATCGGCCCCGACAGCCAGTTCCCGCTGCAGCTCAGCCAGGCGCAGACCGCCATGTATCCGATGCCCCCGTCGGCGTTCGAGGACCTCGACGCCTACAACAGCCACCCGGTCGGCAATGGGCCGTTCGAGATGGTCGACGACTACGTTGAGAACGAGACCATCGTGGTCACGGCCTTCGAGGACTACGCCGGGGACGCCCCGACGACCGATCAGATCAGCTTCGTGCCCTACACGGACGAAGTGACCGCGTACACGGATGTGCAGGCCGGCAACCTCGACGTCGCCAGCGTGCCCGCCAGCCGCCTGCCTCAGGCGAGCAAGGACTTCGGGGACGCCTTCTACTCCTTCGAGGCACCCGGCATCTCCTACCTCGGTCTTCCGCTGTGGGACGAGCGATACCAGGACATCCGGGTCCGCCAGGCCATCTCGATGGCCATCGACCGCGAGACGATCAACGAGGTCATCTATGGCGGCGCCAACACGCCCGCCACCGCTTTCACGCCGGCTATCGAGCCCGGGACTCCCGAGGGCATCTGCGGGAAGCTCTGCGAGTACGACCCCGAGGCTGCGGCCGCCCTGCTCGACGAGGCGGGTGGCTTCGAGGGCACCATGGAGATCTCCTTCCCCGGCGGCGGCGGACTCGACGAGTTCTACAACGCCATAGCGAACAATCTCCGACAGAACCTCGGCGTCGATGCCTCGGCGGTGCCGAGCGCTGACTGGGCCGAGTTCTCGGACAACCGGACCGCCGGTACCATCGACGGACCGTTCTTCTCCCGCTGGGGCGCCCTGTACCCGAGCCAGCAGGCAACGATGCGTCCGTTCTTCGTCGAGAACGGGGGCTGCGCCAACTGCATCCCCTGGTACGACCCCGAGGTGAAAGCTGCGATCGACACCGCCGACGCCGAGGCCACCGAGGACGGCGAAGCCTACGCCGCCGTGCAGGAACTGATTCTTGCCGAGTTCCCCGCACCTCCCCTCTTCTTCGAAACCTACTCGTACGTGGTCTCGGACAAGGTGAGTGAGCTGGTGACGTCCCCGGTCGGGAACCCGCGACTGACCCACATCGAGCTCGCAGGCTAGTGGAACCGGGCCGCCGGGTTCCCGTGGGTCCGGCGGCCCGCCACCGACCTGCACCCGTTCGATCAGGGAGGAACGTCCCCGCATGACCAGCACCGCCACCAGCACCCGAACGGCCGACGCCGTCACCGGCTCGATCGGCGACATCATCGACCGGGCCACCAGCATGGCACCCCTGCACGACTTCCCCGGCGTCGACGACCTCCTGGCCCGCTTCGACGCCATCGCCGTTGCGCATCCCGGACGCGTCACCCGACGCCGCATCGGAACCTCCCGGGCTGGTGACCCGATCCACGACTACGCCGTCGGCACCGGCTCCGCACACATCCTGGTGTACGCAGGGGTGCACCCCAATGAACCCATCGGTTTCCACACCATCCAGCGGTTGGCAGAGGATCTCACCGCCGACGACGCCCTGCTCGCCGCGGTCGACGCAACCTGGCATCTGATCCCGTGCATCGATCCCGACGGAACGCGGCTCAACGAGGGATGGTTCGGCGCGCCGTCGAGCCGTTCGCACTACGCCCGCAACTTCTACCGCCCGGCACCGCAGGAGCAGGTCGAGTGGTCGTTCCCCCTCAGCTACAAGAAGGCGTATTTCGATCGGTCGATGCCGGAGACGCAGGCACTCATGCGCCTGATCGACGAGACGCGACCCGCGCTGCTCGTCGGGCTGCACAATGCGGAGCTAGGGGGCGTCTACTACTACCTGGGGCGCGACATCGCGGGAGCCGTCGCGGACCTCCACGCCATCCCTGAGGCTCTCGGTCTCCCCCTCGACGCAGGCGAACCCGAGTCCGCCGATCTCACGGCGCTCGCGCCTGCGGTGTTCCTGGCCCCCCTCGCGACAGAACACTACGACTACCTCGAATCGCTCGGCCTCGATCCCGTGGCGGAGGTGGGCGGGGGCGGGTCGGCCGACTATGCGCGCCGCTACGGGTCGGTCACCTTCGTGGCCGAGTTGCCGTACTGGACCCATCCCGAGGCCTTCGACACGCGCCCGAGCGGCACCGATTACGCAGCTGTCCTCCGGAAGAAGGCTGCCGGTCTCGGTGACCTCAGCCGCGTGCTGCAGCACGCGTTGTCGTCGGCGCTGCCGCACCTCGTGCTCGACTCACCGTTTCTCCGGGCCTCGTGCGCGTTCATTCCCATGATGGCGGGAGTCGGTGACGCCGAGGCCCGCAGGGCCGAGCTTCCCGAGAGCTCACGCGTGGCCACGACTGCCGAGGTCTTCACCAATGAGGACACGGTGCGCTGCTTCCGCCTGCGCTTCGGGGGGATGCTCCTGCGTGCCATCGATGCCGAGGTCGACGCCGGCGTCGCCCCAGCCGAGTTGCGCCTCATCGGCACAGAGCTGGCCCGGGTCTACGACGGGTGGATCGCGGAGTCCGAATCCGTACCGGGCATCACCGTGCTGCCGATCGAGAAACTGGTGGGCGTGCAATACGCCTCGACGCTCGCCGTCGCGGCCCGGCTCCTCGCGGAGGACGCTTCATGACCCGCTATATCGGCCGGCGCTTCATCGAACTCGCGATCGTGTTCATCGGGGTCACGTTCGTCATCTACGCGATGGTGTTCACGCTCCCCGGGGACCCGATCGCAGCGCTCGGAGGCGACCGTCCGCTGCCCGAGAACGTACAGGCGCAACTACGCGCCGAGTACCACCTGGATGAACCCGTGTGGTTGCAGTACCTGCGCTACATCGGGGGGCTGTTCACCGGGGATCTCGGCACCACCTTCGACGGCCGGCCCGTGGGCGACCGGATGGCCGCGCGATGGCCCATCACCATCACCCTCGCCCTGACCGCCTTCGCGATCGAGGTCGTCGTCGGCGTGATCCTCGGCCTCGTCTCCGGCCTGCGCAACGGCGGTATCCTCGATCGCACCCTGCTGATCGGCACGATCCTCGCGAGCTCGGTACCGGTTTTCGTCCTCGGCGTCTCTGCCCAGCTGGTCTTCGGACTGCAACTCGGCTGGTTCCCCATCGCCGGGGCCGGAGCCGGATGGCCGACGGCGTACCTGCTGCCGGCTACCGTGATCGCGCTGTTCGGGCTCGCGAGCGTCACGCGGCTCATGCGGGGCAGCGTCGTCGACACCCTGCGGTCGGACTTCGTCAGGACCCTCACCGCCAAGGGGATGCCGCGCCGCAACGTCGTCGGCGTCCATGTCATGCGCAACTCGGTGACCCCGGTGCTGACGTTCCTCGCGATCGACCTCGGCTACCTCCTCGGCGGGACCGTCGTCATCGAGGCCATCTTCAACCTGCCCGGCATCGGAGCTCTCCTGTTCGACGCCATCCGGACACACGAGGGGCCGACGGTCGTCGGCGTGGCGACCGCACTCATCCTCATCTTCCTGATGACCAGCGTCGTCGTCGATCTCATCAACTCCCTCCTCGACCCCAGGATCCGCCATGAGTGAGCAACTCGCGTCCCAGCAGGCACCCCTCGTCACCCCCGGCGACCGAAGCGTCTGGACCACCCTCCGCAAGCGGCCTCTCTTCTGGATCTGCTCGGCGGCATTGGGCGTGCTCGCGGTCATCGCCGTTCTGCCCGGCCCGATCGCGGGACTGTTCGGACAGCCCGACCCCCGAGCGTGCGACCTGTCCCGTAGCGCGCAGGAACCCAGCCCCAACCATGTCTTCGGCACCGACCTCCAGGGGTGCGACATCTTCGCGAACGTGGTCCACGGGACCCAGACCTCACTCTTCATCGGCCTGCTCACCACCATCCTGTGCCTGGTCATCGCGATGGTGCTGGGAACGATCGCCGGCTACTACGGAGGTATCGCCGACCGGATCGTCTCGCGGCTCACCGATGTGTTCCTCGGGTTCCCGTTCCTGCTCGGAGCGATCGTGGTCCTCAACAGTGCGGGCACGCGCTCGGCCCTCACCGTCTCCCTCGTGCTCGCGTTCTTCTCATGGCCTACGCTCTCGCGGCTGGTGCGCAGTTCCGTGCGGACCGTACGTGGGGCGGAGTATGTGCAGGCCGCGTCGGCGATGGGACTGACCGACCGTCGTATCCTGCTCGGACATGTCGTGCCCAATTCGCTCGGGCCGGTGCTCGCCATCGCCACCACCATGGTGGGCTCCGTCATCGTCGCCGAGTCGACGCTGACGTTCCTCGGCGTGGGCCTGCGTCAACCCTCGATCTCCTGGGGACTGCAACTCTCCACGGCGCAGTCGTACTTCCAGAGCGACCCCCACCTGCTCGTCTTCCCGAGCCTGTTCCTCACCGTCACGGTGTTGAGCCTCATCACCCTGGGCGACATCCTCCGGGACGCCCTCGACCCGAAGGGACGTTCATGACCATCACCGCAACGGACCGGACCGCCGTCCTCACCCGCATCGCCCCCTACCTCGAGAGCTGGATCGCCTTCCAGGGCGCCTTCCGGGGAGCGGTGGGGGTGCAGGCGGCGCTGCGGGTCGACGACGACGTCGTGCTGAACTACGCCTGGGGAACCGCGGACGTCGACACCGGGGAGACGCTCACCCCCGGACACCTGTTCCGCATCGCCTCGCACTCGAAGACCATGACGGCCACGGCGGTGCTGCAGCTCGTCGAGCAGGGCTCCCTCCGGCTCGACGACGCCGTCGTCACCTGGGTCCCGGAACTCGCGGAGACCCCCCTCGCCACGGTCACCCTGCGCGCGCTGCTCGGCCACAATGCAGGCGTGATCCGTGACGGCGTGGACAATGACTTCTGGCAGCGCGGCGGGGAGTTCCTCGACCGGGAGGCCCTGCTCGAGGAGTCGCGGCTCAACGGAGCCGTGTACGAGACGGACGAGTACTTCAAGTACTCGAACGTCGGCTACTCCCTGCTGGGGCTCGCCATCGAGGCCGCGAGCGGGCTGCCGTACAACGACTACGTGCGTGTGAACATCGTCGGCCGACTGCGCCTCGTCGATTCCGGGCCGGAGTACGACGCCGACCGCGCCGCCGAGTACGCGGCCGGGCACACGGGTCTCACGCAAGCCGATGACCGACGCTGGCGGATCGAACACGTCGATACCCGCGCGATGGCGGCCGCGACCGGCTGGTTCTCTACCGCCGCCGAACTGACGAGCTATGGAGCCGCGCACTGGTTCGGCAACGAAACCCTCGTGTCGGACTCCTCGAAACGGTTGCTGCAGCGCGAGGAGACCATCGTCACGGTCCGCGGACGGGAACTCGGCCGCTACGGGCTGGGCTTCGAGATCCGCACCGTGGGAGAGCGCAAGCTCGTCGGGCACAGCGGTGGCTACCCCGGTCACATCACGCGCACCTGGATCGGCCCGGACGACGCGTTCGTGCTCAGCGTGCTCACCAATTCGGTCGACGGACCCGCCGACTCCCTCGCGACCGGCCTGCTGCAGATCATCGAGATCGCCCTCTCCCCCACCACGGCGGCCCGGGCGCACGACCCGGCGGTCCTCGCGCGGTATACCGGCCGCTTCGCCAACATGTGGGGTGTCACCGACATCGTGGAACTCGGCGGGCATCTCGTCTCGATCAACCCCCGGTCCCCCGAGCCGGCCCTCGCCCACCAGTTCCTCGACGTCGTCGGTGACGACGAGCTCCTCGCCGAACGCATCCCGGGCTTCGGTGCGACGGGTGAGCCCGCATACTTCACGCGCGATGGGGCGGGGCGGATCCTGTCCGTAGCCCTGGGCGGGATGACGCTCTGGCCGATCGACACCTACCGTGCGGCGCTCGCGTCGGGACGCCCGGTCGACACGCTTGGCAAGATGTCCCTATGACAGACAAGCAGAGCGGTTCGCGGTCCTTCTCGGGCGAGCTGGACGACAAGACCCGGACCTTCATCGAGGACTTCGCCTCTTCGTGGGAACTCGCGAACAACGCCCGCATGGAGGGCCGCGTCCTCGGTCTGCTCATGATCGTGGACGAGCCCTACCTGTCCTCCGCGCAGATCGGCCAGCTTCTGCAGGCGAGTACCGGCGCGGTATCGATGGCCACCCGCTCGCTCGTGATCGTCGGCTTCCTCAAGCGACACAACATCCCCGGGGATCGTGCTCACTACTTCCGGGTCGAGGACGACGTGTGGGGCACGTTCCTCAGTGGCGAGCGCGAGTACCTGCGCCGGATGAAGGGCGCGATCACCGGTGGCCTCGGGATCCTTGACAGCGAAGCGGCCAGTCCGCGCACGCGGCTGCGCAACGCCGAGCGCTACATGACCTGGCTCGAGGGGTACCACCGCAAGATGCTCCTCGACTGGGAGGCGTACCGCGATGCCCATGAGAACGACCACACGACAACGAGGGACGAAACGCCATGACAACTCCCGTGCTCACCGTCCGGAACCTCGCCATCAATTTCCTCGTGGGGGGAGATCGGGTGCCGGCCGTGCACGCCGTCGACTTCGACCTCCACGCCGGTGAGGTGCTCGCCATCGTCGGTGAGTCGGGTTCGGGAAAGAGCGTGACCTCCCTGGCCGTGCTCGGGCTGCTCCCCGGCAATGCGCGCGCGTCCGGCGAGATTCTCGTCGACGGCCAGAACGTTCTCGGCGCCTCCGAGAAGGTGTTGTCCGGGATCCGCGGCAGGAAGGTCTCGATGATCTTCCAGGACCCGTCGAACGCGCTCGACCCGGTCTTCACCGTCGGATACCAGATCCTGGAGATGCTGAAGCGCCATCGCCCGCAGCTGACCGCAGCTCAGCGTCGCGAACGTGCCGTGGAGCTGCTGCGGATGGTGGAGCTGCCCGATCCCGAGGACCGGCTCGACTACTACCCGCACCAGCTGTCCGGTGGGCAGGCGCAGCGCGTCATGATCGCCATGGCTCTCGCGTGTGACCCGGAGATCCTCATCGCCGACGAACCGACGACGGCGCTCGACGTCACCGTGCAGCGGGAGATCCTCGACGTCCTGCGGAGGCTGCAGCAGCGCACCGCCGCGGCGATCCTCCTCATCACGCACGACATGGGCGTCGTGGCGGACCTTGCAGACCGGGTCGTCGTCATGCGGCGGGGACGGGTCGAGGAGACCGCGCCCGTCCAGCGCATCTTCGAATGTCCAGAGGCTGACTACACGAAGGCCTTGCTCGCGGCGGTCCCACGGCTCGGAGCCGCCCACCGAGCATCGACAGCTGTACCTCACGAACGTCCGGTTCTCGAGATCGCCGATCTGGTGGTGGAGTACCGCAATCGACGCGGGCGGGCGATGCGCGCGGTCGACGGCGTCTCCATGGACATCCGCGCTGGGGAGATGATCGCTCTCGTCGGCGAATCGGGCTCAGGCAAGTCGACGATCGGCAAGAGCGCGCTCGGCCTCGCCCCACTGACCGAAGGTCATATCGTCATCGATGGTGTCGATCTGGCCACAGCGTCGCGCTCGCAGGCGCGAGCGCTCAAGAAGCGCATCGGCGTGGTGTTCCAGAACCCTACTGCCGCGCTCGACCCCCGACGGACCATCGGCCAGTCGATCGGCGAACCCATCCGGGTCCACGAACGCCTGCGCGGTGGCGCACTCTCTGCGCGTGTCGATCGCCTGCTCGAGGCTGTCGAGCTGCCTGCCTCGTGGGTTGCGCTACCCGCACGAGCTCTCGGGTGGCCAGCGCCAGCGCATAGCGATAGCCCGCGCTGTATCGCTCGAGCCGATGCTGCTCATTGCAGATGAGCCGACCTCGGCGCTGGATGTCTCAGTGCAGGCGACAGTGCTCGAGTTGCTGCGCACCATCCAGGGCAATCTCCGTTTCGCCTGCCTGTTCATCAGTCACGACCTCGCGGTCGTGGACGAGCTCTGCGACCGCGTGGTGGTGCTGCATCGCGGAAAGATCGTGGAACAGGGTGACCGCCACACAGTATTGACGGCCCCCGAGCATCCCTATACCCAACGCCTGCTCGCGGCCGCTCCCGTTCCGGATCCTGTGGAGCAGGCACGTCGGCGGAATGAGTCGGTCGCCGCTCTGTGAGAGCAGGGTGCTCCGTGTCAGGCGGCACCACGGCTGTCTTCTTCCACCGGCATTGAAGCGAACGACGGCGGGGCAATCCCCTGCGGAACTGCCTCGCCGTCATTCCATCTGGCGATGGCTACCGCTAGCTGTCGCAGCCGATCCCGTCGCCGTCGCGGTCGAACTTCTGCTGGAAACCGGGTGTCCAGGCGGCGATCGGTGCGGCACCTGCAGCACGGACTGCATCGCAGTTCTGGTAGTAGGGCGCGGGAGCCGGAGCTACCGGTGCGGGTGCAACGGGCGCAGGTGCCGGTGCCGGTGCGACCGGGGCGGGTGCCGGCGCCGGGACAACCGGCGCGGGGGCAGGAGCCACGGGAGGGGCAACGGGCTCCGGCACGACGGGTGCCGGCGCCTCGGTTTCGGCGGGCGCCACCGGCGGTGCCACGGAGGGTGCCATCTGGTTGGTCGGCGCGAGGATGCCGTTGCAGTCGGACAGGATGCGCGCCATGGCGTCGTGTTCGGCCTGTGTCACCCACAGGGCGTACGTCGCCTTGACCGACACCTGCCGTGCCACGTACTCGCAGCGGTAGCCCTTGTTCGGCGGCAGCCAGGTGGCGGCGTCGCCCGCGCCCTTCTGCTGGTTGGTGGGACCATCCGTTGACTGCAGGTTCAGCGGGTCGTTCGCGAAGGCGACGCGCTGGTCGAAGGTGAGCTGCTGAGCGCCCTTCTGCCACGCGTCGGAGAGGGCGACGACGTGGTCGATCTGCACCTTGGTGCTCGTCGCCTGTCCGCGCAGGAACGAGATGGTGGACGCCGTGTACGGATCGTCCAGGATGCCCGACTGCACCTTGCAGGGCACGGAGTTCGCGTGGACGATCTCCGTCAGGTCCCTGTTGAGCATGTCGTTGCGGGTGTCGCAGCCATTGTGGTCGACGTCGAGCCAGGCCTGCCCGAACTGCTCGCGGTCGTACCCGGTGTTCGGCGCGCGTCCCTTGATCGGCAGCGTTTCCAGGACGGCGAGCGCCGTGGTGTCGAAAGCCGGCTGGTCCGCCGGTGCCCGGGGCGTACCGGAGGCGTCGGGGACGGTGTCCGGGTCGAGCGGGGCGACGTCCGACGACGTTGCGCTGGGAGTGGGTGACGGCGTCGGCGTGGCGGACGGCGTCGCTGTGGCGGAGGGCCGGCTCGTGCTCGGCTCCTCGGTAGATTCCGCCTGCTCGGCCTCCTCCGTGGCCTGATCGGTCACCTGTTCGGCGACGGCTGTCGGGACCGTGTCGGACGCGGGCGCGATGGCACCACCGATGAGGAGCGCGACGACGGCTGCACCTGCGGTGATCGCTCCGGCCTTGCGCCCGGCGAGGCGTGCCCATGACGGGCGGTTGGTGATCAGCGTGTAGAGGCCCGTGAAGAAGGCGAACGACGCCGCCATCATGAGTGCTCCGCCGATACCGCCGGTGATGAGCCCGACGACCACGAGGATCAGTGCAAGTCCGGCGAGGATAGCGGTGGAGGTCCGTATCTCCAGCTTGATCGTGGACGACGAGGTCGACGACGGCGTGCGGGCAGGCGGACGGAATGGCGATTTGATGAGATGCTCCCCAGCGTTGATGCGATGTCTTGGGGCAGCGTACCCGCGGTTCTGCGAAATGATGAACATGTCAGCATTGGCTGCTCATTCATCGTCCCTCGGCTTTGGATTGGCTCAGTTTCCGCTCAGGACTGGAGCCGATTCGCGCTTCCCTTCCCTATCCGGGATCAGGAGCATCGGCCTGTGCTAGAACTTCTCTGTCACCTGCTTCGCTGAGACCTGTCCGAAGGCGCCCACGCCGGCCCGGTTGATGGTCCCGCATCAGCTGACACTCCAATCCCTGCGGTGTCGGGTGAGTCCATCGAGCCACCACCGCCCAGCTCTCGTATTCGTACCCGTAGAAGAAGACCGATGAATCCTGCTCGTTTTCGCCGCCTCGCGCCGGCGACCCTCCTGACCGCGGCGGTTCTCGCCTCGACCCTGACAGCCTGCACCGACCCTGCGTCGTCAGGTGAGGCAGCATCCGACTACCAGCCGGGCACCGTCGTTCGGGTGGTCGACGGCGATACCCTCGTCATCAATTTCGACGGCGAGGACCAGACCGTACGCCTGCTGAACGTGGACACTCCCGAGACGAAGCACCCCGACAAGCCCGTCGAATGCCTTGGCGCGGAGGCCACTCAGAAGCTCGAATCGCTGACGCCGCCAGGAACGAAGGTTGCGCTGGATTTCGATATCGAGCGAACGGACAAGTACGACCGCGTGTTGGCCGCCGTCTTCATCGAGGACCAGGTCCTGGTCAACGCGGAACTCGCGCGGGTGGGCTTGGGCGTCCCGGTTCTCATCGAGCCGAACAGGAAGTACTACGAAGAGGTGCAAGCGGCCTACAACGAGGCCACAGCACAGGGCGCCGGGTTGCTGGACGTCGCGGAAGGCTGCACCCTTCCGGCTGAGGTGACCGATGCCGTGGAGACCCTCGCCGCGGCGACCGAGGCTCCTGTCGGCGAGACAGGGGCAGCTGTCGCTGCAACCGCTGCCGGAATCCTCGCCGCCCTGACGACAGCGAAGGCCGCACGGGAAGCCCTCGAGGCGGGCAAGGACACCGTTCGGGTTCTCGCGGTCGGAGCCGATCGCACGGCAGCAATGGTGAGCGACCTCGACTCCCAGATCGCCAAGGGCGAGCGGTCACTGGCCGCTGCTGACACCAAAGCCACAGCACTCAGGGAAGCCGAAGCCGCCGCGCAGGTCGCAGCGGCTGAAGCAGAAGCCGCCAGGGCAGCAGAAGCAGCGCGGGTCGAGGCCGAACGTATTCAGGCGGAAGCAGCGGAGGCCGCCCGTATCGAGGCCGAGCGGGTCCAGGCGGAAGCCAATGCTCGTGCCGAGGCCGACCGGCTGGCGGCCGAAGCGGCAGCCGCCGCTGAGCAGGAGCGCATCCGGAACCTCCCGCCCGCACCCGAGCCCTACGTTCCGCCCGCGCAGCAGTATGTTCCTCCCGCTCCCCCTGTGATCGCGGATCCTTACACCGGTCCTCGTTGCTACGCACCCGGTGGAAAGACTTACCGGCCCTGCTGAGCGTGCAGCGCCATCGACTCACCAGCTCATCGACGCCGCGACCGCTCCGTGGCCTCGGGCTGCTCTTCTGGGGAACTACTGCTGGCTGTCGTCGATTAACTCCCTGAGCAGTAGGTCACTCCGCACCAGGAGCTGCGTTGCATCACACCAGGAGGATCGGTCATGGCGAGCAGCTTCGCGGCAGCAGCCGTCGGCGAATCGACGGTGACCGGTAGAACCACGTCCCCTGTCCCCCAGCTGTCCGCTCAGGCGGGCCGCCGATGACCGGCAACGTCACGCGCAACCGTCGGCGGCGCCCGATTCAGGTGCTCGTGGCCGTCCTGATCCTCGCCGTGCTCGGCTCAGCACTCGTGTTGCTGGGGCCGACTTTCCTCAGCGGCTTGTCCACCGGAGGCGGATCACTTCTCACCCGTCCGGAGTGCGTGGTGCGCACTCCGAACGGAGAGATCGGGCTCAGCCGAGATGAGGCGAAACGAGCCACGACGGAAGTAGCTCTTCGGGGCCGTGGCGTAGAGCCCACGGAAAGCTCGAGCCTCGACGAAGCCGCGATTCAGGCCCTGACTGACGGTCCGGCAAGCGACGCCGGGCCGGTCCTGACCTGTAAGGGCTCCGTGGATTCGGATCTGCAGGTGGAGGAGCTGACCCCGTCGGGCCTGACTCCGCGCGCCGAGCAGGTGCGGACGGCTATGGCTGAGGTGTTCGGCGACCAGAGCCTCGGCGGTTTCGAGCCCGGCGGTGTCGGTTCCGGGCACGGCGGTGACTCCACGCATTATGACGGGCGGGCAATCGACATCTTCTTCCGACCCCTGACCGCGGAGAACCGGAGGCAGGGATGGATGCTCTCGCACTGGCTGGTCGCGCATGCCGAGGACCTCGACATCCAGTACGTCATTTTCGACGACCAGTTCTGGAGCGCACGCCTGGCCAGAGGCGGATGGCACCCCTACGACGCTCCCGCACCTGCCAACGACATTCTGCGCCACCTCGACCACGTGCACGTGGACGTGCTCGCCGGCGAAAGCTGAGCTGATCGTTAGGAGGCCCACTCAAAAAAGTGTTGCGGTACCAGCTCGGTCCCATTGGCGACCGTGGCGTCTACGTTCCGGTTGAGATGAACGGCACCTGCGAAGTGCTTGAAAAGCAGAAGGGGTCATAGCGCGGCCTTCATGCGGCCTTCACCGCGTCAATTGCGCGTCACTTCTGGCTGCGTACCCATACCGGCATCCCCCATAGGGAGCGCCGTAGCACCGTTGTTTCCTGATGAGATCTGCCGCTTGATCTGCTCGAGCTCCTCCTTGAGCGAATCGACAGTCGCACGGTACTTCCTGAACTCCGCCTTCCGGCGCTGCGCGGCAAGGGAGCTGAGACCAGCGGCAAGAACGACCAGCGGGAATGACACCAGCAGTGCCCACCCAGAAGTCGCCAGGAAGCCCAGCGCGAGGGGAAGTGCCTCTTGGAATGAGCGGAAGTCATTGACCCCTCCCACTACTCCTTCCATAGCGGAGTCAAGTGGCTCCAGGAACTCCCCCACAAGAGGCGTTTCGGAGAGTGACGGAGCGCTCAGCGGTGCCTCTCCGTCCAGGGACCACCGCGAATCATTGAAGTTGCTCAGAATGTAGATGCCGGCCGCCGCGTTGAGCGCGGCGAAGAGCAGAACCGCGCCGAGCGCAATCCAGTGCAGGCTGCGCGGACGCCACAACCCGAACACCAACGCGATGACGGCGGCTGCAATCCATGGGAAGGCTCTAAGCGCGTCAAGGCTCATGCTGCCCAGTAGATCCAAGGAGTACCCCCATAGAGATGAAATGAATGCGTGCCAGCAGCTCTGACGCACCGCTGCAAGGCTATAGCTCCTTGTCGGTCGGGCTGGCCAGCGACACCATGGCCCAATGGTTGGTCATGGCGTGAATGAGCTCGACACGCGCGCAAACACCTGTCATCGGGGATCGACGTGGTTCATCAGCGAACCCCTGCAGCAGAAGCGAGCTGACCGCCGGAGGCAAGCCGACCGCCGTCGTGCACTGCGCCTCTGAACGTGCCGCCGGGCGCTGGGCGGCCATTGTGCGAAGCGAAAGGGAAGCCTAGGATCCTGCCGGGGAAGGACTTGGTCTCGACCGATTCCATGAAGGGCGATCCCATGACTGACTTCTTCACCATGAGACCCGGCGAGACTGCAGCGCCCGTGCCATCGGGGCCCGTCCTCTGCACCGGATCGGCGAGTATGCGTCGGATCCACCGCTTCTTCCTGTGGGCGTACGGCGAGGCGCCCGGCCTGGTGAGATCCGTCGAACCCGGCGACACAGGCCGCGCCGCCTACGTCGGCGAGGTACTGGGGAACTTCGACAAGGTGCTTCATGTGCATCATGAAGGCGAGGACGTCCTTATGTACCCACGCCTGGCGGAGAGAGCACCGGGGTGCGCCCTTCACATAGAGCAGATGCTCGCGCAGCACAGGCAGGTCACGCAACGGCTCGAGAGCATCGAGCCAGTTCGCCTGGGCTGGATGGAGACAGCCGAGGAAGGCGTGCGAGCGGACCTCGCTGATCGGTACGAGGAGTTGTCCACCGTCCTCCAGGTGCACCTGCGCCGCGAGGTCACCGAGGTGATGCCCGCTGTGGACAGAGTGATGACCGAGAAGGAGGGGAAGGAGATCGGGAAGCACGGCGTGGAGACGTTCGACAAGAAGTTCCTGGTCGGTTACCTCGGGATGGTGCTGGCCACGAATCCGCCCGCCGAGCGGGAGGAGTTCTTCAAGGAGCTCCCGCCGCCGGTCCGCCTCGCTTACCGTCTCATAGGGCGCAGGTTGTACCGCAGGCAGTACGCCACGCTCTTCCCGGGGCGCCCCATTCCCGACACCCTCTAGGTCCTCCTGGCGTCCGGCCCGCCGTCCTCCCCCCACAGGAACTAGAACACGCGAATAGGGATCTATGCCGGGCCTATGAGCAGCAACTCGATCTCGTCGTCCAGCATTACCGGAGTGATGGACGCCGCGGCCGTGTTCAGGGAGGTGCAGTACTCCCCCACATAGCTGCGGCCCATGCTGATGCCCTGCTCGGCAAGGCGCTTGTACGCCTGTCCGTCCCGCAGGTACAACTGGCTGACCGAAATGCCGTCGAATTGGGCACGAGGGTCGAAAACCGACCTGTGACTCGGTGCACGCTCACCCACGGATCTCGGTGCTACGCACCGGGCGGGAGGTCCTGGGCCCTGCCAAGACAAGCGTCCGCTTGGTACGTACGGCGGGCTAGCCTCCTAAGGGGTAGCTAGCCCGCAGGATGCATGTGAAAGCAAAGCACACGGAGCAGGATCCGCTGGCGAATAGGCGTCGGCTCCAATAGGCGAATAGCGCAGTTAATCAACGGGGAACATCGCCCTCGCGGTCCGGCCGATGACACTGGTCATCGTTGCGTCCACCCCTCCCCCTATCACTCCACCTACGAGCGGTATGCCCTTTGCGAGGGTGACTACAGATCGTTTGGTCCCATACTTGCTTACGAGCGCGAATCCGACCTTCTTGTTGATCTCGCGAATCACAGCTACAGGGAGCTTTCTGATTGCATTGATAGCAACTTTCTCCCCTGCCTTGATGCCGATCGTTTTGGCGATTTGCTGAGCGTTCGAGCCAACCGCAACGAGGGTGACCATGGTTCGGACATGGGGGTCCGAAGGATCGTATCCGCGAAGGTAAGCAATGGCAGCGGCTAGACGCGCATTGATCACGAGTGCTCCAGCCATATTGGCGGGGATAGTCACCGGCATAGCGATGAAACCCCCTAGCCCCGTCACAAAGCCGTTGACACCCGCCGCTTCCACTGACTCCAGAATCAACCTCTTGATCACCTTGTCGATGTCTTCGCACTCGCCCGGTCGCACTTTTCGCGCTGGTTGGCTATTCGCTTCGTAGCGGCCCCCCTGAACGCGAGCCAGACGGTCTTCCGCCCACTTGATCGATCCAGCCAGTGGACCGACGCCTGAGTCGATCACCTTGCCGACCATGTTCTGAAGTTGGTCTGAGACCTTCTCGGCGAGACTGAGCGAATCCTCGGGCTCTGATACGGTCGCGTCGGCCATCGCCGTTCCTTCCTAGTTCCAGAATGAGCGCACCGAAGATTCTCCGCGCGTTGACTCGCGGATCAATCGGTGGATGTGGGATCAGTAGCTCTTGAGCACTGTAACCGATAGCGAAAATTTTTTCCGGACGAGGTGGAAGCAGACATGGCAATTTCAGCTATGGCATGGCCTAAAGCTTGTCTCGCCATGGATCAATGGAAATGCATTGTCGCTCGTGATCGGAGATGCGACGCGATACTTTGCGCGGCACGCTCGCGTCGCAGGACCGTACTCACGCGCTACACTGAGGCCGAATTCGCTCATCTGGCATGGCGCTAGACAGCGCAACCGCTAATTCGGCCTCAGGGCTGTCAATGGCTGAAACGGAGCCTACGATTACAAAGCTTAAAATCATCTCGTCCGTGGCTGCTGGCATGATTGTGGCCGTAGGCGGACTCGGCGTCGCAAGTGCATACGGGGTAAGCCCGTTTCAAGGCAGCCGAGACGACCAGAGCCAGCCGGCCTTGCTTACATCTGTCAAAGACATCAGCGAGTACCACGCGGTCGAGGGTACCTTCCAGCAGGTACTTCAAATCGAGGACGACGTCCCCTGGGTTCCCGAACTTCTCGCGGGCCGGCAGACAACGTTTGTTGCGGTGGGCACGGTAAGTGCCTACGTGGATTTGGGAGGACTCGCGGAGGACGATCTGGTCCTGTCCCCGGATGGCAAGTCGGTCGACGTGCGACTGCCGGAGCCGCAGTTCGACAAGCCCAATCTTGACCAAGAGCTGACCTACGTCCTCGACGAGGATCGTGGAGCCTTGGATCGGATTTCCGACGCGATCGAATTGCCCGAGCAGTCCCAGTACTACCGGGACGCAGAAGCGAAGATAGCGGCCGCCGCGGAGGAATCGGGGCTTATTGACCGAGCAACGGAGAATACCGAGGCCATGCTGACTGGCATGTTCGGCTCGCTTGGAATTGCCGTAATCTTCCTGGATTGAGCAACGGCTGAGCTGCATTCCTCGTGAAGTCCTGCTTCTTCTAACACGACTGCGGGCCGGCCCCCGCAAGGTGACCGGCCCGTCGTCGTTGCGCAGGAACTAGAACACGCGGATCGGGATCTCCGCCGGATCCATGAGCAGCGACTCGATCTCGTCGTCGAGCCTCACCAGCGTGATGGATGCGCCGGCCATGTCCAGGGAGGTGCAGTACTCCCCCACGTAGCTGCGGCCCACGCTGATGCCCTGCTCCGCGAGGCGCTTGTGCGCCTGCCCGTACAGCAGGTACAGCTCGCTGATCGGGGTGCCGCCGAGGCCGTTGATCATGAGCGCCACGCGGTCGCCCTCCTTGAACGGCAGGTCCTTCACGATCGGGACGAGCATCTCCTCGACGATCTCGTTGGCCGGCATCATCTTCCCCCGATGGCGGCCTGGCTCACCATGAATCCCCACACCGATCTCGATCTCGTCCTCGCCGAGCTCGAACAGGGGGCTGCCTTTGGCCGGCGGCGTGCAGGCCGTCAGCGCGACGCCCATGGTCCGCGTCACCGCGTTCACCTTCTCGCCGATCCGGATGATCTCGCCGAGGTCCGAGCCCCGCTCGGAGGCTGCGGCGACGGCCTTGATGACGAAGAAGTTGCCCGCCACCCCCCGCCGCCCGATCGTGTAGGTGGAGTCCTCCACGGACACGTCATCGTTGATGAACAGCGTCTTCACCTCAATGCCGTCCGCCGAGGACATCTCCTCGGCCATCTCGAACACCATCTTGTCGCCCGTGTAGTTGTTCACCAGCAGCAGCACGCCCTTGGGCGACGCCATGAGCTTGGTGGTCTCGTACACGTAGTCGAACGGCGGGGCCGCGAACACGTCGCCCGGGCACGCGGCGTCGAGCATGCCCTTTCCCACGATCATCACGTGGGCCGGCTCGTGTCCCGAGCCGGAGCCCTGAATGATGGACACCTTGCTCTCGTCCGGGCCGTCGGCGCGCATGATCAGGTTGTACTCGGGCACGTACTTCAGCGTGTCCGGGTTGGCGAGCGCCAGGCCCTCGAGCATCTCCGGGACGAACTGCTGCGGATCATTGACGAACTTCTTCATGGGGGCTCCACATCGTTGTGAGTTGGGACGGGTAGAAGGAAGAGTCAGGGCCAGTCGGCCACGATGCGCTCGATGATGACGGCCACGGCCACCGCACCGGCGTCGGGCGAGCCGATGCTGCGCTCCCCGCTGTAGCTGGCGCGGCCGCGCTTCGCCTGCATGCTCGACGTCGCGTCCGCGCACTCGCGCACCTTCGCGGCGAACGCCGTCCGGCACTCCTCCGGCGAGGCGCCCGCGGCGAGCTGGTGTTCGAGCTCGTCGGTGGCGGGAATGAGGGCATCGAGCAGGGTCTTGTCGCCGAGGTCGGCGTTGCCGCGCTTCTTGATGCCGTCGGTGGCACCGCGGAGCATGGCGACGACGGCGGCCCCGTCGATCGTCTCGGTGGTCTTCGCGGCAGCGGACGCCCGGAGGAAGGCCGTGCCCCACAGCGGTCCCGAGGTGCCGCCGATCCTGCTGGAGATGGCGAGCGCGATCTGCTGCAGGAAGGTGGCGACGTCGTCGCGCTTGAACGAGTCCCAGTCCGCCAGCACCTTCTCGAAGCCGCGGGCGAGGGAGTAGCCAAGGTCGCCGTCGCCCACCACGGAGTCGAGATCGCCGAATTCCTTCTCCTTCTCGACGGCGGTCTGCGCCAGTGAGTGGACGACGTATTCGACGTCGGCGAGTTTGGTGGTGCTCATGGGATCTCCGTTCCGGTGGACGATGCGTGGGAGGCGGACGGCGCCATGGAAGAGGCGTCGAGCAGGGCCTGCAGGGTGGCGAGGGTGACGACGCCGCGGAGCCCGACGCCGTGCGGGTCCTCGAGCACCTCGGCCTGTTCGCCGTCCGGATCGCCGAGGGAGCTGACGACGAGCGCGGCGCCCGTGAAGTCCTCCTCGCGGGTGAAGCCGCTGACGGTCACCACGGTGGCGAGGCCGGCACCGACGGCGGCGCGCAGCCCGTTCCCGCTGTCCTCGACGACGATCGCGTCGTCAGCCGACACTCCCAGCTCCGAAAGGGCCAGCAGGTAGATGTCCGGTGCCGGTTTCTTGGCGGGCACGATATCACCGGCGAACACGGCGAAGTGCGAGGCGAGGTCGTCCCCGACGGCGTGCGTCAGGACGGCACGGACCGCGGGTTCCGCGGAGGTGGAGGCGACGGCGAGTGTCCACCCGGCGTCATGCGCTTCCTGCACGATGCGCGCGATGCCCGGTCGCGCCGGCATGACCCCGCTCCCGACGAGGCCCTTGTAGACCTCGGTCTTGCGCTTGTGCCAGGAGAGGATCGCGGCGTCGACGGCGTCGTCGTCGTGCAAACCAAGGGAGTCGGTCAGCGACGGTGTGAGGATGCTGCGCATACGCTCCTTGCCGCCGCCGATCTTCACCTTCTCGGCGTACTCCTCG
Source organism: Arthrobacter sp. UYP4 (assembly GCF_057291175.1). Lineage (NCBI taxonomy): Bacteria > Bacillati > Actinomycetota > Actinomycetes > Micrococcales > Micrococcaceae > Arthrobacter > Arthrobacter sp. UYP4. The sequence continues at coordinate 538,305 of NZ_JBXAVU010000002.1, forward strand.
ACGCTCCACTGCACGGGCACGCCGAAGTCGGAGAAGGTCTGGTTGAAGGCGGGGAGGTGGCCGTACTGCTCGGTGTCGGCGAGCACGCCGTCGCAGTCGAAGATGAGGGCCGGCATGGTCAGCGGCCGCCCTTGCCCGCGCTGCCGAACTGCTTGCAGAGGTCCGTGACAAGGGCGACGACGTCTGAGCGGGTGTGCTTGAACAGCGACGGCGGGTCCCACTTACTGTTCTGCTCGGCCTGCTTGAGGAACGCCAGGCTGGACTGCATGTACGTCTCCTTGAGTGCCGTGGAGATGTTGACCTTCGCGCAGCCGCGGGCGATGAGGTCGGCGAACTGCTCGGCGCTCAGGCCGCTACCGCCGTGCAGGGCGATGGGGACGTTGCGTGCCTCGACGATCTGCGTGACGCGTCCGGCGTCGAGCACAGGCGCGGCCTTGTAGCTGCCGTGGGCGTTGCCGATCGAGGGGGCGAAGACGTCGATCCCGGTAGCGTCGATGAATGCGAGCGCCACCTCGAGGCTCTGCTGCTTGGAGACGTCGTCGGACCCGTGGTCGTCCTCGACGCCGGTAATCGCCTCGATCTCGCCCTCCACTTGGGCGCCGTAGCTGCGGGCCTCCGCGACGACCTCGATGGTCTGGCGCTGGTTCTCCTCGACCGGGAGGTTGGACGCGTCGAAGAGCACCGAGTTCCAGCCGGCCTTCAGGCATTCGGTGACCACGTCGCGGTCGGGGCAGTGATCCAGGTGCAGGGTCACGGGCACCTCGATGCCGCGCGTCATGGACTGCCACATGTCGAACAGCACCCGGGAGCCGATACTGCGCACGGTCTTCACCGAGGTCTGCAGGATCACCGGGGAGTTGGCCTCCACGGCGCCGGCGAGCACGCCCTCCATGGTCAGGTCATTGAAGATGTTGATGGCGGGCACCCCGTAGCGCGCCTCGAATGCCGGGTCGACGATGTCCTTCAGCGGTACAACGGCCATGGTGATTCCTCCTGGTCAGGCTGACCCCCACGCTAGGTGGGCGAGGCCGCGCTGGATATGGGGGTTCTCCCGCCCTCCCCCTGGGGGTAATCACCACCTCGTCAGCGGCGGACGCGCGTGGTTGAGTGGGCCGCGGCCGCCCGGCCACCCACTTCGACGACGAAGGACCCCCATGACTCCCGGATCAGTACTCGAAACCATCACGTCCAAAGAGGCCCGCCTCGTCATCGATGCCGCGGCAGCGAAGGCCGAGGAGATCGGCCAGCCGATGGACATCGCCGTGGTCGACGCCGGCGGGAACCTGAAAGCGCACGTGCGGATGGACGGCGCGAACATCGGCAGCATCACCATCGCGATCAATAAGGCCTACACGGCCATCGCCTTCCAGTGCGAGACCGGCGACCTGCAGGGCGTCACCCGCCCCGACGGTCCGATCTACGGGCTGAGCGATGCGCATGGCGGGCGCCTGGTGGTGTTCCCCGGCGGCATCCCGCTGGTGCGCGACGGCAGCATCGTCGGCGCCATCGGCGTCTCCACGGGCACCATCGAGCAGGACCAGGAAGTCGCCTCCGCCGGCGCCGCCGCCTACCTGGAGTTCGCGATTGCCTGACCCTAGTGCTGCAGGGTCAGCGCGCTAGGATCGGTCATCCACACGAGATGTGCCGGCCTCGGCGATCCGCTTGATGGCGGCAAGCGTCTTCGGGATGCCGTCAAGCGCCTGCCGGGTCCGGTCGATGATCTGCGCGGGCGCGTCCTCCCCGAACTTCTCCTCGAACATGGCGATGCCGCCCGGCAGGAAATCCCAGGATTCGGTCAGAGTGGTCCCGGTGCCGGCCGGCGTCAGCATGTAGCGCCAGTGGACCCGATCGCCGCCGACCACCCAGGCGAACTCACGGCCGCGGTCTGCGGCCACGACCTGCGACCGGGTTTCCCAGGTGCGGTGCGGAAGCTCATTGCGCCCTGTGAACCAGGCACCGACCTGGCCCGCGTCGGTGTCGTTCTCCCACCAGCACCGCGTACACACCGGACTCCATTCGCCGGTGCGGGTGATGTCCGAGACCAGGTCGTAGATGCTGTCCGCCGATGCTTGAATCGTGATGGACTCCTGGTGGTGGCGGATCTCTGTCGGGCTCATGCGCCCATTCTCACAGAGGAATCCCCTCGTCCTGCGGGGATCGGCTACAGCAATCTGTGCCCGCATAGACTGGGTCCTCACGCCGGCTACGGAAGGCCCCACATGTTGAGCACCGAACGAACCGGCACCGGAAAGCCACTCGTCCTCGTGCATGGGCTCGGCTCGAGCGTCCGCACCTGGGATCCTGTCCTTCCTCAGCTGCAGGAACAGCGCGAGGTCATCGCTCTCGACCTCCCTGGGTTCGGCAGCAGCGAGCCGCTCGCGGGCGAGGTGACCCTCGCGACCCTCACGGACGCCGTCGAGCAGTTCCTCGAGCAGGAGAACCTGCGCGACGCGGATATCGTCGGCAGCTCGATGGGTGCGCGGATCGTCGTCGAACTGGCGCGGCGGGGTCACGCCGGCAACGTCGTCGCCCTCGATCCCGGAGGATTCTGGAACGACACCCAGGTGCGCATCTTCAACGGCAGCATCACCGCGTCCATTGCACTGGTACGGCGCCTCCAGCCCGTCCTGCCGTTCCTCGTCCAGCAGGCTGCGGGCCGGACGGCGCTGCTCGCCCAGTTCTCCGTGGCCCCCTGGAAGCTCGACCCGGACCTCGTCCTGACGGAGCTCCGCGGATTTGCCACCTCGCCCAGTCTCGACGAAGCGCGTAAGTCACTCGCGCACGGACCGCGCCAGGCAGGCGCGCCACAGGGGACGATCAAGGGCACGCTGGCGTTCGGCTGGGGCCGCTCGGACAGGGTCACCCCGCTCAGCGAGGCAGCCGTCGCCATGTCGCTCTATCCGGACGCCACCCTGCACGTCTTCGAGGACTGCGGGCACTTCCCGCACTGGGACCAGCCGCAGGAGACAGCCCGGTTCATCCTCGACGCCACCGCCGCTGGGTCTTCGTAACCATCCTCTGAGACGCACACCTGGCGAGCGTGCTGGTGGCGCCTCAGTACGTAGGCCTCCGCCGGCGTCGCCGCCTATCTGGAGTTCGCGATTGCCTGACCCTGGTGCTGCAGGCCTACCAGCATGGTGCGGTTACGTGCCCCGGTCTTCCGCAGCATGGCGCTTACGTGCTTCTCGACCGTCTTCACCGAGATGGCGAGCCGCGTGGCGATCTGCTTGTCCGCCAGCCCCTCTGCGAGGAGGTCCCGCACCTCGAGCTCGCGGGCCGTCAGTGATATCGACTCGCCTGTGTCCGCCGCGCGATGCTCCGTGAGCCGCGTGAACATCGCCCCGTCCAGCAGGGCATCGCCGCGGGCGGCGGCGACGACGACGCGCGCCACCTCGGCCGGCGTCGAAGAGGTTGAAAGGAAGCCCCGCACGCCCGACGACGCCGCGGCTGCCAGGAGTTCGTCCGCGAAATGGTCGACGACGGCGACCACCGGCCGCTCGACGGTGTCCGAGTCCGTCACCCGGGCTTCTGAATATCCGGACAGCAGGTGCTCGTCGAGGACGATCATGTCCGGCTGCAGGAGGGACACCGATTCGGTGAGATCCTCGAGCGTCCCGAACTCGCCCAGGACCTGCACCGACGGCTCGGACGTCTCGAGCAGCCGGACGAGTCCGGCCCGCAAAAGGGGTTGGGTGCAGGCGACGAGGACCTTCCATCGTTCGCGGGAGGCGTCCCCGTTCGAGGAGTACGGCACCTGCGCTCGGACGCTCGTCCCCCAGCCGAGCGTTGATTCCACATGGAGTTCACCCCGAAGGTAGTGGGCCCGGGCGGCCATGCCGTGCAAACCGAGCCGGCTGCCCTTCAGGTCCGTGCTCTCCCGGCCCTCGAACCCGCGACCGTTGTCCTCGACGACGACCGAGATGCCGGTGGTGTCGTAGAAGATGCCCACCCGGCACGCGGTAGCGCAGGCATGAGCCACCGCGTTGGCCACGGCCTCCTGGATGATCATGAAGAGCTGGTGGGCGACGACGGGTGCCAGTTCGTGGGGACTGCCGGTCACGAGGAGTGTCACGTCCATCGGATTGCTCGCGCTCACCCGGTCGAGTTCCTGGCGGACCGCTTCCTCGAGCGAGCGGTCGGCCAGGCTGGAGGGTCCGAGTCCCAGCACGGTGCGGCGGGTCTCGAAAAGCGCCTCGTGGGCGAGCACCCGGGCGGAGTCGATGTGCTGGGTGGAGGGCGACCCGCCCGGTGTCGCCTTGTCCGCGCGGTCGAGGTGCAGCAGGAGCGAGCCCAGGGATCGGCCGATGGTCTCGTGGACCTCCTGTACGGCGCGCTCACGTTCTCCTGCGACGGCAGCCTCGCGTTCCTTCGCTGCAGCGGCTTGGTGGAGGCGCGAGTTCATGATGGCGATGGCGGCGTGATTGGCGAAGAGCTCCACGAGGGAGGCGTCGCCGGGGCTGAAGACGCGGCCGGGACCGTCACTGAAGATGGCGAAAGTGCCGATGATGCTGCCGGCCCAGGTGATGGGGACGCCGATGACGGCGCTCCCCCACCGAGGGTCCGCCGGGTCGATGTGGCCCATCGGCACAGACGCGTAGCGGTCGAGGATGACGGTGCCGCGGGTCTTCACGATCTGTCCGGTGAGGCCTTCGGTCAGCGGGAAGGTTTGGCCCTCGCGGCATCCGACGCCTTGGTCAACTTCCTTGCGGTAGTAGCCCTCGGCCTCGTGGACGATCGAGATGGAGCCGCTCTCGCACCCGAGGAGGACGGCGGCGTGCCCGAGGACGCGTTCGAGGAGCGGCACCAGTTCGAACTGTCCGGCGAGGTCGCCGGCAAGTTCGGTGATGCGGTCGAGCTGCGAGGGCGGGGGGTTCTGCTGGTTCTGGGTGTTGCTGGGCGTGGGAAGCTGCTGCATGTACGGCACCTGTCTCCTGCAACCGGGCGCGACACTGCGCACGGGCCTTCAGGATAGCGGGCTCGGTGTCGAGACCCCTTTTCACTAGGCCGCATGCATCGCCACCCCCAGCGCGGTCAGGTCAGGACGCGATCGAGTCAATGAGAGGAGCAGTGCCGCCGGTACACAGGCGTCGGCGGAAACCTCCACTAACCTTTGATGGCGCCGCGATCACGTGACCGGATCCCTGATCGCCCCGGGCTGCGCCATCAAAACTAATTTGCAAGTTCGAGCGGCGCGGCCCACTACCAATCTAGCGAGGGTCGCACCTCCCCAAAGGGGGGATCGAGAGCGCTAAGAAAGAGCGCAAACTACCGCTTTTTCAGCGGTGAACTGAAACCAGCCGGAGGCGACGACATCGGTCGCACGCTGAAACTGTATTAAACTCGACACAGCGACCAATGACAACTGGGAGGTCATGAGCGCCTAAGCAGGGCTAACGGACAGCGAAGGCTTCCGTACACATCTCGCCTTCTCGGTGTCCCGCAAAAGCATCCACTGAACGAAGCCTATTCCAATCGTCACCTCGACTACGGGGCCCGGCCTTAATCCGCGTGACCTCTATCGCTGTTCGAGGTGTTGCCACCCACCTCGATTCGGATTTTCTTGTTACTACGCTAATGTCGAATTGGTGTACTACGCGATGCTATAGTTTGCAGAAAACAGCCGTTGTCTTTGGCTGACATCAGAGACAGAACCTAAAGATGGACATAGATTAGTGAGTTACTGGAAGACGTATGACCACTCAAATTCGATTGTGGAAACGCTGTATAGCGATGACTCAAACAACTTGCTGGAAACGAAGTCCGCCCTGATTAGCGTTATCGCGACAGCCCCGCACGCCAGCGAATATTTGAAATCTGAGACATACGTTCCGTCGCCGCCTCCGGGTCTGGCCGCTCTGATGGTAGCGAAAACTCGGTTCTTCTTCAATGTAACCAAATGCCGGGAATTTTGGGGCGACGCAATGATTGCTGCGGCCGTGTTCTCAATGACCCAAAACGCTCCGGCGGCTTTCATAGCCACTTCGATCCGAAAGATTTACGACAACCTGGTTGCCCTTAACGAAGAGGAAGCAGAGGTGGTGCATGTTCTGATAAGTACATGTCACGGGAACCCCTACCAGCAGGGCGTGACGGAAGCGCGGCTCAGGCGTTGTTTTCTTGAAGCCACTTTAGACTTTGACAATGTTCTCGACAACTTGGAGAGAAAAGGAGTACTACGGAAGTCTCGAGGAGATAAGCTTCGACTAGTGTTCTGATAAGGACCCCCTGAATGTGAATGCCTCGCCTGTCCAGGCGGAATCGCGTTTACCCATATCGCGAAGGTCGCTGCTCAGTTTGCATCTCGTCGGGGTCGGAGGTATTTGCCAATCCGCCTCCTTCATCTTCGCTCAGCGGATGGTAACGAGACTGCCGGCTGGAGCTTGAGACCCGCCCTTATTGGCTTCTCGAGCTCCTAGCCATGTGGCGGGCGGTGCCCGACTAAATGTAGCGTTTTTGATAGGAACATAACCTAAGTCGTATCGGAACACGCCTATGAGACGAGTTCGTGTACCACGCGCCCGGATACCCACGGGAATAGATAAATTGGGCTCTGGAGGAGCACCCTCCCGCAGCACTCGGAAAATCCTGAAAGCACCTCAATGGTCAGCATCCTCGACATAGCGGTGGCGCGTCAGTCAGAACTCTGCTTTTACTCGCTTGGATGTCTGTCCGGGTAGCGTACGCTGCCCAGCTGCAAGCTAGCAGTCTCAAAACGGTCGTCAGAGGGAATCATGGTTTCTGAACAGCCAGCCCTGGTAATAGATGCTGGCCTCTGCTCAGCGATACGAACGAGGTACCGGCACGCTGCGGAGCACCTCCGGTCGCCGTAGATATAGAATTGGGACTCATGACCTCCGTGCAACCAGACCGACCCGCCTCCACTGCTCGGATGGTGGATCTTTTCGCAGGACCGGGCGGTCTGGATGTAGCCGCAAGCTGGTTGGAGGTACCGGCAGTCGGCATCGAGTGGGACGAAAACGCGTGTGCCACCAGAGAGCGCGCCGGGCTGGAAACGGTGCAGGGAGACGTACGCGACCACGGTCCGCATGAGTTTCCCCACGCAACGATTCTTACGGGTGGGCCACCCTGTCAGACCTACACATTGGCAGGTTCAGGTGGAGGGCGACGAGCCCTGAACCAGGTGCTCCGCTTCATGGCGCGCATGGTCGAAGGAGAGGACGTCTCCACTGATTTGGCCGCCCTGGACGACGAAAGGACGGGGTTGGTGCTGCAGCCACTGCGCTGGGCACTGGAAGCTCACCACTTGGGGCGCCCTTACGAAACCATCGTGCTGGAACAGGTGCCGGCTGTGCTTCCGGTTTGGAAAGCCATGGAGGAGGTGCTGCAAGGAATTGGATACAAGACGACGTCGGACGTCCTGCACGCAGAAGAATACGGGGTTCCGCAAACTCGTCGTCGCGCCATCCTCATAGCCACTCTGCACGGCTCGCCGACAATGCCGAAAGCGACCCATCGTCGGTACAGGAAGCGATCCGCCACAAATGAGGTCGAGTCCCCCCTAGCCGCCTGTGAAACCATAGGAGGAACCCTGAAGCGTTCTGGGTCCTTCGTCGTCGTCTCCAACTACGGTTCTGGTGGTGACCCAAAAGCCCGAGGACGTCGATCCTCTCGGGAACCAGCCTTCACCGTAACGGGTAAGGTCTCACGCAATCGCGTCTTGTCCGACCGCGGTGACGAACTCGACAGGTTCAACCTTTCCGAGGCCGGTCTTCTGCAGACATTTCCTGCGGATTACCCCTGGTCAGGTAAGGACATCTACCAACAAATTGGTAATGCCATTCCCCCTCGCTTGGCCGCTCACGTACTGGCAGCCGCACTTGGCACTAAACTGGACGAAGAATTCTTCAGCCGAATGATGAAGCAGACCTGGCTGACTGTAGAAGGCCGCAAGACTAGCCCAGCACAAGCCACTCAACCAGACTTGGTGCATTCCGCTCGCACGAACTTCAACCATGGAGAACTCGTTGCATCGCACTCGTAGACGACAGCGCTATTTATGCATCAATATTGGCGCCTGACGGGAAACCTCTGGCCCGACCATCCCGCGAGGTATGAGGGTGGCGGCCTGGTTGTGACGCCGATGAGGACGCAAACCTTTGTGGTTCGATGCGGTGGAGGGCGAGTGCATGCAACGATTTAGCAAGGACGCGCCTAATCAAGCGAGTCAACCATCCACGGTGTGCAGGACGCCTGACCGAGCGACCAGCGGACGGATGTCGAGGCAACGACGCAGGGACACCGCACCGGAACTCCGATTGAGGAGGTCCTTGTTCGCCAGAGGGATGCGCTACCGAGTTGATGCATCCCTTCCCGGGCTTCCTCGGCGTCGTGCTGACGTATTCTTCTCGCGCAGACGCGTGGCAGTGTTCGTTTACGGTTGCTTCTGGCATAGCTGCCCTCTTCACGCGACCATACCTCGATCAAATCACGCGTGGTGGGTCGCCAAACTCGAGAAAAACGTTTCTCGTGATCGCGGCACCGATGCGCATCTATCAGCCCTCGGGTGGGTTGTCTTGCGCTTTTGGGAGCACGAGGACATGGAGGCGGCCGCGAAGATTGTCGAGCAAGTCGTCCGCAGTCGCCTTCCCTGACATCGAAGTGAAATGCAGGGAAGAATGTAGTGCTCAGCGTGAAAATGCTACTTATCTACCGGAAATGCAGCTGGGCATCAGAGCTTAGTCCGCTATCAGCAGTGACGAGACCATCAGCCTTGAAAATTTGCCGGCCCGAAACATGACGCCAGATCACGTGATCCAGCTTTCTCGGCTGTGCTGGATATAGCTTTGCTGCTTGCGCGACCAACTTAGCGGTATCCATTGCCGTAAGCCTTTCTCCGTCAAGCCCTGCGTGCTGGGTGACAAAACGGGTGACCATGCGGTCGGGCTTAACCGATTGGAATCCGGCAAGAATGAGCAAGTAGTTATACGTCACTCCGGAGCTTTGGCTCGGGAGCTTCAGCCAAAGCTTCTTCACTGGAATCAAGTGCTCATCCTGGGTGTGCAGCTCATGCAGATCCGCGACTGACAGAATACCTTCGCGCTTCAGTGCTCTAGCCGCCCGATAGACCACTTCGGCCTTCAGGAGCGCCCCCGTTCCCGTGTGGGCAGGCTTGTGGTTGTCTACGAGCTTCGCCCACCCTCTACAGTTCCCTACTTCTTCGAATGAGGCCAAGAGCTCCCCCACCCCGTCAGTGTAAGGGTCACCGCCCTGATTCTTCCGATACCTGCAATATGCGGCGACCACGTTGATGACGCTTTGGTAATGCGAGCCGGTCGAGAATACGGAGTCGATGATGCATAGGGCCAAGCTTTTGGGGTAGCCGTCTGCGGAGATCCAAGCGTCCTCAGGGCCGAAAATTGCGCGGCAGGCGTCTGTCAGCCGCTCGGCTTCCAGTGCATGGTCATTCGTCATGTCCGAACACTAGCAAGGGCTAACAGTCCAACTGAAAGGGGCACGCAGTACGAACCGGCGAGTCCAGAGGAGCGAAGCGACAGCAACTCATCCGGAAAGCCTGTCTCGACGCCCTTCGAAGTTATACGCCTCCTTGACCAGACCACCCATCTCGAGGCCTCTCGACTGCTGATTCCCCGATTTGCGTCACAGGGTGGGATCGAAAACTGCGATCACCAAGCAGATCGGCAATGCGGTGCGCGTCGTGGTGGGTCGAGCTAGCGCGCTTCAAGTCCCGCGACACCTCTGAGACACGGGCAAGTGAATGACCGCCCAACGCAGTAGTTGTCGATGCGAAGCATATGATTGCCGTCATACTTATGCGGCGGCCCGCTGGAGGACCGTCGGAGGTGCACTTTTGTATGGGGAGAACCGATGAGGGTTCAAGAAGCATGGGCAGGGCTGAGTTCGCCCGTCAATCAGTTCGTCAGTGCCGAGACACAAAGCGCTCTCAACGCTTACAAGGCACGCCCCGATCTGATCCGGGAACACGCCAACATCGAAGCAGCGATCTCGCAGGGTGGCTACGGGCGTAAGCAGCTCAACGAGCTCATCCAGAACGCGGCTGACGCCATCAAAGATCCTGGTGGACGAATCAAGGTCGTCCTGACCAACGACGCCCTGTATTGCGCGAACGAAGGCGAGCCCTTCACCGAAGCCGGTTTCAGGACCCTCATGTTATCCCACTCGTCGGAGAAACGTGACGACGAGATCGGACGTTTCGGTCTCGGATTCAAGTCGGTGATTCAAGTAACCACCGAGCCGATGATCTTCAGTCGTAGTGGGTCGGTGTCTTGGAGTCAGGACCGGAGTCGCGATCTGCTCCAGAAGCTGTATCCCGGCCTGGAGTCCTACCCGATACTCCGTCTGGCGATGCCCGTGGACCCTTATGACGCAGCAGCAGAGGACGACGTCCTCGCTGAGCTCCTGCCATGGGCCTCTACCGTCGTGAAGCTTCCCCTGCGGGGCAACGTCTCATGGCTGTCTACGGAGATAAAAAACTTCCCTCCGGAGTTTTTGCTCTTCTCCGACAAGATCGGTTCGTTGGAATTCGACGACCGAAACGAGGGGTCCGCGGTGCTGTGGACAGCCGACCGCCAAGGCAACCGGGTAACGCTCACTGACAGCACATCGAACAGCGAGTGGTTGATCTTCGAAGATCAGCACGAAGTCAGCACAGTGGCAGCGGTTGAGGCGGGAAGCATAGTCGCGCGCAAGCGGATCGACGTCACCTGGGCGGTGCCGATCACTGGCAACCAACGTCGCAAATTGGGTCGCTTCTGGAACTACTTTCCTACTCAGCACGAGACCTCCCTCCGGGGTTTGGTCAACGCTGCATTCAAGATGAACGAGGACCGACACAGCATTCTGGACACCCAGTACAACCGGGAGATCCTGACTCGGACTCTTCCGCGAATGGTGGCGAGCGCGCTCAAGGAACTCAGCACGCCGGGTGATCCCGCCCTGTTTCTAGACATCCTTCCGTCGCGGGACAAGGAATCGAACTCCTGGGCCGACGCGGCGATCAACAAGCCGATCTTCGCAATCCTGCCATTCGCACCGAGCTTGCCGGACCGATCCGGCGTGCTGAGGATTCCTAGCGAGGTCAAGGTGCAACCCGCCCTTGAAGATGCCACTAAGCTCACGTCTCTCTGGGATTCGTGGGTGCCAGCCGACCGAAGTTGGCTTCACCCAAGCGCTCTTGGCGGGCGTGAGCCGCAAGTGATGCGCATTCTGAAGGAAGCGAATCTGAAGCGCGCGTCCATCGAGGAGTGGCTTGAAGAAGTTGTCTCAGGTGGAGAGCTCCAGGACTACGAGAATGCGCTCCAGCTCGCCGCCATGATCGACAAGTCCCACAGCGACTACCAGCAAGCGATGCGGCGCAGTCGGATCGTTTTGATGTCCGATGGCAGCGTGCAGCCGCCGATAACGTCCAGGGTTTTCCTTCCGATGAAGGCCGATGACGAGGCAGTCAATATCGTGTCGTACGACCTGATGCAGCACGGAAACGCGAACACCTACCTACGTGCTCTCGATCTTCAAGCGCAAGATGGCCGGGGTATCGTCAGCCGAATGGCGAGTAGCATTGCCCGCGACTATACCGACGTAGAACTGGCGCGGTCGCTCTGGGCATTGACAAGATCACTCGCGGTTCCGGAGAGCCTTTCGATCATCAGTGAGAGAACCGACCCCGCGAAGATCTTGGTGCGTTGCCGGGACCGAAAATGGCGACAGCTAAGCAATGTCTGGCTGTCGGGAGGCTTGATCCCTCAATCGAATATCGGGGACGAGCATCTCCTGATAGATGAACAGTTCCATGCCCAAGACATCACCCTGATAAGGAAACTCGGCGCACGATCTTCCCTCGGGGACGCTCAGATGAGCCGTGCCGGAGAGACATACGATCTTTGGAAGAGGCATCATTCCGGTCGGTTCCCAGGCTCCGGGCTACGATTCAACCAAGCCCTGACCACCGATGGTCTCCACCTTCTGACTGAGGCATCAGCGGCTACTCGCGCCCGCGTCACTAGGTTGATTCTGCGCCAGGCCCAATACCCGACGAAGATCGAGTTCAGCAGTGGTCACCGTCCCTCAGAGAGCGTCGAAGGTCCCGACTTGTGGTGGGTCAGGGCCTTCGGTGCTCTCGAGACCCCGCTGGGGCTCGTGGACACCAAGCATTGTGTAGGCAAGATCGACGGGGTACCGCTCGACTATTTGCCGTTTCCAGGAGAGGGAGATGCGGATGTCCTGCACCTGTTGACGGACGCCCAACGGATTGAATGGACTCCCGTCCTATCTCTAGCTGAACAGCGTCTGCCGATGCTACAGGTCCACGAGCTCTACGGCGCCCTGGCAGCTCTGGCCGTGCGGCCGCCAAGGGAGCTTCTGGTGCCGTTGAGCAAAGGCCGAAATTCCCGCTACCGGACTTCGGATTTGCAGCTCGCATCAGATCTGGCTTCTCGCGATTATTTGGTAGATATCGCTGACGTACCCGTCGTCTACACAGGTCATCCCGATCTCGATGCTTCGCTGGTCGAGAACTGGGGCATGAAGCCGGTATCCGTCGAGTTCTTCACATCGGTCCGCGCCACACCATTGGAGGGCGAGGCACCAGCAAGTATCAAGTCGGTCTTCCCATTTCTCAAGCGGGCAGCAAGTGAGGTCGCGGTTCAGACTCTGTGTGTTCCTTGTGCTTCCGTCGAGGAGGTTCGAACAAACAGCTTCGACACTCGTTCGATCGCAACGCCGAAGGCGTTCTACCTTGATGACGATGCGCTCTACTACCGCGCTCCTCAGGGCGAGCAGGCGTTACTGACAACAATCCTCGGTGCCTTCGAAAGCAAGAAAGTATCTCTGCACGTCATGCAGACGATGCGTCAGCTGAAGAAAGATGATGCCGCTAACAAACGCATCATGAGCGCTAATAGGCAAAAGACGGATGCTGGCAAGATTGCTGAGCTGGTCGGTCGCGACACCCTTCGGAAGCTCATTCCGGCTGCGGTCACGAAGATGCTGGACGCAAGAGACCTCGAGCTAACGGATGAACGGCTGTTTGAGATTGTCAGCAACCTACACGGCAGCAGCCTTCTCAAGGTGCTCAAGCCGGCGCTGTCCGAGGCGGGCATCGACGCCCCTGACCAGTTCCGCGGTGGTCGCACTGCCCAAGAGTTCGTCAAGGAGCTCGGCTTCTCGCCGGCGATGGCCGGTGAATCGATCAAAAAGAAGCCTGAACGGGAGGAGTTCGTCGGGCCGGTGGGCTTGAACCCGCTTCACCAATACCAGGAGACGACGAGCCAGAAGATCGTCGACCTCTTAGCCGGGCGGACGAAGTACCGCCGAGGTCTCGTGCAACTGCCCACCGGCGCGGGTAAGACTCGTGTGGCCGTCGAATCGGTCATCCGAGATATCAAGGCCGCACCCGAAGAGGAGCACCGCCTCGTCATCTGGATCGCGCAGTCCGAAGAACTCTGCGAGCAGGCCATCGAGACGTGGACCTACGTCTGGCAAGCTGTCGGTGCTCCCGGACAGCGAATGGCGGTGAGTAGACTCTGGGGCGGCAATAAGGCAATACGTGAGGAAACCAAGCTGCACCTCGTCGTCGCGACGATTCAGACACTCTCCAGCATTCACCAGTCTCGGCGTCAGATGTACGAGTGGATGTCGAACCCGGACCTGGTCATCATCGATGAGGCTCATGGGGCAACCGCTACCTCGTACACGCCCGTCCTCTCGTGGTTCGGCCGTTCCTTCACTGAGAAGTCCAGGTCTCTGCTCGGACTTTCGGCAACTCCGTACCGGGGGTCGAACGAGAAGGAGACGGAGAGGCTCGTCGCGCGCTTCGGCAAGAACCTCATCGAGCCCGATGAGTTCACCGCAGAGGACGCCCACGAATACCTTCAAGACCTCAAGGTATTAGCTCGGGTAAATCACCAGGAGTTGGAGGGCATCGAGCTCAAGCTCAAGGACATGCGCTCGGCCACCGATGAAGATTCTCAGAGTGCCATGCTCGAAGCTCGAATCGACCTCCAGCAGGTAGCAGACAGCACTCGACGTAATGAGGCGATCCTCGACCATATCAAGTCGTCGAAGACGACAGGACCGACGCTCGTGTTCGCCGCTTCGGTCGAACACGCAGAGGCCCTGGCCGCTGTACTGTCCGTCGAGGGTATCCCTGCAGCCGCGATCTCCGGCAAGACGGACCTGGGGCACCGACGCTCGATCATCGAGGACTTCCGTAAGGGAAAGATCCGGGTCCTCACAAACTTCGATGTGCTAACACAGGGATTTGATGCGCCGAAGGTCGACGCCGTGTATGTCTGCCGGCCCACCTTCTCCCCCAACAAATACATTCAGATGATCGGCCGCGGCCTACGCGGACCTCGCAACGGCGGCAGCGAAGAGGTGCTCATCGTCAACGTGAAGGACAATCTGCAGCAGTACGGGCACAAACTCGCCTTCACACAGCTGGACTACCTCTGGCGGAACGAGGCAATCGGTGCTCGTTGAGATCGACCTCGATGAGAGTCAGCAAGCGGTAGCGGAGGCAGAACCAGACGCGAGGCTGTTCGTCACGGCCGCAGCGGGGCAAGGGAAAACCGAGGTGCTCCTCGCCCGGGTGAAGACCCTGGTGGATGACGGACTGAATCCCGCGGACGAGATCCTGGTACTCAGCTTCTCGCGAGCTGCTGTCGAGGCTGTCAGGAAACGTGCTCGGGTTCATGACCTCGACGGACTCCAGATCCGCACTTTCGACTCCTTCGCGGCTCAGATCCTGATCGACATGGACGAGGAGACGCTGGGCGACAACTTCGAAGCACGGATCAAGAAAGCCACGAAACATGTCGCCGGCGAGGACACTCCTGAGCGAATCACCCAGTTGAAGCACATCCTGATCGACGAGGCTCAGGATCTCGTCGGAGACCGGGCGGAGCTGGTGCTCGCCTTACTCGCTGCGCTCGGTGACGATCTAGGGTTCACCGTGCTCGGCGATCCCCTGCAGGGGATCTACGACTTCCAACTAAAGGAGTCCACCTCGAAGTTGACGTCCGGGGAGCTCATCGAGAAGTTGAAAGTCGACTTCGGAGCTGAGCATCAGGCGCTGTCGCAGCATTACAGGGCCGTCACCGACCGCACACGGGAGCTCATCGTCGTCGGTGAGGAGATCCGGAGCCTCGGCGAGCTGAACGATTCGACGGTGGAGACAGCCCATGAGCTTCTCGATGACTTCCGTAGGCAGGTGTCCAGCACCTCGGTCCTGGACGAATCCGGAGCCTTGAGCCCGAACGCCGGGGAGACGACGGCCCTCCTCTGCTCGACCAACTACGAGGTCCTCATCGCGAGCGAACTCCTCTGGCAGAACGGCTACCGGCATCTCGTCCGGCGTAAAGCCCAGGACATGAGCGTCGCGCCCTGGGTGCATGGAGTATTCAAGGACCTTGAAGATCGGACATACGATGCGGATGACATCAAGTCCCGGCTGACCGACCTCTTCGGTGATTCCGCAGCTGACCTCTGGCTCGCTCTGAAGACGGCTGAAGGGAACTTCGCGGCCTACGACTCCCTCAATGTCCCTCAGTTGAGTCGACGACTTCGCAGCAGGTCTGTACCAATGACGTTGACAGTGGCAGACACCGCCGACCTGGTGGTCTCTACTGTCCACCGGGCGAAGGGCCTCGAATTCACCAACGTCCTGTACGTGCAGCCCGAGTTCGGGTCGCCGGCAGCCGAGGAGAATGAGGCGACGCTGAAGCAGAAGTACGTGGCTTTGAGCCGTGCGCGGGAGGAGATCATCTCCACAAGACTTCCGAAGAACCTCCGCAAGCACGCGGATGGATCTACGGGACGCTGGCTGGAAAAGGCCTACGGGAAGCACGGCCAGTACACAGGTCGGATGGAATTCATCAACTCGGACATCGATGACGCCTCGCCCTACTACCCCGTCGACGGTGATGCCCGGGCTGTGCAGGACAACCTCGTTCTGGAGGACCTCCTAGGTCAGGTCGTCTCCGGCTCGTTGGAATCCGAGCCGGAGCCGGGTGAAGTACCGCGGTATGTGCTCACCACCGGCGACGGCGGAGTGATCGGGCGAACGAGTACGTCCTTTGCCTACGCGCTCAAGAACAGCTTCGGCTTTAGAAACAGCCGCAGCTATCAGTGGCCCGCAGGATTCACCGGTGCCCGCGTTACATCTATCGAATGCGCTACCGGGCACCCGGAGGACACGAAACTGACGGGGTTGGGATCCTCGGGCATGTGGTTGGTTCCTCGACTGACCGGATTGATCGCGCGGACCACGAATCAGGAGCAATAAGTGTCGACACTGGATACTAAGTACGCCTTCCGGCGAGAGATGGTGGACCGCCTCGAGACAGACCTGTACGGTCCCGGTTCGCAGGATGAGCTAATCACTGAACGCCCACTGGAGCGTTACGTCACGGGCGTGCTGTGGCCTGCCCAGGATGACACCTACGTCGAGGCCCCGGACGAGCCCGAATCCGTATCCGCCGTGTCCGGCGAAGCTGCAGTCGACAGCCCTGTGGCGAATGCACGGCTGACCTACCCGAGCAGCGTGGGTATGACGGTCTCGGTAGATACGCGACTGGCATCATCTCTCCAGGTCTCACCGGTCGCAGCCCGTTACGCGCCGGTGCAGACCGATCGCCAGAGCGGGAGTAAGAGGCGTGACGTCTACGACTGGCAGCGACAGCCAGCCGATTTGGGTGCCATCGACATCGAGCTGGACGCGCCGGGCCCACAGCATCATCTGCTCGAAGGCGGTGCCCTCGAGCTCTATGCCCTGGTCCGCCCGACGGAGAACGGCATCGTGACGGTCACGGTCGTCCTTCGGAATACCCAACCGAAGCCCGGCGCTTCCGAGGACAAGGACGTCGCCTGCTGGTTCCAAGTCGGTCTTACCGTCTGCACGGAGGAGGCCGCTCTGGTTGATCGGTCCAAACTCCGCGTCGATCTGCCCGCGGATGAAGACCTCGCCTCCGCAGAACTGCTCTACCGGAACCACATGGTCTTCGGCGCCGGTCATGGCTGTGCGGTCGAAGTAGAAGACGACGACGTCGAGGGTCGGCGTTGCCGCCGAGTAGCGACGACCTTCGTCCCGCGACAGGCGGTCCACCGCTCGATGGCGGGCGGGAGCAAGGCCGATCTGTCACTTTCACTCCTGAGCGCCGGGACGCGTGAGGAAGTCCTCGCTCAACTGACCCGGTTGGCGACGGACTACTCGTCCTGGATAAAGGCCACCACGAACTCGATGTCCGCGAATGGCCCGTCCCATGTCCCGCAGCACCTTCGGGGCGTGGCTGATAAGCACATGGAGCATGCCGCTGAAGCGCACGGCCGAATCACCGCGGGCATCAGCCTTCTGGCTCATGACGACGTCGCTTTCGAGGCCTTCCAACTCGCCAACAGGGCGATGCACATGCAGCGTGCCCGTCAGGACTGGGTTCGGAAGGGTGCACAGGGCGAGTTCGCACTCGGGGAGCAGTCCTGGCGCCCATTCCAGATCGCGTTCATCCTCATCAACCTGCCATCGGTCACAGATGATCAGCACGAGGAGCGCGACATCGCCGACCTGCTATGGTTCCCCACCGGTGGGGGTAAGACCGAGGCATACCTCGGGTTGATCGCGTATCTCCTCCTACTTCGCCGCTTGCGTGACAGCACTGTCCGAGGCGTCGCAGTGATTATGCGGTACACCCTGCGGCTTCTGACGATCCAGCAGTTCGAGCGCGCCGCTATGCTCATCTGCTCTCTCGAGTCCGTCCGCCAGCAGGACGAGCGACGTCTCGGTAGGGAATCCTTCGGCATCGGGCTCTGGGTAGGAGGGGGCGCGACGCCCAACGATATCGGCACGGCCAAGACCAACCTCGCCAAGCTCAGGCGGAACGAAGACGTCGTCGAGGGGAATCCGCGCCAAATCGAAGCGTGCCCCTGGTGTGGGACCCGGCTCACCGTCGACGACTACCGGATCGTCAAGGTCCCGTACGAGCGCATGATCGTGAGCTGCGCGGACGGTCACTGCCAGTTCAGCGACGGCCTGCCGGTCCACATCATCGACACCGATGTCTACCGGGAGCGGCCTGAGCTCGTCATCGGGACCGTCGACAAATTCGCGAGTATGGCTTGGCGGGGTGAGGTTTCCACACTCTTCGGGCGGCATTCAGCGTCTGATCTCGGCCCCGATCTGATCATCCAGGACGAACTGCACCTGATCTCCGGCCCATTGGGTTCCACTGTCGGCCTCTTCGAGACGGCAGTCGATCTCGCGGCAGGCGGTATCAATCGCCCAGGCGGTTCGGACGGGCGCAAACCGAAGATCATCGCCTCGACGGCAACCATCCGGCGAGCCGAGCGGCAGATCCGATCCGTGTTCAATCGACGATCGAAGCTTTTCCCGCCACCCGGACTGGACCCCGATGACTCATTCTTCGCCGAGAGGGCGCCGTCGGACCGATACGGGACTCGTCAGTACGTCGGCGTGCTCGCCTCCGGCACCAGTCATGCGACGTTGATGGTCCGTACTTACGCATCGCTGCTCCACTCGGCTACCGTCGTCGATGCCGCTGAACAATCGGACCGTGATCCCTACTGGACGCTCGTCGGGTACTTCAACAGCCTCCGCGTTCTGGGCTCGGCCTACCTCCAGGTATACGACGACGTCCGCGCCCGTCTATCCCTGCTGGCACGACGCGAGGGACGCGATACGTCACGCAGCATTCAGCTCAGCGAGCTGACGAGTCGCGTCGAGAACCACAAGATCCCCGAGGCGTTGAAGTCGCTCGAGAAGAGCTTGATGGGCGAAACCAAACCTGAAGATGTCGTACTCGCTACCAACATGATCTCAGTGGGCCTCGACGTCGACCGGCTGGGCCTCATGGCTGTCATGGGTCAGCCTCAATCCAGCGCCGAGTACATCCAGGCGACCAGCCGGGTCGGGCGGCAGCATCCGGGTCTCGTCGTGACGATCTTCAACGCGGCACGGACTCGCGACCGCTCGCACTACGAGTCCTTCAACGACTTCCACGGTGCTCTGTACCGGGCCGTCGAAGCCACCAGCG
The DNA here is from genome assembly GCF_057291175.1 of Arthrobacter sp. UYP4. Classification (NCBI taxonomy): domain Bacteria; kingdom Bacillati; phylum Actinomycetota; class Actinomycetes; order Micrococcales; family Micrococcaceae; genus Arthrobacter; species Arthrobacter sp. UYP4. The sequence goes on from NZ_JBXAVU010000002.1 coordinate 557,348, forward strand.
CCACACCTTTCGCCGCGCGATCTCGAGACCGTGGCCTTCACGCCACGCTCGTATCAGCTCTCCGAATGCTTGTTCCGGAACTCCGCGGGGAGGCCGGGCAGGTCCGGGTGGAGTCGCATCTGGTCGACCAGGTCATGGCCCTCGTCGGAGACCGGGTGGAAGCCATCGATCCCGAGGAAGCCGCGGCGACACGGGAAGAACTCGAACGGCTGGTGAACATCTGGCGGAAGGCCGCCCTCGACGACGTCGACCTGCCATACCAGGAGAAGCGGAGCAGTCCTCGTTCCCTGCTCATCGATTCGAGCAAGGCGCTCGAAGACCCGGACTTCGTCTACAGCACCAGTACCACGCCGTGGCCGACTCCGCGCAGCATGCGGGATGTAGACGCTGAGACCACCCTCCGGCCCGCACCTCTAAGGAAGGACGCCTCTCTTGGCTAGGAAGACTTACGCTGCACGTCGCAGCCAGCTGATCTCGACGTTCGGAGTCGGAAGCCTGTTCCCGGCCGAGAACAACAGTTTCATGATCACGAGCATCGATCAGTGGGACAAGAAGCATCTCAAGCCCGTCAGCGAACCTCGTCTGGCTCGCAGTCTCGGTGTATCCCAACTGCTGTTGCCGCCGGCCGGCACACGGGGCAAGATCCCGGTGGTTCGTTTCCCGCAGATGCTCGTCTGTCCGAGCTGTAACCGGATCGGTACAGTCAAGCAGTTACAAGCCTCGTACGAGGATCCGAAGTGCGGCCTGTGCAAGTCACTGGCGCCATTGACGCCGTCCCGTTTCGTCATCGCCTGCGAGGACGGCCACATCGATGATTTCCCCTACGGCTACTGGGTCCACGGCTATTCGCCGAACGACGACGCCGAGCACAAGCTGAGCCTCCTGTCCGAGGGCCGCACGTCCTCACTCGCCGATATGGTCGTCCGCTGCTCGTGCGGGAAATCCCGCACGATGGCTGATGCATTCAACTCGATCGCGCTCAAGGAGATGAAATGCCAGGGTAATCGTCCCTGGCTCGGATGGGGTTACCGGGAACGGGAGTGCGGGAAGCCGCCGAAGACCGTCCAGCGTGGTGCTTCCAACGTCTGGTTCCCAATCGTCCGCTCTGCGATCTCCATTCCGCCCTACTCCGAATTCCTTGCCAAGGTCGTCACGGCCAACGCATCGCAGCTCAGCAAGCCGCAGGCTCTCGAGCCTGCCTCCACCTGGGTGCTGGAAGGCATCGTGGAGAGCTTCGATGGACGCTTCTCCGTCGACGAGCTGCGTGCAGAGGTGAAGCGCCAGTTCCATGGCGGCAACGAGACGGAGCTGTCCGAGGAACAGCTCCGCGAGCAGGAGTTCATGGCGTTGATGAACGGCCGCCGCGACAGCCCTGATACGGACTTCGTCGCCGAGAAAGTCGCTGTCCCCGAGTCTCATTCGCATTGGATCAAAGCCACTCGAAAAGTCACACGTCTCCGAGAGGTTCGTGCACTCTACGGCTTCAGCCGGTTGCACCCACGCAGCGAGGACAATCCGGACGCGACGTCGTCTCCGCTCTTCCCGGACGACAACAAACAGAACTGGTTGCCTGCCATCGAGACCCTGGGCGAGGGTCTCTTCATTGCACTTGACCGACATCAGGTCGAGGAGTGGGCGAAGACGGATTTCGCCGCAGGGAGGGAGAAAACCCTCAGACACAATGTGAAGCGAGCTGCCGAGCAACGCGGCCTCGAACCAGTGCCGGTGAATATCGCGGAGACATTGATCCACACGCTGTCCCACATCATCATCGATCAGCTCTCGCTCGATGCGGGCTACCCAGCCTCCTCCATCCGTGAACGCCTGTACGTCGGTCGGGATCAGGTGGGCGTGCTGCTGTATACGGCTTCCTCAGACTCTGCCGGCAGCTTGGGCGGCATCGCCGCGCAGGCAGGCCCGGGCCGTCTCGGTGCCGCTCTCGACGAGGGCCTCTTCCGGACGTCGTGGTGTTCCGCAGATCCCGTGTGCATCGAGTCCCGGGGTTCTGGGACCGACGCGCGAAACCTCGCCGCGTGCCACTGTTGTGTGTTGGTCCCGGAGACCAGTTGTGAGCTGTTCAATTCCAACCTCGACCGGGGAACGCTGTTCGGGGTGCACGGACAGATCGGGCTCGGCTTCAGGGATTGGGCGGAGTTGAATCCACTTCAGTCATCTGCCCACGCCGGCGCGCCTGCGACCGGTGAGGTCGACGAGGGGGTTCCCGAAAGCGTCCGTCAAAGCCCGTGGCTCACCATCTTCGCCGAGTCCGGCCCGTCGCTGCGTGAGCTCGTCTCGGAACTTGTGGAAGCCGAGGTCGAGCCGGGCGATTGGGGCTCTGACATCGGTCCGGACAATCAATGGCAGATCGATCTCTCCTGGCCAGGCGCACGAGTCGCAGTGCTTGAGGACAGGGACGAGACGCGCGACGACTGGCTGGCCGAGGAAGGCTGGACGATCTACCACACTGCTGATTTCGCTCCAGGTGACCTGGCTGACAAGTTGGCGGACAAAACCTACTAGGTTCCGGTGGGAGAGGGGGTCGGACCCCCGACCCCCTCTCCCCTCAGTGCCTAGTCCAGAAAATACTCGTAGCTGAGCGGCTTCAGGTTCTCCGGCGAGGGCCGCCAGTCAGAGTAGACGCTCATCGTGCCGTCGTCAGTGGTGACTGAACCGTCGAGGTGACGTTCCCACTTGATCTCCGCGACGACGACCAGGTCGGTCAGCTCGTAATCATTCGCGTGGGTGACCTCATTACGCGTCAGGATGACCTTCTCGACATGTCCCTGGGATCCCTTGACCTCGACATGCCGTTCTTCAGCCCCTCGCGTGGCGAGCAGATCATAGGACCGATACGCGCCGACGTCCTCGACCCTGTAGCCCGATGTCTCATAGTGAGTGATCGCCTGGCGGACCGCCTGCATCTCGATCGCCTTCTTCAGAATCGGGTCGGCGCAGAAACCCGCATAGCGCTGTCGAACGCCGTTCTGCCCGCCGACGGGCGGCGCAACAGGGAAAGCGTCGGAGCTGCCCCAGTCGCTCTCGGGAAGCAGTCCGTCGATGGTCTTGATCAGCTCCTCCGGCAGCTTGAAGAGATACCCCTGATTGGGTTTGAGGCCACTGGTCGGATGCCTCTGGAACGGGAAGTAGATGATCTGTCCGGCGGTATCCGTATAGGTGCGCTCGAGGACGTCTCTGACACCCAGGATGTCCTCCTGGTGGTTCGACCGAAGGTCGGTCAGCAGATAGGGCTTCGCTAGAGGGGTGTAATCCGTGAGGGGGATCGTGTTCGCCGGTTTCCCATACCAGTCACCCGCGCGCGGCTGGAGTTGACCGGCCACGATCGACGCGCCATACATCCCCGACTTGAAGCGCATCGGGTTGTTCTTGCCCACCCAATGCAGCACGACATCACCGACGCGGACGTCCTTCATCAAGTCGTACCGCGGCGTATCCGGTGCGATGAGCTCGCTCCCCCACGTGTCGACGTTGACCAATTCCATCCAATACCGCTGAGTGGTATCCCCGTCCCACCAGCGCGACTTCTTGACCGGTGTCACTGCCGTCATCTCTCCCCCAAAGCTCGTTGATGCATCGACGCTACTTCGTGCAAGACAACTCAGACGGTTTTCTGCTCCACGACACGACGATCCGCTTCGACTTTTTCGGGTCATTCTCGACGACAGCGCATGACTGACACATTGCATATTGGCTCCCGTTAGCGCCCGGTTCGCGCGGCTCCCCGGCTACCAAGACCCCTCTCGAAACGATTGATCGGGAGGGTTTGCGAACTGCCAGCTCAAGAGAAGGTATACAGGATGTGTCCCTATCTCCACACGGCGTCCTGGCAAAACATCATTCGCCGCCTCATCTCCTCAAGGAGCTCCCCTGATGTCCGTCTGGGAACCGATTTTGAAGTATTCGCAGCTTTTCTTGAACCAGATCGACCTGAACGAGGATGAGCGCTACTACAAGCTTGACTTCGCAAAAGGAGCAAAAGACGCTCGCGAGCAGCTGTTGGAGGGACAACAACAGTGGTTCGAGACGCTCAGGCGGGAGATCAGCCGGACGAACCTTGTGAACCAATACTTCATGATGGCGCTCATCAAAGCATCGGCAGACAAGCCCGAGGAGCTTCGTGATGCTGTCCTGAAGTTCTGGACCGACCCAGTTGGCCCGGATGGACTCGATGAACTGGAAAAGGATCTTCGCCGGTTGAATCCTCAGCGGCTGTCGGCGGGAGGTGCAATCGGCTTCGGGGCGCTCCTCCTGATGGCCGTCTCACCTACCCGATACCCTCCGTTCAGGGCTAGGAGAGCTACCCAGTTCATACGGCTCATCGGACAACAGCCGCTGAAAGCTAATGCCTCCGCCGGTGCGAGATACGGCCAAATGCTCGAGGCACTCGATGCATTGCTCGAAACCACCCAGTCGGCCGGACTACCGGTTCAGGACCGACTCGACGCGCAAGGTCTGATGTGGACATTGACCAATAGCGATCCGAACTCGCGTTGGCCCCGGGAAGAAGCGCGGGCCTTCCGGGAGTGGCGGGGGGATCAAGACGCTCCTCGAGCGCTGTCCTACACCCGAGGCACAGGGGGATCTCTCGAGACGGAAGATGCGGCCTGGAAGATTCTGGAGCCGGCGCTCCGGGGCCACCCCTCCCCCATCGACAATAGATCGCCTACTTGGCAAGGCAGCGCTGCACGCGATCTGATCCTGGCCCGCGAGAATCAGGACCCGGGTGTTGGAGGCTATCTTGGCAGGCTGAAAGGTCAACTCGAGGGGTCGCCGAATGAGACTTACCTGTTGGCTGCCGAGTTGACGTTTCTTCAATGCGTGGCGCTGACGGACACGGGGGCCACGAAAAAGATGGAACGGGTCAACGCCATTCTCGAATGGGCACCTTCCGGCCCCCCTCGGCTCCCCGCGGAGCTGGAAAACGCGTTGCATAGCCCAGGAGCGTTTAACGGCGGTCAAGGCTTCAACTTGCACATCTCCTCGCACATCAGTTGGCTCCTTCGGTTGGTCAAGCACGTCAGTGGACTCCCAAAGGACGAGTTGGACGCTGCACTGGCCAATCCATGGAAATGGATCGCGCTGACTGCGGATGTTCCCGACGACGTCCCCTCCATCCGATACACCATCGACTACCTTGTCTGGCCGAACTACCTCCAGTCCGTTGTGGCCAAGGACGACCGGAGGAAGATTCGCGACGCCTTTGCGTACCTTCTTGGTCGTCCGCGGGGGAACGCGGAGATCGACATCGCGCAGGACCTCCACGACATACGGCAGATCCATAACGCACAAGCAGGCACGTACGCCGACTGGTACACCGAACCGTACAAGTCACAGTGGATTAACTTCGACAGCGGTCGCCGAAAGGCATGGCTCATCCGGCAATCGCAAGGGGGTCAGTCGATGGCAGAGACCTGGACCAGGGAAGACCTCATCACGGTGGCGATTCCTCGCGAATGGATCCCCGCAACGCATGAGTTCGAGGAGTTTCTTCGGATCGTCAAAGACGAGTACGAGCACATCAGTTCATCGGACCAGAAGGACAAAGCCCGGGAACTCCATCGATTCGTCACCCAAATGCGCGAGGGCGACTTGCTCATCTCACCGTGGGAGGACGTAGTCCTTGTGGGCACCATCAAGGGGAACGTGCAGTCCACCGATGTCGGCGGACCGAAACTTTCTCGCACCGTTGACTGGCACACGTACGCAGTACCGAATATCGACCTTCCTGATCCCCTGCCACGGCTTCTCACCGAAACCGGCACAATCATCGATGCCTCCGACGCGATCTCGACAATCACCGCGTGGTCGATACAAGTAGAACCGGTGTCTGTCGCCAATAAGGTTCTTGAGCTCAAGAAACCGAGCGAGGAGTTGGCCACTGAACTCCATGTACTGCGGGACGACCTACAGGAGATGGTCGACCTGATTCGCACCCGGCGCCAGATAGTTCTCTACGGACCGCCTGGCACGGGCAAGACTTTCATCGGAAAGCGACTCGCGCAATATCTGGTGGGCAAGGAGAACGCCGATCACGTACAGATCGTCCAGTTTCACCCCTCCTACGCCTACGAGGACTTCTTCGAGGGATTTCGCCCGAGCTCATCTCATGGGGGCTCTGTCGGGTTTGAATTACAGCACGGGCCGCTCCGGCGCCTCGCAGCGCTCGCGAGCCAACCCGGCAACCAGGACAAGCCGTTCTTCCTCCTCATCGATGAGATGAATCGAGGCAACCTCGCCAAGGTATTCGGGGAGCTGTACTTCCTCCTGGAGTACCGCAAGGACAGCATTCGACTCCAGTACAGCCCGAATGAAAACTTCACTCTTCCGCCCAACCTGTTCATCATCGGCACTATGAACACAGCGGACCGGTCGATCGCCATGGTGGACGCCGCCATCAGACGACGATTCGCGTTCGTGGAACTTCACCCGCAGGACGGCATGGTGGCAAAGGTGCTCGAGAAGTTCCTAGCAGGGGAAGGACGCTCACCCCTCGCCTCGGACCTCCTTACGGCGCTGAACGACGAACTCGGGGCGGACAAGAGGGATCTCGCAGTGGGGCCGTCCTACTTCATGAAAGAGGACGCCGCGGATTCAGGTGGCCTACGCCGCGTGTGGAAGTATGAGCTCCTGCCGCTGCTCGAGGAATATCACTTCGGGGAGCTCAGCCGGAAGCAGGTGCACGAGCGATTCGGGCTGGACGCCCTGCTTTCCGTCCTCGGAAGGTCCCTCGAAGAGTTGGACCCTGTGCGTGACGGGGACTCCCATGAGTAGCGAGATGACCACCCCACCTGGCCTACAGCACGTTGTTCTCGATGAGCTTGACTCGGAGTCCGACCCGGTGCAGCTTGGCGAAGGCATCCGCGAAGCGCTGGAAGCCACGAAGTTGGTCCTTGTGCGCGGCGTAGGCCGAGGCCGGTCGATGCTGCTCCCGAACGGTTATGTAGGTGCCGTCCAGATTGGGCGCTTACTGGTTGAGGTCAGGCCGAAGGACAAGGTGGGGATCCCTCAGATGCTGTTCCTGCTGAGCTATGCCAAGGACCCCGGCTTCAAACCGGACAACGTTCAAGCAGCAAAAACCTCCGACCTTTGGGCTGCACTTGGTGAGACCCTCGTCCGGCTGGGAGAGCGGGCCACTCAACGCGGTGTCCTCCAGGGGTACGTAAGCATCGATGAATCGTTGAAAACCGTCCGCGGCCGAATACGCATGTCCGATCAGGTGACACAGCGCCCCGGCCTGCTGTTCCCAGTCGAGGTGACGCACGACGAGTTCACGGTCGATATCGCGGAGAATCAGATTCTTCGGACGGCTGTGCGCCGCATGCTGCTCGTACCAAGGCTGGACGCCGGCGTCCGACTCCGCCTTCTCCATCTCGATAGGAAGCTAGCCGATATCTCCCTCATATCGAGGGGGAACCGCGTGCCCAATTGGTCACCCACTCGCAAGAACGCCGACTACGTCCCTGCGTTGCGGATCGCTGAGATCATCCTGCAAAATCTTGCTGCGGAGGCCTCTACCGGGAACCTGCAAGTCGCGTCCTTTGTGGTCAACATGGCCAAGGTCTTCGAGGACTTCGTGGCAGCCGCTCTCACCGAGGAACTGCGAACCTATCCGGGTAGAACGAAGGAACAACACAAGACCTATCTGGATGAGATCGGTGGGGATCAGGACCGCCGAAGGGTATCGATGAGGCCCGACGTCGTCCATGAGGTGCGCTCCGAGCTCATCCTGATCTTCGACGCGAAATACAAAACGGCATCGAGAACCGGCCAGTACCCGAACGCGGACTACTACCAGATGCTGGCGTACGCCACGGCCCTTGGTCAGAAGAATGCGTGGTTGTTGTACGCCGGGCCGGGTGACGCAGTATCAAGGCAGATTCGCAATACCGATGTCGTGACTCACGAGTTTCCCATCGACCTCTCCGCTGACCCTCAGCAGGTCCTTCGCAGAGTCACCCAGGCCGCCGAGTTGGCTTACAGCCTCGCAGGCGTCGACGGCACTACAGAAATCTAGCCCGGCCCCATTGCTCCAACTGCGTCTGGCTCGCTCATGACGATCGATCGAACGTCGACGGCGCCCCCTGTTACCTGGTACCGAGCAGCTCCGACCGCTTGCCGCTCCACGACACGACCAGGCCATCGCGGGCCCGCGTGGCAGCCACGTAGAGCAGCGAGCGTTCACGGAGAATGGCATCGGCCTGTTCCGCCGCTGCCAAGTTCCGCACCTGGTACGTCGCCGGTAGATGCTGGTCCGAGATACCGAACAGGACCACCCGTGTGAACTCCATTCCTTTCGACCGGTGCATCGTCATCACCGACGGCACACCGGGTGCTGATGCCGCACCCGCTGTCCTCGCTTGCAGACCACGTTCACTCAACCCATTGATGACTTTCGCGATCTGGAAGTTCGCGCGAACCAGGATCCCTACGGTCTCCAGTGGAACGTCCTCTCCCATCCACCTTTGAAGATGACCAGCGAGGTTGTCGAGTTCCTCGGCGATCGAAGCGGCGGCGATCTCCTCCGGCCGTGGCCCAACGCGCGAGGAGGTGTAGCCGTTGACTGACTCCTGGTCGCCTTCGATGTCCGTCACCGGCGCACCACTCAGGAGTCCGACGGCGTAGGCCAGGTTCTGCTGAGTGGTGCGGTAGTTGAGCGTCAACCGACGCGCACGGCCGACGATGCCGATCCCGAAGCGCGACAGCGGAACCTTCTGCCCGTAGATGCGCTGGTGCGAGTCCTCTGCAATGAACAGATCGTTCGGACCCTCCTGAACCAGTTCTCGGAGGAACAGCCAATGGCCCGCGTGCAGGTCCTGCGCCTCATCAATCAGAACATGATCGATGAGGCGACCTTCGCCCGTATCCGCGCGCTGCCGAAGCACCAGGGCTGCGAGGTGCGCAACCTCCACGAAGGAGGCATGCATCTCAATCCTGTTGTAGTAGCGGTACCCCTCGACGACCTTCCAGAGCGCGATCCGCTTCGTCCTGTTCAGAGCGGTCCCACGACCGGCACGCGGGACCTTCAGGTACTCGTCCTTGGTGCTGATGAAATTGGGCAGGATCACCGTCTCGTACTCCTGCTGGAGGAAGGTCGCGTTGGCGAGTTCGACCTCGAGCTCGTGATCGACGTCCGAGAGAGCTGCCTCCCACTGCTGGCGCGCGGCCTCCGTCTCCAGCGTCTTCCCCGGGGCCGACATCTCGAGCCCGAACAAATCCTTCATCGCTCGACGCTGGTCGGTTTCCTGAGCACTGCGGAAGACCTTGCTGACCAACGAGTCCACTCCCGAGATGTGGATGCCTGGCGCCCCCGGTTTCGGCGCCCGGGTGAGGTCGGGGTCCAGCTTCGACAAGCCGTTCTCCAGTGACTCGGCAAGGGTGGTGGTATAGGTGGTCAGGACTATGCGCGCCGTCGGTTCACCAAGGGCCAGCATCCTTGCCCGGTGGAGCAGCACCACTGTCTTTCCGGTCCCGGCACCACCAGAGAGACGGAAGGAACCGTTGTAGTGGCGTTCGGAGTAGACACGCTGCTCAGGGTGCAGGAAGGTTCGCCAGGAGTCGAAGTCCCCGCCCTCGATCACCTTCTTCAGCTCGTCGGAGTTGTCGCCCACGAACGTGAATTGCATTCTCGTCGCTGGATGCTCGAGCGACTTCCGGATCTTCTCCTCGTCGGTCGCCTCCGGGTCATCCACGTAGCGGCTCAGTGCCAGCTTCTCCCGAACCTCCGTGACGGACGTGCCGGCAGCAAGCTCGAGGAGCGCTGTGGCCTGCCAATCCGGCGCATCGCCCAGAACATCCAGTAACTCTCCGTCTGATGTCGCGGCGAACGCTCGAGCAACGAGGTCGGCGGCAAGCCCGAGTTCCGACACCAGAGCTGCAGGATCCATTCCGCATCCGAGTAGGGGGTTGGTCCAAACCTCCACAGACTCGCTGTCCTCGGGGACAGGAGGTTCGACGTCGGTCTCCGGTGCCGGCGGGCTCGGGAGATCAGGAGTGGGTGAGTGCGGTTGTTCGTCATTCGGCATGGACGTCCGGATGACCTCTAGGACGCCGTTGGTCGAATTGACCTGCAGAACACTGGACCGGGCGATATCGATCGCTTCGTCGTGGGGCCAGGCACCGTAGTAGAAGTAGTGCGGGGTGGAGTCGAAGGCGACTTTGAAAAGCACGGCCCGGTAGTTGAGGTCGATCCGGCCCGTCCGCACGCGGGGGTCCGCCGGCGTGTGCATTGGCTCGATGTGGAGCCCGGGCGCGGTGTCGTCCTTCTGGAGCTTCTCGAAGAAGGAGTACACCTTGTTCTTCATGGTGCCGTCGATCTTGTCCTTCTGCTTGATCCACGTGACCAGCGCCATATCAAGCTCCTCTCGTCGTCAGCAGTTCGCGGATTTCATCGATGTCTGTTCCCACGGTGGCCCAGCCTGCGGCCTCGAGCTCAGCGTGCCCGTCGTCGCCATCGAGCATGACGGCGATCTGGTACTCCGGCCAGGCGATCGAGACCGGCAGGCCGTCCACTTCGAAGCCGAGTTCGGGCAGCACACTGATGTCCGCATCGGCGATCGCCAGCAGAATGGCTCTCTCGAGCTCGGTAGCCTGCTCCAGCAACCCACGCCAGGATGGGTTGAGCCCGTCGGACATTTCCAGCCGCGCGGCTTCTTCCTCCACGGATCCGGCGGCACTGACCGTGGACAGCACCGAGCCGATCGTGAGTCCGATCGGCTTGAACGCCAGGAGGTTTGAGAGCCTCAGCCACTCTCGCCAGGACGCCTCGTGCGCAGGAGAGCCGACTGCATGCGCCCGGTCGTCCAGGCACAGCCCGACGGCGATCGTCGACAGGCTCTTGGGCGACCCGGCGGCCGCGAACCCGAGGCTCCCCAACCCGTACGTCCATGCCGTAACGGTCCCGGCAGGAAGGGGTGAATTCGCCCCCTGAGCCAGGGCGGACGCGTGTTCGTACATCGCGTCGGCGTCGGCGGGCTCAGGCCGTTGGCCCATGAGCATGAGCGGCACTAGCTCCGAGAAACTTGCCCAGGCCTCCGCATCGGGTCGGTTGACCCATTCCCAGAGCATGGTCATCGCGTCCCGGCCCAGCAGATCCATGATCGCGGCATTCACCGGGTAGTTGGCCATGAGCTGCGCATTGAGCTTCGCATTGGCCCACGGGGGCAGGGCAACAGGAGCGTCGCGGCCGGCTTCGAACGCTTCCACGTCCTGCCAGGTCACCGCCCATGGCACGGCGGCCCCGGACAGTTCAGCGCTGTGTCGGAGCTTGTCGCGCTTGGTGGCGTCGTCCGCGATCCTGTTGTGCTCCGCGGACGCATGGAAGGTGAAGCCGTCCGTGTAGATCGCGAGCACGGGGAAGTTCGGGTCGGGCGGTCCCTTGAGCAGGAAATCGGGTCGGGTTCCGGCGACATCCACCTGCGGGATGAGCTGCCATTGGAACTGCTGCCCGGGGATCCGAAAGGTGATGGTGTCGGCCAGCGCACCGGGGGTCACCTTGGTATGTGCGCCCACCGCCTTAAGCCGGTCCATCCAGGCCTTACGGAAGCGCTTCTCCAGGAGGGATTCGATCGAGATTTTGGGGTCGGGCAGCTCTGCAGTCACCCTCCAGTCAGAGAATGACGGCGGAACGGTCCCGTCCCGGTCTGCCTCACCGGAGCGCAGCAGCAGCCCGAGCAGGCGTTCCGCGCTCGCCCGGGCCACCTTGTCCACTGTCCACGGCTCGGCGAAGGGCAGGAGACAGTGATGGCACGCCAACCGCTCCTCGAAGCGACAGCTGCAATCACGCACGGTCCGCCACGCAGCGTGCAGCAGCTCCCATACGCGCTCGGCATCGGCGAACTCGGCGAGATAACCGGTGCCGCCGGGGACTTTGTCGTGCAGCATGAGGGCGATCCGGTTCCCGCCGTGCGCCGGATCATTGATCCGCAGCACACCGAGGTGATCCGGGGCTCCACCCAGGACTTCTCGGAGACCCAACAATAGGGCTGCCTGGAGGCTCGGAACGGAGAAGTCGTCGCCGTAGGTCACGTCGAGGGGCAGGTGGAGTACCACGCCCTGCGTGTTCAGTTCGCGGGCGAGCACTACTTCCTTGACGCTCTCCTGTGCTGTCTTCCGGTACCTGCACCAGAACCGGTGTTCGGTGGGCAGATTCTCCTTGGCGGATTGGTCCAGCTGTCCGCAGTACGAGCACAACCTGAACATCGGTGTCCGCACGTCGTCGCCGGCGATGGAGCGCGTGCCGCCGTTGGAGGCGGTTCTTCCGGTGTTGAGCCAGCGGATGTCCACCCGGTTGAAGTACTCGGCACCGAAGTCGTAGCCCTCCACGAACCAGCGCTTCTGCAGGTGCTGCGGGTCGATGTCCGCCGCGGCGACGATCGTGAAGCGTTCCCGCACGCGGTTGTCGCGGCGGTCGTTGATCGCGGCCTCGTCCCGGCGGACCTCGGCGGAGACCTTTTTCATAACCACGACGTCGAGGACCTGACCCATGTCCGCGATGGCCGATGTGCCGCAACGAACACAGTTCTGCACGGCCGTAGCCGTACCGAGGTCGGTCTTGATCCAGCCGCAGTGCGGGCAGACCTGCCATTTCTGGATATGGCTCTGCTGGGGGCCGAGGTCGACGGCGTCGATCAGAATCTCCATGCCCTGCGCGTAGAAGGTGGCGCCGGGCGCGAATTCGCTGAGGGCCACCGAGGCACCGCGGTTGTAGGACACCGTGTCGGTGACGAACTCTTGTGTGTCCGCGTCCTTCCAGGACAACCCCACGTCCAGGCTCACCGAGTCGTCCAGGAGCGTGTAGTTTGGCAGCACACCATAGGCCTCAAGGACCGAGATCCAGTACTGGCCGCGGAGCTGCTTGAGCTGGTCCCGAATCATCTTGAGGGTGGCCTTGGCGGTGCGAAGGGCCTGGTGCGCGTCAGAGGTCTTGTCGTCCAGCCGGTCAGCCAGGGCGACGGCCTCCTCCAGCGCGGGCAGGGCGCTGCCGACCTCCTTGCGGCGGGCGTCGAGTTCGTCGACGTCCGCCTTCCACTCCGCGGCCGCCCGGATGAGGTGACGAGCGAGGTCACTGGGCTCACCGTCCGCGTGGGGTGATGCCCAGACCGTCAGGCGGGCGACGCTGTCCGCGGAGATCCTTTCGCCGAACTGGTCCAAGAATGCTACGAGATAGGCGGGGGCGTTCGCCGTGGCGTCCTCGATCAGATCCCCGATGAACGATCCGGATGCCACGCTCCCGAGGGCCTGGATGGCATCGACTGGATGTGCCCGGCCCGCGACCCGGGCGAAGCGGTCCGCGACGTGGGCGACGTACTGCCGTCCCAGGATCTCTTCGGCGTCCAAGTAGGTGGCAGGTGGCCGAACCTCGCCGTTGATGACGGAAAGCGGTTCGTGGAGCTTGGGCAGGTGCTCGCCCCGGCCTCGCACGAAGGCGAGGACGAGCGAGTTGCCGGTCAGACGGCCGGCCCGGCCCACCCGTTGTAGGTACGAGGCCACGGACGTCGGCAGCGAAGCCAGCATGACGCAGGACAGGTCCCCGATGTCAATGCCCATCTCCAGGGTGGGTGTGGCCACCAGCACATTGGGTGCCTGGGGGTTGTCGGCGCCGGACTTGAACTGCGTCTCGTGGAGAATCCTCGTGGCGTCGTCGAGGAGCGAGGTATGTTCCCGGGCCACCACACGCTTGCTCTCACGGGAAGAATAGAGGTCCCGGTAGAAGTTACGGGTGTCCGCGGCATGCCGCTGCAGTGTCCCGCCGCAGCGGACCAGCGTGCAGGGGCCCCCGACCAGCTGGTCGATGACGGTGAGGCTACCGGGGGTGATGGCTTGGCAGACCCTGCACTGGACGGTGTGCCGTCCTCCGGCCAGATCCTCGGCGTCCGGGACGGAGAGCACGATCTTCTCCGGGTCGAGCCAGTACACATCCGCGCCGGAGTTGGTCTTCGAGCTGCCGAGGGTTCCGCCCTCGGCGAGTGCGGTGATGAGTGCCTTCGCCAGGTAGCCGCTGTCGGCGGGAGCGACGCCGAGGCAGCGGGCTGTCCAACGCGCATACCAGGAGGCCGAGGACGTGACCCCGTCCATGTTGTCGGTAGCCGCGGCAGCGCTGCCGATCCGCGGGAAGGCTGGCGCGGACCGGCCGGAAGGGAATGCGGGCATGCCTTCACCCTTGGGTCGTCCACCCCAGATCTGCCAGCGTTTGCCGTCGGTCGCGATGTAGCCCTTGAGCCATTCGTGGTGCACGCCGCCCTGGAGCCGGACCCTCTCCACCGTGCCGCGAATCCAGTGCAGCAATTGCTGCTGCGTGGGTGCGGTCTCGCCGATCATCGTCTGGTGAAGGGCGGCCTCATAGGCCTTCCGCGCCACGGAGAGCATGCGGGTGGGGTTGCCGGCGTCGGTTTCGACGGTCAGGGATCCTGTGAGTTCCAGGGTGCGGCCGGTGCGGGACTGGAGGCCGAGCTCCAGGAGAGCATCGAACTGCAGCCGGCGTTTGGCGAAACGTCTGGCGCGGACGCGTTCTCCAGGGGAGGCCTTCGGATCCCAGAAGGGTCGGAAACTTTGCCGGTCTACGAATTCGGGGGCGATCAGCTGGTAGCGCGCGCCGGGCGTGTCCGCGCGGGTGATCGCGGCGTCCACAAGTTCCGAGAGCGTGGCGGGCTGCTCGCCGAGCGCGCGCCGCAGGGCGGTGCGCAGCGTCATCGTGTGGGAGCGGGACTGGACGTATCCGGCCCGGTGCGCGGCGTCCTGGACGCTGTCAGTGAAGACGAGGGCTTTCTTCTCGTCGTCGTTCAGCCCTTCGGCACCGAACAGGTTGGAGATGCTCACGGAGAGCATTGTGGCGATGGCGCTGCCCATAAAGGCGATGCCATCCTTAGCCAGGCAGGACGGACATACGTCCTTCTTCGAATCGTCGTCCGCGTCCTTGCCTGTGAGCATCAGGACAGGGATGATCCGCCCCTCGGCGAGGTCGGCGCTGTCCGCCTTCGGCGGTGTAGCCGAGAGCCCCCGGTTGACGGTGTGGAGCCAGTGCAGGCCTTGCACCTCCTCCGAGCCGTCCTGATGGAATTCGATGATGTCCGCCTCCGCAGCTGCGGAGATGAGGGTCCGGAAGCGCGGGTTGTTCGTGACGCGTGCTTCACGGATCTTGGAGTCGTCCAGCTCGAGGTCCATGCCGGTCGGGGCCAGGACGGCGCCCCAACCGGAGCGGCCGCAGTGCCTGCAGTAGAGCGCCGGAAGAAACAGGTCTTGCGACTGGTCGATCCCGTCGTCGGACCAACGGAAGCGCGGTGAGGTGTCGACGGCGGCGTCCACGCGGGACATCTCGCGGATCCACAGGTGCGTCTCCACGGTCAGCGCCGCCCGCCCCTCGCGGGCCCTGATGAGGCTGAGCACCGCGATGACGTGGGAGATGAATTCTTCCGCGGCGTCCGGCCGGACGTCGGTGGGCAGTGAATAGGACGGGAAAATGGCATCCGAGAGGTCCGAAAGCCCGACGGCGGTACTCGCGTGCTTCAGTAGGGCGGCGGTCAGTGGATGCGTCCGCATCGCGTCCAGAAGGTCAGTGGGGCGTTCGCCGAAGAGCGTCTTCACGACGGGCCCGAGGACGGCGTCGGGGGCGCCACCAGCCTCACGCAGTTGGGCAACAGTGTCGTTGGTAGTGGTGATATCGAGGGCGATGGCGTTCAAGTCTCGGCCCGGTACCGTTCCGGTGCCAAGCTCTGTCCAGGTCTCCTGGGTGAGCCTTGACTCGGTGACGACGGAGTCGAGCGGGAACACTTCGCCGAAGACGGTCTCGGCGAAGTGGAGCATCGCGTCCGGGTCGCCTTTGCTGCCCAGGGTTGCGGATGTGGCGACGGGCGTGGCCCGGCCGAGGGGCCGGGCCACGTCTTCCTCGCTAAGCCCGTAGGGACGGTCGGTGAGGTCATTCGGCCAGTAGTTCTTGAGCGTCAGGCCGAGCCGGCGCAGCAGCATGGCGACATCGGTGCCCTGCGCGCCGTCGTAGGTGTGGAGTTCGTCTAGGACCACGTACTGCAGGCTGGTCGCTGATTTCTCCCAGAGGGGCGCGTCCGTGTGGCGGAGCAGGAGCATGTCCAGCATCTTGTAGTTCGTCAGCAGGATGTCCGGCGGATCCTGGTGGAAAACGTCGCGGTCGTTGATCAGGCCGTCCCGGGCGACTCGGGTGCGGTTGGTGTCCTTCTGACCGGTGTAGATACCGGCGGTGACGCCGGAAAGCTCGGGGTAGGTGGTCAGGAGCTCGGCCAGGCGTTTGGCCTGGTCGTTGGCGAGTGCGTTCATCGGGTAGAGGATGAGTGCCTTGATGCCGGTAATGCCGTCGCGCTTGGCGCGCAGCACGTGATCCAGGATCGGGTAGAGAAATGCCTCGGTTTTTCCTGAACCGGTGCCGGTGGTGACCAGGGTTGGTTCAGGGCGACGGCATGCACCACCTATGCCCTTACTACTGAGACGTTGAAAGGCCTTGGCTTGGTGGCCGTAGGGTTCGAAGCCCTCGTACCAGTCCAAGCAGTCGCGCCAGCCCTGCTCGGCGGTTTCGAAGGGCAGTCGCAACCGGACGTAAGCGCCCTTAAACAGCCCTCGCTCCGGGTCGGCGAGGAAGTCCTTGATGGCGGACTGCGCGTTCCCGTCCGTTAGTGCGAACGTGGTCGCGAGGTAGTCGGACAATCCGCGGCGCAGGTCCCCGGCTCGAGTTGTGGGCAGAAGCTCTGACATCAGGCATCTTCCTTCAGCATGTTCGAGAAGTGCGCATAGGCCTTACGCATGTCTTCCTCGCGGTCGAAGCTTTTGAACGGGAAGTCGAAGACATACTCGACGCCGCTCTGCGGGTGCGTCCAGGTTCGTTCTTCCAGGGTCAGGTTCTCACCGACCTTGCGATAGAGCCGATTCATGTCGCCGGGGATTTTGCGCCCGTTCCCGTCGTATAAGTCGCTCTGTTCATACCCACGGAGGACCGGGAATTGCGTTCGATAGACGATTGACAGCTCGTCCGCAGTAATTCCAAGAATGACGGCGACTAACGCATCTATTTCGATCAAGGCGCGCCTTCGGTGCTCGGCCCTGCGCAAGCCCTTATCTACAGACCACGGAGTCCCGATTACAGTGGTCCAGAGCGGTGCGTAATCGGCAGTCAGACAAACCAGCGCTGCCACTCGCTCCACAAGCTCCCCTGAGAGTTCGTGATCCAACTCCATCGGCAGGCATTCGATAAACGTTTCCGTCAGGTCCGCCACACCCGCAGACTTGACTAAGAAATCCACAGGAAGGGACGCAAAGAATCCGGTCATCTGCGCAGTTGCGGAGAGATCCTCAGCTACCGTTGTCACGGATCTCGTCGTGTTGAGATGAGTCGCCCCGGGCGGTAGCACGGTTGGATAAAGAGTTCGCTGCCCAGTCACGGCTGCCATACGCCTCCACGCCAAACGAAACTGACTTCTTTTTCGTCCGTCAACCGCAGCTTCCGGATACGCCTGATCGTAGTCCAGCCGGCTTGCCTTCAACTGGTAGCTGGTTCGTGGGACAAAGTCCGGTGCCATCGCCTCGAGGTCAATCTCGCTCCAATCGAGATTATTCCTCATTGTTGGATTGGGCTGCTTGGAAAAGGGATTAGCCACGGTGAAATGTGGTCCTTGAATGATGACGCCGTCCCAGGAATCAGGAACGGCGGACCCGACTTCGAAGTAGCCCTTCTTTCGGTCGTTCGTCTCATTCCAGCCGGAAGAATACCGCAGCCCTAGCGCGCGCACTCTTGGTGCCTTGCTTAGCTTTTCCAATACCCGCGAGCTGGCCCGGTTGACCGGGTAAACCATCCGCGCATGGATTGCAGGCGTTCCAGGCTCGTCCAAGATGTCCGCCCAAACTGCCAACGCGGTCTCATCCACAAAGATGATGCGCTCGGAGTGAGGGCGAGTGTCCCATTTGCCTTTCTCGTCTTTGATGCCCGGCACGTCTCCGGACCCGTCATGGACCTCAGAACGAGTCACAGTGTCAGGGTGAAATAGGGCAGCTGCCATGCGAAACAGTGGACTGTGTCGACGGACACCGTAAATGTGCACACCGTATGTTACGCGGTGATGGATCTCGAAGAGCGATAACTCGTTCACGAACTGCCAATGTCGACGCAGACGGCGATACGTTTCGGCGCGTAAGTTAGCGGCCTTTTGCTCGGTGAAATGAGATTCTGGGTGCACCATTGCCACAATGCCTGCCAGCGACATCGAACGCCATGTGCGTTCCATGAACGACCGGTATAAGTCGGGACGGAGGCCAACCACGATTGGGTAGGACGCGGGTGATGTCAGGAACTCCCGCACCGCCACGATCCCGGCAGCTTGGGAACACATGAACTCAATTTGAGTAAGATCCACCTTCGCCTCTAGCTGCTTTTCGACCTTCTGCGCTTGCGTCTGTTTGTCGTTCAGCTGCCACCACGGATCAAACTCCGCATAGACAGAATTCTCGTCCCAATCCGGCCGAACCCAGGGCGGGTTCCCCACTTGAAGATCAAATCCGCCGCGGCCAAACACCGAAGCGAAATCCAGCTCCCAGTGGAAGAACCCCTGCTCGGCGGCGATATTCTCGCACACCTGCAACCAGACATGCTGCTGCTTGGCGCTCTCGATGTCGGACACCAGAGCAAACTCGAGGTCAGCCCGCTCGGCGTCGTTCAGTTCTTCCCAAGTCGATGCAGCACCGAAAGCCTGCTGTCCCGCCATTTTCGACTCTTTTCCCTGTAATCCAAGAATCGTTTCCAGCCCAGCGAGCCATTCCTCCAAAGTTGGTGGTGTTGCCCCGCCGGTCGCCCGCTCGGTCAACGGCCAGAACCACAGTGCATTCCACGCATCCATGACTCTGCGAAGACGCTGGTAAGCGCCGTTAGGATTGTTGAGCCTCTCCTCGATCTGTTCCCGCGTGACGGCTTGGACCGCATTGCTTGCATCGTCCGTCTCAGCAGGTGAGGGACGCTTGCCGAAGTAGTCAATGTCTCGGCGCGCCTCGGCCTCGGCGACCTGCAGTCTGCGGAGTGTGAGCTTCCAGAGCGATTCAACCCTGCGCCCGAGGCTCGCCATCCGGTCTACCTGGGTCTTGCTGGGTTTGGACCTGATCTTGGTACGCCAGGCCTTCAGCTGCTGCTGGGCCTCCCCTGCCAGGTCCTTGACTTCCTTCGCGTCGGCGGCAGCACCCCAGCCTTCCGCTGGGAGCAAGAAGTGGTGGATGCGACCTACCACATCTGGATCGTCCTTTTCATCAGTCATGGCCTCGACCAGCCCGGTGAGTGGCGCATCCTGCGGGGCGCTGTTCAACCATGACTTGTCATTCACTGTCTGCCGGGAGTAGGTAGCCCGTCGAGCGCCGATCAGCGAGTTGCCGCGACGCAGTCTCAGCCCGAACCACGGCGCCTGTAGATCCTTCACCATGGTGTCGAGCCAGAGGGAGACTTCGGCGAGTTCCACCGCTGTCGAGTTCAAGTCCACGCCGTGGACCTGGTGCAGGGCGATCTGGGCTTTGACCTTCTGGAGTTCCTGCGGGTACTCGTCCGCTGGAATACGCTCGTCGAGCTCATCCTGCTTGCGCTTGAGGTACTCGTCGGCGAGCTGGCGGACAGCTTCCAGGGCGAACGCGCCGGAACCTAGGGCAGGCTCGCAGACCGTCAGGTCCAAGATGTCGTCGGCGGAGGTTCTCTGTCCGTTCTGGTCCAGCAGTTCGTCGAGCGCCTGGGACACCACGAACTTGGTCAGCACCTCTGGGGTGTAATAGGAGGCTGATTGCTGGCGCTCGCGGCCAGCAAGCCGGAAAACGAAAGAGCCCGCAGGGTGAAGTACTGGGCGCCGCTCCCCCGTCCGTTCGTCCTCCTCCACCACGAAATGCTTGGCCTCAATGGACTCGGACCGGTCTACCGGCACCACCCAAGATCCCTTTTCTGAGTTCCCGTCCTTGGCCACCTCGTGCAGGGGCACAGCGGCAATGAAACCGGTATAGGACATGAGGCCCTCGTAGACAGCCCCGAGCTGATTGATGCCCAGTTCGGCGTAGGAAATGAAGCCCCGGTCTTTGCCTCGAACCTCCTTGCTCAGCAGCAGGTGCTGCAGGACGCGCTGCAGTTCGGCGTTGCTGAGCTTGGAGTCATTGATCAGCGAGGTTGCGGCATCATGGAACAGGTCGGCCTTCAGCGGTTGAAAGAGCAGGCCTTCGTTCTCGCCCGAGGGATCATCGGAGGCAGTTGCACCTGCCGGAGCGTGGCCATTGTCCACCAAGTGGAAGAGCCTCGCGAGTGATTCGTAGATGTGAGTGCCGCGACGGGATTCCGGGGACTGAATGTTGACTAGTGTCAGCTCCCGCAGCCGGTCAAGGCCGTAACCCTCGTTGTATTCGCTGGCCCCTACGGGGAGCACCCCCATTTCCGGGGAGGCTTCCGCGTAGAGCAGGAAGAGAATCCGGTAAAGGAACCGCAGGGACTGGCGCGCCAGGATCTGCCCGTCAATTTCCTCGACGCCCAGACCTGCTGAACGGCGACGATCCAGCACATCGTTGGCAATGATCTCGATAGAGCGGCGGATGCCTTCTCGCAGGTCCTGGGAGACGCCGACGGTGTGTTTGACGGAGGCCTCAAGGATGCCGTCCCACCAAATGGAGCCGTCCGGTGACGGCATGAGGGAGTCGCGCCCGAACATCGCCAGGAACCTGTCCGTCTCGGCGTTCTTCTTGGTGTCGTTGCGGTCCGCGACCAGGAGCACGTCAGCGGCGAGGTAGCGGCCCTCGGCCCAACGTTCCTGTTCGGTCAGCACCAGCCAGCGGCCAGCCATGATGACAACGAACTTCGGAGCCGTGTCCGACAGGTAAGCCTCGGACACGGCCTTCGCAATCGTCAGCGCGGGGGACGGCTCTTTGCCGTCCACCAGGACCCGCCCGAGCGGCAGGATCGTGGACAGTATGTCTTCCAGCCCGTCCGCCGGGGCGGCCTCGATAAACATGACCTCGGAGTTCTCCGTCGCCCATATGCCGGGGACGAGCGTTTCGGTGCCACTGCGCTCAAAGGTGACTGTCGTCGTGGTGCCTTTGAAACCAAGGGCGCCGCGCAGCAGGGCGTAGGCTTCGGACGCGCCCGCCGGGTCTTCCGATAGTCCGGCGAGGAGGACCTGGAGTCGTCCTCGGATCTCGGCGAAGCGGGTCGGGGTGGTGGAGTAGCCGTTCTTGGCTGCCTCGTCCCAGGTCTTCCGGAGTTTGACGACCTCGGCTTGGAAGGATTCCTTGGTGGAATCCGTGGTGAAGAAGTGTTCGCTGACCCAGTCTTCGCCTACAACGATCGAATCAAAGGACGGCATTACTGGTCAGCACCTTCCGGGGCAGCGACAGGGGTGGCTCGGGGAACGACAATCAGGAGAGGGCGGACCAGGCGTTGCGCCGGGGCGAGCGACTCCGCGATGCGCTGCTCCTCGTTTACACGCTCGCGTTGCTTCTTCACTTCCGCCCGCTGGGCGAAATCGAAGGATAGCTGGGTCCAGCCCGTGGCCCGGTCCTTCCACGCCTGCAGGCGCTCGTTGGCCGAAGCTTCGGCCGCCTCGAATGTGAGCTGCATGGTCTGACGAGCGCTTTCCACCGCCTGTGGGAGCATGGCTTGCAGCCCGTCCACTGTGACCGGTCCAGGGTTGGTCGCCTTGGCATCGAAGCCGATGCTGCCCAGATGCTCGCCCAGATCCTCGAGGGGTTCGGTGAGGCAGAACGTGGGGTTGTCTGGGGCGGGGAAGTCCACCGCGAGGAAGGCTTTGGAGACCACCTGGCCGCGGCGGTTCATCAGCGTTCCCATGAGCAGGACCTGGGTAGCTTCAACATCGCCACGGACCACCAGGACTTCGCTGCGGGACATCGACGACAGGGCCCGGTCGCTTGCCCACTCCAGGACGGGGTGGAGCGGGCCGAGGTAGTGGGCTTCGGGCCAGCTCATGTCGTCGGACTCGCGGGCGCTGTTCAGTTCCCGTGTACCCGCGTCGACGGTCGTGGCGAGCTTGAGGCGCTCGGTGACGCGCCGCTCGGACAGGTATTCTTGCGGAAGATAGCCCAGACGGTGCTGCAGGTCGGAAGGCGGGTTAAGCTCGGCGAGGCCGTGGCCAGCATGGACGGTCCAGCCGAGGACCTTGCTCGGATCGCCGAAGGCCTCTTTAAGGGCTTCATCGAGGAAGTCCAGGTCCGTGGAGTAGAGACCGAGCGGCTTCTCCACCGGGACGGCCTCGAATTCCCCATTGCCCTGCAGTGCCCCGAAGTCGAGGAAGTCCCAGAGGTCACCTGAGTCCGTATCCGCGTCAGGATCGCTGACTACGGCGTCGAAGTTCTTCTTGCCGAGCAGGACGTCGCGGATGGCGTCTTCCTCCTGCTTGACGCTGTACTGCCCCATGAGGGAGGCGACGTCGTTGAGGACCGTGTGAGCCTCGTGCTCGCGTTCCATCAGCCGCGTGAGCACCTTAATGTCGCCGGAGAATCGGGTGTTGTGCGGGTTCAGGAGCAAGGTGGTGATCTGCGGTTTGTGGCGCTGGCCGAACCGGTCGATGCGGCCGTTGCGTTATTCGATCCGGATGAGGCTCCAGGGGATGTCGAAGTGGATCAGGTGGTGGCATTCGGCGTGTAGATTCACTCCTTCCGATGCGACGTCGCCGGTTACCAGAACCCGCAGCGGGCTGTTGCCGCGCTTGAACTGGTCCACGATGCTCTGCTGTTCGACGTCACTGAGGCCACCGTGCAGGAGGCCCACGTTCTCCGGCTTGAGGCCGAGGGCCTTGGGCAGCGACTCCTGCAGCCATTTTAGGGTGGCGACGCGCTCGGCGAAGACCACCGCCCGCATGGACGAGCCCTTTCCGACCCCGATCTTTTTCAGATAGCTAACAAGCTCGGTGTACTTGGCGGAGTCACCGGTGTTGGCGGCTTCGGCGAGCGTGTTGAGCCGCTTGAGGGCGTCGACTTCCTTGGCCTCGGAGGGGGAATCGGCTTCCTTGGCCTCGGAGGGGGAATCGGCGTCGAGCTTCCTGAGACGCTCGGTGACCGTTTCGAGCAGCGCAGCAGGGCTGGAGAGGAATGCCTTGGCAAGGATCCAGGAGAACAGCGCGCCGTTCTGCCCCGAATACGGCGCGGGTTTGCCTTCGGGGTACAGCCAGACGTTCGAGAGCTCCTCGGCGATGGCGTTCTCTGCCGCGGAGGCGGAGACAAGCCTGTTGTCCGGCTCTTCGCGCTCGGCCCAGTCCGCGCCAACCTCCTGGGCGACTTCCGGGCTGTGCCGGTGCCGGCGGATGATGAGGTTTTCTACGTGCTTGGGGTCGAACGTGCCGTCCGGACGGACGGCGGTGGGGTCCAACAGGCGCAGAATCTCCGCGAACGACTCGTTGCGCCCGTTGTGGGGAGTGGCCGAGGCCAGGATGAGGGCCTCCGTATTCGGCGCGAGCACCCGGGCGAGCTCGTTGTTCATGGCCTGGGTGTTGGTAACGTTGTGGGCCTCGTCAATGACCACCGCATCCCAGTGCAGCTTCCCAAGCTGCGCCCGGTAGCGGGGGCTCTTGAGCGTATCCATGGAGATGATGGCGCGTTTGTAATAGGTGAAGGGGTTGCGCGTTGCCGGAAGCCTCTGCCGAATCTTCTGGATGCCAGCGGAATCGAGGCGAACGAACGGCAGGGCGAAGCGGCACCAGAGCTCGTGCTGCATCTGCTCCAACACGTGGCGCGGGGTGACGATGAGGATGCGTTCGCCACGGCCGCGTTTCACCAGCTCGCTGAGGATCATGCCGATCTCGAGGGTCTTGCCGAGGCCCACAGCGTCGGCGATCAGGATACGTGGACGAATGTTTTTGGTGTCGAGGGCCTTCGCGACGGCGATCTGTTGGTACTTGAGGTTCCGGGACAGCATGCGGGTGGAGACGGTCAGGTACTCCGCCGACTGTGGTGTCGGCGTCTTGCGGAGGGTGGTCTCCAGAAAAAGGCGGGCGCGGCGGTAGTTCGAGGTGTCATCGGCCACGACCTTGGACTTGGACGGGTCCACCACTTCGATGGTGTCCAGCGCGGAGTAGAAGGCCGCGGTGGTGTCCCTGACGAGCTCACTGAGGCCCTGGACCCTGATGAGAGTGCCGTCGACGGATTTCTCCACGCTGGTGACGAGCCAGTCCTCGTCACGGACACGGACCACCGAACCGGGTGCGACGTTGAGATCCCGGTGTGTGGCTGTAACTGTCAAGACCTGCTCCTGTGCTTCGTACATCCCCAGCTAACACCTTGCGATAGCGCGCTGCAGACCTCAGGCGTCGGCACCAGAGGTTTCTCACAATGTACTTTGCTCGACCGCCGACTGACGGCACCGTAGCCAGAGAGCGTCAGCGCGGCGTACACGAAAGGTACGTCAGAATGGGTGAGCTAAAAGGCGCGAACCAAGTTCAGCGATTGAACCAACATCTCTACATACGACGCAATAATCGAGTGTGTATCAAGTTAGACCAAGACGTCACCGCTTCCCTGCGCCCGTAGGAGTTGCCGGAAGTCCGGTGGGAACGAGTGAGGAGTGGGCGATGCTGCAGATCTCGACCGGAATGTACTTTGACAATGAGGCAGTGTGGGAAACTCGGCACCGGCGTGTGTTCTATACCAATCTGCGCCGACACAGCGCGGACGACCTCACCTTGCCGGTCGGGACACTGCACTTCGCTTCGACGGGGAATGCGGTCACAGTCAGTGCCGTGGACCGGCTACCTATGAAGAACCCGGATGGGTCTGACTCGTTCCACGTTGCGACCGACGGTGCGGAACTACTAGCTGATGTGGCCGATGTCGTCGCCTTCGGTCTTGACGCACTCGTCCTCGATAACCACGATCTAGCTCAGCAGCTGATTCGGTCTCGTGGAGGCTCGGAGCGGGAACTTCGTCTGCGAAAAACGTTTATGATAACAGCCGTTACAGATGACGACGTGGCTGATTTAGTGGCATTATTCACCACACTGCTAGCACTACGGCGCCCGTACTTTGAGCAAGCGATGCGCGCGATACGCCGCGTCGTAGATGCGGCGTCCTTGGCTCATACGGACGTCACGCTTGCATACAGCTTGTATGTCGCCCCACTTGAGTCCCTCTCTGCCGACACCGAGGTGCCCGCTCCGGCGTGGGACGACTACCACAAGAGCCGCCGACAGGTCGTTGATGCAGCCGTTGTAGGGCTGCCCGAAGACCGGGTTAACCGTATCCGCGGTGCCGTGCTGAATATTGACCAGCTCTCATTGCGCCGAAAGTTTCAAGCGTTCGTGCTCGATCACGTTGAGCCGTCGTACTACCGGGCAGAAGCGGTACCTGCGGATCGTCCTATGCGGGCGGTGGACCTGCCTCGAGCCTTAGATTCCGCATATCGGATTCGATCGATCTCTCTCCACGAGATGCGGAATCTAGAGCCGGAACTGTGGGCCGTTACAGCCGTCGACGACAGCACCTACATTGATGAGCAGCCCGTCCTCACCGTCGAGGGACTTAACCGACTCAGTCGGCACGTCATCCGGTGCTTCATCAACCGTGCTTCAACGGACAAGGACATTACCTTCAACTGGCAGCGGGCGCTGCCCGGGATAGTTCAGGTAAAGCTCGATTCCCGGATGTGGCTCCACAAGTACGACGATTTCACTGCATCGGATGGGCCGAAGCTATTCGGTACCGCTCTTGGGATGATCTGCTCCGCAGCGCGGGAGAAAGGGCAGATCGTAGACATGACACTCCCGCTGACACGCATCGAACGGCTCTTGCCCGGTCAAGCAAAGCAAACATCGCGGATCCCGTTGATCGCAACATACGTTCTCTACAACCACATCACACCGGAACATATGCATCGTCCCAACGCTGAAAAGTTTATTGATAAGTACATTAGCGACCTCGAAAAGCCGTCCATACCCGCACTAGCGCTTGGCATTCTGCTTAACCGGAAGCACCCGTGGACAACGGAACAGCTCGTCGACCTTATTCAGGCCCGCACGATCGAACTCAGTCGTCGCCGAGTCACGCTGGAGCTACCACGCACCATGGACGCTGCGTTACATTTGGATCTCGCCATTGCCAGGTGGGCAGCCGGTGATAGCGCGGGGGCAATTAATTCCGTCGCTACGGCCGTTGAGCTTGACCCTGGCAACCAGGACCTCATGGCCCTCGAGGCTGTTGTGCGGAGCGGTCAACTACCAGCGATCAAGTTGTGGGAGTACGTCACGAAGGGTTCCTTCACCTCATGGGATAGAAGTGCCGGTAGTGCCGACGATGCGCACACAGATAGCGAACTCAACGGCATTACTGCAGCGCCACCAAACTCCCACACTTGAGCACGTTCGCAGCTCGGGGATTGCTGCATGAACTACTAGGAATGAACGCCTTCCACGTCACCGTTCATCCTTCAATGCCTAGCCGTCCTCCGAGCATTGGGGCCCTCGCCACCAATTCCTAACTGACTGCTAAGAAAAGAAAAACAAGTTGAGAGGGACGCTCCGCAGTTTTTGCGTCTACGTAATACCGCACTAGGCGTGCCATCCAATCTCAGTCGCCAATGTATACGGTGGCTTCATCTCCAACAGCCACACTGACAGTCTGATCGTCAGCCGCGCCCGAGCCAGTGCGGATCTTCTTAGTGGCGCCGAACATGATGGTTCCAGCAAGATTCGACTGCCGTCGAATTGATGCGATGCAAAACTTGTCATAGGAGCTTTCAACAATCATGGTAAGTTTATCCAAACGTGCAGCTCCCAATACTTTGCCAGAATCAGGATCTTTAACCTCAACGAGGCGCCACAAAGTGACATCGTGCCCCACCTCGACTCCTAGAGATGCCCCAACGTTGAGTGCGATCCTGGCAGAATCTAATACCTCCGCCACTTTGGCCTCTAATTCTTTCATCCTGAATAATCCTTTCTTAGCTCATCAATTGATTGAAATGGACGAAAGACAATCTCTAACGCGCCAGGAAGGTCGCTTTGGATAGCGGCTTGCTTCGTCAACTCCTCCATAAACTCGGCGTTCCAGTCCTGCTCAACGCTCAGTTGAACTGCTTCATCAGATTGGCCGGTTACCCTCAATATTGCCTGTAGTGTGTCGAGACCACGCACACGAAGCAGCCACATTGATCCAATCGAAGGCATAACTGATGGAGGAACTACGAGAGCTGCGATGATCAACTTCTCATCTACCCTGCCCATTGCCAGCGGTTTCAAGGTGGCCTTAGACTGGTCCGCTAGAATCTCTCCAACAACCCGGTCTCTTCCAGAGGCGATACCGCGCTGATAGTGAACAGAGGAACCAGTTAACGCCCTTCTTAACTGATCCCTAAGCCCCTCGGCGTCGGCCTGCGCCTCCCCTGCAACCTTAAGCAAGTTTTCTTTTTCCGTCAGCAACTTCTCGTAGTCATCCCCGCGCTTCAACCGTGCCTGCAGCCGAGTCCATTGTGACTTCACCCGAGGAAACTTCACTCTGACAACTGCATAGGCAATACTCAGCGGGATAAACAACCAAAACGCCCATAGGATGTCTAGGCTCCAGGCGGCCCAATAAGCGGCCACTACGGTGGCGAGGACCGGGAGAGCGACCAGGAAGTGCTTAACTCCCTGGCCCCAGTCATCCCTCATACTCATATGTGCAGTATATGGAGGTCCGAGTGGGTGCTTGTGACGCCCTCACCGCTCAGACGAGATTGGACGCCTCGCCCATCCCGTGTCCATCGGCGTGAAGGAAGCGAAGAGCGCAGCGCAGCTCGCGATGGATAGGGCCAGAGTTACGGCACCTAGGTGGCGATAAGCCGCAATCCACAACGAGGGTTCAGCCGAGGAACATGCAGACTTAGTTGCGCAGCGCGGTCGTAGCCGAGCGGCATCAAGGGTCATCCATCCGGTTCGGGCGGGCCCGAGTGGTGGCACCCAGATGAACTTGACTGCTGTAAACAGTACGAAGTATTTACTCTCCTCAGCGCACTCGAAGATTGGATGCTGTGTGTCTGATGAAGAATCAGTCGTCGCGCATAGCCGCGGGAGCACCCTAGCAAGACCATCCGCAGCCTTCCTCCCTAGCTGAGCGGCAGCAGAGGGACAACCGAGCACCTTCGTCTGCAGGGTCAGGAGCCGACGGGTGCGCCCAGGGTGTCGGCTATCTCCCACCAGAGCCGGTTCACTTCGACGTACCGGTCAGTGGGGTCGAGCGGCTTCGCCCACGGCTTGTCGATGATGTAGTGGATGTTCTTCACCGACGCCGGATCCCACACCGACGGGTGCTGGTGCGGCAGGGTCTTCAGCGCGTTGTAGATGTAGGGCAGCGGCTGCCAGCGGTCGCGGTAGTACTCGTTGAGGAAGTCCTGCTCGGCGAACGGGTAGTGCGACAGATCGTCCACGCCTGCCAGCCGCCCCTCCATCTCGGCGAGGACGGCGTCGTCGGGCGACAGTACGAGGAAGCCGCCGTTCAGGTAGTTGTCCGTCGCGTCCGGTTCGGTGACGTGGTCCCCGCCCCGGCAGTGCGTGTAGAAGCAGGTCTCGGGTGTCCAGCTCGGCGGATAGCTCGCGATCCGGTTGGGGTTGCACCGGCAGGCGTGGCAGGCGGCGATGGCGCCGTCGGGCAGGTCCAGCGAGAACAGTTCGTCCATGTTGCGGGTCACCAGCATGTCGGCGTCCAGGAAGACGACACGCTCGAACTCCGTCAGGCCCCAGACGGCCAGCTTGGTCCACACCTCCGCGAATCGGGCGTTGGCGTAGCTGTCCGCCGATCCCCCGGCCGGCCGCAACGGTGCCACGTCGCGCAGGAGGCACCCGTCGTCCTGCAGGAGGCCCCGGGCCTGCTCGTCGATCCCCTCGGTCACCATGACCACGAGGGGGCTGGTGCTGCCGGAGGCCGCCAGCGACGCCCGCAGCGTCCGGACCCCGATCAGGTAGTCGGGTTGAGTCAGCAAGGTCACCCAGGCGTTCATCGGTGGTGTTCCTGTCCTAGTGGGCGGGTCGGGTCAGTCGAGGAGCGCATCGGTGAACGCATTCGCGAACCTGTGCTCCGGGTCCAGCGTCTCGCGCACCCGGCGGAAGGCTTCCCACTGGGGGTAGAGCGCCGGCCAGTCGTAGAGGGACTCGTCGAAGTACTTGCCCCAGTGGGGCCTGCCACCCTCCTCGGCCAGGGCCCGCTCCACGGCCCGGAGGAAGCTGTTCCCCTCCTCGGACAGCGAACCGTCGGCCGCGTAGTAGACCACGAAGCCGAAGTAGCAGGTGTCCTGGCCGTTGGACGGGCTCAGCCATCCCTCGGACGCGCCGGTGCAGCGGAGGATCACCGGGTAGTGCATGCGGGGGCGGGTCTCTGCGTGCCAGTCCTTGATCTTCCTGATGACCGCTCCGGCCTGCGCGAGCGGGATGCCGATCTCCACGTTGATCTGGGGGGTCGCGATCCCCTTGCAGAACACCTGGTAGATGTCACCCGTGACGTCGGTGAAGTCCCGGAAGCGCGACACCGTGCGGAGCGACTTGCCGTTGTCGGCGACGCCCTTGCTGTCGTCGCGGAGGTGCTGCAGCGTTGCCTCGATCGTGCTGTTCATGGAGGTATCGGTCGTCGCGTACTCCACGAGCTGACTGCCGCCGGCCCGGTAGCGGGACACCTCGTCGTCGGACGCCTCGTTGGCGGTCCAGACCTGGACCTGGTTCTCCTGGGGGAACCACCACGCCTTGACCAGGATGTTCTCCCGATTCCAGGTCTCGAGGTCCGTCTCGAGCGTGCCGGCGTCGACGGCCTTCTTCACGCAGGTGTAGATCATCGATTCCCGCGCACGCAGCGTCACGGCGGTGATCACGCCCAGTGAGCCGAGGCCGAGCTGGACGGCGGGGAAGTCCGGGTGGTCACGGTCGAACTCCGCGACCGTGCCGTCGGCCAGCACCATGCGGATGGCCACCGCGGCGCCGGCGATCGAGCTCTGCTGCAGGCCCTGACCGTGGGTACCGGTGGACAGGGCGCCGGCCAGCGTCTGCTCGGCGATCACCCCGGGTGAGGCGTCCAGCATCTGCCCTCGCGCAGTGAGGAACGCGTACACCTCGGCCAGGGAGGTCGAACCGGCGAAAGTCGCGGTGTCATCGGTGCTGGAGATCAGGCCGCTCAGCCTGCTCAGGTCCAGGAGCGTGCCGGCTCCGTCCGCGACCTTGATCATCCTGCCGGGCGACATCCGACTCCCGATCATCCGGACCCGGCCGTCACTGGTGGACAGGAAGTCGCACAGCTCCGCCTCGGTGGCCGGCGCGACGACCGAGCCGGGCAGGCCCAGCCTGGAGTTCCTAGCCCAGTTACGGAGCCGGATGTCCTCGCCGGTGAGCTCCGGCTCCTGGTGGGGGTAGGTGAGCTGTGTGATGGCCATGACGCGTCTCCTGTAGAAGTTCGGTTCTGCCTTCGAAGCCGCACCGACGGGCGCGGCTGATCCATCGGGCACGGGTGTTTCCGGCCACCGTGGATGAATTTCTCAGTTCTGTAGAAGTCCTGCTGACACCATAGCCCTGCCTCGTCAAGGGAATGTTTACACTGACAAAATGACTGTCGTATGCATACCCGATCCGAATGCCCGCGATCTCCTCGGAGCCCTTCCCGACGGGGTCGAGGTGATCGTCTGGAACGGCGAGGGCGAGAAGCCCGAGCGCCTGGCGGACACCGTCTTCTGGGTGCCGCAGGTCGAGGACTCCACCAACCTCCCCGGGAAGTTCGCCGCCATGCCGAAGCTCGAGGTCACCCAGCTGACGAGCGCCGGCGTCGAGGACATCCTCGAGCACGTCCCGGACGGTGTGACCCTGTGCAGCGCGCGTGGCGTGCACGGCTCGGCCGTCGCCGAACTGGTCCTGGCCGTCGTCCTGGCCACGCTGCGCCGGCTGCCCCACTTCGGTGAGGCGCAGCGACAGGGCCGGTGGGACCCGATGGAGGGCGACGACCTGCGCGACAAGCGCGTGCTGATCATCGGCGCCGGTGACCTCGGAGAGCAGACCGCGCGCCGCCTGCGGAGCTTCGACGCCGTTCCCGTGCTCGTGGCGCACACGGCACGCGATGGCATCCACGCCACCTCGGAACTGCCGGACCTGCTGCCCGACGCCGACGTGGTGGTGCTGACCGTTCCGCTCACCGCGGATACGACCGGTCTCGTCGACGCGGAGTTCCTGTCCCGGATGCCCGACGGCGCCCTGCTGGTCAACGTGGCGCGCGGCAAGGTGGTGGACACCCCGGCACTGCTCGCAGAACTGACGTCCGGGCGGCTGCGCGCCGCCCTGGACGTGATGGAGCCGGAGCCCCTGCCTGCCGACCACCCGCTGTGGAACGCGCCGAACCTGATCATCACCCCGCACGCCGCCGGCTCGATCGCGCAGTCCGGCCCACGAGCCTTCGCGCTGGTCAACGCGCAGGTGCGCCGCTACGTGGCAGGCGAAGACCTCGTCAACGTGGTGAAGGGAGCCCACTGAGACCTCACGCATACGCTGTGAAGTTCGGACCGAGGGTGTCGAGCCAGGCGGCCGGATGCACGGCCACGGCGTCGGAGCCGGGCCGGTCCCATGCGGCCGCGACCGCCTCCTCCAGCGCCTTGCCGGTCCGGGCGAACGGATAGCGGTCGAGTACCCAGCGGCGGTTCGCCGCACGGACCGGCGCCAGGGCGTCGAGGTCCTGGATCAGGTCCGCCACCCGGTCGCGGATCAGCAGCGGTCGCTGGTCCGGGACCCGCCAGGCACCGGGTGCCTCGAACAGCTCGTGCCCGCCGCCGCCGTCGTATCCGACCACGAGGCAGCCCGAGGCCAGCGCCTCGGCGACCGGCAGACCGTAGCTCTCGGTGTGTCCGAGGGCGACGAAGACCGCCGAGCCCGCCAGGGTGGCGGCCACCTCCGCCCGCGGGGCCTGGACCAGTTCCACCAGCTCCACCCCCGAGAGCCGTGGCTCGTCGGCCAGCAGCCGCTTCAGCAGCGAGGCCTCCCGCGGCCGCTTCTTGGGGAACCAGCTCACCCGGAGCGGCCCGGCGGCGCCGGGGGCGAACAGTTCGCCGTCGACCGGGTTGGGCACCACGCTCACCGGCAGGCCGGGCAGCGCGGCGGACAGCACGTCGCGGCTCTCCTCGGACACCACCCAGAGCGCGGGCGCCGGCGTCCAGCCGGGGAAATCCTCGCCGGGGGCGCCGGCGGCGAAGGTGTAGAAGTGGTTCTGGTTGAAGATGACCTTGCGCGCTCCGGGTGCCGGATCGCGGCCCTGGACGGTCGGTGTCTCCGGCAGCACCAGGAGGTCGTCGGCGCTGATCGCGGTGGTGGCGCCGAACAGCATCGGCACGTCGTCGGGGATCCAGTCGGTGCGGTCGTCCGCGTCGGGCAGCCACAACCAGGCCTCGTGGCCGCGCTCGCGCAGCAGCCGGATGTGCTGGGTCATCACGTGCACGCCGCCGCTGTGGTGGCGCGTCGCGAAGCCCGCGTAGACGATCCGGCCCGGGGACCGTCCGGGAGTGCTCACCATGCCGGAGCCGTCAGGTACCAGGAGGCGCCGCTCCCGGTGTTGTGGGCGGGGAACGAGTCCGGGCCGAGCCCGACGTCCGCCCGCCACCCGTCGCCCCACTTGGCGTCCAGACCGTGGAGGATCTCCGCCCGGTTGCCCTCGGAGCTCTGACCGGTCCGGTTCATCGTCTGCCGCCGCAGGTGCGAGACGTAGGCGCCCTCCGTGACCACGCACCGTAGGCCGGCCGCCCGCACGCGGATTGCCAAGTCGATGTCCGCGCCGTAACCGTGCCGCGGGAAGGTGACCTCGTCCAGACCCCCCAGCTCGACGACGGGGGGCACCGCGAACGCTATGGCGGTGCCGTCACAGAAATCGACGTCGCGCAGCACGTCGCGCGGGACGTACTCCGCGGCAGTACCAGGGATGGCAGAGGCCCGCTGGTGGAGCCAGAAATCGTCGTAGCAGGCCGCCGCGAGCGCGATGTCGTCCGCTGTCGAGAAGGGCGCGAGCAATCCGTCGAGGAAGCCGGGCGACAGCCGGATGTCGTTGTTCAGCACCACGCAGACCGCATGGCCATCGCGCGACGCCGTCTGCAGGGCCCAGTTGGCGGCGCCGATCCACCGCAGGTTGCGCCCCGGGCGGTGGACCTCGATGCGCCCCTCGGGCAACACGTAGTCACCGGCGTTGTCGACCACGACGATGCGCAGGGCCGGGTCGAGGTCGCTCCCGTCGCGAACCAGGTCACGCACCACCGCATCGGTCAGCTCCGGTGAGCCGAACGCGGGGATGACCACCAGTGCCGTCGCGGCGGTCGTCGAGGGGGTCACGGCTCGGCGCGGGCGGCGCGGCCCCCGCGGTTGCCGTTCAAGCTGATGATCAACATCGGTTCCCGTCGGGTCAGGTGGACGTGCGCCACGGCAGCGAAGTACATACAGTCTTCTGCTCGACCCAGCGGAAAGATTGGCCATCCCAGCCACTTCTTGTGTGACATGCCCCACGCGGCTTACAGTAGATACATCGTGTCCGTACTAGTTGTACGTACCCCTCCATCCGCACTCCTCCGTCCGCATAGACACCTCCCGTACAGAGAGAAGATTCGCCATGGCAGCCGAATCGCTTCCCAAGTCCCGCGTCCCCCTGTTCGACGGCATGAACCGCATCCCCGGCGGGCTCATGCTCATCCCCCTGATCCTCGGCTCGATCGTCGGCACCTTCGCCCCCGGCTTCCTGGAACTGGGCAGCTTCACCACCGCCCTGTTCGCCGACTCCGCCCTGCCGTTGATCGCCGTCCTGATCTTCGCCACGGGCATGCAGATCACCGCCAAGGCCTCCGGCCCCGTCCTCGCGACCACCGGCGTGGTCCTGCTCTTCAAGACGATCATCCCCGCCGCCCTCGTCGCGGGCCTCGGCCTGGTCGTCGGCGTCGAGGGCTTCCTGGGCATCTCGATCCTCGCCCTCCTGGCATCCTTCGACAACAGCAACGGCGGCCTCTGGCTCGCCTTCACCGGCCGCTACGGCGACTACCGCGACCGCGGCGCCTACATGGCCTCGGCCATCAACGACGGCCCCTTCTTCACCCTGCTCTTCCTCGGCATGTCGGGCCTCGGCAACATCCCGCTCCTGACCCTCCTCGCGGCCGTCATCCCCCTGATCCTCGGCTTCATCGTCGGCAACCTCGACGCGAAGTGGACCGAGGTCATGCGGCCCGTTCCGAACATCGTCATCCCGTTCTTCGCCTTCGCCCTCGGCACCGGCATCGACCTCCGCAACGTCATCGCCGGCGGCATCAGCGGCATCTTCGTCGGCATCGCCGCCACCCTCATCACCGGCACCCTCGTCTACATCGGCTACCGCTTCGTCCTGCGCCGCGGCGCCAAGTCCGGCATCGGCATCGCGTCGGCGACGACGGCGGGCAACTCGATCGCGACCCCGGCGATCGTCGCCGCCGCGGACCCCAGCTTCTCCCCGTTCGTGGAGGTGGCGACGGCGCAGGTCGCCTCGGCCGTGCTGGTCACCGCGATCTTCGCGCCGCTCCTGGCCACCTGGGTGCTCAAGCGCCAGGGCGGCCTGGACACGGATGACGCCGCGCAGGTCCTCCCCACCTCCGCCTCCGAGCTTCCACCCGCGGGCGACCCGTCCGCACCCACCGACCGGCCCCGTCGGACCGAGGAGAACGGCTGACCGTGGCATCCACAGCACCCATCGTCGGCATCGCGGCCGACGACGTCACCGGCGCCACCGACTCCGTGGTCCAGTTCTCCCGCACCGGCTGGTCCTCCCGCCTGCTGCTGGGCGAGCTGCTTCCGGACTCGGTACTTCCGGGCAGCGCCCTTGCCGTGAACACCGACGCCCGCGCTCTGGACTCCGCCACCGCCCGTCAGGCCACGGCGAGCGCCATCAGGAACCTCGCCACCGCGGGGGCCGACCGCCTGTACCTGAAGATCGACTCCACGATGCGCGGCAGCGTCCCGGCGCAGGTGGCCGGAGCGCTCGACGCGTGGCAGGAGCAGCACCCCGGCTGCTTCGCCGTCGTATGCCCGGCCTACCCGGCCATGGGGCGGACGATCGAGGACGGTCTGCTGCGCGTCCACGGCGGACCGGTCGAGGACTCCCCCGCGGGCCGCGACCCGGTCACGCCGGTCCCCACCAGCGAGTTCTCGCAGCTCCTGCCCGGCACGACGACGATCAGCCTCAGCGGCTCGGCCGACCGGGATGCGCAGGCCCTTCGGGGCGCGGCGGGTAGCGGCGTCGTGGTCGTCAACGCAGCGTCCGATGACGACCTCCGCACCCTCGCGGCCGCGCTCGTCGTCGCCGGTCCGACGGCGATTCCCGCCGGGTCCGCCGGTCTGGCCGCAGCGATGGCAGCCGCCTGGGCCGACGCCGGAGCAGTACACGCCGCGTCCGAACCGGTACCCGCAGCGCAGGGGCAGCGGATCGTCGTCGTCGTCAGTTCGCTGCACGACGTCGCCCGTGCCCAGACCGACCACCTGCAATCCCAGCTCGACTCCGCCGACCTCCGCATCCTGCAGCCCGACGAGTCCCTGCTCGACCAGCCGAACCGGCTCGCGCAGTGGGCCGCCACAGAGCTCGAGGTCCCGGAATCCCTGCCGCGGGTCGTCGTCATCACCTCCCCCGAGGCGGTCGGCGGCTCCGAGACCCTCAGCGGTACCGCCATCGCGAACAGTCTCGCGTCGGTGGTGCAGCAGACCCTGGCCCGTGCGACCGTCGGCGCCCTCGTGCTCGTCGGCGGCGACGGAGCCCGCGCCGTCCTCGACGCCACCCGCGCTCAGGCGCTGCGCATCACCGGCGCCATCCAGGAGGGCATCCCGGTCGGCGTCGTCGAAGGCGGCACCGCGGCTGGAAAGATTGTTGTCACGAAAGCCGGCGGCTTCGGGCCGGTCACCGCCCTGCTCGCCACCGTCACCGAACTCACCCGGACACTGACCACCACCCTCGCCCACTCAACGGAGGCATCCTCATGAGCATCCCCACCCTCGCCGTCACCCTCGGCGACGTCGCCGGCATCGGACCGGAGATCACCGCGAAGTCCCTCCTCGGGCACGACGACGTCCGGCAGGAATGCAGGCCCGTCGTCATCGGCGACGAGGCCGCCATGCGCCAGGGCGTCAGCAACGTGGGCGGCGACCCGGACAAGGTCCGCGTGCTGTCCTCGATCGAGGACGCGACCAACGAACCCGGCATCATCGAACTCCTGCAGACCGGACCGTCCCTGGCCGACGTGAAGCTCGGCGAGCTCAGCCCCGCCGCGGGCGACGGCTCCTACCGCTTCGTCGTCGAGGCCTGCCGCCTCGCTCGCGAGGGCAAGGTCCAGGGCATCGTCACCGCGCCGCTCAACAAGGCCGCGATGCACGCCGGCGGGCACAAGTGGCCCGGCCACACGGAGCTGCTCGCGCACGAGTTCGGGGTGGAGAACTTCAGCCTCGTCCTCTCCGCGGGCGACCTCTACTTCTTCCACCTCACCACCCACGTCTCCCTGCGGCAGGCCATCGAGGACGTCACGCCGGAACGCACCGGCAACGTCATCGAGCTCGTCAGCGCCTTCACCAAGGCGCTCGGCAATCCCGACGAGCCGATCGGCCTCGCCGGGCTGAACCCGCACGCCGGCGAGAACCGGCTATTCGGCGACGAGGACGCCGACATCCTCGCCCCCGCCGTCGCCGCCGCCCGCGAGAACGGCATCAACGTGCACGGGCCCATCCCCGCGGACGCGCTCATCCCCGCCGCGGTCAAGGGCAAGTGGAACATGGTCATCGCCTGCTACCACGACCAGGGCCACGCACCCTTCAAGGCGGTCTACGGCGACGACGGCGTGAACATCACCGTCGGCCTGCCCGTCGTCCGCGTCTCGGTGGACCACGGCACGGCGTTCGACATCGCCGGCCAGGGCATCGCCCGCGAGGCGAGCCTGGTGCTGTCTCTTCGGCGGGCTGCCGCACTGGCGCCGGGCTGGGACCACGTCTGGCGGACCGCGCAGAAGAAGTAGGGGTTCGTACAGTCTGATGACCGGGAGGGGGCACGCTGCCGACGCCGTCGCCGCTTGCCCTCTCCCGACGCCTAGGATCGGAATCATGACGAGCGACGAAGACCTCGACCCACCCGTCCCCAGCTACCTCGAGGGGATCGAGCTCAAGCGGGTCCACGACGGCAAGATCCTCGAGGAGCACGACGACGACGCCTCGTCGTCCTCCGACAGCGCTGACGCGTAGGTCTTCAACAACCATCGTGAACCGGAGCCTCTCATGACCGGACCAGACGATCCACAGGAGCGTCCGCTGGATGCGGGGAGCAGCGAGCCGCTGCACCTGCAGCTGCGCGGCCACCTGCGGGCGCAGATCCTGAACCACTCACTGCCGCCGGGCACGTCGCTGCCCAGTGAGGCGCAGCTGCAGGTGCGGTACGGGGTGTCCCGGTCCGTGGTGCGCCAGGCCCTCGGCGCGCTCACCGATGAAGGGTTGATCGAGCGGGGCCGCGGGCGCGGCAGCACCGTCGCTCCACGCCGCGAGCACCACCGGCTGGTGCACCGCACGTCCGGGCTCTCGGCGCAGCTGGGCAGCACCGGGGCGAGCGTCGGTACGGAGGTGCTGTCGCTGACCGTGCAGGACGCCGATGCGTCGACGGTGGTCCTCGGGACTCCGCAGGTTCTCGCGCTCGAGCGGCTGCGGACGGCCGACGGTGTGCCCATCGCCGTCATCCACACGTGGCTGCCGGCACCTGTCTTCTCCACATTGGACGCCGAGTCCCTGCGGGACGCATCACTCCATGCAGTACTCGGTGAGAAGTTCGGCGTACGGATCACGTCCGGCAAGCGGCAGATCCGGGCGGTACCGGGCGACGGAGACCTGCTGCGACTGCTGAGGCTGGAGGCGTCGTCGCCCGTCCTCCTCCTCGAGGGGACGAGCTTCGACCAGGACGGCCGGCCCGTGGAGGTCTTCTCGACCTGGCACCACCCCGACCATGTGGTGTTCGACATCGACATCCAGAATGAGCCTCCGGCGCCGGCCGTGACAGGCGGCCTCTCGCCGTCGTCGGCTGGTGACACTGCCGACGCGGTCGCCGATCGCGCCCGCCGTCTGGGAGCCGATCTGCTCCGCCTCGCCGACGATCTGTCGCGCAACAGTTCCTGATGACGGTGGTACCCGCCGTCCGCTCCGCGCTCCCGGCGACCCCCGGCATCGTTCCTCGGTGGCCAGTTCCTTCCTTGATCTGACCCGATCGGGTCGATACGGCGTGAGCACATAGGCCTCTGCGCGCTCTCCTCGGGTGAGCTGCCGGTCATCGGGGTTTCGCCTGTTCCTCGACTGGTCCCGAAGCTGCTTCTCGGCACCTTCTGTCTTCCGCCCGCGGAATAGACCCATTGACAACTTTTCTTGTCGAGCGCACGATGATGGCATGTACGACGTCGAAGTCATCGAAAGCGCTGAGGCAGCCGCCGCTGTGCTGGATCCGGTCCGAGCCAGGCTGCTCGGCGAGCTTGCCGTTCCAGCCTCCGCCGCCGGGCTCGCCGCCCGGGTCGGTATCGCACGCCAGAAGATCAACTACCACCTCAGGACGCTCGAGACGCACGGCCTCGTGGAACTGTTCGAGGAGCGCCGGCACGGGGGCATCACCGAGCGGGTGCTGCAGGCGTCGGCTGCGTCCTACGTCGTGTCACCTGCGGCGGTCAGCGGGTCCGCGGCAGATCCGGACGCCAACGATGATCACCTGTCGGCGGGTTACCTCGTCGCGCTGGCCGGCCGGCTGATGCGCGAGGTCGGCGCCCTGGCGCGCCGGGCAGGCGCATCCGGTCAGCGCCTGCCGACGCTGACCATCGACACGCAGATCGGTTTCCGATCTGC
This sequence comes from Arthrobacter sp. UYP4, assembly GCF_057291175.1. NCBI lineage: Bacteria > Bacillati > Actinomycetota > Actinomycetes > Micrococcales > Micrococcaceae > Arthrobacter > Arthrobacter sp. UYP4. The sequence continues at coordinate 596,167 of NZ_JBXAVU010000002.1, forward strand.
CGCTGACAGGGCTGCCTTCGCGAACGATCTGACCGCCGCGGTGCTCGACTTGGCCGCTCGCTACCACCACGACGACGGGCTCCCCCACCGGCTCGTCGTCGCCGCCCACCCCCTTCCCGAGGAGAAGTCATGAGCACGACACCGAACGTCCCGTACCGCCTGGAATTCAGCGTCGAGGTCCCGGGGACCCCGGAACAGGTCTGGCAGGCCATCGCCACCGCCAAGGGCATGAGCGCCTGGTTCCTGCCGACCGAGATGGAGGAGCGCGAAGGCGGTTCCCTTCATTTCGCCATGGGTCCCGAGATGGGCTCGGACGGTCAGGTCACCCGCTGGGACCCGCCGCGCCGCATCGAGTACGAGGAGGACTGGGCCGCCCTCATGGGCAAGGACCCGGAGGCGCTCAGCCCGCTGACGTCGGAATTCCTCGTCGAGGCGCGCTCGGGCGGCACCTGTATCGTGCACGTCACCAGCAGCGGCTTCGGGACCGGCGATGCCTGGGAGTCGGAGTTCTGGGATGACATGGGCACCAGCTGGATGCCGTTCTTCGACAACCTGCGCCTGTACCTGACGCACTTCCCCGGCCAGGAGGTCACTCAGCTCGAGGCCTCCGCCTCCCACCCCGGAGATGCGCAGACGCTCTGGGCCACCCTGCACGGCGCGCTCGGCCTGGGCGATGAGGGCGCAGCGGTCGAGGTCCGCGGCACCACCGGCACGGTGGAGCGTGTCGGTGAGCGACAGGTACTGATCCGGATCACCGCACCGGTTCCCGGGATGCTCAGCGTCTTCGCTCACGGCGAGGGCGAGAGTACAGCGACCGTGGGCGTACGGGCGTATCTGTTCTCGGCCGACGCGGCGGACTACGTGCAGCGCGAGGAGCCGGCGTGGCAGGCCTGGCTGCAGGGGCTCACCGTCCCGGCCTGACCGTTCGGGCGGGCTAGCTGCGCTCAGGGGGTGACCCCTTCCGCCGACGGGCCCGCCCCGAGGCGTGAGGGGCTGAACCTCGACTGTGCCGTTCATCCCGGCTTTGGTGTCGATGCCCGCGGCCTTGGCGTGGCTGCGTTAGTGAGCGCGACCTTGGCACTGCGGTGGCGTTAATCGCCACCTCGGCACTGCGATGGCGTTGCTCGCCACCTCGGCGTTGCTGCGGCACTCGACGCGACCTCGACGTTGCTGTGGTGCTGCCCGCCACCTCGGCGTTGCTGTGGCGTTGCCCGCCACCTCGGCGTTGCTGTGGCGTTGCCCGCCACCTCGGCGTTGCTGTGGCGTTGCCCGCCACCTCGGCGGTGCTGCGGCGTTGCCCGCCACCTCGTCGGTGCTGCGGCACCAGCGGCCGACGACGGGCGTCCTCGAAGGCTGTGGAGGAGAGGTGCCTGACTTCTCCTCCACAATGGGTCGGAGGAAGCGGGATTAGTACGTACGTTCGATAAAATGAGTCATGGCCGTTGCACCGCTCGAGCATCCCGATACTCCACTGGAGTTCATTCGGTCCGAGCTGCTCGCTTTCGGTCAGGACCTGGCAGAGCACCACCTCCTCCTCCCCAAGAGTGACGTCGTGGAAGCGCTCGTCACCATCGAGGAGATCTCGAAGATCGTCGATCATCTGCAAATCGTGGCCGCTCGAGCCGCTCAGGACCACGACGTTGTGGGCACCGGCGAGCAGGACGCTTCCGGATCGCTCATCGCGCGGGCGGAGCTCAGCCTGTCGAAGGTCGACGGCGAAGGCTCCGCGGACATCGCCGGCACTCCTTCAGCAGATGCCGATCAGCGGGACAAGAAGACCCGACATCCCGAATTCAGGACCTGTGCCGACTTCCTGCGAGCCCGACTCGGCATCAGCCGATTCGAGGCGAACCGCCGGTTGAGACTTGCGGCAGGCGTCCTGCCCGGCGTCGCTGCGAGCGGCTGCTCCACTCCCGCTCCGATGCCCATCCTCGGCACCGCAGCGAACGCGGGCGAGGTCAGTGGACGCGCGGTCTTGATCGTCCATGACGCGGTTCAGCGGGTACGTACCGTCGCAACTCCACGGCAACTCGAGTCGATGGAGCGCCACCTCACGCTGCAGGCGATGGAATCGGACGAGGACCTCCTGCGCGTTCTGGCGCGACGCTGGGAAGGTGTACTCGACCAGGACGGGCAGGAGCCTACGGAGAAGGTGCTGCGGGCACGACAGGGTGTCTTCCTCAAGGGCAGACGGAACGGCTTGCATTTTCTGGAGATCGGCGCCACTGACGAGCAGTTCGAGCATCTGGTGACCGCCATGAACACTGCGACGAATCCGAGGGGAAAGTCCGGCGCCCTTGAGGCCACCGGAGACCCGGCGTGTGGGATCAGAACCGACGGGGTTGCCGGTGAGAGTGGATGGGGCGATACCGGCGGGGGCGGCACTGGCGACGGTGGAAGCGGCGAGAAGAACTCAGGCTGGGGTGGCATAGGCAAGGGTGGCGCCGGCGTTAAGAACTCAGGCTGGAGCGGCACAGGCGAGGGTGGAAGCGGCGAGAAGAACTCAGGCTGGGGTGGCATAGGCAAGGGTGGCGCCGGCGGGAGCGACGCAGGCTGGAGCGGTACCGGTGGAAGCGACGCAGGCTGGAGCTCCACAGGAGGGGACGACTCAGGTTCACGTGACGCCGGCGACGACGCCCGGCCGACGCGCCCCCAGAGCCTCCTCGACGGATTGGTGTCTGCGTGCAGGATCGCCCTGTCGACGGACGGGCTGTCCGCATCAGGCGGACACCGACCCCAGGTCATGGTGACCATCAGCTACTCGGACCTCGTGGGCGAGATGGAGCGGGCCGGTCACGCTGTGTTCGGGCAGCAGATCAGCGCACGAAGCATCCGGAAGCTGGCCTGTGATGCCGACATCATCCCGCTGGTCCTCGGCGGCAAGGGCCAGATCCTCGACATCGGACGGGCACAGCGGCTCTTCCCTCCACATCTGCGCCGCGGCCTCGTTGCGAGGGACAAGGGTTGCGCCTTCCCCGACTGCTCGATCCCGGCAACCTGGTGCGAAGCCCACCACATTGCGCCCTGGGCCACAGGAGGAACGACAAGTATCAGCCAGGGAGTCCTCCTGTGCTCACGTCATCATCACGTGGTGCACGAAGGGAAGTGGACGGTCGAATCGAAGCACGGCATCCCCTGGTTCACTCCGCCGACGTACGTCGATCCGGGTCGGACTCCGCGAAGAAACAGGTACTGGCAGGTGGAGGAGGCGGTCCACGAGCAACTACTCGACGCCGAAGCCGCGCAATCTACTGCCCGTAGCAACTCTGCTTGAGAGTTCGCGGGGCACCGCTGGCGGAGCGCAGCAGGGTACAGCTCACGACGTGCCGCGGGTACCAATCGTGAACAACGAGTGAACTCTGGTTGAACAGGTAGCCTGACGGTATTAAAATTCTTCTGACCGAGGACGGGCCGGATGTCAAGGGTCTACGGCGACTACGCGGGCATCTGCGAACGCGAGGTGTTGCCTTGGCTGACGAAGCACTGCAGGTCGCTCGACGGGTCGGCGTCGTCGCGGGACGCACCCTGGTCTACGTCCTGATCTGGGCCGGCCTCGCGCTGCTCATTGCCGCCGCCGGCATCCGCTACTACTGGGGCAAGATCACCGTGAGCCAGATGCTCATGAACCTGGTCTCCGTAGAGACCGACGGCGGGGGCGGAGCCATCGTCTGGGTGGCCATCCTGGGAATCGGCGTCGCTCCCCTGCTCATCACCGTCGGGATCGCTCTCTGGCAGTACGTCCAACGCCGCAAGCACCCTCGTCGCTCGCAGTGGAAATCGCGCACCATCTCAACGACCTTGGTGGCCGCGGTGGTGCTGGGCGGCACCACGGCCTTCGACACCACCGTCGGTATGAGGGACTACATCGCGGCGGCCAACTCCCGGTACGACCTCGGCGACTACTACGTGGAGCCGACCGTCACCGGCGACGCGAACAAACGCAACCTGGTGCTGATCTACCTCGAATCCGGTGAAGCCACCCTCGCAGACGACCAGCTCTTCGAGAAGGACGCTTTCGCTGCCTTGAAGGAGGCCACCAAGGCGGTCGACGGTTGGCAGAGCGTGGAGGATCTCCAGCAGTACAAGAGCGGAGGCTGGACCATGGGCGGCCTCACCGCGACGCAGTGCGGCATCCCGTTGAAGGGCATGGCCTCCCCTGGCGGGGGCCCTCAGACCAATGCCCTCGGTGGCGATGCGAGTACCTATCTGGGCGGGGTGACGTGCCTGGGCGATGTCCTGGACCAGCACGGGTACACCAACGTCTTCCTGGGCGGCGCGAATGCCGCCTTCGGCGCAAAGGACACCTTCTTGCGCACCCACGGCTACTCGGAGCAGAAGGGCCTTTTCGACTGGCGTGCCGCCGGTGAGCCGGAGGAGAACTTCCGCAGCGACTGGGGCCTGAGCGACCAACGCCTTCTGGCCTACGCCCGGGAGGAGGTCGATGAACTGCATGCCGAGGCGGAGAAGACCAGTCGACCCTTCAATCTCACGCTGCTGACGCTGGACACCCACGAGCCCGCACACCTCTTCGACTACTGCGATGTGGGCACGGAGAACGAGGTCACCTCCGTGTACTCCTGCTCCATGACCCTGGTGGCAGGATTCGTGGACTACCTGGCAGAGAAGGGTTACCTGGACGACACCGCTGTGGTGATCATGGGTGACCACCTCAAGCGCATGGGCGCGGATGACCCGTTCCACGAGCAGCTGGACGATGCCGACCGCACCATCTTCAATCGGTTCTGGATACCGGGCGACGACTACAGCACCACCACGTTGCGCCCCCGCGTGGACCAGATGAACATGTACCCCACAATCTTGGAGGCGGCCGGCCTGACGCTGCAGGATGGCGAGGCGGGGGTGGGGGTGTCCGCCTTCGCGCCATTCGTCCCGGAGGGGTCGGCGCAGACGATGGAGTCGGTCGCCTATGGTGAACTGCTGGACTCACTGTCCCCACTGTTCTACGAGAGAGCCTGGGCCGGTGAGGACATCGGGCAGTAGGGCGACGCAAGGGCCGCCCGCTCCTCGGGCATGGCGCGGAGCAGTCATCGATGGCGCTGGGGCCGACCACGAGAACCCGCAGCCCTCCTGGTCCCACGAGCGGCCGGTGGGAGCGCTCACTGCTGAGAAGGTTCCGGCACCGGATCGACCACCGGAATGGTCGCATGCCGCACGATGCAGCGGGTGAAGTAGGGGTGAACTCAGGTTGAACAGGTAGCCTGACGGTACTAAAATCTTTCCGCCCGAGAACGGGGCGAATGTCAAGGGTGTGCGGCGACCACGCGGGCATCCCGAACGCGAGGTGTTGCCATGCTCGGCCGGATTCTGCACGTGACCCGACGGGTCGGCGTCGTCCTCGGACGCGTCCTGGTCTACGTCCTGATCTGGGCTGGGCTCGCGCTGCTCATCGCCGCCGCAGGTATCCGTTACTACTGGGGCGAGATCTCGGTGGGGCAGATGCTCCTGAACCTCGTCTCCGTGGAGACCGACGGCGGTGGCGGCCTCGTCTGGATCGGTGTCTTCGGCATCGGCGTCGTACCCCTGCTGCTCACGCTCGGAATCGCCCTCTGGCAGTCCCGCCGTCGCCGCAAGCGCCGCAACCTGGGCGACGCAATTCGCCCTCGCCGCCGGTGGGTCATGCGCTCCCTCTCCACCGCCCTGGTGGCAGCCGTCGTCGTCGGAGGCACCACGGCCTTCGCCAGCTCGGTCGGGGTGAAGGACTACATCGCAGCTGCGAACTCCGAGTACGACCTCGGCGACTACTACGTGGAACCGACCGTCACCGGCGACGAGGACAAGCGCAACCTGGTGCTGATCTACCTCGAATCCGGTGAAGCCACCCTCGCGGACGACCAGCTCTTCGAGAAGGACGCCTTCGCTTCCCTCAAGGAAGCGACCAGGGCGTCCGACGGTTGGCAGAGCGTGGACGACCTCCAGCAGTATCGGGGTGGGGGCTGGACCATGGCGGGCATCACCTCGACGCAGTGCGGCGTCCCGTTGAAGGGCCTGGGCACCGCAGGAGACAGCAGCTCCTCCTCGACGGACGGTGACGACGTCGACACCTACCTGGGCGGCATCACCTGCCTGGGCGATGTCCTGGGCGACCACGGCTACACCAACGTCTTCCTGGGCGGCGCCAACTCCTCGTTCGCCGCGAAGGACACGTTCCTGGGCAGCCACGGCTACTCCGAGGTGAAGGGCCTTGCCGACTGGCGGGCCGCGGGTGAACCGGTGAAGAACTTCCGCAGCGACTGGGGACTGAGCGACGAACGACTCCTGGAGCACGCGAAGGACGAGATCGATCAACTGCACGCGGACGCGGAGCGGACCGGTCAGCCCTTCAACCTCTCCCTGCTGACGCTGGACACCCACGAGCCGGTGCACGTCTACGACTACTGCGACGTGGACACGGACAGCGAGGTCACCTCCGTGTTCTCCTGCTCGATGACCCTCATGGCCGGCTTCGTGGACTACATGGAGGAGAAGGGCTACCTCGACGACACCGCCGTGGTGATCATGGGCGACCACCTCAAGCACATGAGTGCAGGCGACGCTTTCCACGAGCAGCTCGACAACCACAGCAACCGCACCATCTTCAACCGGATCTGGATACCGGGCGCGGACGGCGACAGCACGTTGCGCCCCCGTGTGGACCAGCTGAACCTGTACCCCACGATCCTGGAGGCGGCGGGCCTGACGCTGCAGGGCCGTGAGGCCGGGCTGGGTGTGTCCGCCTTCGCGCCGTCGGTCCCGGAGACTTCGGCGCAGGCGATGGAGGCCGGCGCCTACGGTGAACTGCTGGACGCCCTGTCCCCGGAGTTCTACGCCCGGGCCTGGGCCGGCGAGGACGGCACGCCGTAACGCGACCCGCGTCTCTGACCGGGCGTAACGCGACCCGCGTCGCTCGATCTGCGTCGCTGATCCGGTGCCGCTCAAGACGCGTCGCTCGATCCGGCGTGACGCGATCCGGGTCGCTCGATCCGGCGCCGCTCGAGACGCGGCGCTGGTACGGCGTGACGCGATCCGGGTTGCTCGATCCGGCGTGACGCGATCCAGATCGCTCCGGCGTCGCCCGATCCGGCGTCGCTCGATCTACGCCGCAGGCTCCCTCACCACCAGCGGTGACGGCACCCGGACTTCTGGCACTCCCACTCGGGCGTCCCGTACCGGGGCTCACCGGTTGCAGGATCGGGACGCCATTCCTCGCTCATCACGCAGCCCGCGTACACCACGCGCGGGTTCTCCTCCTGCACGGAGGGCGGGACCATGCCGTAGGCGATCGGCCAGGCCTCGTGGCCGCATCGAGGACACGGCGTCGTCCGGCTGGACCCCTTCGAGATCGTCGTCATACCCAGAGGGTAGGCGGACGCTACGACGATCCAAGCTGCACTGAGCCGCTAGAAGTTCTTGTCAGCTGCGCAGGATCTCCGAGCTGCCGGCGCGAGCATCGCCGTCGCCCTCAATTCCGGGCCAGCGTCTGCAGGTACGCGACGATCGCCGTCACCCCCACCTCGAAGCTGATGTCGGCGCGCGGTCCTGCCAGGGATGCCTGCGCAAACGCTCCGTGGAGCGCGGGCTGGGCCTCGGCATCCGCGAGCCAGGCCGACTCGGGCGCCGCCACGTCGAGGGCAGAGCCCAGCATGAAACTGTCGAGCACGGTCACCGCCACCACCACGTCGTCGGCCGCGAAGCCCTGCTCGACGAACAGTGCGGCGAGGTGCTCGTAGATCTCGAGTGTCGCCCGGTCCGTCGCCGCCTCACCCACGAGCAGCGGGATGCACTTCGCGTGCTGGCCCAGCGCGCTGCGGTAACTGCGGGCCCATGCCGCGGCCCGGTCCTGCCACGCGGGGCCGGCCGTGAAGAAGTCCCCGGCCGCCAGGGCGTCGGCTCCGATGACGGACCGGATCCCGTTGATGATCTCCGGCCGTCCCTGCACATGGTGGTAGATCGACGACGGACTGACCGAGAGCCGCTTCGCGAGTCCCGGCAGCGTGAAGTCTCCGAACTCGTCGACCAGCTCGAGAGCCGCCCGATAGATCTTCTCCGGCGACAGGATCGCCTGGCGTGGCCGCCCCATGTTCCCCCTGACTCGGCGGCATCGCCGCACTGCTGTATCCGCTGACGACTGTGCCCGAAGACGGCTCCGGCCCGCTGACGACTGTGCCCGCCTACGGCTCCGCCCCCCGCCGTCGCCGTCGCCATCGCCGTCGTCGTCGTCGCCGTCGCCGTCGCCATCAAATGACTAGAACACGATCACGCTACGGGCTCGCTCCCCCCTGCGCATCGCGTCGAAGGCCTCGTTGACCTCCTGGAGGCCGATCCGGTGCGAGATGAGCCGGTCGACGGGCAATCGACCGGCGAGGTACAGCTCCGCGAGCCGCGGGAAGTCCCGACCCGGCACGGTGGACCCGTAGTTGGAGCCAATGAGCGACTTGCCGCTCTCGGCGAGCAGCAACGCGTCGATGGAGACCGGGCTGTCCTCGGGCGGCAGACCCACGATGACGGCCTTGCCGCCGGGCGCGATGAGGGAGGGAAGGGACTCGATGGTCTGGACCCGCCCGATCGCCTCGAAGGCATAGGCCGCGCCTCCCCCGGTCAGGCCCTGGATCTCCTCCGCGAGCCCCGCGGACGGCGTCAGCGTGTGGGTGGCGCCGAAGTCCCTTGCCACGGCGAGCTTCTCCTCGCTCAGGTCCACCGCGATGATCGGATTTGCACCGACGAGTCGCAGGGCCATGATGATCGAGAGCCCCACACCACCGGTGCCGACGACGACGGCGGACGTGCCCGCCTCCACGCCGGCGTCGTTCACCACGGCTCCGAACCCCGTCGCGACCGAGCAGCCGATGAGGCTCGCGACGTCGAACGGGACCTCCCGGGGGATGCGGATGGCACCGGTCTCGGGTACGACGGCGTACTCGCTCATCGACCCGACGGTCAGGTACGGGAACACCCGGTCGCCGTCGAGCGAGAGCGGGGTGCTGCCGTCGGGCAGCAGGCATTCCTCGGACCGGCTGCCCGTGCATACGTACGACTTGCCGGAGAGGCAGGCGGTGCAGCGCCGGCAGGGGTAGAACCAGGACAGGATGACGTGGTCCCCCACCGCGACGTCGGTGACGCCGTCGCCGATCGCCTCGACGGTACCGGCGCCCTCATGGCCCATGACCGTGGGTGAGGGCAGCGTCCAGTCGCCGTCGAGCACGTGGCGGTCGGATCCGCAGACACCCGAGGCGCCCATCCGGACGAGGACGGTGCCCGGGCCGGGATCGGCGACGTCGACCGTGGTCAGTTCGAGGTCCCGGGAACCGCTGCGGTGGACCGCGGCCTGTGCGGGGCGGCTCATACGTTCCTCCCGGCCTTCTCCGCCGGGGCATAGCCGCCGACGCCGCGGCGGACGTAGAGCACCCGGGCGAGCACGTAGTACACGATCGCCCCGACGACGGCGGAGGGGAACGATGCCGTGATGTAGCTGAAGACGGGCTGGGTGGTGAGCGTGACCGGGTTGTAGATCACGAGGTAGAAGACGGCCCCGGCAGCGACGGCGCCGAGTCCGGCCCAGTTGATCCCACCGGAGAAGTGGTAGGCGCTCTCCTCCCGGTGCCGGTACAGCTCCTCGAGTGCCACGCGCTGGCGGCGCAGCAGGAAGTAGTCGGCGATGATCGCCCCGCACATCGGGGCGAGGAAGGCCCCGCTGAGGGTCACGAACGTCATGAACCGCAGGTACATGAAGCCCGGGAAGAACGCGAGGATGGCCGGCAGCACGAAGAACCCCGCGCAGAGCCAGGCCCACCGGATCCGCGAGAGCAGGTTGCCGCTGGCCTGACGGATCGCCAGCACCGTCGAGTAGACGATGGAGGACGTGCTGGTGATATTGGCGAAGGCGATGAACAGAAGGATGAAGGCGCCGAGGATCGGGCCGCCGAACGGCAGCATCCAGACGGTCGGGTCCGAGTCCCCGAGGGTCAGGGCGGCCGCCATTCCGACGATCTGTGCGATCAGGGTGGCGCCGAGCAGCCCTCCGTACGAGGGCCAGAGGGCGGCCCGCGGTGTCTTCGTCAGCCGGGCGAGTGACCCCATGACCGGGTACCAGGAGACGCCCACACCGGCATTGAACTCGACGGCGAGCGCGAAGTTGAGGCGGTCGTCCTCGAACGGGGCGAGCGGCGCGGCGCTGAGCAGCGTGTCCCAGGAGGTGTTGATCACGAGGAAGACCATCAGGAAGACGGTCACGATGATCAGGCCCGGCGCGATGAACTTGTTGAACCGTCCGATGGTGACGGGTCCGCGGGAGAGGATCCACCAGGAGACGGCGATCGCGACGAGCGCGAAGAACGTCACCATGAGGCTTTCCGGCCCGAAGTCGGTGCCGAACGTCGAATTGGACACCTGCGTGACCGCCCTGCCGACCATGATCGCCAGCAGCGACGACCAGCCCATCTCGGTGATCAGGATGACGGTGAAGACGAGGATGCCCACGCCGACCAGCCCGAAGACGGGCCGGAGGATGGTGTACTGCTCGACGCCGTAGCGCTGGCTGGCGACGACGCTGGCGAGGATCATGAACCCGAGCCCGATGGCGTTGCCGATCACCATGGCGGCGATGCCCTGCTGGAAGCCGACGAGCAGCGCCGTCGAGCCTCCGACGAGGAACGCCCAGGTGGCGATGGCAAGGCTGATGTTGACGCCGGTGAAGTCGGCGCCGTTCCAGATCCGTTCGGTGCGGAGCAGCGGCAGTGAACCGAGCGATCCGCTGGTCTCGCCGACGGCGGGGGTGGCGTTGCCCTGCTTGTTCCCGCTCACAGCGCCAGCACCAGGAAACCCAGCACGGTGATCCCGAGGGTCACCAGGGTGAACAGGCCGAGGTCCCGACCCGAGAGGGCGGCACGCGAGGAATCGCCCTGCTCGTGCGCCGAGATCTCCGTCAATCTCCGTTGCAACGCTTCTGCTGTCGCGCTGTCTGCTGCATCCATCGTTTCCGCCTCCGCTAATCGAATGTCATTCGGTTTGGGTCAATGATTGGGCCTAGCATGGGCTCTGTCAACGGGTTTACGTTGGCCCTGTCAGCACGGGAAGACGGTGGCAGAACCGTTCGGGGAGGGATAGGCATGGCCGGATTGGCGGTACTCCAGGCCGCGGGGGTGGTCGGCGCTGTCGACGAGAACCTCCGCCGGCTCGACACGTATGCGGCTCGCGTCGCCGAGCAGGGCGCCGACATCCTGGTGAGCCCGGAGCTGTTCGCCACGGGCTATGCGCCCACACGCGTGGCCGATTCGGACGGGCAGGGCATCCGCGCCGAACTCGGGGGTATCGCCCGGCGCCACGGCATCGTGCTCGTCGGATCCACCGTCGAGGCCACGCCCACCGGGCGGCACATCAGCGCCTCGCTGTTCGACAGCCGGGGCACGGAGCTGACCCGGTACCGGAAGTCGCACCTGTTCGGACCGGAGGAGCAATCGGTCTTCCTGCCGGGGAACGACCTTCCGGAACTGGTCCCGCTTCTGGGCCTGACCGTGGCACTCGGCATCTGCTACGACATCGAGTTCCCGGAGTTCGCGCGCAGTGCGGCGCAGCGGGGCGCGGACCTGCTCCTCATCCCGACGGCCGTGCCGGCGACGGGCGACGTCGGGAACCGCGCACCGGAGCACACCTACAACGCGGAGCGCATCTCGACCCTGCTGGTGCCCGCCCGCGCCCTCGAGAACGGCGTCTACATCGCCTATGCCAACCACACCGCGCCCGACTTCACCGGGCTGAGCAGCATCGCGAGCCCGTACGGGACGTTCCTCGGGCTCGCGGGCGACGGGGAGGAACTGCTGGTCGCCGAGGTCAACCACGCGGAGGTGCTCCGCGCCCGGGAGCTCAACACCTACATGACCTGCCGGCGTCCGGAGCTCTTCGCGTAGCTCTCCGCCTGGCTCCCCGTCAGAGGATGAGCGTCGGCGCCCGGGGGCTGCCTGGTCGGACCGGTACAGCAGCACACCTGCGGACGATGACCCTGCCCGCACGCCTAGGCTGGGACCGACAACCGCCGTCGCCAGCACAAGGAGAACCATGACCTACGAACTGCGCACCTACACCGCCACCCCCGGCAAGCTGGACGCCCTGATGGCACGTTTCCGGGACAGCACCATCGACCTCTTCGTCGAACACAACATGACGAGCCTCGGCTACTGGACGCCGGTCGGGGTCCCGGATGTCCTGGTCTACCTGCTGCGCCACGAGGGCGATCCGAAGGCGAACTGGGCGGCGTTCGGCGCAGACCAGCGGTGGATCGATGCGAAGGCGGCCTCCGAGGCGGACGGCGCCCTGACGGCGAGCATCGAGTCTCTGATGCTCGACGCGACGGACCTCCACCCGATCGCCGGAGCGCAGTAGCCGCCGTCGCACTCTGTCCTTCCTCGCCACGGAGGCATGGACCATCGGGAGCAGGGCCCGTCCCGACGGGTGCGATACACCACCATTCCTGCGGATGGCACTCCTCCTCCAGATGGCGCTGCACGCTCCACTGAACGACCGCCTCTGGCTATCGTTGACGTCGACCACAAAGGCCGGGCTCAGGCAGTCGCTGACCTCGGCACCGATCCCCGACGCGCCAGGAGCCCAGTGTGACCGATGACGGCAGAGAACCGACCCCTGCAGCGCCTCCAGGGGCAGGCGAGGAGCCGCAGGTCGTCCTGGTTGCCGGCGCGGGCGGGGTCATCGGCCGGCATGTGGCGGACGAATACCTTCGTCGCGGGACGCCGGTCCGCGGGCTGAGCCGCCGGCCTGTCACCGGAGCGCGCTGGGAGCACCTGCCCGTGGACCTGCTCGACCGGGAAGCGGCCCGCACCGGGCTGGACGGCGCCCGCGACACCACCCACCTGGTGTTCGGCGCCTACATCGAGCGGCCCACGACCGAGGAACAGATCGAGGTCAACTCCGCCCTGCTGACCCATGCCCTGCAGGGCCTCGACGACGCCGGTGCGCCTCTTCGCCATGTCACCCTCTATCAGGGCGGGAAGGCATACGGAGCGCATCTCGGGTACTTCAACACCCCCGCGAAGGAACGCGATCCGCGGCTGATCCAGCCCAACTTCTACTACGACCAGGAGGACATCCTCCGCGCGGCCGCGGCGAGGCACGGGTTCCAGGCCACGATGCTGCGCCCGGAAGGTGTGGTGGGGTACGCAGTCGGCAATCCGATGAACATCCTGATGGTCATCGCCGTCTACGCGAGCATCTGCCGCGAGCTGGGCCAGCCGTTGCGCTTCCCGGGTACGCACGCCGCCTACGATGCGCTCTACCAGGTGACCGACGCGTCCCTGCTGGCCCGCGCCACGGTCTGGGCAGGCACGGAACCACGCGCCGGCGGGGAGGTCTACAACATCACGAACGGGGACCAGATCCGGTGGCGCCACCTGTGGCCGGTGTTCGCCCGCCACTTCCGGATGGACTATGCCGAGCCGCAGCCCGTCCCGCTCGCCGAGGCGATGCCCCAGCACCAGGACCTCTGGCAGCGGATGGTGACGAAGTACGGCCTCGTCCCGACCCCCTACGAGGACCTGGCCGGCTGGTCCTTCGGCGACTTCCTCTTCCGCTCGGAGTTCGACAACGTCACGTCCACCATCAAGGCCCGGCAGCACGGGTTCGCCGACTGCCTCGACACCGAGGACAGGTTCCTCGAGCTCTTCGACGAACTGGCTGCCAAGAAGGTCATCCCACCGATCGTATGACGGACCCGGGTCGGACCGCGGCAGGTGGTTCCGAAGAAGTCCGGCGAGAGACGTCACCCCAGTCGTTCCCGCGCAGATCCTCAATGAACAGGTAATGGGCGGGGAAAAACGGGTACCCGGCTGCAGAATGGATTCCCTCCACCTCTCCTACTGTTGCAGGGAACCGTCCTCGCGCGGTGGCCACGACGGGCAGCCGTCAGTGAAATGGGGAGACAGCCATGAAGAAGTTTGTGATCGCGGCTGCGTGTGCACCGCGCGTGCCGCCGCGGCACCTGCTGCTACCGCGAGCACCCTTCCGGTCGTGACCGCCGATCCGCCCGCTGATCCGCCCCCATTCCGGCTTCGTCATGCGGCGAAGCCTGGCACCGGAACGGCGTGCCCTCCGATAAAATCAGGGTGCTGTCGTCCGCAGCCCTAGCACCGTGAAACCCCGCCTGGGTAGGAATCCGTGTCCCGGAGAATACTTCCCAAGTCCCTGATAGCTCGATCATGATGGACGGCGAACGCCGTCCGACGTCCACGAAGGAGACCGCCATCGCCCCCCGGAACAGCACCAACGTCCGACTCCGCACCACCCTCGCCCTGCTGGCCGACCGCCAGAAGTCAGGGACGATCGTCGCGCCCAGCGAGCTGATGTCCCAGGCCGTGGCCGAGGTCCCCTTCGACGAGAAGGAAGCCGAGCTCCTCGCCGGCGGCGTACCCCGCGGCTACAAGGCGTTGACGACCGCGACCTCCAAGCTCGTGAAGGCCGGCTGGCTCGTCAAGGGCCGCAGCGGCTGGACCGCGACCGACGAGGGCGTCCGCGCCGTCGAGGTATTCAGCGACGCTGAACAGTTCGCGAACGCCATGCTCAGCGGCGCGCCCGTGCCCGACCGGGCTCCCGTAGCACCCTCGCACGCGCCGCAGGCGCCCGAACAGCTCGGCGAGGAGGCGCAGGCCGCGCCGGCCGACGATTCCGACCCGGACGAGTCGATGGCGAAGCTGGTCGAGTCCCCTGCCGCCGAGGATCCCACTCCCCCGGAGGTTCCGGTGACCCTCGAGGTGACCGACACCGCGCCCGAGCACGCGCCGACCGACACCCCCGCCGACGAGGCGTGGCAGGACCAGCCGCAGTCGGTCGCCCTCTCCGGCGACTTCGACCCGCTGTTCGGTGAGGCCGGGCACTGGAGTACGGACCTCCGTGAACTGCAGTTCGCCTGGGAGCCGACGGAGAACACCTGGAAGCTGTCCCTGCAGCTCCCTGCCGGCAACTACCAGTTCAAGATCCTCGTCAACGGCTCCTGGGACGAGAACTACGGCCGGTTCGGCGTGCGCGACGGCGAGAACCACGAGCTGCACCTGCTCTCGGACACCACCGTGACGTTCCGCTTCGACTACGACACCAAGGACATCGAGACCTCGTAGCCCTCGACCTCCTTCCGGCCCCGCCTGCTGCCGCTCCCCGGCACCGGGCGGGGCCGTCGTCGTTCCCGGCCTGATCCCGCCCGTAGCTGCGCCTGAATCCCACCCGACATCAGCCTTCGCGCAGCATTGCCCAAGGACCACCCGAACCGGGCAACCCGCCTCCGCTCGTGCAGCAGGATGAATGAGGAACATCCGCAGGGGGAAGAGCAGGGCGCATGGGGGCGATTGATCGCGAGTGGTACCACGAGCGGCGAACCACGGCAGATGGCGTGCGGCGGTCGCCGTCGGGAAGGGTCCCGCAGTGGGCGCTAGACGAAGCCGTCGGACGCCCGTCCGCTCCCCCGCCCTGGCGTGCCGCGCCGGCGAGGACGAGACGCAGGCGGAGCAGATCAGCCGTCCGGCTGCGGCTCGGGACCGCCGGTGTGCTAGCACTCGTCGCGTTCCTGTACCTGACGCCGTCGTTGTTCGACCGCTTCGTGCTGCCCGCCGCCCTCCCGTACCTGCCCGGCGCCGATGTGCCGCCGCGCGGCGTCGAGGCCAACGACGTCCCGCTCGGTATGCCGCCGCCCGCCCCGGCGTCGACGGCGTACACACTGCTCGAGTCACCTGTGGAGGATCAGGAATGGGTGGCCTACGATCCCTGCCGGCCCGTGCACTACGTGGTCCGGCCCGACAACGCACCGGCGGGATCGGAGGGCCTGGTCCAGGAGGCCGTCGCCGAGGTCTCCGCCGCGACGGGACTGCAGTTCGTCGACGACGGCATCACCACGGAGGCGCCGTCGGAAAAGCGCGACCTGTACCAGCCGGAGCTGTACGGGAAGACCTGGGTCCCGGTGCTGGTCACCTGGTCGAGCGCTGCCGAGGTGCCGGGTCTCGCGGGCGATGTCGCCGGACTCGGTGGCAGCGACTACGCGCAGACGCCGGGGCACCCGCTCGTGTACGTGGGCGGACAGGTGCAGCTCGACGCCCCCGATGCCGCCGACACCCTCCTCTACCCGGGCGGCCGCGCCTACCTGAAGGCGACCATCATGCACGAACTCGCGCACGTCGTCGGCCTCGACCACGTCGACGATCCCAACGAGCTCCTGTACGAGAAGAACGTCGGCTCGATCTCGTTCGGCGAGGGTGACCGCGCCGGTCTCGCACTCCTCGGCACCGGCCCGTGCGTGCCAGAACTCTAGGGCGGATCGCGAGGACCGCTCGAGTGTGTCAAGAGCAACTGACTAAATCGTCGAAGTAGTTTCCGTGCGACCATCACCGCCCCGTAGATTTATCCAATGAGCAATGATGCTGCCTCGACAGTCCTCCGCCCGTTCGATCCCGACGGCGGGAACGACCAGCCTGCCGAAGCCCTCGAGGCACTCATCGCGAAGATCGAGACCGAGGTCGCCGAGCTCCAGTTCACGCGCTTCACGAACGACGACGCCGTGGCGCTCGGGCAGCTGCTCGTCCAGCTGGGCGTGGGCCGCAACCTGCCGATCGCGGTCAGTATCTGCAAGCCGAACCACATCCTGTTCCGGGCCGCGCTCGACGGCGCCACCCCAGACAACGACTACTGGCTCGATGCGAAGAGCCGCACGGCCGCCCGTTACCTCGTACCGTCCCTGCTCGTCGGCCTGCGTGCCCGGCGCAACGGCGGCCGCGCCGAGGACAACCCGATGTTCGACACGTCGACCCACGCCGCCCACGGCGGTTCCTTCCCGCTATACATCAGGGGTGTGGGTCCTGTGGCCACCGTGACGGTGTCCGGCCTGCCGCAGCTGGAGGACCACAAGCTCGTGGTCGAGGCGCTGCGCACCTTCCACGCGGCCGACGGCCTGTAGCCGCGGCTCCAACCTGCTCCTGACCTTTGCGGGGGCCGGCACGTGCGGTTCTACGATCCCCCGCCCAGTCGGGTACCGGCCGAACCGCGATGGCCCGGCTCTTGAAACACGCCGGTCGAGTTTCGACCGCCGTGTCGATCCGGCTGTCAAGCCACCTCGGTCGGGTACCGACGGGACCGCGATGGCCCGGTTATTGAAGCACGCCGGTCGAGTTTCGACCGCACACGTCGATCCGGCTGTCGAGCCAGGACGGTCCGAGTGCCGGTCAGCGAGGCCGAACTCCGCTCACCCGCTCACGCGCTCACGCGACCATCGACGCCGCCATCGCGGCAACGCTGACGGCTGCCAGGCAGGATTCCACGCCTGCTCTCGGCAGGAACCTTGAGCCCCTTCGTGCATCGTCCCGATGTGTACGGCGGTGTGCCACGACCAGCACCACCGTGTAGGCGAGAAGGGCTGCGACGCCCGCCGCCAGCAGGACCGGCAGGAGGGTCGGGCCACCGTGCGCGTGCCCGGCATGGGTGGTGACACCGGGGCCTGCATCGTCCGCGTGCCCTCCGGTGATCGTCAGGGCAGCCATCGCGATCATGGACAGTGAGCGGTGCATGCCGAAACCGCAGGGCGCCGGCCCGGCCGTGCTGCGTCCGCCCACCAGCAGGAGGGGCCCGGCCAGCAGCAGCACCACACCCCAGACGACGCCGGGCAGCAGGTACACGGCGTCGAAGGCCATATCCGCCATGGCGACGAGCATGACGGCCATGCCGACGACGGCGCTTCCGGGGGTACGCCCGACATCGGCAGGTTCCCCGGGCGACCATCCGTCGCGGAGTCCCGGGGTCCTGCCGCCGACCGGCCCAGCCATGGATCCGACCAGCCGACGCCGCCCCCGGGGAACCAGTCCCCTGACGCAGACAGCGAATCCCGCTGCTGCTGACAGCAGCATGATCGCGCTGAGCGAGGTGTTCATCCGACTGCTCCTGGGGACGGCGGACGGGGACGGCAGATGGGGATCAGGCAAGCCGGATCAGGCGAATCGGATCAGGCAAGCCGGGTCAGGCAAGCCGGGTCAATGGCAGGACCCGGTGGCGCCACCGTCATCCGTGCCCATGGCGCAGTGACCACTGGTGCCGGCCGGGACGTTGAGCACCGGGTTGCCGCCGAAGAAGCCGTGCGGCTTCAGGGTGAATTTGGCGTAGTCCACGGGCATGACGGGCCAGTCCTCCGGTCGCGGGAAGTGGGTGAGCCCGAAGGTGTGCCACAGCACGACGTCGGTGTTCTCGAGGTTCCGGTCCGCGGCCATGTACCGGGGCAGCCCGTCCCCGCCCGGGTTCTGGTTCACGAGGTCCCCCGCCGGATAGCGCTCCTCCTGGTCGTAGGCGGAGACCCAGAGGTGCTTGGTGGTGTACGAGGCACGGGACGTGATGCCTGCGGCTGGATCGGCGAGAAGCGTGGGCGTCTGCTCCGGGTAGAGCACGTATCCGGTGGGCTTCCCCAGCCGGTTCTTCTTCCCGGGATTGGTGATGTGCCAGGTCCGGCCGACACTCGCATCGGCGATGCGGCCGCCGTCGGCCTCGGACGTGATGGGCGTGGCCTTGTTGGTGAAGGCGTTACCGTACGGGTTTCCGGGTCCCATCGGGAGGCGCTGCGCGTCGACCTCCACCACAGTGTTGTTCACGCCGTCGACCGTCATGTCCAGACGCGCGGAGAACAGGTGCTGGTGGTACGGCGCACCGACCCCGGGGGCCACCTCGGAGGCGTAGGGATAGTCGCCGCCGGGGTAGGCGGACGGGAAGAGGATCCCGGTCAGCTTGGCCTCGCACTCGATGGTGCCGTCGAGGTAGAGGTACCAGTAGAAGCCGTAGTCGTAGTTGCCCACGGTGGTGAAGAAGCTGATGACGAGCCGGCGCTGGCGGCGGACGTCGGAGGATCCGGTGAACAGGTCGTTGTGCTTCCAGAGGGTGCCGTAGTCCTCCTCGTGCATGCAGATCGCGTTCTTGATGGTCTTGGGGCTCCCCGACTCGTCGGCGATGGTCGCGTCGAAGTAGTGGATCTCGCCGAGGCAGTCGCAGCCCAGCTGCAGTTCGTTCGCGAAACGGCCGAACAGGTACTCCCCGGTGTCGAAGTAGTTCTGCCAGTAGCGCGTGGGCGACGGATCGGCGTAGGGGACCACCATCTCCGCGATCGACCCGCGGTACATCACCGGGCGGTCCACGTCCTGGTCCTGGAAGCTCAGCTGGCGCAGGATGAGCCCTTCGCGGGCATCGAAGCTCACGCCGAGCTTCCAGTTGGCCCACTCGATCCTCGAGCCGTCCACGCTGAAGGACGGGCCCTCGGGCTGCGTGATCTCGATCGGCTTCAGGGTGGTGAGCTCGGGGCCGCGGTAGTCCGCCAGGTGGAAGTTGCCGACCTCGGGTGGCAGGTCGAACGTCTTGTAGTCGACGACGTCGAGCACGGTCCGGGCGATCGGGTCGACGTAGGCGCAGAGGCCGTCGATGGGGCGGGCCCAGATGTTGTCCTCCACGTTCTCGCGGTAGAAGCCGAAGCAGCGGATGATCCGGTGCCCGCTCTCCCCCTCGTTCTCGTAGTAGCCGGGTGAGAGCGGGGCCGAGATGACCTTCATCGGGTCGAGTCCGCGGGCCTCGATGGCGTCGCGCCACGCTGTGTCGGCCTGCAGGATGGGGTCGATGATCTCGAACTCGGCTTCCAGGATCGGCAGCTGGCCGGTCGATCCGTCCACGATCGTGGTCCGGAGGACGACGTCGGACGTCAGGGAGACACGCAGGTCGCGTGCCTCTCCGCTGCCCAGGTTGAGCAGCATCACGCGGGCGATGCGCTCGGGCAGGGGTCCGGTGCCGTCCTCGTAGGCGAGTACCTCGGACTTCGCGGGTTCGACGAGTCCCACGTAGACGAAGCGGGTGTCCGCGTCGGTACCGCCCGCCGCGTGGACGAGGGCCTGGACCCTCGTGATCTCGGCGCCGTCGAGTCCGGCCAGGACGTCGACGCGCCCGAGGGCCTCCGTGGCGACGGGAGCCGGTGCGGTGGTGTCATCTACAACTGTCATGTCTTCGGGTCCTTACGGTGGGATAACAGGAGGGTCGGTGGTGTGCGGGCTGCGCCGTGGCCGTGGCGGGTCGCGCCGTCGTCCGGTCCTAGCCGGCGATGGCGTCCGTGATGCGTGCGTAGGCGGCGCCGTCCTGGCGTTCGAGGTAGCGGCCGCGCAGCAGGCCGGCCGCCATGGTGAGCGGGATGGTGGCCATCAGGGCCAGGCTCAGGCCCCAACCGCCGCCCACGAGCATCGGGAAGTACGCGACGATCACGGCGCCTGCGGCGAGGAGGCCGACCAGGGCCAGGACCGGCGCGATCCGTGTCCGCCAGGGACCCCCGGTGAGCTCGGAGTGGCGGCCGAAGTAGGCCACGACCGCCAGGCATGTCTGGGCCATGAGCACCACGATCGCGAGGGTGGCGATGCCCGAGAGCCAGGTGAAGACCTGCAGCACGGGATCCATGCGCAGCAGGGCGAACGCCACGATGAGGACGGTGGCGGTGATCGTCTGCGCGAGCGACGACTTGTGGGGCGAGAGGTGGCGGGGGTGCACGTCGGCCAGGAGCTGGGGCATGGTGCCGGCGGCGGCCATCGAGTGCTGGTAGCGGGTGATGACGTTGTGGAAGGACAGCACGCAGGCGAACAGGCTCGTCAGGAGTAGCACGTTGATGGCGATGGCGCCCGCGCTGCCGAGGTAGTTGGCGGCGGTGACCACGATCATCGCTCCCGGATCCTCCGCTGCGGCCTGCACCACCTGGGACGGACCCCAGGCCATGACCAGGGCCCAGCCACCGAACGTGTAGAACAGGCCGATGAGGAGGACGGCGGCATAGGTGGCGCGCGGGATGGTCTTCTCGGGGTCCTTGGCCTCGTCGCGGAAGATCGCGGTGGCCTCGAAGCCGATGAATCCGGCGATCGCCATCATGAGGCCCACGCCCGGAGCGCCCGAGAAGATGTTGACCGGCGTGAAGGGAGCCGCGGAGAGGCCCTCCGCGCCGCCGGTGGCCATGACGACCGCTGCGAGCACCAGGACGATGCCGATCTCGGCGACCAGCAGGACACCGAGCACCTTCGAGCTCAGTTCGATGTGCCGGTAGCCGAGGACGCCGACGAACGCGATCATGGCGAGCGCGTAGAGCCACCACGGCAGCTCCGGCAGTCCGAGGTTGGTCAGTGCGAGGTTCAGGCTGAAGCCGAGGTAGCCGTACACCGCGACCTGGATGGTCGTGTAGGTGAGGAGGGCGAGGAACGCAGCTCCCAGACCCTGCTTCCTGCCGAGCCCGTAGCCCACGTAGGTGAAGAACGCCCCGGGCCTCGGTACCACCCGGCTCATCGCGCTCAGGCCCACGGAGAACAGGAGGAGGATGAGCCCTGCGACGGCGTACATGCTGGGATACCCCGGCCCGTTGCCCAGCAGGATTCCGAGCGGCGCGGCGCCGCCGATGACGGTCAGCGGCGATGCCGCCGCGACGACCATGAACACGATGGATCCGGCGCCCAGGGTGCCGGTGAGGCGCTGGGGGCCGACGGCGGATGCGGACGCCGTGCCTGTGGGGGAGATAGCCATGCAGCGATGCTTCCAACGGACCGTTTCCGCCCGATCATCGCCCGGTAAAAGCTGCCGTCGTTCCAAATGAGACTCCCGCACGGCGTGCCCGGAGCCCCACCTGCGACGTCGTCGCGCCTGCTGCGTCATACAGGCGTCGTGAAACATCAGGGCAACACGGCGCACCTACTGTTCGCGGGGGAAAGGCAGATCATGAAGCCACTGCAGGACGCCGTCGCCAGCCCTCCTCGCGTGACGGGACTGGCGGACATCTCTCCGCTCCACGGCCTGGCCCGGCGGAGCCTCGGCCCCGTGGATGCCCTCGCGCAGTCGGTCTCCGCGATGGCACCGGTTGCCGCGGCCGTGACCATGCCCGCGATGGTCACCGCCGCCGCAGGCCGCCACGCGGTTACGTCGATCCTCTGCGCGACGGTCCTGGTCCTGCTGATCGGCTACACGCTCGGCCAGTACGCGCGGCGCATGGGAGCTGCCGGCTCGCTGTACAGCTACGTGGCCCAGGCCCTGGGCAGCACGGGCACGTGGCGACCCCTGGTCGCCCTCGCGACGGGCTGCTCGCTGATCATCGGTTACGCCTGCGTCGCGATGTTCGCGCTGATCGGCTTCGCGCTGCACGCCTCGGACCTCATCGCGTCGTTCGGCCGGCCGCAATTCGCCGATCCGGTGATGGCGGGCGTCATCCTCACGGTCGGCGGGACCTGCACGTGGCTGCTCATCCGGGGTCTCCGCCTGTCCTCCCTCGCCATGCTCATGGCCGAAGGAGCGGCGCTCCTGGTCCTCGTGGTGCCGATCGTCCTCGTGTTCCTCGCGGTCCCACGCGAGGCCCTGCCCGACGTCGACGTCCGGGCCGCCGTGCCGGACCCGGGCTTCAGCGGCCTGGCGACGGGCGCCGTCCTGGCCCTGATGGCCTTCGTGGGCTTCGAGAGCGCCACCGTCCTGGGCGCCGAGACGCGCAGGCCGCTGCGGAACATTCCCCGAGTGCTGCTCTGGAGTGCCGCCGGCGGGGGTGTGCTGTACGTCGTGGCAGCCCTGGCCCAACGGGTCCTGCTGCAATCCGTGCCCCCGCTGGACGACGACGGGTCGCAGGTCTTCGGTCCCGCGATGCGGGCTGCGGGCCTCCCGTGGCTGGTCCCCCTGCTCGACGCCGGCGCCGCGCTGTCCTTCTTCGCGTGCACGCTCGCGTGCGCCACCGCACTGGCCCGGGTGCTGCTGACCATGGGCCGGGAGGATGTCCTACCCGCCTGGCTCGGGCACGCCCACCTCCGGTTCCGGACGCCCGTCCATGCCGTCCTGGCTGCCATGCCCGTGGTTACGGTCGTTCCGGCGACGCTGATCCTGCTCGGCCTCGGAACGGGCGAGGCGATGAACAAGCTCCTCGGCACCGCAGCCACCGCCTACGTCACCGCCTATCTGCTGGCGTGCTGTGCAGTGCCGGTCTTCCTGCGGCGCATCGGCGAGCTGACCCTCCGGCCGGCGCTCGCGGCCGGGATCACTTCGGTGGCACTCGCGGGTGCCCTCGTCGCCTATCGGATCACCCTCGCGGGTGCGGGCCGGAGTGCGAGCGGCTGGATCTTCTGCATCCTGCTGGCCACCGCGCTGCTCTGGTTCCTGTGGCACCGCCGTCACCGGTCGGCCGACCCCGTCCTCGGGCTCTACGACGTGCCCACGCAGGACGCCGTGCTCGGAGGTGGTCGGAACACTGCCGCGGGCGATGCCCCATGACCACGGACCGGCCCGACGACGTCGGCCTGCGGGCCCGCCAGCCCAAAGCGGTGCGGAGCGCCCTCGCTGTGCTCGAGGAGGTTGCGCGGTGCGGACCCGGGGTCACCGGGCTGGAGGTGAGCCGCAACCTCGGGCTGCCGAAGGCGACCACCTACCGGCTCCTGAACCTGCTGGTCGAGGACGAGTACCTGGTGCGGCTGCCGGACCTCAGCGGCTTCGCGCTCGGCCGCAAGGTGGAACTCCTGGTGCAGCTGTCGGGCGTCGGGGGAAGCCGTCCCGGAGCACCGCGTGACCGAATATGACGGGCACCACTGGCGCCCCCGCCCTCCGGTGCGCTTAGCTGTAGCCATAACCATCCCGAGCGGCCGAGAGACCTGGATCGACGACGCCGCAGCAACCCTCCCCGTGTAGCAACGGGGAACGGTGCTACTGCCAGGACCGATGGAGAAGCTACACGCTTTCGTTGGTCTGCCCTTCCGTGCTCCGGCACGCCCGGGGCGACTGCTGGCTGACCTGTATCACCCTCCATCGGGCGATGATTCAGGAGCCACGCGTGAGAACAGCAAGCCCCAGCACTCCCCGTCCACCCCGCACCCTCGCCCTGCTCGCCGTCGCGGCGGGCCTGGTGCTCACCACGAGCGGCTGCGGAGGATCAGCAGCCGCGAGCGAGGACGACACCTTCGTCTTCGCCACCGGCAAGGACATCTCCTGCCTCGACCCCCACGTCAACGGGGACATGCCGCAGGCGTCCATCGCGGCGAACTACCTCGACTCCCTCGTGTCCCAGGACAGCGAAGGGGCCATCCACCCGTGGCTCGCCACGGACTGGTCCGTGTCCGACGACGGCCTCACCTACACCTTCACGGTGCGCGACGACGTCTGGTTCACCGACGGGACCAAGCTCACCGCGGAGGCGGTCAAGGCCAACCTCGACCACATGATCGACCCCGACACGCAGTCCGGCACGGCCGGCGGCTACCTCAAGCCCTACGTGGGCACCGAGGTCGTGGACGAGACCACCGCCGTCGTCACCCTCAACCGCCCCTACGCCGCGTTCCTCGAGGTGCTCGCCCAGCCGTTCCTCGGCATCGAATCGCCCGAGGCGCTCAAACGGCCGCAGGCCGAGAACTGCAACGCACCCGTGGGTACCGGGCCATACAAGATCGTCGACTACGTGCCGCAGTCCAAGGTCAGCCTGGTGCGCAACGAGGACTACAACTCCGCTCCGCCGTATGCGCAGCACGAGGGGCCGGCGCACATCGAGAAGATCGAGTGGCGCATCGTCCCCGAGGACTCCACCCGCTACGGCCTCCTGCGGGCGGGCCAGGTGGACGCCCTCGACCTCATGCCGTCGGTGCACTTCGGCGAGGCCGAGGCGGACCCGAACGTCGAACTGATCCTGCAGGACCGGCCCGGCAACCCGACCAACCTGATCCTCAACACCACCCGGGCACCGTTCGACGACGTGGACATCCGCAAGGCCTTCCTGCACAGCGCCTACGTCGATGCGGGCATCAACAGCGTGTACTTCGGCACCGTGACCCGGGCCGGCGGCCCGCTGAGCTCCACCACGGGCTTCTACTCCCCCGACTTCGAGCACGTCTACGACCCGGACCCCGACGAGGCGGCCCGCCTGCTCGATGAGGCGGGCTGGACCGAGCGCGACGACGAGGGCTACCGCGTGAAGGACGGCGAGCGCCTGACCGTGCACTTCCCCTACACGCCCGGCGCGTGGCCCACCGCGCACCAGGCGCTCGTCACGCAGATCCAGGCGACGGCGAAGAAGGCCGGCTTCGAGGTGCTGATCGAGAACGGCGACGGCGCGACCGTCAGCGAGCTCGGCAACAACTTCGCGTACGACCTCCGCGCCGACTACTGGAACACCAACACCGCGGACGTGCTGCGGATCGTCTTCTCCTCGGAGTACACCGAATCGGCGGGCTTCGTGCCGAACGGTTCGGGCTTCCGCAACCCCGAGCTCGACGGCATCCTCAACGACGCCCTGGCCACGGACGATCCCGCCGAGCGTGAGCGCCTCTACTACGAGGCGCAGCAGATCGTGAGCGACAACGCCCTCCAGCTGCCGCTCTACAACCAGGCCAGCCAGGTGGCGCTGCGGAGCGACCGCTACGGCAATCTCACCCTCGAACCGAGCCTGTCCCTCCCCTACCTCTACGACGTCACGGCGGTGGATTCAGAATGAGCACCTCTTCCCTCGATTCCCTCAGCGCAGCACCCCGCACGACGGCGACGGCCGGTACCGCCGGCAAGGTCATCGCGAAGCGTGCGGCCGGCAGCCTCTTCGTCCTCTGGGCGGCCGTGACCCTCACGTTCTTCGTCCTCCGCCTCACGCCCGGTGACCCGATCACCGCGATCCTCGGCGGGGCGGGATCCTCGCCGTCACCAGAAACGGTCGCCGCCGTGCGGGCAGAGTACGGGCTCGACCAGCCCGTCCTCGTCCAGTACCTCTCCTACCTCGGCAACCTCCTCACCGGCGATTTCGGGGTGTCCTACATCTTCAAGGTCCCCGTCCTGGAGATCATCGGCCCACAGATCCTGCCCACCCTGCAGCTGGCCGGGCTCGCCCTCGTGTTCGCCTGGGTGATCGCCCTGGCGTTCACCCTCCTGACGGTGGGCCGCGGGCGTGTGCTCGACGGCGCCGGGCGTGCTGTCGAGGTGTTCTTCGCCTCCCTCCCTCAGTTCTGGGTGGGCATCATGCTGGCCGTGGTCTTCGCGGTGACCCTCGGCTGGTTCCCGGTCGCGGGCAACGACGGCTTCCGGTCGCTCGTCCTGCCGGCGCTCTCGCTGGCGGTCCCGCTCGCCGGGTTCATCGCCCAGGTCACGCGGTCCTCCTTCGAGGACGCCCTCGCCCAGCCCTTCGTCCTGAGCGCCCGTGCCCGCGGCCTCAGCGACACCGCCGTCCGGATCACCCACGCCCTGCGCCACGCGATCCTCCCCGGCCTCACGCTCTCCGCCTGGGCCGTCGGCTCGCTCGTCAGCTCGGCCGTCGTCGCCGAGATCATCTTCGCCCGACCGGGCCTCGGCCGGTCCCTCGTGGACGCCATCGTGAACCGCGACCTGCCCATCACCCTCGCCGTGGTGTTTCTCATCGCCGCGGTCTACATCCTCGTGAACCTCGTGGTGGACGTCCTCTACCGCGTGGTCGACCCCCGCACGAACCCGAAGGGATCAGCAGCATGAGCCTCACCCTCGACCCCACCACGACGGCGGAGGGCGGCAGCGCAGCTCCCTCGTCACCGGCCCCTGCTCCCTCCCGTGCCGGACGCCTCGTCCGCAACACGCCCATCGGCGTCTGGATCGCCGCCGCGCTCCTCGCCTTCCTGGTGCTCGCTGCCATCGCGCCGTCGGTCTTCCTGCGGCAGGACCCCTTCGAGATCGACCCCGCCAACGCCTTCCAGTCACCCGATGGCCTCCATCTGTTCGGCACGGACCAGAACGGCCGTGATGTCTTCTCCCGCGTGATCGCGGGCACGGGCCAGTCCCTGCTGCTCGGCCTCGCCGCCACCGCCATCGGGCTGATCCTCGGCGGCGCCCTCGGCATCACCGCCGGTGTGTCCGGCAGGTGGCTGGACTCGGCGATCTGCCGTTTCGTCGAGATCCTGTTCGCCTTCCCGGGCCTGCTCCTCGCCCTGATCGTCATCGCGGTGTCCGGCACCGGCGTCGTCACCGCCGCCATCGCCGTCGGGGTCGGTTCGGCCCCTGGTTATGCAAGGATGCTCCGCACCCAGACCGTGCAGGTGGTCGCGGCCCCGTATGTGGAAACAGCCCTCGCGCTCGGCCGCTCGAAGTCGCACATCCTCTGGCACACGATCGTCCCCAACGTCGCACGGCCCCTCTTCGTGCTCGTGACGCTCGGGATCGGCCAGGCCATCGTCTGGGCCTCGTCGCTGAGTTTCCTCGGCCTCGGCGCCCAGCCGCCCGCCGCCGAGTGGGGCGCCATGCTCGCCGACGGACGCAACTACCTCCAGGTCGCCTGGTGGATCGCGGCCTTCCCCGGCATCTTCATCACCCTCGCCGCGCTGACCACCACCGTGGTGGGCCACCACCTGCAGCGCCGACTCGAAGCAGAGGTCTGACCATGACGAACACCACCGGAACCAACCCCGTGCAGCAGCCCCTGCTCGCCATCGACAACCTCAACGTCTCCTTCAGCACCCCGCGCGGCGTCGTCGACGTCGTCCGCGACGTCTCGCTGGCCCTCGCACCCGGCAAGGCGCTCGCCCTGGTGGGTGAATCCGGCTCCGGCAAGACCGTCACGGCCCGCACGCTCGTGGGCCTCAACGCCGCCAACGCCCGGGTGTCCGCCGGCCGCCTCGACGTCCTCGGCAACGACGCGACCCGCCTGTCGGAACGGCAGTGGCGGAGACTGCGCGGCAAGGACATCGGCTACGTGCTGCAGGACGCGCTCGTGTCCCTCGACCCCCTGCGCACCGTCGGCCAGGAGATCGACGAGGCCCTCCGCGCCCACGGTATCCGCGGCCGGGCGGAGCGGCAGGAGCGGGTGTACGCCGCCCTGCGCGACGCCGGGATCCCCGATCCCGAAGTCCGTGCACGGCAGCGCTCCGGCGAACTGTCCGGCGGCCTCCGCCAGCGTGCGCTGATCGCCCAGGCCACTGTGCTCGATCCGCAGCTCGTGATCGCCGACGAGCCCACCACGGCCCTCGACGCCACGGTGCAGGCCCAGATCCTCGAGCTGCTGGCCGGCCTGAAGGAGCAGGGCCGCGGGCTCATCTTCATCTCGCACGACCTCGCCGTCGTCAGCCACCTCGCCGACGAGATCGCCGTCATGCAGCACGGGCGCATCGTCGAATCCGGGCGGGCCGACGAGGTCCTCGGTAACCCGCGCCACGAGTACACGCGCCAGCTGATCGACGCCGTGCCCTCCGCGGCGGGCAAGGGCACCCGGCTCTCGGCCGTCCCGCGGGTCTCCGTGACCTCGCGGCCCACGCGGCTCTCGGCCTTCTCCGAGGACGCGCCGGCGCTGGCGGCCCGCAACCTCGTGAAGACCTACGCCTCCCCGGACGGCACGCGCCGCACGGTGGTCGACGACGTCTCCTTCACGCTCGCGGCAGGAAAGACGCTCGGCATCGTCGGCGAATCGGGATCGGGGAAGTCGACGACGGCGCGCATCGCACTCGGCCTCACCGAGCCCGACGCCGGGACGGTCACCCTCGGGGGGCTGCCCTGGGTAGGAGGTGCGGCGCCCGCCGCCGGGCGGTCCGAGGGCGAGCGATACGGGGCCGGGACCGGCACCTCGAGGACCGCGCTCACGGAGGCGGAATCCGCCGACCACGGTGGTTCCGGCCGCGGCCGCTCCGGCTTCCGCCGACGCGGCGCGACCGGCACCGGCGGTCCGACCGCCGTCACGGAGGATCTCCGCCGTCCGCACCGGCCCGACATCCAGCTCGTCAACCAGGATCCGCTGAGTTCCTTCGATCCCCGTTTCAGCGTCGGCCGGGTCATCACCGACGCCCTGGACGCCGGCTCCGTCGGCGCGCCGGGCGAGCGGCGGGACCGTGCAGCGGAACTCCTCGGTCAGGTGGGCCTGCCGCTCGACCTTCTCGAGCGGCGGCCGCTCACCCTCTCGGGCGGGCAGCGCCAGCGCGTCGCGATCGCCCGTGCCCTCGCGCTCCAGCCCCGTGTCCTGCTGCTCGACGAGCCCGTCTCAGCTCTCGACGTCTCGATCCAGGCGCAGGTCCTCGACCTCCTCGCGGACCTCCAGGAGCAGCTCGGGCTGAGCTATCTGTTCATCAGCCACGACCTCGGCGTCATCCACCACGTCAGCGACGACGTCCTGGTCCTCAAGGACGGCCGCGTGATCGAGTCGGGCAGTGCCGAGGCGATCTTCACCGCTCCGACCACGGGCTACACGCGGGCGCTGCTCGACGCCGTGCCGGACATGCCCGAGCGCCGGCCCGCCGTCGTCCCCGGTGCCACCCCGTCCGCACACAACCCGGCAGGAGCCGACCGATGACCGCCGAGACCGTCACCGCACCCGTCACCTACGGAGGGCTCGCACAACGTTTCCGTCCGCTGTTCGAGGAGATCGCCGCCGGCGCCGCCGAGCGCGAGGACGAGCGGATCCTGCTGCACCGCCAGGTGCGCCAGCTCGCCGATGCCGGCTTCACCGCGCTGCGCGTACCCGTCGAGCTCGGCGGTGGCGGCATCAGCGCCCCGCAGTTCTTCCGGCTGCTCATCGAGCTCGCCGCCGCGGAGTCCAATCTCGCGCAGGCCCTCCGGTCCCACATCGCGTTCGTCGAGGACCGGCTCTACGCGAACGACACCGTCTGGCTGCGTCGCGTCGCCGAAGGAGCGGTGCTGGGCAACGCGTGGACCGAGACGGGACCCGTCGCCGTCGGCGGTGTCAGCACCACCATCACGCGCGACGGCGACGACTACCGCGTGGACGGCACGAAGTACTACACGACAGGCAGCCTCTACGCCGACTGGATCCAGACGGGTGCGCGCACGGACGACGGCGTGGACGTGATCGCCCTCGTGCGGCGGGATGCGACCGGCGTCGAGGTGGTCGACGACTGGGACGGGTTCGGCCAGCGCCTGACCGCGAGCGGCACATCCGTGTTCCGGAACGTCCTCGTGCCGGCCGAGGACGTTCTCGTCGAGGCGGACCACCCGCCGTACGACACGGGGGTC
The DNA here is from genome assembly GCF_057291175.1 of Arthrobacter sp. UYP4. Lineage (NCBI taxonomy): Bacteria > Bacillati > Actinomycetota > Actinomycetes > Micrococcales > Micrococcaceae > Arthrobacter > Arthrobacter sp. UYP4. The sequence continues at coordinate 626,107 of NZ_JBXAVU010000002.1, forward strand.
TACCAGCTCATCCATGTCGCGACGCTCGCGGGAATCGCCCGCGCGGCCGTCCGGGACGTCGCTGCGGAGGTGCGCGGGAGGACCCGCACCTTCAGCCACGGGAACGGCACGAGACCCAGCGAGGACATCCAGGTGCAGCAGGTGGTCGGTGAGGTGTCGGCGCTCGCCTTCGCGTCGGAGGCTGCTGCACTCCGGGTGGCCGAGCTGGTGCAGGAGGCCTACGAGGCCCACCTCGACCTTTCGCGCGACGAGGCGGACGCCGCCGCAGTAGCGGTGGAATTCGCGTCCTCGCAGGCGCAGATCGTGGTGACCGAGCAGGTCCAGCGTGCCGCGTCGACGATCTTCAATGCTCTCGGCGCATCGTCGACCCGCAGGGGCCTCCAGCTCGACCGGCACTGGCGCAACGCCCGCACCATCTCGTCGCACAACCCCGTGATCTACAAGTCGCGCATCGTCGGCGACTGGGAGATCAACGGGACGGTGCCGGAGTTCGTGTGGCGGGCGGGCGACGCCCCGGGGACGACGTCGGCGGGCGCCTAGGGCGCACGACGGCGCCTGCCCGTCGGCAGGCGCCGCGACGCCCCGCGCGGTCTGGACCTAGAAGCGACGCGCGTTGGCGAGGACGGGCAGCTTGCCGCGGGCGTCGTCGACCTCCGCCGGGTCGATGTCGACGAACTCGAGTGCCGGCTCGGGGCCGAACTCCACGAGGACGCGGCCGAGCGGGGAGACCACGGCGCTGTGCCCCACTCCCGTCGGGGCCGTCCCGGTCAGCGGCACACCGCTGCTGGCGGGGTCGGCCTGGCCGCACGCCACCACGAAGGTGGTGCTGTCCAGGGCTCGTGCCCGGGCCAGCAGCGACCACTGGTCGACCTTGCCCTCCCCGGCTCCCCAGGAGGCGCACACGATGTTCACCCGGGCGCCTTCCGCCGCCGTCGCGGTGAACAGAGCGGGGAAGCGGATGTCGTAGCAGGTCGCGAGGCCCACCGTGACGTCGTCGAGCGTGAAGACCACCGGCCGGGTGCCCGGCTCCACACTCTCCGATTCCCGGTACCCGAAGGCGTCGAACAGGTGCACCTTGTCGTAGCTGGTGTCGACGCCGGGCCCGACGGCGAGCAGCGTGTTGCGGACACGTCCCTCGCTGCCGGGCGTGAACATCCCGGCGACCACCACGATCTTCAGGCGCTCGGCGATCGTCCGGACCTGCGACGCCCACGGCCCGTCCAGGGGCTCGACGACGGCGGAGAGGTCGTTGCCGAAGGCGCACATGGTCGCTTCGGGGAAGACCACGAGGTCGGCTCCGCCCTCCGCTGCCTCGCCGGCGAGTTGCTCGACGAGTGCGAGGTTCGCCACCGGATCGGATCCACTGGTCATCTGTGCGACGGCTACGCGCATGGGGAGCTCCTTTTCGTTGTATACCTAATGTATGGGAAGAACAGTCGGCGCAGCGGTCTCGGGTCGCGACAGGGCGTATTCGTACCTGCGGGAGAACGTCCTCACGGACGGATCGATGCAGGGCCGGTTCCTGAACGAGCAGGAGCTGGCGGAGCGGATCGGGGTCTCGCGCACCCCCGTCCGGGAGGCATTCCTCCTCCTGGTCGCCGATGGCCTCGTCGAGCTCATCCCGCAGCGCGGAGCCTACATCCCCATCGTGACGGCCCGACAGATCTCGGACCTGATGGACCTCCGCGGCGTCCTCGAGAGTCACGCCGCGCGGGTGACGATCGGGACCGGCTCCCCACCCGTCGCAGGCATGCAGGACATCCTCGGCCAGCAGGCCGCCCTTCCCGAACCGCTCACCGGCGCATCGGTGAAGGAGTTCATCCGGCTCGACGCCCTGTTCCATCAGCACCTCGTGGACGCCGTGGGGAACGAGCTCATGTCGCAGACCTACCGGAAGCTGCAGGTCCGCCAGGTCCTCGTCGGCGTCGAAGCTCTGATCAAGGTGGACGGCCGGCGCCGGCAGGTCTGCGACGAGCACCAGCGCATCATCGACGCCCTCGCGGAGGGGGACGCCGAGGCCGCCATCCACGACCACCTCGCCGTGACGCGCAACATCCTGCTGCGCACCTAGGACTGTCCGGGTGCGCCGCTCCGCGCGTCGGCGCGGAGCGGTACGCACGTCAGACCTTCGAGCCCTCGAGCAGCAGGCGGTACTCGTCGTCCTCGGTGGCGTGCGGATTGCGTCCGAGCGACAGGCCGATCAGCGTGACGATCCCCGCGACCGCGACGTAGACGGCGACCGGCACCCAGCTGTCGAAGTTGCTCAGCAGCACCGTGAACATCAGGGGTGCGATGGCGCCGCCGATCACGCCGGCGAAGGTGTAGGCGAGGGAGCTGCCCGTCGCGCGGAGGCGGGGCGAGAACTGCTCGACGATGAATGCCGCCTGCGGACCGTACATGAACGAGTGGCAGGCGAGACCCAGGACGATCCCGATGATGAGCAGCAGCTGGTTGTCGCCGTCCAGCAGCGCGAAGAACGTGAAGGTCCACAGCGCCCCGAGGATGGCTGCGATCCCGTACACCACGCGCCGGTTGATGCGGTCGGACACCGCGCCGGCCAGTGGGATTAGGAAGAGCTGGAAGCCCGAGCCGATGAGCACCGCGGTGAGCACCTCGTTGCGTTCGAATCCGAGCACCTGGATGCCGTAGGTAAGGGTGAACACGGTGAACAGCGCGTAGAGCACGTCCGGCCCCACCCGGGAGAGGATCGCTGCGATCAGTGGGCGGAGTTCGTTGGCGAAGACCTCCTTGATGGGCGCGGCAGGCCGTTCGCCGTGCGCCTCGATGGCCTTGAAGATCGGGGTGTCCTCCAGCCTCAACCGGATCCACAGGCCGAACCCGACGAGGAGTGCGGACGCGAGGAAGGCGATGCGCCAGCCGAAGTCGAGGAACTGCTCCTCCGAGAGCAGCACCGTCAGGAGTGCGAGGGCGCCATTGGCGAGCAGGTTGCCGGCCGGCGGACCGACCTGGGCGGCGGAGGCCCAGAAGCCGCGCTTCTTCGGATCCCCGTACTCACTGGACAGCAGCACCGCACCGCCCCATTCGCCGCCGACGCCGACGCCCTGCGCGAAGCGGAGGAGCACCAGGATGATCGGAGCTGCGATGCCGATGCTGGCATATCCCGGCAGGACGCCGATCAGGACCGTCGCTATGCCGATGATCATGAGGGTGATGACCAGGATCTTCTTGCGTCCGATCCTGTCGCCGAGCCGTCCGAAGACGATCCCGCCCACCGGCCGCGAGATGTAGCCGACGGCGTATGTGGAGAACGCGAGGATGGTTCCGGTCAGCGGATCGGAGGCCGGGAAGAAGATGATCGGGAAGACCACTGCTGCCGCTGCCGAGTAGACGGCGAAGTCGTACCACTCCAGGGCGGTGCCGGTGAGGCTGGCGGCGAAGGCCTTGTAGAGGCCGGGCGGACGAGGGGACGTACCGGCGTCGGGCGCGCCTGCGCCTGCCGATCCAGGACTGTGTGCCATCGAGATTCTCCAGACTAGAGGTGATGCCCGCCACACCGGCGATAGATGTATACATTACGCATACATGTTGTAGATTAGCGACCACTTCGGTTTCCGGAATGTAAAAGCTTGTTCGCCCCGACGGAAGGAACCACCATGACCACCCTCTCTTTCGAGCTGCCGGACGGCACCCTGCAGGACGTCGAGGTGACCCGGCTGCTCAATGCGGGCTATGCGGGACGCGAGCAGGACGAGGTGCAGGCGCACATCGCCGAACTGGCCGAGCTCGGCGTTCCGGGTCCGACGACGACGCCCGCGCTCTACCCCGTCTCCCCCTACCTGGCGCAGCAGACGCGGGAGGTGAGCGTGCAGCACGGCAAGACCTCCGGTGAAGCGGAGTGGGCCCTCGTCATCACCGACGACGGCGTCCTCCTCACCGTCGCATGCGACCACACCGACCGAGCCCTCGAAGTCCACGGCGTGGCCTGGAGCAAGAACGCGAGCCCGGACGTGCTGGGACGCACCGCGTGGCGGCTCGACGACGTCCGCGACCACCTCGACGACATCACCCTGCGTGCCTGGGTACGCACCGAGTCCGGCGAGGAGCTCATCCAGGACAGCTCGCTCGGTGCGCTGCTGTCACCCGACTACTGGCTCGAGGTCCTGGCGGACATGGGCTTGCGCGACTCAGGGACGGTCCTCATCTCGGGCACCGTCCCCATGATCCACGGGGTCGACCAGTTCGCCGCGGCCTGGCGCGTCGAGATGGCCGATCCGGTCACCGGCCTCACCATCGGCGTGGACTACGACGTCGTGCCGATGCCCGAGCCCATCGGCTAGGCCTCCCGGACGCAGCGGCGGCGCCCGGGCTCCGTTAGATTCGCCGGGCGGGGCTCGGGCGAGGCTCGGGCGGGGCTCGCCCGAGCCTCGGGCGGGGTTCGGGCGGGGCTCGGGCTCCGCCGGATTCGTCGGGTGCCGCATCTCCTCATGGGAGACGGAGCACCAAGATCTATGTGGATAACGCGGGTCGACTATTCCTCCACAATCGCTCCCAGCCACCATGAATAGTACGCACGTTCGATAAAATTGGGGTATGGCCATCGCCCCGATCGAGCACTTTGCGCGGACCCCCCGTCCGGCGGACTCGGCCTGCGCAGCGCTCACCGACTGGGCCCGTGACCTGGACCTACACGACCGGGTCTTGTCCGGGCCGGAAGCGCTGCAGGTCATCATCGACGTCGAGCACGCCTCACGGGTCGTGGACCATCTGCAGATCCTTGCCGCCCGCCTGGCAGGTGAACACTACGCCGCAGCCGTGGAGTTGGAATCCCACCCCTCCTCCCAGCCCTCGTCCGGGACAGCGTCCCTGCTGGCCCGGGCGGAACAGGCCGTCCGGATGGACGCCGACTCTCCCCGGTGGGCCGATACGGCCACCTCGGATTCCCGCTCCTTCGACACGACGTCGCCGGGTGACGCTTCGTCCGTGGCCGCTTCCGTCCGTGAAGCTTTGCCCACCACCGCGTCCTCCGGTGCAGCGTCGCTTTCCGGTGCAGCGCCGGTCGGCTCGAGGGGTGCCGGGTGGGCTGCGATCATGGACGGTGGGTTCCGCAATTGCGCGGACTTCCTGCGCGCGACCCTCGGGATCAGCCGCGCCGAAGCCCGACGCCGGCTCTGGCTGGCCGAGGTACTGCTTCCCGGGATCTCGCCGACCGGAGCGCCACTGCCACCCCGTCGGGAGATCGTGGGCGCCGCCACAGGTGCGTGCCTGGTCAGCGCCCGGGCCGCCACGATCGTGTGCCAGGCGCTGCAGCGGGTGGAATCGTTCGCAGCACCCCACCAGCTCGACGCGATGGAACACCACCTCACCCAGCAGGCCATCGAATCCGACGAAGACATCCTCCGGGTCCTGGCACGCCGCTGGGAGGACACGCTCGACCAGGACGGATCCGAACCCTCGGACAAGGTACTGCACGCACGCCAGGGCGTCTTCCTCAAAGGCCGACGCCACGGACTGCACGTGCTCGAGATCGGCGCCACGGAAGAACAATACGAACACCTCGCCACCGTCATGAACACTGCCACCAACCCGCGGGTGCTCCAGGGCCAGAGCGATGACGCAGGAGTCACCGGATCTACCGGTGCAGCGGACGGCACATGTGCCGGAGGCAGACCTGGCCCGAACGCCAGTCCAGACTCCGATCCTGGTGCCGATTCCGGCTCGGGTTCCGGCTCGGATCACGGCTCGGATCTTGGCTCCGGTTTGCACGGTCGTCACGACGGACCGACGAGGGCCCAGGCACTTCTCGATGGGCTCGTCACGGCTTGCAGGATTGCCCTCACCACCACGGGACTCCCCGCGACCGGCGGACACCGCCCCCAGGTCATGGTCACCATCGACTACAAAGACCTGATCGGCGACCTCCAGCACGTGAAGCGCCCCGGCCATGCCGGTGATCTAGGCCATGCCGGTGATCCAGGCTATGCCGCTGATTCAAGCCAGGCCGGTCACGCAGGTCATGCGGGTGAGATCAGTCAGGGCGGGCACGCAGGTCATGCGGGTCAGATCAGTCAGGGCGGGCACGCAGGTCATGCGGGTCAGATCAGTCAGGGCGGGCACACGGGTCATGCCGGTCAGATCAGTCAGGGCGGGCACACGGGTCATGCCGGTCAGATCAGTCAGGGCGGGCACACGGGTCATGCCGGTTATGGAGTGTTCAGCGAACAAGTCAGCGCCAGGACCATCAGGACATTGGCGTGCGATGCCGACCTCATCCCTCTCGTCCTGGGGAGCAGTGGCCAAGTCCTCGACATCGGACGAGCCCAACGGCTCTTTCCACCCCACCTTCGACGGGCACTGGTCGCCCGGGACAAGGGTTGCGCCTTCCCGGACTGCACCATTCCCGCCAGCTGGTGCGAAGCACACCACATCACGCCGTGGTCCCGTGGCGGAGGGACCAACATCAACAACGGCGTCCTGCTGTGCACCCGGCACCACCACGTCATCCACCAGGGCCTCTGGACCGTCGAACCGCGCAACGGCATCCCCTGGTTCCACGCCCCTGGCAACCCCGGCCGGGCGGGCACGCCCCGACAGAACACCTACCGGCAAGCCGGAAGAATTGTGCACGACAAGCGACCGGAACAGACGATCAGCTACACCCACACCGACCCGGACCCGCGGCGCTGAATCACCGGCCCAACACGGCGGCACTGACCCAGCAGTACTGGGCAGCGGTATTGAACCGCGTTATGGAACAGCGTTACTGAACAGCGTTATTGAACAGCACAGGGGCTACTATGCGGACGGCGCGCTTACCCCGCGGGCCGTCCGCATAGTGCCGGCACAGTCCTAGAGAGCAGCCTCGATGGCGTCCGCTATCGGCGTCTCGCCGCTGTTGAATTGGATGGTCTTGTCCACCGTGCCGAGGTTGCCGAGGACGACTGCGGCAACATGCGCAACGTCCTCACGCGGCACTGAGTCCTGTTGTGGCTTGTCCGAGACCTCGATCTTCCCTGTACCAGGATCAGTGGTGAGGGCACCGGGGCCGAGGATCGTCCAGGCGAGTTCAGAGTTGCGCAGGTGCTCGTCCGCAGCAGCCTTCGCCTCCGCATAGTGGAAGAACCCGTTGTCCTCGGGCACACCGTGATTCTTGCTCGCGCCGAGGTAGGACACCATGACGTACCGTCCGACCGAGGCTTCCTGTGCTGCATCCATCGAGCGGATCGCTGCATCCCGGTCCACGGCGTACGTGGCCTCGGGGCTGCTGCCACCGGCACCGGCAGACCACACGACGGCGTCGTGCCCGCGGAAGACGTCGGCCATCTGCGCCACCGACAGCTCGGACACGTCGGCCACCACGGGCGTGCCGCCCGCCTGCTCGACGTCGGAAGCATGGTCCTGGGTGCGGAAGATCGAACTGACCTGATGACCCTGGCCCGTGAGGATCTTCGTGAGGTGCAGCGCTACTTTTCCGTGCCCACCGATGATGGCTACGCGTGACATGGGAACTCCTTCTGGTCGTCGGATGTCTTGGTTCCGACGCTAGTCCCCGGTCGTGGGGGCTGGCCACCCATTCGAAGGTGTTCAGCCCCCAGCGCACGCCTATTCCCCGCTGCCGCCCGACATGCCGGGCAGATGCCGGGCCAGCTTCTACTCAGTCGAAGAACGAACCCGGAAGGCCAGTACGCGATGCGTCAGGGACGGACGGGCTGAAGGCGGAAGCTCGCGCCGCGGTGCTCCTCAGGCAACCGGTCGCCCTTGCCGAACAGCTTCTGGCGCAGCGTCCCCTCGGCATATTCCGTCGGATACGCTCCGCGCTTCTGCAGCTCCGGGACCACATACGTGATGACGTCCTCGAAGGATCCGGGTGTGATCGCGTATGCGAGGTTGAATCCGTCCACGTCGGTCTCCTCCACCCACGCCTGGAGCTCGTCCGCGACCTGCTTGCCCGACCCCACGATCCTCGGACCCAGTCCACCGATTCCCGCCCACTCGGCGATGTCCCGCACGGTCCACGGCGCGCCGTCGTCGTTCACCTTCTGGAAGGTGGCCACAGCGGAGTGGATGGCGTTCGACTTCACGGCGCCGAGCGGTTCGTCGGGGCCGTAGACGGACAGGTCCACACCGAACCAGCCGGAGACGAGCACGAGCGCTCCCTCGTAGCTGACGTACTTCTGGTATTCGGCGTGCTTCGCCTGGGCCTTCTCCTCCGTCTCGTCCGTGATCACGGTGAGCAGCGTGTAGATCCGCACCGAGTAGCGGTCGCGACCCTCGGCCTCGACGGCGTCGCGGATCTTCTTCACCACGTCCTTCAGGATCTCCTTGGTCGGTGCACCCACGAAGACCGCCTCGGCGTTGCCTGCCGCGAAGGCGATCCCTCGCGAGGACGCTCCGGCTTGGAAGATGACGGGGGTGCGCTGCGGCGAGGGCTCGCTGAGGTGGATGCCCGGGACGGTGAAGTAGGTGCCGTCGTGGTTGATGTCGTGCACCTTGGCCGGGTCCGTGAACACACCGGTTTCGCGGTCACGCACGACGGCGTCGTCCTCCCAGGATCCCTCGAGCAGCTTGTAGAGGACCTCGAGGTATTCATCCGCGTGGTTGTAGCGCTCGTCGTGCTCGAGCTGGTCCTCGTTGCCCATGTTGCGCGCGGCGGAGGGCAGATAACCGGTCACCACGTTCCAGCCGACCCTGCCGTTGGTGAGGTGGTCCAGCGTGGAGAGCCTGCGCGCGAACGGATACGGGTGCTCGTAGGCGGTGCCGGCGGTGACGCCGAACCCGAGGTGTTCGGTGACGAGTGCCATGGCGGACACGAGCAGGAACGGATCGTTGACCGGGGTCTGCGTACCCTGCCGCAGGGTCGCTTCGTTGGATCCGCCGTAGACGTCGTAGGTGCCGAGGACGTCGGCGATGAAGATGCCGTCGAACAGGCCCTTCTCCAGCGTCTTCGCCAGATCGGCCCAGTAGCGCAGGTCCTTGTAGCGCCACGACTGGTCCTCCGGATGGCGCCAGAGACCGGGTGACTGGTGGCCCACGCAGTTCATGTCGAAGGCGTTGAAGCGGATACGGCGCGGTGATGCGGGCATGGGAGGTCCTCACGTCGGGGCACTGCCGTGGGGAAGCGCCATACTTGCCCGGCTGGTGCAGCCCGGGCCGAATCCTCACCTGGGGCACCCCACTACAGCGAGAGGGTTGCCGTCCAACAAACCAGGGTTTTGCGTTGGAACTCTTGATTCTGCTGACGAGCGTAGAGGCCCGCCTGCATCACCGTCCAGACGCACCTGTCACAGAGCGTCACGATCAGCATGCCTTTCCTGGCGCACGGTGGAACCCGGCGTCGGAACCGTGCGCCGTCGTTTCGTCAGGGTGGGCCTCGCACAGCTGTCCCCGGTCCCGGATCGCGGTCCCTGGCTCGACGCTCGAAACCCGCGATTCCACGCAGCGCGATGTCAGCGCAGGTAGGACGCCCCGTTGGCATCCACGACGGTGCCGCTGACCCACAGCGGCGCATCGGTGGCGAGCCAGGCCACGGCCTGCGCCACCTCCTCCGGGGTCGCCACGCGATCGAACGGACTCTGGGCACGCACGGCATCTCCCCCGGGGCCGTCGAGCACGGTCCGTCCCATGTCCGTCTCGACGAAGCCGGGCGCCACCGCTGCAGCGAGGATGCCGTGCGGTGCGAGCGCGACGGCGAGGGACTGCGTCATCGAGTGCAGGGCCGCCTTGCTCGCACCGTAGGCCGGCGTGGCGGGCTCACCACGGTAGGCGCCTCGAGATCCGACACTGATGAGCCGTCCGCCGTTCGGCCCCGACGGCCGGTCGAGCAGCCGGCGCGCCACCAGCCAGGCCAGGTTCGCCGGCCCCACCAGATTGACGTCGAGCGTCCGGCGCCATGCTCGCTGCCAGTCCTCGAAGGACACCGTGTCGACAGGATGCGCCTCGAAGATGCCCGCATTGTTCACGAGCACATCGATCCCGCCGAGGTCCCGGGTGGCAGCATCGACGAGCTGCCTGCACGCCTCGGGATCGGCGACGTCCCCGATCCCGACGGCGTGTCCCGTACCCGGCAACGCCTCCCGGACGGCCTCGGCGGCCTGCAGATCGCGACCGGCGTGCACGCAGATGCGATGTCCCCGGCCGGCGAGCTCGTGGGCGATCGCCGCACCGATACCGCGACTTGCTCCCGTCACCAGAATGCTCAGTGTCATGAACGAGACGCTACCTGCTACCCAGAGGCCCGGAACGAGAACCATACCGTGGACGCGCAGCCGACTTCGGGGGTGCACCTTGCTACGCTGACACACCATTGCCCCTGTTCCTCCGGTAAGGACCACGATGGACCCATTCAGCGCCCACCTCGACAAGGGGATCCTGTGGCTGCGGTGGAGGCGCGGTGTCGAGATCACCCATCCTCACGCTGTTGCCGCCGCTCGCGCCCTGGCCGAGTTCCACGGCCCGGCAACACTGCCGCTGCTGGTGCACATGCACGGCATCACCGGCATCACCCCCGAGGCACGCGTCGGCATGGCCGCCTACCGCGGCTTCTCGCGAGTGGCACTCGTGGGTGAGGACGCCGTCGACGAGGTGATGTCCGGCTTCTCCCACCGCTCCCCCACCGACACGCGCTTCTTCACCTCCGAGGCGGACGCCGTCGCCTGGCTGCTCAACGGAAGCTCCGTCCGGCAGGGTCTCACGCCGGCCCCACGCGACTAGGACACGACGGGCGCGCAGCGCCACGGCACGACGGGCGCGCAGCGCCACGGCACGACGGCGTCCGGATCCGTCGCAGGACATCCTTCCCACATCGCGGAACGGCAGCCATGGACAGCGGTGTCGCGCGCGTGCTGCGCCGGGCGGCACAACGCACCCCTGGGCGTTGACCGCCCTGCAGGCCGGGTGCCACAGTGACAAACATGAGTACCGGAAACAACGAGATCCAGGTCAGCAACAACGAGGACGAGAGCCGCTACACGGCGAGCCTCGACGGGGAACCGGCGGGCGTCGCCGTCTACGAACGCTCCGGCGACACCATCGTCTTCACGCACACCGTCGTGGACGAGGACGTCGAGGGCCACGGAGTGGGCAGCACCCTGGTCCGGTACGCGCTCGACGACGCCCGCACCCAGCACCTCACGGTGGTGCCGAGGTGCGAGTTCGTCGCGGCCTTCATCGCCGACCATCCCGAGTACCAGGACCTCGTCGGCTGACCCCCCGGAGCTTCTGTCCGTCCCGGCGTGCGCAGGCGGGTTCTCCCGGACTAGGCCGCACCTCGGACCTCATGGCCCAGCGCCACATCGATCAGCACCTCGGCCGCCTGCCGCGCCTGGACCGCCGCGTCGACGGTGCCGGCGATCGCCGCCGTCGTCTGTGCGCCTTCGGCGAGGATCGACAGTTGTGGTCCGAGGTAGGGCGGTGCGCCCGCGTCCTCGGCCAGCTTCCCCACGTACTCCTGGAACGACTCCTTGTGCTGCCGTGCGTAATCGGCGACGTCAGGACTCACGGCGCCGAGTTCGGCGAAGCTGTTCACGAAGCCGCAGCCACGGAAGGAGTCCTCGCCGAACCACTGCGCGAGGTAGTCGAAAATCGCGAGCAGGCGGGCGCGCGGCGTCGGAGCCTGCCGCACCGTCGCGTCCAGCCCTTCGGCCCAGGACCGGTGCCGGCGCTCAAGGACGGCCATGACGATGCTCCCCTTGGACGGGAACTCCTGGTAGAGCTTCTTGAGCGAGACACCCGCCGCTGCGCGCAGTTCGTCCATGCCGACGGCCTGGATCCCCCGCGCGTTGTAGAGCTCGTCGGCGCTCGCCACGATCCGTGTGCGGGCCTCGGAAATATTCATGAAGCCATTCTACTTGAATGGAGAACGATCGTTCTATACGATGTGATCACCGAGAGAGAACGAACGTTCTCTCCGCTCGAGACAAGGACCAGTAACATGGGCTTCATCAAGGTCGGCACCGAGAACACCACGGACATCGAGCTCTACTACGAGGACCACGGCACGGGCCAGCCCGTCGTCCTGATCCACGGCTATCCCCTCGACGGCGGCTCGTGGGAGAAGCAGACCGCCGCCCTCCTGACCGCCGGTTACCGCGTCATCACGTACGACCGCCGCGGCTTCGGGAAGTCGAGCAAGCCCACCACCGGCTACGACTACGACACGTTCGCAGCCGATCTCAACACCGTGCTCGAGACGCTCGATCTGCACGACGCCGTCCTCGTCGGCTTCTCGATGGGGACCGGGGAGGTCGGTCGCTACATCGGCACCTATGGGGAGTCGAGGGTCGCGAAGGCGGTCTTCCTCGCCTCGCTCGAACCGTTCCTCCTCCAGACCGACGACAACCCGACCGGCGTCCCCTCGACCGTCTTCGACGGCATCCGCAGCGCGGCCATCGAGGACCGCTACGCCTGGTTCACCAACTTCTACGACGACTTCTTCAACACCGACAACTTCCTCGGCAACCGCCTCAGCGAGGAAGCACTGCGCAACGCGTGGAACGTCGCCTCGGGGTCGTCCTGGTACGCGTCGTTCGCCGTCGTCGACTCCTGGCTCACCGACTTCCGTTCCGACGTCGAGAAGGTCACCGTGCCTGCGCTGATCGTGCACGGCACCGATGACCGTATCCTGCCGATCGATGCGACGGGGCGCGAGTTCACCAAGCGCCTCCCCTCCGCCGAGTACGTCGAGATCGAGGATGCACCGCACGGCATGCTCTGGACCCACGGCGCCGAGATCAACGAGGTCCTGCTCCGCTTCCTCGCCAAGTAACCCCACCGCACTGCGGGCGCCGGTCCTCTGACGGGCGCCCGCAGTGTCTCCGGACGCCGATTGGGGAACGGTTCCCCGCGATGCCCGTCGATCGGGCGAATCGGGGTCAGCGGAGCTCGGCGGCCTGCCGCCGGAGGTGGGCATGGAGTCCGCCATAGGCGTCGACGGCGGGGAAGAGCGCCTTGGGTGCCTTCACGACGACGCTGTAGTTGGCGTCGACCGCGTTGGCGATCGGGGCGAGCGCGGTCTGCGTCAGGAGCTGGTAGGCGTCGAGGTGGTGCAGCCCGAAGAGGTCGCCGAACCACCGCACCATCTCGAGTTGGCCGATACGCCACGAATCCTCCATGGGGCGGGAGGACCCGACGGCCATCCAGTGGTAGTCGGTCTCGAGCCGCGGCCAGGACGGCGCACCGCCCTTGATGAGTTCCACGATGATCGTCGAGTGCATGGCGCCCTCGACGGCGGTGCCGCAGGCCTCCCCCTCGCCCTGGCGATAGTGTCCGTCGCCGATGGAGAACAGCGCACCCTCGACGTTCACACCGAGGTAGACCGTGGTGCCGGGCTTGACGTCCGGCGCGTCCATGTTGCCGCCGAACCGCTCCGGTACGAGCGAGGAGCGCACCTCACCCCCGGGCGGCGCGACGCCGACGGTGCCGAGCATCGGCTCGAGCGGGAGCGCCACCTCGAAGTCCCCGAGCCGCGACTGGAAGCCGACCGTCCGGCGCTCGGTGTCGACCTGGTAGATCCATGTGATGTCCGGCAACGGCTCCTGCAGGGTGGCGGTGCGGTCGGTACTGGTCAGCCCTCCGAAGAACGGGATGGTGGCCGAGGCACCGTACGAGCGGGCCGGCGTGAGGTCCACGATGTGCAGCGCGAGGGTGTCACCGGGTTCGGCGCCCTCCACGTGGAACGGGCCGGTCTGCGGATTGATGAAGTTGAGGTCCACCTTCTCGCCGGACACGTCGTCGACAGAGGTCAGCGCATTGTTGAAGGCGTCCTCGGACCAGAGCCGGAGTGCGGTGCCGGGCCGGACAGTCAGCACGGGTGCGCTGCCACCGAAGGTGTACACGAGCTGGTCCCGCCGAGGGTGGTACTCGATGATCTCCATGACCGGATGCTACGGGGCGGCCCCTGCCCGGACAAGAGCCGGGACCACCCCGCGGCCGGCCGGGTCACCTCGCGACGGAGAGGGAGGAGAGCAGGTCGTCGAGGCGCTCGTAGCCTTCGTTGACGCCGGTCTCCATGCCGCTGCTGATCATCGCGTCACGCGACTCCACAGCGAGGAACACGGAACGCCCGGAGCATCTCGTCCGCCCGTCGCCGAGGTCCTCGAACGTCATGCTCTCGAGGCTGACATGGTGCGGCGCGCCGTCGAACTCGAACGTCTGGATGATCCGTTCCGGCGCGATCACGGTGTGGAAGATGCCGCGGAAGCCGTAGGCGTTGCCTTCGCCGTCGCGATGTGTGTAGGCATAGATGCCGCCTGTCACGGCGTCGAAGTCCACGATCTCCGTGGTGATGCGGTGCGGGCCGAGCCACTGCCGCACGAGGTCCGGCTCGGTGAACGCCCGGAAGACGAGGTCCCGCGGGGCGTCGAACTCGCGGACGATGTCGACGAACGGCTGGTCCGGTTGCGCGGCGATGGAGGTTGGATTGCTCATGATCGTTCCTTGCTGTGCTGGTCCTTCAGGGTCGAGAGGACGCCGTCGAGCCGTCGGTACTGCCGCTCGGCCTCCAGGCGATAGGTGTCGATCCAGCCCGTCAGCGCTTCGAGTGCGGCCGGATCGAGGTGGCAGGGACGGCGTTGCCCGTCCCGCGTGCGGGTGATGAGGCCGGCCTGCTCGAGCACCTGGATGTGCTTCGAGACGGCCTGCTTGGTGATCGCGAACGGCTCCGCCAGTTCGTTGACGGTGGCGGAACTGCGCGACAGTCGCGCGATGATGGCCCTTCGGGCCGGATCCGCGAGCGCCGAGAAGGCGGCATCGAGGGTGTCGTCCTCCATGATCCACCTCCTCGTTGATCAACCATTTGGTTGATTACATCAGTGTAGGACCGGGCCCTGCCATCCACAAGGCTTCTGCTGCCGGAGGATGCCGTCGTCATCACCCGCCGGACGTCCTGCCCGGTGCAGCTCCTACAGAGCCGGCGGGACAGTCGCGGCACCCCTGCGGACCGGCGCCGGAACGGCGAGCGCCAGGTCCTGCGTGATCGGCGTGGAGCGGAGGCCCCTGGTGATCAGCCACACGCCCAGGGAGAACTCCCAGAGCGCGAGCAGGAGTGCACCGAGCCCGGACAGCAGGGACACCGGCCCCCAGAGCCCGAACAGCAGCCCTGCCACGGACGCCACCAGCAGCGGTGCTCCGAGGAATCCGAGTACCGGGAGGATGCGGGGCACGAGCCTCGAACGGTACATCAGCGACCCCAGCAGCAGGGCGTTCACGGCCGGCAGGAAACCCTGTCCGAGGGCTGTGGTCCAAGTGTGGAGGGCGAGCAAGGCCCGGCCTGTGACCAGCGCGTCGTCTCCCGCCCCGGCCTGCCGGAGGCTGACGATGGCGAGGAGCGCGACGACGCCGGCGAAGATCGTCGCGGCCTCCAGCACCCGCACGGCGACGAACCCGAGCGCGACCCCTTCGTTCTGCCGCCTGACCACCGGGTACAGGGCGACGCCTGTGCCGATGCAGGCGAGGGCGACGATGATCTCGAGGACGCCGCCGACGATCACGGAGGTGTCCGGGCCGGGGCCGGCGATGTAGCCGGGGTCCGATCGCACCGGGCCGTAGAGGGCGAGCGTCGGGATCGAGACGAACGTGATCAGATAGAGCGCTCCCGCGGTGAGCGAGGTCTTGCGCAGGGAGCTCAGGGGCGCTCGTCGCGCAGTTGTTCCGGGCTGATGGGTGGTCATGGCGTGTTCTCCTGGGTCGGTTGTCCGGGTGGGATGGAGTCGTCGGCCTGGGAAGCCGGCCCCGCGGACCGGATCCGGACGACGGACACCAGCGGCAACCCGGTGTCGCGTACTTTCCGGAGCAGGCCGTGCAGGCCGGCCTGGTCGGTCGGCGGACTGCGGAGGACGGCGGTGCCGTCGTCCTCATTGGTCAGCGCGACGACGTCGAACCAGGCGATCCAGCGGGGGGCCAGATGGCCGGCGAGCCGGATCTCGAAACATCCGGAGCCGTCGTGCCGTCCCGTGGATTCCTCGCTCATGGCATTCCCTCCGCATCGTGTGACCGGACCGGCCTCGGCATGTTCCGTCGTCCTTCTCGAACGGTAGGGGGAGACCTGATGAGCGCGCGTCACCACATGTGGTGAGAGCCGTGGTGATTTCCTCGTCGCCGCGTGGGCCGGAGGCGCATGGGCCGCGCCAACGTGGGCCGGAAGCGCGTGGGCCGGAGGCGCATGGGCCGCGCCAACGTGGGCCGGAAGCTCGTGGGCCGGAGGCGCATGGGCAGCGCCAACGTGGGCCGGAAGCTCGTGGGCCGGAGGCGCATGGGACGCGCCCGCGTGGTCTGGGCCGGCTAGCGGCCGGTGGAGTGCACGATCAGGTCCAGTTCTCTCGCCCGGCGGACCGCTGCACGGCGATTGGTCACGCCCAACTTGGTGTAGATGTGCCGTGTGTGGGTCCGCAGGGTATTCAGGGACACCATGAGTTCCCGGGCGATGTCCGGACCGTCGAGGTCCGTTGCGAGCAGCCGGAGGACCTCCAGTTCCCGGTCGCTCAGGGGTTCGATCAACCCCGGGTTCCCGGGGGCGGCCTGGTCGACGTCGTCCCCGCTCGTGAGCAGGCGGCGGAGCTGGACCGACGACGGCTGCTGCTTCGCAGCAGCCCTGAGCAGGGAGGCCATCGGGGCGCCCTCGTCGAGGAAGACCCGGACGTAACCCTCCGGCCCGGCCAGCGTCAGGGCCCGCTGCAGTGGTGCGAGCGCGGCAGCAAGGTCACCCCGCAGGTGCCCTGCAGATGCCTGCAGCACGAGGATCTCGATGATGCTGCCGGTCCGCCCACCATCCTCCGCCGCGTCGAGGAGCCGCCCCAGCAGTCGGGTGGCCTCGTCGAGGGGGTGTACCGAGCCTTCCGCCGTGGATCGGGCCAGCAGTACCCGGGCGAGGGTGATGTGCTCGAACTCGCGGATGTAGCTGGGCTCGTCGTCCGGCGACAGACCGCGGTCCCGCACCCACCCGAGCGCATCGCCCACCCGTCCCTGCGCTACCCGGATCCGCGCCTTGAGCGCCGCGACCGGCCGCACGTCGGGGAAGTAGTCGCCGACGTAGAGCCGCTCCGCCGTGTCGAGCAGGTCGAACGCGCCGGCGAGGTCTCCTTCCGCTTCCCGGATCCGTGCCATCGCGACGCGGCGGCGGTACAGGTTCTGCGGCAGCTCGCTGCCGGCGCCCAGCTCCTGGCTGCGCGCCAGGTGCCGGGCCGCTCCCTGCAGGTCGCCGCGCTCCCGGCAGATCCCGCTCAGGCCCACGTGCATGTCGGCGGTTCCGCGGAGCACCGGGTCACGCCCGGTGGCAGCGTTCGCCAGGGCCTGTTCGTAGGTGCGCATCGCGTCGTCGAGGCGGCCCTGGGCGAGCCGGATGTCCGCCAGCGCGATCGCGCATCCGAAGGTGTCCGCGACATGGCCGGCGCGGTACAGGCCGGCCATGCTGTCCGCGTACACGCCGTGGGCCGCCTCGAGCTGCCCGGTCCCCCAGTAGGCGAGTCCCAGCAATCCGCGTGCGGCGGCACGGCTCAGGTGGTCGTCCGTCGGCGCGAGGTCGAGCGCATGCCGGGCATGCCCGATCGTCCCGGCGATGTCGCCTACACCGAGTGCCAGCGCCGCACGGTACACCGCGATCGTCTCCGGGAGGCGGCGGAACTGCTCGGGATCGACGACGACCATCGCGGGCCCGCCGTCGTCCGCGGCAGTGGCCGAAGGATCCAGCCGGCGCTCGACGTCCTGCAGCCGGGCCTCGACTCCCCCGATCTCACCACCGACGAGCAGCGCACCGGCCAGGCCCACGCCGAGCACCGGCCTGCAGCGGACCACGTCGTCGGGAAGCACCGTCGACCAGGCGCGCAGCAGGGCCTCCTGCCGGTCCTGCCGGATCGCGGGGACCGCCCGTTCGATCAGGTCCGCGGCCCGTTCGACATCTCCGGCTGCCAGGGCATGGCGGATCGCGTCGGCCGCCGCCCCGTTCTGCTCGTACCAGGTACTCGCCCGCCGATGCAGGCCCGGGAGCTCCTCACCGCGCTCCTCGATAAGGCGCGCCTGCAGGACATCCGCGAAGAGCTGGTGATAGCGGTAGGACTGACGGTGGTTGTCCAGCGGCACCAGGAACAGGTTCGCCCGTTCCAGCGCGGCCAGGCGGAGCCTGCCGTCGTCCTGCCCCGTGACGGCGTCGCACAGGGGTCCGTTCAGCCGTTCCAGGACGGAGGTCCGGAGCAGGAAGTCCCGGACGTCGTCGGGTTGGTTCTGCAGGACCTCCTCGGTCAGGAAATCGACGATGTAGCGGTCGTCCCCGGCGAAATCGGCAATGAACGCGGTGGGGTCCTCCCGGCCCTGCATCGACAGTGCGGCGAGCTGGAGTGCCGCGATCCACCCCTCGGTACGGGCTCCCAGGGCTGCCACGTCCTCGATGCCCAACCCGAGGCCCATGGACCCGTTGAGGTACGACGCGGCCTCGCTCCCGGTGAAGCGGAGGTCGGCGGCGCGGAGCTCGAGCAGCTCGCCCCGTGCCCGCAGCCTCGCCAGGGGCAGCACCGGATCGGCCCGCCCGCCGAGGACGAGGTGCACGTGCGGAGGCAGGTGGGCCACCAGGAAGGCGATGCCCTCCTGGATCTCCCGGGCCTCGATGACGTGGTAGTCGTCGAGGACCAGGACGACGTCACCGGAGACGGCGCGGAGGTCGTTGAGGAGGGTGCCCAGCACGACGTCGGTGGGTGGCTGCGCCGATCCGAGCAGCGAGAGCGCGACGGCGCCGACGCCGCTGGATGCCGTCTCCAGCGCAGTGACGAGGTAGGTCCAGAACCGTGCGGGATCGTTGTCGCCCTGGTCGAGCGAGAGCCACGCCGTCGACCAGCCGGCGGCGGCGAGGGACTCGAGCCAGCCGGCCAGCAGCGTCGTCTTGCCGAACCCTGCCGGAGCCGACACGAGCGTGAGCGTGCACTCCGTGCCACGCTCCAGGAGCCCGTCCACCTTCGGACGCTCCGTCACGCCGCGACGTCGGAGGGGGACGCGCAGCTTGGCGTCGAGAAGCGGTCCCGCCATGGTCGTGTTCCTTCCCCGAGGATTCCTTCGGCCGGACGGCCACGGGTTCCGGTCCCGACGGCCGCCGGCGCTCGCCGCCCGGCGTCGACCGTCTGCACGAGCCGCGGCCGGACAGCCGCCGCCCACCTCGAGACTAGCGCGGGAGAGGTGATGGACGTCCCACCGGCTCGGGCATCGCCGGCTCGCGCAGCTTGTCGGGATTGCGCACGAGGTAGACACCCGTGATCCTGCCCCGGCCGTCCACCGCCACGCCGACGGTCAGCTCCAGGCGGGTACCGGAACGGATGAGGATCCCCGGGCCACCGTTGAGCGGACCGATGACCACGGTCAGGTCCGGCGTCGGCGTGAGCGCGATCCTCAGCAGGAATGCCGCGATGGCCCCTGCTCCCACGATCGGCTTGCGGGCCGCGACGACCTTCCCGCCGCCGTCGGACAACAGCACGGCGTCCGGAGCCAGGACGTCCATCAACGCCTGGAGGTCGCCCGTCGCGACGGCGTCGAGGAAGGCGGTGAGCGCCAGGGCGGTGTCCTCGGCGACGGTCGGCGTTCGGTCGGCGGCCGTGAGCCGCGTCCGGGCCCGGAGGGCGATCTGCCGGACCGCCGCCTGGGTCTTGCCGACCGCCTCGGCGATGGCAGGATAGGGCAGCCCGAAGACGTCCCGGAGCAGGAAGACCGCCCGCTGCTCCGGTGTGGCCTGCTGGAGCAGTACGGACAGCGCATAGGTCAGCTGCTCCTTCATCAGGAGTCGCTGCTCCGGGCCCTCGCCGTCGGTCACCAGGGGCTCGGGCAGCCACGGCCCGGGGTAATCCTCCCGGCGCCGGGCCACCGTCCGCAGCGCATTGAGGGCGGTCCTCCCGGCGATCGTCGCGAGGTACGCCTTCGGTGACCGGATCCCGTCCAGGTCCACCCCCGCCCAGCGCAGGTAGGTCTCCTGGACGACGTCGTCGGCATCGGCACGCGTGCCGAGGATCTCGTAGGCGATGGCGAAGACCATCGACCGGTGCGTCGTGAACAGCTCGTCCTGCTCCGTCGAAGGGGCCACGTCCCTCAGCCTACGGGCAGGCGCGGGCCCGCCGGCCACCGGTAGGAACCCGGTGTCGAAGCCTCCCCCGCAAGCCAGGCCACGGTCATCCTGCAGATCTGCTCCTTGGTCCACCCGCCGGCCCGTCCCGCCAGCGCCCAGGGGCGGGGCGAGTCATCAGGACGCACGAAGCGCACGTGCCCCTGCGCCGACCCGAGGTCGAGGCATTGGAGGACGTACCCCAGGTCGATCGCCGATGGTTCGCGGCCGCCGAGGCGGGCGAGCACGGAGTCCGCGGCATGGGCGCCGAGCGGGAGGGCAGTCGCGCACGAGGCCCGCAGATGCGCAGCGGCCGGTCCTGCCACGGAGACGGCGTCACCGGCTCCCAGGATGCGCTCGTGTCCGGGCACCGTGAGGGTCCCGTCCACCAGCAGTCGTCCGTCGCCGGCCACGGGCAGCCGGCTGTCGGCGGCGAGGGACGGTACGGCGAACCCGGCCGTCCAGATCGTGGCGGGGGCCGCCGGGCGGCTTCCCTCCCCCGTGGTGATCGCTCCCGTCATCCGGTCGACCGACCCGCTCTCGACGGCGATGCCCAGGCGCCGGAGGCGGCGGCCCACGGCGGGATGTCCCGTGAGCGGATGCACCGGGCCCGACGGCGACACGATGGTGATGTGCAGGTCGGGCCTCGCCAGTGCGACCGCGCAGGCCACCTCGACGCCGGTCGGACCGGCCCCGGCCACCGTGACGGCTGATCCCGGGCGGAGCTCGCCGATCGCCGTGCGGGTGGCGCGTGCCGCCTCGGGATTGGTCACCGACAACAGGGACGTCGATGTCTCGCCGCTGCCCACCGCGTACACCAGCCAGTCGAAACTCAGGGGCTCCCGGCCCGCCAGCCCGATGCTGCGTCGGTCGGCGTCGATGCGGAGCGCCCGGGCCGGCAGGTGGCGTACCCGGGGGTTCAGCACGTCCGTCCAGGGCACGTCCGCCGATGCACGCCGGCCGGCACCGAGCTGGTGCAGCCGGATCCGCTCCGTGAACCCGGGTGCGGGGTCGACCAGGGTCACCTCGAGGGGGGTGTGTGCCCGTCTGCTCCCCGCCAGCCGGTTCGCCGCCATCACCCCGGCATAGCCGCCGCCGACCACCACTGCACGTACCGTCCCGGACATGATGCCTCGCTTCCTCAGGAATTGCTGACACCGACAAGACACCGCTCACCGCTGCTTTGTGACAACCGCCCCGGAGAGGTCCCGATCGCCGAAGTGCGGACTCAGCCGGAGAGGTCCCGATCGCCGAAGCGCGGACTCAGCCCGGGGTGGTGCCAAAGCGCCGGACGGCTCCCCCGAAGTACACCTCCACCTCGTGCACCAGGCCGTCGCGCACACGGCTCGCCTCGACGTTGCGGTAGGTGCGGCCGTCGACGTCGTACTCGTACCGGTGCAGGACGACGCCGCCGACCTCGGTGAGCTGGAGGGTCACCGCCGGCCTATCGAAATGATCCGCCGACGGGAAGCACCGCTCCAGCCAGGCGTCCTTGTCGAGGTGGTCGTCCTGCGGGCTGGTGAAGTCGAAGCCGTCCGCCATCAGCGACTCCGCTGCGGCCCGGTCCTGCTCCTGGAATGCGCGGACGAACCGCCGCACGGTCTCCTGGGGTGTGAGGTCCATGCACCGATCCTCATCGGCGCGGGCACCCCTGTCCAGAGCACGGTGGAACGTCCTGCCCGGCCGGGACCGGCGGCGCCGTCCAGCGGCGGTGCCGTCCACCGGTGCCGTCCACCGGCGGCGCCGTCCACCGGCGGTGCCGTCCACCGGCGCCCTCCAACGGCGCCGTCCGGCCTCGGCTCAGGCACGCCCCTTCAGGATGAGCTTCCAGTAGACCTGCGGCAGCACGACCCGCTCGAGGATGTAGGTCAGCCGCCGCTCGCGGGCGAGGTTGTCCCAGCCGGGCACCGTGGGCATCGGCGAGTACTTGTCGTCGAACTCGGAGAACACCACGGTGTTGCGGCTGACCACGAAGGGGCACGCCGAGTAGTGGTTGTACTGCATGGTGGGCTTGCGGCCCCTGAGCACGGCCTTGAGGTTCTTGGCGAGGACCTTCGTCTGCATCCGCAGAGCCGCTCCGGACTTCGAGTTGAGCGTCGACGCCGCGTCCCCGAGGGACCAGATGTCGGGGAAGCGCGGATGCCGCAGGATCACCGGGTCCACCTCGACGAAGCCTCCGCGGCTGCCGGGCGCCGGCAGGTCCGTGGTCTTGAGCCACTCCGGCGCGGACTGCGGCGGCACGGCATGGAGGACGTCGTAGCGGATCGTCTCGATGGAACCGCCCGTGGAACCGCCCGTGGAGCCGGGAGCGCCGGTCGAGCCGTCGGGAGAAGGCCGGAGGACCACCGTCCGGGCCTCCGGGTCCACGGACGCGAGCTCGGTGCTGTACCGGACCTCGATCCTGTACTCGTCGATCTTCCGGGTGAGTTCCTCGTCGATGATGTCCATGCCGAAGATCGTCGGCGTGGACACCACGAGGACCACCCGGATGTCCTGCAGGACGCCCGTGCGCCGCCAGTAGTCGCACGCGAGGTACATGGGCTTCTGGGCGGCACCGTCGCAGGAGGCGGGTCCCGGCGGCTGGGTGAAGACCACGGTGCCGCTCGTCAGTTCCCGGAAGAGCTTCCAGGCCTTCGGAGCGAGCTCGTACTCGTAGTTCGATCCCCCGTACGGGCCCTCCATCGCGTCCTTCAGCCCGGGGATGGCCGCCCAGTCGTTCTGGATCCCGGGGCAGACGACGAGGTGGTCGTAGGTGACGGCCGAACCGGATTCCAGCAGGACGGTCTTCGTTCCCGTGCTGACGTCGGTGGCTTTGTCCTGGATCCAGGTGACGCCCCTGGGCATCACAGCGGACTGCAGCCGCACGGCGTCGAAGGCATCCGCCGTGCCGCCGGCGATGTGCGAGAAGAGCGGCTGGTAGAGGTGGTGGCTCCTCGGCTCGATCACCGCGATGTCCTTCACCCGGTAGCGGTTCAGGCGCCCGGCCAGGGACACGCCGGCGTTGCCTCCACCGATGATGAGCACCTGGTGGTGGCGTTTCTCGCCGGGAGCAGGGACGACCGGGACCGTGGATCGTGCCGGTCGGGTGCTCGTGCTGGAACCGATGGCAGCTACCTCTTCTGTTCGCCGTGCGCGGCATGTCCTCCGACAGTACTCCGCGGCACCGACGCACGACAGGGAGCACCGGTCCGGGGTCAGCCGTCCAGCTGCCAGGCGCGCACCACCGAGGTGGATGCCCTCGAGGAGTCGGGGCCGGGGGCCGCGTCCGGGCTGCCGTGGGCGAGCGCGACGAGCAGCAGGTAGAACGTGATGAGCCAGAGACCGACGCCGACGCCACGCGTCGGACCGGGGGCACCGGGGAACCGCCCGCGCACCGGCACACTCACCGGAGGAGGAGATGCCGCCTCGCTCCGGGACCGGTTGCGCTCGAAGAGCTCGAGGTCGATCCGCGCCCGCCTCAGCTCCTGGCGCAACAGCTCGGCGGATTCCGCCGCCGGCTGCGCCCGGTCCTGCCGCGCGTCCTGCGCATCCCACGCGCGACCCGCCGCCTTCATCATCGTTGATCCCCCACCCTCCGATCGTAGGTCGGCAGGGTGGGCGACGACCCTCAGTATTGGGGCAGGATCGCCGCACAGCCGGCTCCCATCGAGCTGCCCGGTCGTGGCCGGGCCGCCCCTCGGAGCCGTCCGGCATCGTGAGGCGGCGGCCGACGACGCACGGGCACTCCCCGCCGCGGTTCAGTCCCGCGCGTACCGCGTCACGAAGGCACGGAGGATGGCCTCCGGCTGGTCCACCACCGAGGCGCGCGCCCGCTCCATGTACTCGTCCGCCTGGTCCGGGGGGAAGTATCCGGCGTGGCGGTAGGTGCTGATGCGGCCCACGAGCGCCTCGACGTCCAGTTCCGGATGGAACTGGGTCGCGAAGACGTTCTCCCGCACGCGGAACATCTGCACGGGGCACGTGTCCGACGACGCCAGCAGCACCGCCGATTCCGGCAGCGTCCTGCACGCCTCCTTGTGTCCCACGTAGGCGGCGAACGACGTCGGCAGACCTGCCAGCAGGGGGTCGGCCGCGCCGTCCGCGGTCAGCGTGACCTCGATGGCACCGATCGGCTCCGCGTAGGTGGAGTCGATGACGGCTCCCTGGTGCCTGCCGAGGGTGCCGACGCCGTAGCACGCACCGAAGAAGGGGAAGTCCGCCGCGACCACGCGGTCGAGCAGCCCCCCGAGCTCGCGTTCCACCCGCCGCTGCACGGCACTCTTCGACTCCTCGGGATCCGACGAGTTGAAGGGACTGCCCCCGAGGAAGATGCCGGAGTAGTCGGCGAGGTCCAGCTCGGGCAGGGGCCCGGCTTCGAGGCGGATGCGCCTCAGGTCCTTCCCGGCGAGGCCGCCGTAGCGCAGGAAGCTCGCGTATTCGGCGTCGGCCGCGTAGTTCTCGGCACGCGTGGCCAGCAGGAGAAACGGTTTCACCCTCCGATGCTACTGGCCCCGAGCTCCACGGTTCCGCCGTCGGACCGTGCTTGTGCTCCTCCGGCCAGGCGTGCCCGGAAGGGGACACCGTCAGGGCCCGTGACGCGGTAGCCGGACGCGGAGCGGGACACACGGAACCCGCCCTCGACCCCCGCGGGCGTGACCACGCGCGCCGTGCTGCCGTCGGCGGCACCGGGGTACACGGTGACGAGCGGGTCGTCGAGGTAGTCGTAGTCGGGCCGGTGGTCGGTGCTGCCGGTGACGAGGACCGCCCCCTCCCGCACCCAGAGCGGCAGGCTGTCGAATGCGTGGGTCTCACGCCGCCAGCCTCCTCCCGCGACCACCTCGCCCGTGAGCAGGTGCGTCCAGGTCCCCGCGGGGAGGTAGTACTCGACCGCGCCGTCCGCCGAGAACACGGGAGCCACGAGCAGGTCGGGGCCGAGCATGTACTGCCGGTCCAGGTGCGCGACGGCGGGGTCCTCCGGGAAGGCGAGCTGCATGGGTCGCATGAACGGCGTGCCCGTCGCATGGGCCTGGGCGCCGACGGCGTAGAGGTAGGGCATGAGGGACAGCTTCAGCCGCGCGAAGGCCCGTGTGACCTCGACGGCGCTCTGGCCCTCTGGCTCGTCGCCGGTGTCGAAGGCCCACGGGACGCGGTAGCTCGTGGAGCCGTGCAGGCGTGAATGGCTCGAGAGCAGGCCGAAGGCGACCCACCGCTTGAACACCGCGGGATCGGGTGAGCCCTCGAACCCGCCGATGTCGTGGCTCCAGTACCCGAAGCCGCTGAGCGCGAGGGAGAGCCCGCCGCGCAGCGTCTCCGCCATGGACTCGAACGACGACGAGTTGTCGCCTCCCCAGTGCACGGGCATCTGCTGCCCGCCGGCGGTGGCGGAGCGGGCGAACAGGACCGCCTCGCCCTGCCCGCGGACCTCCTCGAGAACGTCGAAGACGGCGCGGTTGTAGAGCTGGGGATAGAGGTTGTGCATGGTCTCCGCGGGGGTGCCGTCATGCCACTGCACCCCCAGCGGGATCCGCTCGCCGAAGTCGGTCTTGATCGCATCGACGCCCTGGCCGAGCAGGGTGCGCACCTTGTCCTGGAACCACGCCGTCGCACCGGGATTCGTGAAGTCCACGAGGCCCATGCCCGCCTGCCACATGTCCCACTGCCACACCGTGCCGTCCTCGCGCCGCACGAGGTAGCCCTCCTGGGCCGCCTCGTCGAACAGCTTCGACCGCTGGGAGATGTACGGGTTGAGCCAGGCGCTGACCCGCAGCTCCTTGTCGTGCAGCCGCTTCAGCATGCCCACCGGGTCGGGGAAGACCCGCGGATCCCACTCGAAGTCGGTCCAGTTGAACTCCCGCATCCAGAAGCAGTCGAAGTGGAAGACGCTCAGCGGGAGGTCGCGCTCCGCCATGCCGTCGACGAAGCTCGTCACCGTCGCCTCGTCGTAGTCGGTGGTGAAGCTCGTGGACAGCCACAGGCCGTAGGACCAGGCGGGCACCAGTGCGGGGCGACCGGTCAGGCGCGTGTAGCGCTCGAGGATGTCCGCCGGCGTCGGCCCGTAGATCACGAAGTACTCGAGCACCTCCCCCGGGACCGAGAACTGCACGCGCTCGACGGACTCGGAGCCCACCTCGAAGGAGACGTGCTCGGGGTGGTTCACGAGGACGCCGTAGCCGCGGTTGGTCAGGTAGAACGGCACGTTCTTGTAGGACTGCTCGCTGGAGGTGCCGCCGTCGGCGTTCCAGATGTCCACCGTCTGCCCGTTCTTCACGAGGGGACCGAAGCGCTCCCCCAGCCCATAGACCAGCTCGCCCACACCGAGGGAGAGCTGCGCGTGCAGGTACGACGGCGAGGGCGCGCGTCCCGTGGGCGCGACGCCCGCGACGCCCACCGGTTCGGTGGTGACGGGTGCGTCGGGTGCGAGGCCCATGCGTCCCACGGACTTGTGCCCGCTCGAGGTGAGCGTCCGGCCGTCGGCCTCGAAGGACAGGTCCCACGGGGCTCCGTGGGGGATCCGTGCCGTCAGCGGACCCGCCACCAGGGTGCCACCGCCGTCGTCCGTCGCGGCCGTGGCCGTGGTGGTCCCCCCGTGCGCACCGACGAGATCGAAGCCGCGGTGCGGGCTGTCGCCGCGGTGGTTCTCGATGCGCACGCCGATGATCCCGTCGAGCGGGCTGCTGAGCGTGACCGTCAGCAGCGCCCGGTTGAGCGTGTCGCCGCGCCGCTCGATGACCTTGGTGGGGGCCGAGACCACGAGGCGCCGGCCGTCCGCCACCTCGATGTCGTAGGCCTCCTGCGCGTACTGTGCATCGACGCCGGGGCGGACATGCCAGAATCCGTCGGTGAATTTCATGGTTACTTGACTGCTCCTGCCGTGATGCCCCGGGTGAGGGTGCGCTGGAAGATGAGGAAGAAGATCAGAGTGGGAAGGAGCCCGAGGAGGGCGGAGGCGCTGGTGGTGGTGACGTCCATGAGACGGTCCCCCTGCAGGACCGTGATCGCCACGGGGACGGTCTGGTTGTCGTTGCCCACGAGGAACGTCAGCGGGATCAGGAACTCGTTCCAGGTCCAGATGAAGAAGAAGATCAGCAGCACGCTCAGGGTCGGCCGCGAGATCGGGAAGATCACACGCCACAGGATCTGCCAGCGGCTCGCGCCGTCGAGTGACGCCGCCTCCAGCAGCTCCTTCGGGAAGGTGCCGTACACCGAGGCCAGGAGATAGGTGCCGAACGCGCTCTGGATGACGGTGAAGATGATGATCACGGCCCACTGGCTGTCGTAGAGGCCCACCTGCCGGAACATAAAGTACAGCGGGTACAGCAGCACCTCCTGCGGCAGCATGTTGGCGAGCAGGATCAGCAGCACCAGCCAGGTCCGGCCCCGCACGCGTCCGATGCCCAGGGCGAAGGCGTTGAACATGGAGATCCCGACGGCGAGCACCGCCACCACGGAACTGATGAAGAAGCTGTTCCAGAGCTTGCGCGGGAAGTCGACGCGCTCCCAGAACGCGGTGATGCCGTCGAAGTAGAGCGACGACGGGAGCGAGAGCGGCCCGCCGGAGGCGTAGTCCGTGGGTGACTTGAACGAATTGGCGAGGATGAGCAGGAACGGGACGGCGATGAGCAGCCCGATCAGCACGGCCACCGCGAGGATCACCCAGTCGCCGGCGGTCTTGCGTGCCCGCCCGCTGCGTCGTCGCTGCCGCGGCGGTTCCTGGACCGCTTCACGTGCGGTCTTCCCTGCTGTGGTCTCGGTGATGGCCATCAGCGTGCCTCCTCGCTGCGTTCGAGCCTCGTCTGCACGAGGACGAAGAGAATGCTGACGACGGCGATGACGACCGTCAGCGCGGTGGCGATCGTGGCGCCGTAGCCCACCTGCTGGGACTGGAAGAACTCGCTGTAGGCGTAGTAGGCGGGGACGATCGTCGAGCTGCCGGGTCCTCCGCCGGTCAGCGCGTAGATGGGACCGAACACCTTGAGTGCGGCGATGGCGCACGTGAGGGTGACCACGAAGATCTCGGGCCGGATGATGCTGACGGTGATGGCCCGGAAGCGCTGGAACCAGTTCGCGCCGTCGAGCTCCGCGGCCTCGTACAGTTCCGGGTCCACGCGCTGCAGCGCCGCCATGAAGATCACCACCGGGTAGCCCAGCTGCACCCAGACCATGATCACCATGATGCTGGGGAGTGCCGTCTCGGGGCTGCCCAGCCAGTTGCTCTGCAGGCCGCCCAGCCCGACGGCGGCGAGCACCTGGTTGAGGGCGCCGTTCTCGGGCCGGAGGATCCAGCCGATCACGATGGCCGCGATGACACCGGGCAGGATCTGCGGCAGGTAATAGGTGGCGCGGAGGAAGCTCGCCACGCGACCACCGAACTTCCGGCCGATCAGGTCGAACAGCATCGCGGCGAGGACGAGGCCCAGCAGCGTGGGCACCACCACCATCGCGACGATCATGGCGACGGAGTTGCGGAACGAGGTCCAGAACGTGGTGTCGCCGAAGAGCTCCACCCAGTTCTCGAGGCCGATGAACTCCGGCGGGCGGATACCGCGGTACGAGGTGAAGGTCAGGTAGACGTTCCACAGCAGCGGGACCACGATGATGAGCGTGAGCAGGGCGAGGCCGGGCAGCAGGTAGAACCAGAAGGAACTGCTGCGGGAGCCGGGGATGAGGCTGGGGGTGGCGGTGGAGCGCTGGGCGCGCTCCTTCGACCGGGTTGCGATCGCCATGGGCTTGCACCTTCCGAGGGCGGGGACAGGCGGGGTGCCGTCCGCGCCGCCGGTCCGGGAACGGGGACCGGCGGCACGGACGGATGCGGGGAACTAGCCGACGATGTCGTCGACGCCGCTCTGGTACTGCCCGCCGACCTGCTCCTGGAACTCCTCCGGCGAGATCGTGCCGTTCAGGAGCTCCTGGAGGCCTGCGTTCAGCTCGTCGTAGAAGGTGGACGTGGGCCAGTCGGGATAGAAGGCGATGCCGTCCTTCTCGGTGAGCTGGTTGAAGTTCGCGATGAGTTCCGAGCTCTTCTCGTCCGTGATGTCGGCCGGGTCGGCGGCGACGGGGACCCCGCCGTTGTTGCCGATGAGGTTCTGGATCTTGGGTCGCATGGTGATGTCGATGAACTCGTAGGCGAGCTCCTTGTTCGCGGCGTTCTCCGGCACGGCCCACATGTTGCCCGCGGATCCCGGGGCGAGCTCCGCCTCGGGGAAGAGGAACGTGCCCCACTCGAAGCCCGTGGCCTCGGTGGTGAACCGGTTGTGCCACCAGCTGCCCGAGAAGAAGATCGGGTTCGTGCCGTTGATGAACGCCGTTCCGGCGTCCTCCGCCGTCGAACCCGTGGCGTTGGTGGAGATGTAGCCCTTGTCCGTCCAGTCCTTGACCGTCTCCGTGGCGAAGGACACCTCTTCGCCCTGCCAGTCCACCGGGTTCGTGTAGAGCTGGTAGTCCTCGACCCAGCCGCGGTCGGCCTGCGTGAGGGCGAGCTGGTACCAGAGCTGGCCGAGCGGGTACTCGGCCGCCGACTCCGCCATGGGCGTGACGCCCTGGTCGGTGAACGCCTGCATCACGTCCTCGAACCCGTCGAGCGTGGTGGGGACCTCCAGGCCGGCCTCGGCGAACATGTCCTTGTTGTAGTAGACCTCGACGAACTCGCCGTAGTTCGGGACGCCGAACCAGCTACCGGAGCCCATGATGCCCTGCTCGTCGTACTTCGCCGTGGTCTGCAGGGACGGGGCGAGCTTGTCGTCCCAGCCGTACTCCTCCACGGCGTCGTCGAGGTTGCTCAGCAGGCCCTGGCTGGACAGCAGGCCTGCTGTGGCGTTGCCCTTGTTGTACTCGAGGAGGTCCGGGGCCTCGTCCGAGTTGAGCACCTGGCTCGCCGTCGAACGGATCTGCTCGAAGCTGCGCTCCTCGAACTCGACCGTCGCGCCGGTCTCCTCCTCGAAGATCTTGATGGCCTCGGTCCAGGCGATTCCCATGGCGCTGGTCTCGCTCTCGAAATGCCACAGCTTGAGGGTGTCGCCCTCACCGCCGGATCCGGTGTCCGAGCCGGAGCCGGAGCATCCCGACAGGGTGAGTGCGGCGGCCGTGAAGGCGGCCCCCAGGATCAATCTGCTCTTGTTCATGCCTACTCCCTTGTAGTGGTCGTCCGTCACGGGGACGGGCGCTTCTGTCGAAACGTTTCGACGAACGGCCGTGGGGTGCCGCGTCGGGTGGAACCGATAGGTGGATGACGCCGGCGCTAGCTGCCCGGGCGGGGTGCCGCGACCGAACCGTGGTCGCGGTATTTCGGCGCGACGAGTTCGACGCGCGGTTCGACGGTGCCGTCGAGCTGCTGGACCGCCAGCTCGACCGCACGGGTACAGGAATCCGCCGGGATCAGCGGGATGGCGTCCAGCGGTGGCGTGAAGCCGGACGTATCGAAGGTGGGCACCCCCGCTATGACCGAGAGATCGTCCGGGACGGACAGCCCGCGCGCCGCGATGGCCTCGAGGACCGCCTTGTGGACGCCCTCGTCGGCGTGCACGACGACGCCGGTGGGTGCCGGATCAGCGTCCAGGACGCCGGCCAGCGCGGTCCGGACGTGGGGCGCATCCTTCTCGACCATCGAGAAGGATGCGCGGACGCCCCGGTCCGCCGCCCTGCGCAGGAAGCCGTCGCGGAACCGCATCGGGAAGTTGGATCCGCGTTCGTAGACCATCGGGGGATGGCCGAGAAGGGCCAGCGACCGGTGCCCGGCGTCGACCAGCCGGTCCACCGCCAGTGCTGCGGCGGCCTCGAAGTCGAGGTCCACGCAGACCAGCCCCTCCGTGTCCGCCGGCACGCCGATGAGCGCTGCGGGGACACCGAGCGAACGCACGAGGTCCGCACGCTCGTCATGGAGGGAGACGTCCAGGACGATGATCCCGTCCACGAGCCTGCTCGAGGAGACCCGGTGGAGGCCGTCGGTCGCTTCGTCCTCGGTCAGGAGGAGGACGTCGTAGTCGTACTTCCTCGCCGCCGTCGCCACTGCCAGCACGAACGCCATGTGCGCCGGCGCGTAGGTGTCGCTCCTCAGGGGTGCCGTGAGGGCGAAGATGCGCGTCCTCGTCCCGGCCAGCATCCGACCGGCGGCGTTGGGCATGTAGTCGAGTTCCCGCACCGCCTCGTCGATGCGCCGGCGGGTCTTCTCGCCGATGGGCCGCTTGCCGCTCAGCGCGTAGGAGACGGTACTGATGGACACACCGGCGACGCGGGCGACGTCGTGGATATTGGCCATGCCGACTCCGATGTCTGCTGGTGCGGGGGCCGGAGGAGATCCTCCGGCTGCCGGTCGTCTAAACGTTTCGACGACCGGTTGCCAGTACGCTACGTCACATTCCTGCTCCCCACAAGGGGTTTGTCGAAGAAGGGAACAAAAGTGTCCGGCGCGAAACGGGAACAGGCCACCGGGGAATCCCGATGGCCTGTTCCGTCGATGCTGTCGGGTGTGTGCCGGATCAGCGGCGCGCTCCGGCGGCGTCCGGCAGTTCGATGTCCAGTTCGGACAGCTCCCGGGCCACGCGGTCGAGGTCGACCTTGAGGATCTCGACCGGCCCGGCACTGTGCCGCCCGTGGGACGGCTGCACCGCGACGACCTCGGACTCCCCAGCCGCGCCCTGCCGTACGGTGTCCCCGCCCCGACGGGAAGCGACCCCGGAGCCGGCTCCGGCCTGCGCTCCGGCCTGCGCTCCGGCCGCGACTCCTTCTGCCGGCGCACCGGCGACGGCGGGCGTGGTGCCTGTTGCCGCAGGTGACATCGACGCGGCAGGACCGGCGGGAGCGGCCTGGGCGAAGTCGACCGTGCGGCGCAGCGGCGTCTCCCTGATGAAGAGTACGCAGACGAGCCCGAGGACCGCGATGACCGCCGTGATCAGGAAGATCATGGCCGTGCTGTCCCCGTAGGCGGCCCGCACGATGTCGGCGATAGGGGCAGGGAGGTCGACGAGGTCGAGTGATCCGCCTGCGGCTCCGCCGGTGACGGGGATGCCGGCCGCGGCGAGGCCCTCGGTGGTCTTGGTCTCCACCTGGGTGCCGAGGATCGCGCCCAGCACCGCGACGCCCGCTGCTCCGCCCATCGAGCGGAAGAAGGCCACGGAGGCGCTCGCGGAGCCGATGTCCTTGACCGCCACGGTGTTCTGGACCGCGAGGACGAGGTTCTGCAGCATGAGCCCCAGGCCGAGGCCGAACACGAAGGTGTAGATGCCGACGAGCCACAGTTCCGTCAGGTGGTCGATGGTGCCGGCGAGGCCCAGGCCCGCGATGAGGAACAGGGCGCCCGCGATGAGGTACCTCTTCCACTTGCCGTACTTGGTGACGAGCTGTCCCGCACCGATGGAACCGATCAGGTTTCCGGCGATCATCGGGAGCGTGAGCAGGCCCGCCTCGGTGGGCGTGGCGCCGCGGGCCACCTGGTAGTACTGGCCCAGGTAGCTCGAGCTGGCGAACAGGGCGATGCCGACCGCGATCGAGGCGATGATCGCCAGGGCCGTGGTGCGCTCGGAGATGATCGTGAGCGGGATGATGGGCTCGGCCACCTTCGCCTCGACGACGAGCAGGAGGGCCAGCAGGATCACGCTGCCACCCACCATCAGGGCGCTCTCGCGGGAGAACCACTCGTAGTAGCCCTCCTTGCCGGCGAAGGAGACCCAGATGAGGAGCAGGCTCACACCGGCGGTCAGCAGGATGGAACCGAGCCAGTCGATCCGTGCCTTGCGGCGCGTGTCGGGGAGCTTCAGGGTGACCTGCAGCAGCACCAGGGCGATGATCGCGAGCGGGACGCAGACGAAGAACGTCCAGCGCCAGCCAAGCGGCGAGTCCACGATGAAGCCGCCGAGCAGCGGTCCGCCGGCGGTCGCGACGGCCATGACGCCGCCCATGTAGCCGGAGTACCGGCCGCGCTCACGCGGCGCGATGATGGTGCCGATGATGGCCTGCGCGAGGGCGGTGAGGCCACCCATGGCGATGCCCTGGATGACGCGGGCGGTGAGGAGCAGCGGGATGGTGTGGGCGAATCCCGCGAGCACCGAGCCTGCGACGAAGATGACGATGCTGACCTGCACCAGGACCTTCTTGTCGAACAGGTCCGAGAACTTGCCCCAGATCGGGGTGGTCGCTGCGTTGGCGAGCAGCGCGGCGGTGATGACCCAGGCGAAGTCCGTCTGGGAGCCGTTGAGGTCGCTCATGATCGTGGGCAGCGCGTTCGCCACGATGGTGCTGCTCAGGATCGCCGTGAACAGGCCGGCGAGCAGGCCCGTGAGGGCCTGCAGGATCTGCTTGTGGCTCATGGGCTCGCTGCTGCGGTGGTGGGCGGCGTCGGCCGGCTGCCGTGCAGCGGCTTCGGCGACCTTCGCCTCGGTGGGATGGGTGGCCATCAGAGTTCTTCCTTCGGAGTCTCGGACGCGGGGTCCAGGTGGTGACGGCCGTCGTTGCCCGTGCGGTGTGCGGTGGTGCGGAGTGGATCCTGAGGGACGGGGTGTGCCGGCCCGCCAGGGTGCGAGGCTGCGGAGCGGAGGGCGGCCGTGAGGTGACGTACGGACGACGACGCCGCCTCGGCTTCGCTCTCGGTCCAGTCGGAGAGGATCTCCCGCAGTGCCTCGGCCCTGCGCTCATAGGTCTCGGCGAGGTACGTCCGGCCCTCTCCCGACAGCGAGAGCAGGCAGGCCCGCCCGTCCAGCGGGTCCGGGGTGCGGACCACGAAGCCGAACTGCTCGAGGTCCGCGAGCTGCCTGCTCAGCGCGGATGGTCCGATACCGAGCCTGCCCGCGAGCGCCGAGGCGCGCATCGGGCCGCCCTCCCCGATGAAGAACAGGACGCCGGTGTGGGCCGGTCCCAGCTCGGAGTACTTCATGGCGGCAGCCGTCACTCCCCGCAGGGCGCGCTGCAGGTCGAAGATGTTGTGCACCAGCTCTGCGGCCGTGTGCTGCGCTACCGACATGTGGAACTCCTGGCCTCATATACTTCGTTGCTCTAAGTAACTGTACGCCTGCCGTTTCGTTAGGTCAACTAAATAAACACCTCCTGGCCCGTCGCCTTCAACCTCCTTCCCGTCCCAGGAACCGGTGGACCGCGCGTCCACCGTCGTCGCATACTGTGCAGCGGCGGGTCTGCCCGTCCCGCAGCCGCCCGGATCTGCGGACGACGCCGCGTCAAGGAGGCCGGCCGACTGCGCCGGATACTTGCGGTCCCGGCTCGCGCCCTGTTAGGCCTGATACACAAGGGCAGGCCGGACCACCTGTCGAGGAGTGCCCGCCCCCGGGCCACGGAAGAGGACGTTCGCCATGACGCGCAAGGAACCCCGTGTAGAAGAAGTCGACGAGAGCGAGCTGCGGGTCGAGAAGCGGCCGAAGGAGTGGGCGGCCGGTATTCCCGGCGTCTACCACTCCATGAAGCCCGCTCTGGAGCACATGGGCGTGGAGCGCACCCTGAAGACCGTCCTCAAGATGAACCATAAGGACGGGTTCGACTGCCCGAGCTGCGCCTGGCCGGATCCGCACAAGCGCAAGACCTTCGAATTCTGTGAGAACGGCGCCAAGGCCGTCACCTGGGAAGCGACGCCCGTCGTCATCTCCTCCGACTTCTGGTCCGAGCACTCCCTCAGCGACCTGCGTTCGCATTCCGACTACTGGCTGGGTATGCAGGGACGCCTCGTCGAGCCCGTCTACAAGCCGGCCGGCGAGGACCACTACCGCCCGGTCAGCTGGGACGAGGCCTTCGAGATCGTCGGGAACAAGCTGAAGAGCCTCGACTCCCCCGACGAGGCGGCCTTCTACACCAGTGGCCGCACCTCGAACGAGGCGGCGTTCCTGTACCAGCTGTTCGCCCGCGCCTACGGCACCAACAACCTCCCCGACTGCTCCAACATGTGCCACGAGTCCTCCGGCTGGGCCATGGGCCAGACCATCGGTATCGGCAAGGCGACCGTCACGTTCGACGACTACGCGGACGCGGACCTCATCATCGTCATGGGGCAGAACCCGGGCACCAACCACCCGCGCATGCTGACCGAACTGGAGGCCTGCAAGCGCAGCGGCGGGCAGATCGTCGCTGTCAACCCCCTTCCCGAGGCATCGCTCAAGCGCTACAAGAACCCGCAGCTGGTCCGGGGCGTCATCGGCAAGGGCACCGAGATCGCGGACCAGTTCCTCCAGATCCGCCTCGGCGGCGACATGGCACTCCTGCAGGCCGTGTCCAAGCGCGTCTTCGAGGCCGAGGCGAAGAACCCCGGCACGGTTCTGGACCACGCCTTCCTCGAGGAGCACTGCGAGGGCCTGGACGAGCTGCGCGACTACCTGCTGACCCTCGACGAGGCCACCGTCCTCGAAGCCACGGGCCTGCGCACCGAGGAGATCGACGAGCTCGCCGCCCGGTACATCGCCGCCGACAAGGTGATCATCACCTGGGCCATGGGCATCACCCAGCAGAAGAAGGGTGTCGCCACCATCAAGGAGATGATCAACCTCCTGCTGCTGCGCGGCAACATGGGCAAGCCGGGTGCGGGCGCCTCCCCCATCCGCGGCCACAGCAACGTGCAGGGCGACCGCACCATGGGCATCTGGGAGCAGATGCCGCCGGTGTTCATGGACGCGCTCGGCAAGGAGTTCGGCTTCGAGCCGCCCCGGGAACACGGCGCCGACGCCGTGGAGTCGATCCGGCGCATGCGCGACGGCAAGGTCAAGGTGCTCGTGGCGCTCGGCGGGAACCTCGTCGCGGCCATCTCGGACACGCAGGTGGCCGAGAAGGCGTTCGAGAACACCGACATGACCGTGCAGATCTCGATCAAGCTCAACCGCTCGCACCTCGTCACGGGCAAGGAGGCGCTGATCCTGCCGTGCAGGGGCCGCACCGAGATCGACCGCCAGGCCACGGGCGTCCAGTTCGTCTCGGTCGAGGACACCGTGTGCGCGGTGCACCCCTCCTGGGGCAGCGTGGAGCCCGTCTCGGAGAACCTGCTCTCCGAGCCCGCCATCATCAGTCGTCTCGCCCGCGCGACGATCGACGGGAAGATCGACGCCGACTGGGAGGGCTTCGAGAAGGACTACGACCTCATCCGCGAGCACATCGCGCACGTGGTCGAGGGCTGCGAGGACTACAACCGGAAGATCCGGCAGGACGGCGGCTTCATCCTGGCGAACGGTCCGCGCGACTCGCGCACGTTCAACACCCCCACGGGCAAGGCCGTCCTCACCGTCAACGACCTCGAGTACCTCGAGCGACCCGAGGGGACGCTGATCCTGCAGTCCCTGCGCGCTCACGACCAGTGGAACACCACCATCTACGGCAACAACGACCGCTACCGCGGCATCAAGAAGGGCCGGCACGTGGTGTTCATCAATCCCGAGGACATCGCCGAACTCGGCCTCAAGGACGGCCAGAACGTGGACATCCACGGCGTGTACGACGACGGCGTGCAGCGCGTGCTCCGCGCCTACCGCGTCGTCTCGTACCCGACCGCCCGCGGTTGCGCGGCGTCGTACTATCCCGAGGCGAACGTGCTGGTGCCCCTCGAGGAGGTGGCACAGGGCAGCAATACCCCCACGTCGAAGCAGATCATCGTCCGGTTCGAGCCGAGCACGCACACGGCGCCGTCGAAACACGACGCCGAGGCGACGGCCCAGGTGCCCGACGCCGAACCCGACGGTTTCCCGGTCGCCGGAACGGGAGTGCCCGTGAAGGAGGCGGAGGCCGCGAACGCCTAGAGCCCGACGGGACGGCTCCCCGCCAGTAGACTGCTCCGGTCAGCGACCAGGAGGGACGGGCCGGATGGATCAGGAACGGGAGCAGCAGCACGACGAGCAGCGTCGCGTCATCCGCGTCCTCGTCGTCGCGCAGGTCCTGGGCGGCGTGGGCGCCGGGGCGACGCTGTCCCTCGGGGCGCTGCTCGCCGCGGAGACCTCGGGGTCCAGCGCCTGGTCCGGGATGGCGTCCACCATGGCAACGCTCGGTGCCGCGGCCGCAGCCGTGCCCCTCGCATCCCTCGCCCAGCGCAGGGGGCGCCGCGTGTCCCTCTCGACGGGCGCCGTCGTCGCCGGTGCCGGTGCGCTGCTCGCCATCACGGCGGCGTCGCTCTCCCTGTTCCCGCTGCTGCTCGTGGCACTCGTGCTTCTCGGTTCCGGGTCCGCCACGGGACTGCAGGCCCGCTTCGCCGCCACCGACCTCGCGACCGACGCGACGCGCGGCCGCAGCCTCGCCGTCGTGGTGTGGTCCACGACCATCGGAGCCGTCCTCGGGCCGAACCTCTTCGAACCCGGGGAGGCCGTGGCGGGCGTCCTGGGCATACCCCCGCTCAGTGGGGGCTTCGTCTTCTCCGCCGCGGCGCAGGCCGCGGCGGCCGCCGTCTACTCGCTGGGGCTGCGCCCGGATCCGCTCCTGACCGCGCTGCGCCGCCAGGCCGCCGACCGCCCGGCGGGGAGCGCACCCCCGGGGCGACGGCGGGGGCTCGGTGTCCTCGCCCGGAACCCCGCCGCGCGGTATGCGGTTATCAGCATCGCCGTGAGCCACGCAGCCATGGTCTCCCTCATGTCCATGACGCCGGTGCACCTGCACGACCACGGCGCCGGGCTGACGGTCGTGGGACTGACCATCAGCCTCCACGTGGCCGGGATGTACGCCCTCTCGCCGGTCTTCGGCTGGATCGCCGACCGGGCCGGGCACACCCGCGGCATCCTCTGCGGCCAGGTCCTGCTGCTCGCAGCGCTGCTGACCGCGTGGCAGGGCTCCGGCTCCGAGGCGTGGGTGACCGCGAGCCTGGTGCTGCTCGGCCTCGGCTGGTCCGCCTGTGTCGTCTCTGCGTCGGCACTCCTCGCAGGTGCCGTCGACATCACCGAGCGCGCGCCGGTGCAGGGCTCCTCGGACCTCGTCATGAATTTCGCCGGCGCCCTGGGCGGCGCCCTTGCCGGGCCGGCGCTCGTCCTGCTGGGCTACGCGGGCCTCGGCCTGGCAGCCGCCGTCCCGGTCGTCGTCGTGCTGGGGTGGACCCTCACGCGCGCGGCAGGCCGGGACCGGACCACGGTCCCGGCCTGACCGCTCGAGGCTACTGGGCGCTGCCCGTCCAGCCCTGCTCCTCGCGGGTCTCCTCGTCCTTCCGGAGAACGGTCGTCACGGTGTTCGCCGCCTTCTCCACCGCGGCGCTCGCCTCGTCCCGGTTGCGCGTGGTCACGGTGCCGGCGGCATAGCCCACGAGGAAGGCGCTGATGGCCCCGGCGGAGGGCGACACGTGCTGCGAGGACCGCTCGGCCAGCTCGACGATCCGCGGATGGTCCACCTCGAGATCGAGGATCTGCAGGGCCTGGGTCAGGGTCCGGCTCCACTCGCTGAGGGTGCGCTCTTCGTCGTCGGGCGTTGCCATGGTGTCTCCTCGCGTCGGGGGCGGTGCCTGACTGCCGGCCTCCGCCGACAGTGCTCCTCCAAGCTTTAGCACCGGCACGGCAGTCCATCAAGGCACGGCTCGTTGCGGTGTGCCTTGACTTCGCCCGTCTCCGGGGATGTAATTCCCTCATCGTTCGGTGACACGATTCACCAAGCGCATCGCCGATTCCCGGCAGGACCACCTCGACGGAGAGGAACCGTTCAGCATGACACCCCCCACCGCCAGGACCGGGCGAACCCGCCTGGCAGCAGTGCTCGGAGCCACGATGCTCCTGGCCACCGGCGCAGGAGCAACGGCCATCGCAGCTCCCCCGCTCGATCCCGCCGGAACGACGCCGGTCGCCACGAAGAAAGCCCCTCCGACCTCCACTCCGGACTTCGGGCCCAACGTGACGATCTTCGATCCGAGCATGCCGGTCAGCGAGATCCAGGCGGCGGTCGACGCCGTCAACGCCCGGCAGATCGACAACGAGATGGGCACCGAACGCGAGGCGCTCCTGTTCCTGCCCGGCACGTACGGCACCGACACCGAACCGCTGCAGTTCAAGGTCGGCTACTACACCGAGGTGGCCGGCCTCGGGGCATCGCCCTCCGATGTGACCATCAACGGCAAGATCGAGGTCTACAACCGCTGCCTCGAGGACAACGGCACCACCAACTGCATAGCGCTCAACAACTTCTGGCGGACGCTCTCCAACCTGACCCTCGAGGTCAATGGCGCCGGCCAGGACGGCTGCCGGGCCACGGCCAACTTCTGGGCCGTTTCCCAGGCGGTCTCCCTCCGCCGCGTCGACGTCACCGGCGGCACCCTCTCGCTGATGGACTACTGCACCGCCGGTCCCCAGTTCGCGAGCGGCGGCTACCTCGCCGATTCGAAGGCCGGCGACATCGTCAACGGCTCCCAGCAGCAGTGGTTGACGCGCAACAGCGAGATCGGCAGCTGGTCCAACGGCGTCTGGAACCAGGTCTTCGCCGGCACCGAGGGCGCCCCCTCCGACGAGGGCTTCCCCACTCCCCCGTACACCACCGTCGACCGGACGCCGGTCAGTCGCGAGAAGCCGTACCTGTTCGCGGACGGCTCCGGCTCGTACAGCGTCCGCGTACCCGCCGCCCAGCTGGACTCCCGCGGCATCTCGTGGGAGGACGGCCTGACGCCGGGACGCACCATCGCGTTGTCCGACTTCTTCGTGGCCCGTCCGGGCGACTCCGTGCAGGCGATCAACAACGCCCTGGCTCGCGGCAAGCATCTCCTCCTCACTCCCGGCGTCTACGACATCGCGCAGACCATCGCGGTGAAGCGGGCGGACACCGTGGTCCTCGGGCTCGGCCACGCGACCCTGACCGCCGTGGGCGGCGCGACGCCTCTGCGGGTCGCGGACGTGCCCGGCGTCGTCATCGCCGGTGTCACGATCGACGGCGGCACCGTCAACTCCCCCGTCCTGCTGCAGGTCGGGACGAAGAACGGCAACAACGGCGCGAAGCACAGCGACCCCGCCAACCCGACGACGCTGAGCGATGTGTACTTCCGCATCGGTGGCCCGCACGTCGGCAAGGCGGATGTGAGCCTCGAGATCAACAGCGACGACGTGCTGATCGACCACACCTGGGTGTGGCGCGCCGACCACGGCAACGTGGGGTCCTTCGGCTGGGACGTCAGCACGGGGCGCAACGGCGTGATCGTGAACGGCGACGACGTCACGGCCACGGGCCTGTTCGTGGAGCACTACCAGGAGTACAACGTCATCTGGAACGGCGAGAACGGCCGCACGGTCTTCTTCCAGAACGAACTCCCCTACGATCCGCCCAACCAGGCCGCCTGGCAGCACGACGGCGTCCTCGGCTGGGCCGGCTACAAGGTGGCCGACGACGTGAAGCACCACTCCCTGGCGGGCGGTGGTTCGTACATCTTCACCAACGTGGATCCGACCATCCACGCGACGCGTGGCTTCGAGGTGCCGGACACCCCCGGAGTGGTGCTCGACCACGTCCTGACCGTCAACCTCGGTGCAGGCACGATCGACCACGTGGTGAACGACACCGGCGCACCCGTGAGCAACGCGAACACGGGGACGCCGAGCTACGTGGAGCGCTACCCGTAAGGAGGCATTCCTGCGGGTAGCGCGACCGCACGGTGTACAGGAAGGGCCGGAGCATTGCTCCGGCCCTTCCTGCGTGCTGTGTCCGTACGCCTGTGCCTGGGCTCCGGACCGCGCTGCCGTGGCGGTGCACCCGGGCCGCGTTGCCGACCTGCGTGGCACCGGTGCCTCCGACGGCAGTGTCAGGCGGACTCCCGCTCCACGAGGTGCAGTCCGTGACCGGGATGCCCGGGCTTCTCCTCCGAGCCGTCGAGATCGGCCAGCACGAGGGCCGCCAAGTATCGCGCCTGGACCTCGATGGACTGCGAGACCGTCGTGAGCGGAGGCGCCGCGAGGCGTGCAGCCGGGACGTCGTCGACACCCACCACCGCACAGTCGCCGGGACAGGCCAGTCCCTCTGCCCGCAGACCCGCGAGGACCGCGAGCGCGACGTCGTCGTTGTAGGCCGCGACCGCCGTGACACCCTGCTCCCGCCAGGCCCGGACGGCGGTGACGGCAGCGGGCACGTCGAGGGCGACCGGCAGCACGTGCGGGTCCGGGAGTCCCAGTTCCGAGCAGGCGCGCTGCACACCGAGGAGGCGGTCGCGGGCGAAGACCTCGAGCCGGGGATCCGGAGGCCAGGCGTAGCCGATCCGCGCGCCCTGTCGTTCCGCGAGCCGCCGCACCTGCAGCGCACCGATCTCCAGCTGGCTCCGGGACGGCAGGTCCGGTTGGGGCTGGTGCTCCTCGCCGAGGGTCCCGAGCACCTGGATGCCGGCCTGGCGCATGGCGAGGAGGTCGTCCTCGGCGAACGGTGCGAAGCCGATCACCGCACGCGGCGTCACCGCCCGCCAGAGATCGGTGAGGGGGCGGGATCCCCGGCCGTGGTGCACGAGGACCGACAGCCCGCGGCCCGAGAGTCCGTCGGCGAGTTCGTCGAGCAAGGTCTCGATCACCGGACCGACGGGCCAGTCCGGCAGGAGGCACAGCACCAGGTCGCTGCGACCGGTGCGCAGCGCCCGGGCTGCCGCCGACGGGGCGTACCCGAGGCGGATCGCGGTCTCCCGTACGCGGCGGCGGGTCTCGGCCGAGATGTTGACGCCGTCCCGCCCGGTCAGGACGTAGCTGACGGTGGTGCGCGACACCCCGCTCTCGCGGGCGACGTCAGCGCTCGTGATCCCTGCCACCACTCCCCCTCATCACCTGCGTGTCCTGCCTGTCAGTGTAGGTGCGGGCGGTCGGGCTCCGTCGGGGGACGGGCCCGACGCCGGCTGCCCCACCGGAGCGCACCGCGCTCGGCGTTTTGCCGTACCACCGGCGGACACACCGTGTGAGGGCCGACTGCTCGGACAGCCCGACCAGCCCGGCGACCTGCTGCAGCGGCAGGTCCGTGCGCGTCAGGAGGCGCAGCGCGGTGTCCCGCCGGGCGTCGTCGAGCAGCGCCCCGAACGAGGTGCCTTCGGCGGCCAGCCTGCGCTGGAGTGTCCGTGCATGCATCCCCAGGAGCCTGGCCGCGGCATCGATCCCGGCCGGCGAGGTGCCCAGCATGCGGTCGATGGCGTTGCGGACCTGCGGTGCCACGACGCGCCCCGGCTCGGGGAAGTGGGTGCGGAGGTAGTCCAGGGCGATCTCGCGGAGTGTCCCGTCGACGCCTGCGAGCGGCCGGTCGAGCAGGCTCCGCGGGACACGCAACAGCGACGCGGGCTGCCCGAATCGCACCTCGGCGCCGAAGAACTCGGCATAGCGCGCCGCGGACGCCTTCGGCAGGTGCGAGAGGTGCACGGAGTGGAGCCCGTACGGGCCGTCCAGCAGGAAGCGGATCATGCGGTGGGCGAAGGCGAGGATGGCGTCGGTGGCTTGCCGGGGCAGTGTCCCTTCCGAGGACCCGTAGCAGAGGCCCACATCACCGGGGCGCCCCTCCGGGTCGGGCACGATCGTGAAGCGCAGCACGGGACTGTGCAGGAAGAGGAACTGGGATGCGCACTCCAGCGCAGCCCCGACGGTCGGGGAATTCTGGACGGCGACGGCGAGCGGTCCGAGGATGTTGATGTCCTGGTACTCGGAGATGCGCAGTCCGAGGTCCGGGCAGGGCAGCTCACGCGCCGCACCCTCGAGGAGCTTCGCCATCGCGACGTCGGGCACGAGGACGTCGTCGCTGTCGAGCGCCGCGAGCGGCACGCGGTACCTGCCCGCGAGCGCCTCGGCGTCGCCCCCGGACTGCTCCACGACCGCGCGGAAGCCGCGCATGCCGGCGGATCGGATGACGGAGCCCATGTCGTCCAAGGGTAAAGAGGTGTCGTGTGAAGTCAAGCGATCGCGCGTCGACCCCGGAAATAATGGACCTATGGAAACCCCCCTCGAACACCTCGACGTCGTCGTCGTGGGCGCCGGACTCTCGGGTGTCGGCGCCGCCTACCGCATCTCCACCGAGCTGCCGGGCAAGACCTTCGCCGTGCTGGAGGCCCGCAGTGCCATCGGCGGCACCTGGGACCTGTTCCGGTATCCCGGCGTCCGCTCCGACAGCGACATGTTCACCCTCGGCTACCCCTTCCGCCCGTGGACCGAGGCCAAGGCCATCGCCGACGGCTCGTCGATCCTCCGGTACATCCGCGACACCGCGGAGGACCCGCGGATCCGCGAGCGTATCCGTTTCCGCACCAGACTCGTCGGTGCGGCGTGGTCCTCCCAGGACGCCCGGTGGACCCTCGAACTCGAGGTCACGGACGACGACGGCGGCACGGAGCGCAGGCAGCTCACGTGCGGGTTCCTCTACCTGTGCAGCGGCTACTACAACTACGAGCACGGGCACGAGCCGGCCTTCCCCGGCCTGGAATCGTTCGAGGGCGAGGTGGTCCGCCCCCAGTTCTGGCCCGAGGACCTGGACTACGCGGGCAAGCGCGTCGTCGTGATCGGCAGCGGCGCCACCGCCGTCACCCTCGTCCCGTCGATGGCGGACGACGCCGCGCACGTGACGATGCTCCAGCGCTCCCCCACCTACATCACGGCCGTGCCGAGCCGTGACAGGTTCTCCGACGCAGCGCGCCGCCATCTGCCCGCGGGGCT
The DNA here is from genome assembly GCF_057291175.1 of Arthrobacter sp. UYP4. Taxonomy (NCBI): domain Bacteria; kingdom Bacillati; phylum Actinomycetota; class Actinomycetes; order Micrococcales; family Micrococcaceae; genus Arthrobacter; species Arthrobacter sp. UYP4. The sequence goes on from NZ_JBXAVU010000002.1 coordinate 669,625, forward strand.
CGCCCACCACGTGGCCCGCGCCAAGAACGTCCTGTTCACGCAGGCCTTCTACCAGCTGTGCCGCCGCCGCCCGGAACTCGCCAAGAAACTCATCCGCACCCAGACGGCGCGCATCCTCGGCGACGAGAGGACCGTGCAGGAGAACTTCACCCCGGCTTACAACCCGTGGGACCAGCGCCTCTGCGTCGCGCCGAGTGCGGATTTCTTCCGATCCCTGAAGTCCGGGAAGGCCTCCGTGGTCACGGACACGATCGACACCTTCACACACCGCGGCATCCGGCTCGCGTCCGGGCAGGAACTCGAGGCCGACGTCGTCGTGACCGCCACCGGGCTGTCGATGCTGCCCCTCGGCGGGGCCACCTTCACCGTCGACGGGCACCCCGTGGACCTCGGCGACTCCTGGGTGTACCGGGGGCTCATGGTGAGCGGGGTCCCGAACCTCGCCCTCTGCGTGGGGTACACCAATGCTTCGTGGACGCTCCGCGCGGACCTCAGCTCGCGCTATGTCTGCCGCCTCATCAAATATCTGGACCGCCGCGGCCACCGGTACGGTGCGCCCGTCACCGACGGCGCGATGACGGCACGGCCGATCCTCGACCTCACCTCCGGATACGTGCAGCGCGCGGTCTCGGCCTTCCCCAAGCAGGGCGACCGGCAGCCGTGGACCATGCGCCAGAACTACCTGCTCGACGCGCCGACCGCACTGCACGGCAATCTCGCGAAGAACATGGTCTTCGATGCTCCCGCACCGCCCGCCGCCCCCGCACCCGAGCTACAGGAGATCCACGCATGAGCCTTCGCCCGTTCCGGTTCGCCGGTGCCACCGCCGTCGTCACCGGGGCCGCCGGCGGGATGGGCGAGCACCTTGCCCGCGGTCTCGCCGAGCGCGGGAGCACCCTGCTCCTCGTCGATCGCGATGCGGCACGGCTCGACGCCGTCGTCTCGTCCCTCCGCGCCACCTACCCGGGCATCCGGGTGACGCCCTTCGTCGCGGACCTCTCCGACCGCGCCGCCGTCGAGGGCCTCGCGGCCGACCTCCTCGCCGCGACCGACGCCGTGGACCTGCTGGTCAACAACGCGGGGGTGGCACTCGCCGGGCGCTTCGACCAGATCAGCATCGCGGACTTCGAATGGGTCATGGCCGTCAACTTCACCGCACCGGTCCTGCTTACGCACCACCTGCTGCCGAGGATCAGCCCGGGCGGCCACATCGTCAACGTCTCGAGCCTGTTCGGCCTCGTGGGACCGAAGGGACAGACCGCCTACTCGTCCAGCAAGTTCGCGCTGCGCGGCTTCACGGAGGCCCTGCGCAACGAGCTCCTGCCGCGCGGCATCGGCACCACGACCGTGCACCCCGGCGGCATCCGGACGGACATCGCACGCAACGCCCGGATCGGCGGGAACCTCGACGAGGCCGAGGTGAAGGCTGCCCGGAACGACTTCGACAAGCTCCTCACCTTCCCCGCGGAACGGGCCGCCGAGCTCATGCTCGAGGCCGTGAAGACCCGCAGGCCCCGCCTGCTGATCGGGTTGAGCGCCAAGGTGCCCGACGTCGTCGCCCGGGTGGCGCCGATGTCCTTCGGCATGCTCGAGCGGCGCGCCTCGCAGCTCGTCCGCCTCGCCCGGACGGTCCGCCGGTGAGCGGGGCACGGGCCGGTCACGCGTCCGGACCGGCGGAATCCCGGCACGACGGCGGCTACCTGCGGGTGGACGGGATCCGCGTCCGCTTCCGGGACGAAGGCGCCCGGGAGAAGCCTCCGGTCCTCCTGCTGCACGGCATCGGCCGCAGCCTCGAGGACTGGGAGGGGCTGTACGGCCGGCTCGCGCCGGACCACCGTGTGATCAGCGTGGACCTGCCGGGCTTCGGGCTGTCCGAGCGCACCCGGGGGCGGTACTCGATGGAATCGATGGCGCGGTTCGTGCTCGCCGCGCTCGACACCCTGGGTGAGCACCGGCCCCTGCACCTGGTCGGCAACTCCCTCGGCGGGGCGGTCGCCATGAAGATCAGCGCACTGGCGCCGCAGCGCGTCCGGAGCCTCGTGCTCGTGAACAGCGCCGGCTTCGGCAGGGAGGTCACGCTCGCACTGCGCATCCTCGCCATCACACCGGTGGGCCGCAGGCTCATGAAGGACAAGTCCCGCAAGGCCGCGTACCGCACCGAACGCGCCCTGTTCTACGACAGGAGGTTCGTGACCGAGGAACGCCTCGACCACGCGCAGGCCGTCGGCGCGAACCCCGGCCACGACGACGTCCTGCTCGCCGTCGCCCGCCACCTCGGCACCCTCAGCGGAGTACGCCGGCGCTGGCGGACCAGGCTGCTCCGCACCGTCGCGGCGCAGCGGAAACCGACGCTCGTGGTCTGGGGCGACGAGGACCGCGTCCTGCCGGCGTCGCACCTGGAGCACGCGCGCACGGTGTTCCCCCACGCGGAGTTCCACCTCTTCGAGAAGTGCGGGCACATGCCGCAGATCGAGCGGGAGGAGGAATTCGACGCCCTCGTGCGGCGGTTCATCCGAGGCGTGGAGGACTAGTCCAGCCGCTCCCCCTCCCCTTACCTCCGCGCAGGGTCCGTGATGAGATGGACCATGACGCGCGTGATCTACTACACGGCCTCGACCATCACCGGCTTCATCGCCGACGAGCACAACTCCCTGGACTGGCTCTTCGCCGTCGAACCGCCCCCTCCGGGCTCCTACGAGCGATTCCTCGGCACCGTCGGGGTGCTGGTGCAGGGCTCGACGACGTACGAGTGGGTCCTCGCCTTCGAGGGGCTCCTCGACGATCCCGGCAGGTGGGGCACACTGTACGGCGAGCGTCCCACCTTCGTCTTCAGCACCAGGGACCTGCCGATCCCGGCGGGCGCGGACGTGCGGCTCGTCGCCGGTGACGTCCGCGCCGTCGTCGACCGGGTGAGGGAGGCCGCTGGTGGGAAGGACATCTGGATCGTCGGCGGCGGCGACCTCGCCGGCCAGTTCCTCACCGCCGGACTGCTCGACGAGATCCAGGTGGCGGTGGCACCCGTCGCGCTGCCGGGAGGCGCACCGGTGCTGCCCCTGCGCGTGGAATCGGACCGCCTCACGCTGCGGTCGGTCGAGCAGCAGGGGCAGTTCGCGTTCCTGACCTACGACGTCGGCCCCGGACCGCAGTAGGGCGGGGAACCCCGTCCAGGACGCCCACTCGTACGCGACACCGCCGGTACGGTTCCTCCCACCGGTCGGAGCCGATGAGTGGGCATACCGTTTCCTGCCCACTGATCGAGCCCGATCAGTGGGCAGGACCGGCGCGGCATGCCCCGCTGGACGGGCAGGATCGGCGCGGCACGCCCCGATCAGCGGTCGGCGGCCACCGACGGGACGTAGGCCCTGTGCCACCGGCCGAGTTCGGCGAAGAACGCGGCACGGGCCGGCTCGGGCGAGAGCGCGAGGTCATGGATACCACCCGCGATTCGCACCAGGGTGACGAGCCGACCGAGCTTGGGGGCACGCCCCGCGATGTGGGCGACATCGAGCACCACGTCGGTCGACGAGATGCGGTCGGGCTCCGTCGTGGGGTTCGAGGTGGCGTCGGAACAGGCGACGAGGACGGGGCAGTCGATGGCGAGCCCGCGGTTGAGCTCTGCATGGCCGCGACGGACGGCACGCAGCCACCCCGCGACGACGGGGAAGCCGCCGTGCGGCTTCCACGCCAGGTCGTACTCCCAGGCCCCGCCGGTCTCCCGGTGCAGGTACCGGCCGTACGCGGAGCCGACCTTCCCGACCACGACGCGCGGCCGCAGCGTACCGATCCGGTGGACCGCCGCGGTTCCGAAGGTGCGCTGGAAGAGGCTCGCGTTGAGGTCGAACCACGGGCTGTTGAGGGCGAGCGCGTCGACGATCCCTCGACCGCGCCGCCGGTGGGCCCACAGGGACGTGACCAGCCCACCGGTCGAGTGCGCCATGACCACGAGGACGTCGTGGCCCTCGTCCTCCCGGATGATGCGCGCCGCCTCGTCGAGCTCCTCGTCGTAGTCCTCGAGGGCTGGAATGTAGTTCGGGGTCTGGTGCGCGCGGAGGGACCGTCCATACTTCCGCAGGTCCAGCGCGTAGAAGTCGAACCCGGCGTCCCGCCAGGCGTCGGCGAGGTCCGTCTGGAAGAAGTAGTCCACGAAGCCGTGGACATAGAGGACGGCCCGCCGGGATCCGCCGGGCACACGGCTGCGGACGAGCGTCGCGACGACCTCCCCCTCGTCGTCGGGCCGCAGCGGCAGCGTCCGCACCTCGTAGCCGGGCCCCAGGACGTCCTCGCGGTACTCGTCCTGGTGCTGTGTCGTCGTCACTGGCGGTCCTCCCTGCCTTCTCCGGGTGAACGGGACCTTTCCTGGCCGGCCCCGGGGCGATCCGCGACGTTCATCCGCCGTCCGATCCCCGTTCCCAGTGTGTCATCGGTCACCGATATGCTGTCGCCACCGCACACCAACAGGAGCTGATTCACCGTGTCATACAGCCTCACCCGGGGGCACCGTCGCGCACTCACGGCCATCGCCGTCGGCTGCGCCGCCGCCCTCACCCTCGCACCCGCAGCGACCGCCGCACCCGGCGGGAGCAAGGGCCCGCAGGACAAGCCGGTCTCGATCACCGTCCTGGGTACCAGCGACCTCCACGGCTACATCGAGAACTGGGACTACTTCAAGAACGCGGAGTACGACGACGCCGCCGGGAACGACGTCGGACTCGCGAAGATCTCCACCCTCGTGAACCAGGTCCGCGCCGACCGCGGCGAGGAGTCGACGCTGCTGATCGACAACGGCGACACCATCCAGGGCACGTCGCTCACGGACTACTACGCCAACACCGACCCCGTGGACGAGACCGGCGAGCTGCACCCCATGGCCGCCGCGATGAACGCCATGGGCTACGACTCCACCACGCTCGGCAACCACGAGTTCAACTACGGACTGCCCCTCCTGCGGACCTACGAGGACCAGCTCGATTTCCCGCTGCTCGGCGCCAACGTCAAGGACGCGACCACGGGTGAGGACGCCTTCACGCCGTACGTCATCAAGACGATCAAGCTCGCGGGCCAGAAGCCCATCCGGGTCGGCATCCTCGGGCTGACCACGCCCGGCAGCGCCATCTGGGACAGGAACAACGTCGAGGGGGACCTCGAGTTCCTCGACATGGTGGAGCAGGCCCGGAAGTACGTTCCCGAGATGAAGTCCGCGGGAGCGGACGTCGTCGTCGTCAGCTCCCACTCCGGCCCGTCGGGCACGTCCTCCTACGGGGGCGGGCTGCCGGTCGAGAACGCCTCGACGCTGATCGCCGAACAGGTGCCCGGTATCGACGCGATCCTCGCGGGCCACGAGCACCAGGAGATCCCCGAGCGGTTCGTCACCAACCGGCAGACCGGTGAGCAGGTGCTGCTCACCGAGCCGAAGAACTGGGGCATGCGCCTGTCCGTCCTGGACTTCGAGCTGACGAAGGTGCGCGGCCAGTGGGACGTCACCTCGGCGAACTCGGAGCTGCTCAACACCAATACCGTGGAAGCGGACCCGAAGATCTCGGCCATCGCCGCAGAACAGCACCAGCGCGTCATCGACTACGTGAACACCGCGATCGGCACCGCGACCGAGACGATGTCCGCCGCCGATTCGCGCTTCCGCGACACCGCCGTCATGGACTTCGTCAACGGGGTCCAGGCCCAGGCGGTCGACAGGGCCCTGGAGGGGACCCCGAACGCCGACCTGCCGGTCCTGTCCATCGTGGCACCGTTCAACCGCGCCGCCGTGATCCCCGAGGGGCCCGTCACCATCCGTGACATGGCCGGTCTGTACGTCTTCCCGAACACACTGTTCGGCGTCGAGATGACCGGCGCCCAGGTCAAGGACTACCTCGAGTACTCGGCGAAGTACTTCGCCCAGACCGCTCCGGGCGCCCCGGTGGACCCCGCGACGCTCACGAATGCGGCGGGCACCCCCGACTACAACTACGACATGATGTCCGGGGTGTCCTACGACATCGACATCAGCAAGCCGGTGGGCGAGCGCATCACCGACCTCAGCTACAACGGGGCACCGATCGATCCCGCACAGCGCTTCGCCGTGGCCACGAACAACTACCGGCAGTCCGGCGGCGGCAATTTCCCGCACATCGCCACGGCACCGGTCCTGGTCAACCAGACCACGGAGATCCGCCAGCTGCTCATCGACTACCTGATCGCGCAGGGCACGATCGACCCTGCCTCCTTCTACGAGGAGAACTGGAAGCTCACCCGGAACGGCGAGCCGGTCTTCGACTAGGCAGGACCGTTCCCGCAGGAACGGCACAGGCAACAGCAGGACGCGGACCCGCCGGGTCCGCGTCCTGCTGTTCTTTCGCCCTAGATTGGAGGCATGAGCATCGAGATCTCGACGGCGACGGCCGACGACGCAGCGGCCCTGGCGGCCTGCGCAGCCATCACGTTCCCACTGGCCTGCCCACCCGATTCGCCGCCGGAGGACATCCGGCGCCACATCGAGACCCAGCTCTCGGTCGAGCGGTTCGAGGCGAACATCGACGCACCCGGGCACACGATCCTGTGCCTCCGCGACGGCGAGGAGATCGCCGGATACAGCATGATCGTGCTGAACCAGCCGACGGACGCCGACGTGCTGTCCGCGCTGTCGATCTCACCCGTCGTGGAGCTCAGCAAGTTCTACGTGCATCCCGACCATCACGGCCGCGGATCGGCGGCGGCGCTGATGGCCGCCACCCTGGAGCTCGCCGCCGCATCCGGTCTGCCGGGGGTCTGGCTCGGCGTGAACCAGGAGAACTCCCGTGCCCTCCGGTTCTACACGAAGAACGGTTTCCGCAGGGTGGGGACCAAGCGCTTCCGTCTCGGCGATCGCTTCGAGGACGATTTCATCCTCGAGCAGGCGTTGCCCGCGCGGACGCGGACCGCCGCCTGACCGGCCGCCCGGCTCCGCCTAGCCGACGGTCAGCTCGCCCATGCGGCCCCAGCCCTCGGCTCCGATACGCTCGCTGATGATCTCCGGCGTCTCCACGAGCGCCTGCGGCATGTCCTGCATCGCCTGCGAGAAGTGGTCGCTGTTCACGTGGGCCTCCGCTGCGTCGTCCTGGAAGGCCTCGACCAGCACGAACCGGTTCGGGTCCTCGATGCTGCGCGACCAGTCGAACCACAGGTTGCCGGGTTCCTGCCGCGTCGCCTCCGTGAAGTCGCGGGTCAGGTCGATCCAGCGGTCGCTCCACTCTGGCTTCACGGTGAACTTGACGACGATGAAGATCATGGATGGTGCCTTCCTCAAGGAGATGCGCTCAGGTACTCCTCCAACCTATAAGGTCTCGCCGGAGGGCGCATTCGGCCTCCGGGGGGAGGACGGGTCGTCAGATGGCGAGGCTGGGGTGCAGCTTCTCCAGCGACCAGGACCGGTTGCGGTGGGTCGCGTGCACAGACAGGGCGGCCGCGAGCACGAAGAAGACGAGCAGCTGCGCCGCCGCGATCCACACGACGCCGAGGTCGCCACCGGCGATGAGGTGGCGCAGCCCCTCGACGGCATGCGTCATCGGCAGCAGCGGGCTGAGGAACTGGAAGAAGCCCGGCGCGGTCGCCACGGGATAGGTGCCGCCCGCCGACGTGAGCTGCAGCATCAGCAGCACGAGCGCTACGAGCCGGCCGACGCCCCCGAGGAGCGCGACGAGCGCCTGGTGGATGGCGGTGAAGACGAGCGCCGTGAGGATCGTGAAGGCCACCAGCGCCACCGGATGGGGAGAGGTCAGGCCGACGCCGGCCACCAGGATCCCGAGCAGCACGAGGGCCTGCAGCACCGCGAAGAGCGCGCCCTGCAGATACCCCGCGGCGGACACGCGCCAGGACGCAGCCGTGGAGGCGAGTGCACGCGGCGACACGGCCCGGAGCACCGTGTAGGTCACGATGCCGCCGACCCACAGGGCCAGCGGGATGAAGTAGGGGGCCATACCCTCTCCATAGGCGTCGACCGCGTTCGTGTGGGTGCGCCCGATCGACACCGGTGATGCGCCGACGCCGCTCAGCACCGAGCGCTCCGCGTCGTCGTGGTCCGGCACCTCCCCGGCACCCTGCTCGAGCTGCCGGGCGAGGTCCTGTGAGCCGCCGGCCAGCGTCCCGAGCCCGTCCTCGAGCGCGGTCGCGCCGTCGTACGCCTGCCCGGACCCGTCCGCCAGCGTCGAGGCTCCCCCGGCGACCTCTGCTGCCCCGCTGCTGAGCGTGGCGGCTCCCGTGGCGAGGCGGTCGGCGCCGTCCGACGCCGACACGATGCCGCTCCGGAGTGCCGGCGTGCTGCCGGAGAGCGTGGCGGTTGCTGCCTGCAGCCGCGCTGTCCCGTCCGCGAGATCGGACGCACCCTGCGAGACGTCGCCGGCACCGGTCGCGGTGTCCTCCGCCCCCACCGCGAGCGTCTGCGTTCCTGTGGCGAGGAGGGCGGCCCCGTCAGCGGCTGCGGACGCCCCGCCGGCGGCGGTCGCGGCGCCGGCGACGAGGTCGGCGGCCGAGGTGGCGAGGTCTCCCGTGCTGGCCGCGACCTGCTCGCTGCCGGTCGCGGCGGCGTCGGCGACGGAGGCGAGGCGCTGGAGGGCTGCGAGCCGCTCGGGTTCGGGGAGGGAGCCGTAGGCCGCGGCGAGCTGGACGAGCCTGTCGGCGACGGCACGGGAGCCCGTGGCAGCCTGACCCGCCCCCGCCCCGAGCTGGGTGGCGCCTGCGGAGAGGGCATCGGCCCCGTTCCCGACCTGCGTGACGCCGGCAGCGACATCGCCGAGACCGTCGGCCAGGCCGGCCGCGGACGTGGCCGACCGGGCGGCGCCGTCGGCCACCGCTCGCGTGCCGGCGGCGACCTGGGCGGCTCCGGACTCGAGGGCTGCCCCTCCGGCGGCCGCGGTGTCCGCACCCTCGGCCAGCTGCTGCGACTGCGGCACGAGGTCCGCCGTCGCCGTGTCGAGTTGCTGCAGGCCGCCGGCGAGGTCGGCTGCACCGGTCGAGAGGTCGGCTGCACCGCCGGCGACCTGGGCGCTCCCGGAGGACAGCTCGGCGCTGCCGTCGACGAGGCTGCCCAGTCCGACGACGAGCGCGGCCGATCCCTCGTCCGCGCCCTGTGCGCCGTCGGCGATCCTGCCGGCGCCTTCGCCGGCCTCCGTGAGGCTGCCGTGGAGCGAGGAGAAGCCGAGGTAGATGCTGTCGAGGTAGTCCTCGGTGGCGCCGGACCGCGCCTGGCGCTGCAGGTTCGCGGCGACGGTGTTGCCGACCTGGCCGACGATGTAGCTGTCGGCGTCGTTGGTGGTGATGTCGAGCATCGCCTGGGCCGGGGCATCTCCGCCGATCGAGGCGAGCCGCGACGAGAAGTCGGCGGGAATCCCGAGGGTCGCCGCGTAGGTGCCGTCGTCGAGGCCCTCCCGGGCGTCGTCGGCGCTGACGGCGACCCAGGTGAAGCCGGCGTCGTCGGAGGAGGTCAGTCGTTCGGCGAGATCCGCCCCCGCCGAGACGGTGGTCTCCGCGCCGTCCGGGCCGGTCGAGACGGCCGGCTGGTCCTCGTCGACCACGGCGGCCGTGAGGTTCCCGAGCTGGCCCGTGGGGTCCCAGTTGGCGGCGAGGTAGAGCCCGCCGTACAGCGCAGGAATGATCGCGATGACCAGCAGCGCGGCCCTGGACTTCAGGGTGATGCGGAAACGGGAGAGTTCCGTGCGGAGCAGGGAGAACACGGGTTACCTGATTTCGGGGGTCGTGGGTGCTGCGGAGGGCGAGGAGGCGCCGAGGACGTGGACGTGGACGGGGCGCAGGGGAAGCGCACCGAGGGGGTGCCCGGCGTCGAGGACGTCGTCCAGTTCCTGCCGGTCCTGGCAGGTGGCGACGATGGTCAGCGGCATGCCGTTCCGGTCCCGGGTGCGTTCCAGGGTCAGGAGGGCGGCCCACGCCGCACGGCGTTCGTCCGCGGTGCGGAGCTGGTCGACATCGTCGACGACGAGGAGGTCGGGGCCGGAGACGAGGGCGAGGACGAGGCTCAGCGTGAATCGCGCCACGGGCGACGCATCGCGGACGAGTTCGGTGCGGTGCAGGCGTGCCTGGGTGAGCGGCTTCACCGCCGGGTCGTCGCCGAGCGTGTCCCCGAGCGCTGTGAGCAGGTCATTGGCTGCGGTGATGGTGCGGTCCACCCGGTGGCGTGATGCCGAGTGTTTCCACCACGGCCCGGCGAGCGTGAGTGCCTCGGCCACATGGTGCTTCACCGTGAGCGTCTCGTCGAGCGGCACCACGGTGGCGTTGCCCGTGAAGCCGACCCTCCGCCGCACGGCTCCTGCGGAGCGCGGCAGTGCGAGGCCGAGGACCGTCATCCGCCCCGAGGTGACGGGCAGCCGTCCCGCGAGCGCCAGTGCGAGGGCGCTCTTGCCGGTCCCGGAGGCGCCGGCCAGGACCGCGAGCGATCCGGCGGCGACGTGGAGGGAAACGCCCTCGAAGATGGTCCGCTGCCCGGCGCGCAGCACCAGGTCCTCGGCCTCGAGGGCCGGAGCGGGATGCGCCCGGGAGGCATCGTTCGGAGGGAGCAGGGAGAGGGTCATCGCGGTCCTTCATTTCAATACCGAGAGTATTCAATACCAATGGTATCGTAAGCGGAGGAGGACACATGACAGCATCGGGTACGGCAGCATCGAGCACGACGGCGGGCAGGCCGCGGCGTCGCCCGCGCCGCGAGGACGTCCGCGCGGGCCTGCTCGCCGCGGCCCTGGAGGTCTTCGAGGAGATCGGCTACGTGGCAGCCCGGCTCGACACCATCGCCGAACGCGCCGGGTACACGAAGGGCGCCGTCTACTCCAATTTCGGCTCCAAGCAGGAACTGTTCGCCACCCTGCTCGGCGAACGGCTGGCCGACACCGCCGCGGACGTCCTCAGTCAGCTCGATGACGTGACATCGCTGGACGAGACCGTCCTGCACACCGCCCGCTACCTCGCCCGCGGGGTCCTGCGGGAGCAGCGCTGGCACGCCCTCGTCGTCGAGTTCGCGCTGCAGGCCGGCCGCGACCCGGAGGTGGGCGCCGTCTTCCGCGAGCACCGCCGCAACCGCCGCCTGCTGCTCGCCACGACGCTGGCCGAGCGGGCGGCCGCCTTCGGCGCGCCGTCGGACCCCGAGCACTACACCGTGTTCGCGACCATCCTGCTGGCCACCGTGAACGGCATGGCCGTGGAGTGCGCCGCGGACCCCGAAGCCGTCACCGAGGAGCAGATCACCGACAGCATCGCGGCCGTCCTGCACGCGGCCCTCGCGGCCTAGCATCCACCGCCGCTGCCCACGGAGCCGGTGGGGGTACCGTGGTCCCGGGCGCCGACGGAGGTACCGGCGCCGCCGGACGCGACACCCCGGCACGCGGGCCGCCCTCGGAAGCCGCACGGGAAGGACGGGCATGGACTGGGACCTACTGCTGCGCATCGCCGTCGCCGTCCTCGCCACTTATGCGGCCTTCCTCCTCTTCCTGGCCGTGTACGCGCGGCGGCACCCGGAGGTCCTGTCGCCGGCCGACGTGGTGCGCCTCGGGCCCGACCTCCTGCGGCTCGTGCGGCGCCTCGCTGCGGACCCTGCCGTCCCCCGGCGGGTGCGGATCCTGCTCGTGGGCCTCGTGGTGTACCTGGTCCTGCCGATCGACCTCGTCCCCGACATCCTGCCCGTCATCGGATACGCGGACGACGTCGTCCTCGTCGCCGTCGTCCTGCGCGCCGTGGTGCGCGGCGCGGGCCCGGACGCGCTGCAGCGGCACTGGCCGGGCTCCGACGGCGGCCTCCGCCTGGTCCGCAGGCTGGCGGGCCTCAGGGATCCCGACGCGGGCGGGCCCGGCCGCAATACGGCGTAACTTAAAGGAAGGACCGGCTTTTGAACGGGCGTAATCTCCTCCGCATGCAGCACTCTCCGGGATCGATCCCCACTCTTGACCTCAGTACCGCACGTTCCGCCGATGGTTCCTTCAACCCCGGCTTCATCGAGGAACTGCGCGAAGCCGCCCACACCGTCGGCTTCTTCCACGTCATCAACTACGGTGCAGCGCCCACCCAGGTGGACGACCTGTTCTCCGTCACGCGCCGGTTCTTCGACCTACCGCTCGAGGAGCGGCTGAAGATCCACAACCAGTCGTCGCCGCACTTCCGCGGGTACGCCGGCCTCGGCACCGAGATCACGCGCGGCCGGCCCGACGCCCGCGAGCAGATCGACTTCTCCCCCGAGCGCGAGGCGCTCGGCGACTACCCTGCCGACGAGCCGTACTGGCTGCTCCAGGGCCCCAACCTGTGGCCGCGCGAGGCGCTGCCCGAACTCGAGGAACAGGCCATGGCCTGGGCCGGGCTGATGTCCACCGTGGGCGCCGAGCTGCTCTCGGCCATCGCCGTCGCCCTCCACCTGCCCGAGGACTACTTCGCGGAGCCCTTCGAGCGCACTCCCGCCTGGATGGCCAAGCTCGTGCACTACGTCGGCGGCGTCGTCGAGGGCGCCGGGTCGCAGGGCGTCGGAGCCCACGCCGACTACGGCTTCGTGACGCTCCTGCTGCAGGACGAGGTGGGCGGCCTCGAGGTCCTCCCCCACAGCACGGACGAGTGGGTGCCCGTCACGCCGATCCCCGGGGCCCTCGTGGTCAACCTGGGCGAGATGCTCGAGGTGGCCACCGAGGGCTACCTCGCGGCCACCATCCACCGTGTGACCTCCCCTGCGCCCGGCGTGGACCGCTACGCCATCCCGTTCTTCTGGTCGCCTCGCCTGGACGCCGTGATCGAGCCCGTGCCCCTCACGGACGAGCTGAGGGCTGCCGCACGCGGCATCTCGGACGACCCCGAGAACCCCATGCTCTCGTCCTACGGCTCGAACGTGCTCAAGGGCCGCCTGCGCGCACACCCGGACGTCACCGAGCTCCATCACCCGGAGCTCCTCCCGAGGTAGCCGCACTCAGCAGCACACGACGGCGGCACCCGCGCGGGTGCCGCCGTCACGGGCGCCTCGATCAGGGTGCCCGGCCAGATCCTGATCGCCCCCTCGTCCGGCGGATGAACGCGCTGCGCGCTCATCGGCGACACCCGGGCATCATCCTCCTGCGGCCGGCGGCCCCCTGACGGTCCTCATCCCGAAGAACGTCCCGTGCGTCCTACGCGGGACCGGCCACCCAGCGGATACGGATGGGTCCGCGGGCGTCGGGCTCCACCACCTCGCCCTTCTGGGTCACGTCGACCCGCCCCTCGGCAGCCAGCTCGAACGCGATGCGGCGTGCGGCAGGCATGAGGTCCCGCCACTGTCCGCCGCCGATGCTCCGGGCGGCATCCGACGGGCACAGCGTCTTGTCGCTGCCGCGCTGCTCCGCGATGCGCAGGATCTCCGCCCGCAACACCTCGTCGGCAGCACGTTCACCCATCGCCGGATCGCTTCCGCGCCGGACCGTCGGGTCGAGGCGGGTGCAGCGCATCGAGTTCCTTCAGCGCTGCGGTCCACCGTGCCCTCCTCTCCGGCTCCGACTGCTCCCACCACGGCGTCCCCCGCTCACCGAGTCCTTCCTTCGCCAGCTGCACGGTGCGTCGGGCCCGCGGCAGCGCCGCGCCGTCGTCGCCCTTCGCACTGTTACGGACCCCGGAGCGCCCGCGCCCGAGGTGGGACATGAGCCGCGCCTTCACGTCCTCGGGCAGCGAGGGATCGGTCCTGCGCCAGCGGCGTCCGCCGGAGAGGAAGAACCGTTCGTCGTCGCTCGTGCCGCTCAGATCCTTCATGGTCCGCCCGTCAGCTCGAGGACCCGGGAGGCCCGACGAGCAGGAGCACCGAGAAGACCACCGAGATGCCGACCACCGCGACCAGCAGGGCGACGAACGGGCTCCGCAGCACCCACGCCTGGACCTGCTCCAGCGGGTTCCGGGGTGCCTCCGCCCCCGGTGCGAGCCGCCAGGCGCCGGTTAGCTGCCCGCGGCGCTCGATCCACCGCTCGAAGGGGACGGTGGCGAACGGGACGATGGCCGAGGCGAGTCCCAGCAGGCCCGTCAGGACCGACCAGCGCTGGTTGATCCAGATGAAGACCGTCGTGACCACGAAGCAGAGGAACACGAAGCCGTGCACGGCTCCCGCCGGCGGCACGAGCGCCTCGGTGGTGCGGGCGACGTACTTGAAGAACATGCCCAGCAGGAGGAAGGCCCAGGTCACCGCCTCCGCGACTGCGACGGTGCGGAATAGCGTGCGGGGATTCATGGCGTGCTCCTGATCGGTGGTCGGATGGTGCCAATTCTTCCATCCCCGTATCCTTGACTGGCCCTCCCCCGGGATGCGTCGCGCGCCGAGGGGTCCTCGTGGATCCGCGCGGACCCGCAGTGGCCCCACCGTGAGCCCGTCGCGTCGACGTCGGAGGGGTGTGATGGACTGGCCGCCCCTGCCGGCACGACGAGAGGTTCCGCAGCCCATGTTCCTGCTCGACGCCGACGGCGGTTCCGGCACCGGCCGTCCCGATCTGGTCTTCTCGGCGACGGACCTCGTGACGGCGTCAGAGTGCGGGTACCGGCTGCTGCGCGTTCTCGACGAGAAGCTGGGACGGGCACCGCGCGCGGAGTTCCCGGCGGACCCGATGCTGCAGCGGGCAGCCGTCCTCGGCGACGTGCACGAGCGCCGGGTCCTCGACGAGCTGGTGGGCGAGCACGGACTCTGGTCGCCGGGCAACCCGCGGGGCGTGTACGACGTCGAACCGGCCGCGTCCATGGACCGCGCCACGCTGGCGGAGAAGCACGAGGAGTCGCTCCGCGCGCTCCGCTCGGGGGCGTCCGTCGTCTTCCAGGCCGCCTTCTTCGACGGCACGTTCCACGGTCGCTCCGACTTCCTCGTCCGCCAGGAGGACGGGTCCTACGCGGTCTGGGACACCAAGCTCGCGCGCCACGCGAAGGTCGGCGCACTGCTGCAGCTCGCCGCCTACGGCGACCAGCTGCAGGCGGCCGGCATCCCGACGTCGCCCGAGGTGACCCTGGTGCTGGGCGACCGCACCACCAGTGTCCACAGCCTGCCCGACCTGCTGCCCGTGTTCCGCGAGCGGCGGTCCCGCTTCCTCGATCTCGTCCACGGCCACCGGGACCAGGCGGACCCGGTGGCGTGGGGCGCCGCCACCCACACCGCCTGCGGGCGCTGCGACTACTGCACCGAGGAGGTCGCGGCGACGCGCGACCTGCTGCTCGTCGCCGCCATGACGGGCGAGCGCCGGGCGCGGCTCCACGGCGAGGGCGTCACCACCATCGACCAGCTCGCGGGCATGGCACCGCATCCCGAGGACCCGTCCCTGACCCGCCTGCAGGAGCAGGCGCGGCTGCAGGTGGGCCTCGCCGAGGTCGACGGCGGCGTCACCTACCGCGACGCCGCCGGCGATGACCGGGCGCTCTCCTACCGCGTCCTCCCGCAGCACACGCTGTCCACCCTGCCCGCACCGAGCAGGGGTGACATCTTCTTCGACTTCGAGGGCGATCCGCTGTGGCAGGATCCGGCGGACGGGAGCTGGGGCATCGAGTACCTGTTCGGCGTGCTGGAGCAGCCTGACGACGACGGCGGCGAACCTCCGTTCCGCCCGTTCTGGGCCCACAGCCGCGCGCAGGAGCGCGGCGCCTTCACCCGCTTCCTCGACTACGTGGCGCAGCGTCGGCAGCAGTACCCCGACCTGCACGTCTACCACTACGCCGCCTACGAGAAGACCGCCCTGCGCCGGCTGTCGCTGGTCCACGTGGTCGGGGAGGACGCCGTGGACACGCTGCTGCGCGACGGCGTGCTCGTGGACCTCTACGACACGGTGCGCTCCAGCCTCCGCATCTCCGACCGTTCCTACAGCCTCAAGAAGCTCGAGCCCCTCTACATGGGCAGCACGCTCCGCTCCGGGGACGTGACGGACGCCGGAGGCTCGGTGGTGGCCTATGCGGCCTACTGTACGGCGCGGGACGCCGGCGACGAGGCAGCGGCGGCGGAGATCCTCGCCGGCATCAGCGACTACAACACCTACGACTGCCTCTCCACGCTCCGGCTCCGCGACTGGCTGCTCGATCTGGAGGAGCGGCACGCCGACCGCCGGCGCCCGCCGGTTCCGCCCGCCATCACGGAGGACGTCCTGCCCGCCTACGGGCCCGCGCCCGAAGAGGCCAGGCTACTGGATCACCTCGATGGGCTCTCCCCGGAGGAGGCACGGCACCCCGACCAGCAGGCCGTGGCACTCGTCGCCGCCGCGGTGGGCTACCACCGCCGGGAGCGCAAGCAGTTCTGGTGGTCCCACTTCGACCGCCTCTCCTCCCCCGCCCACGAGTGGGACCAGGCGCGGGACGTCCTGGTGTTCCGCAGTCTCGAGGTCGTCGAGGACTGGGCGAAACCGACATCCCGTGCGAACCCGGTACGGATCCTGAAGGGCACGGCCCGCCTGCAGCCGGGCGCGGACATCCGTGAGGGCTCCTCCTACTTCGCGATCTACGACGCCCCGGTGCCGGTCGGAGCCGACACCGTGGACAGCGGCGGCAGCGGGAGGGGCGGCTGGTTCGGGATCGAGGTGCTCGACCTGACGGAGGACGGCGACGGCACCACCACGGCCGTCCTCCGGGAGAAGCTCCGGCGCGGTGCGGAACCGCGGCCCGAGCTTCCCGTGGCACTCTCCCCCGACCAGCCCCTGCTGACGAGGTCCCTGCAGGATGCGCTCGTCGATCTGGCGGACCGCGTGGGCCGGGCACTGCCCGACCTGCCCCCGGGACCTGCGCTCGACCTCCTCCGGCGGATCCCCCCGCGCCTGCCGGCCGGTGCCTCCCTGCCCGCCGTCCCGCCCGGCACCGGAGGCTACGCGGAGGCGATCACCACCGCGCTGCGGCTGCTCCGGGGCTCCTACCTCGCCGTTCAGGGGCCTCCCGGGACGGGCAAGACGCACGTCGGCGCGGAGGTCGTCGCACGGCTGGTGCGCCTCGGCTGGAAGGTCGGCGTCGTGGCGCAGTCCCACGCCGTCGTCGAGAACCTGCTCTGCCGGGCGATGGAGGCAGGCGTCCCCGAGGAGCTCGTGGCGAAGAAGCCGAAGGAGGCGGACGCGGCGACCCCGTGGAGCCGGCGCTCGGACGACGATGTCGCCCGCCTCGTCGGGGCGGAGGGCGGCTGCCTGGTGGGCGGCACGGCGTGGACGATGACAGGCCGTGCCGTCCCCGCCGCGTCGCTCGACCTGCTGGTCATCGACGAGGCCGGTCAGTTCTCGCTGGCGAACACCATGGCCGTCGCGCGGGCCGCCCGCAGGCTCCTCCTGCTCGGTGACCCGCAGCAGCTGCCGCAGGTCACCCAGGGGATCCACCCCGAGCCGGTCGACGATTCGGCGCTGGGCTGGCTCTCGGCGGGTGCCGCCACCCTGCCGCCGGACGTCGGCTACTTCCTCGCGGACACGTGGCGCATGCACCCGGACCTCTGCCGCGCCGTCTCCCGCTTCGCCTACGACGGCCGCCTCACCACAGCCCCTGCGGCGCGGGAGCGGCTCCTGGCCGGGCAGGCTCCCGGCATCGAGTGCGTCTCGGTGGACCACGACGGCAATGCCACGTCGTCCGTCGAGGAGGCTGCCGAGGTCCTCGCCCAGGTCCGGCGGCACCTCGGCGTGCCGTGGACGCCCGACGCAGGGGCTCCGCCCCGACCGCTGGGGCAGGCCGACCTCCTCGTGGTGGCCGCCTACAACGCGCAGGTACAGCTCGTCCGGGAGACCCTGTCCACGGCGGGATACCGGAACGTCAGGGTCGGGACCGTGGACAGGTTCCAGGGCCAGCAGGCCGCCGTCGTGATCGTCAGCATGGCGGCGTCGTCCGCTGCCGAGGCACCGCGGGGCATCGGTTTCCTGCTGAACCGCAACCGGATCAACGTCGCCGTCTCACGCGGCCAGTGGCGGGCGGTCATCGTCCGCTCCCCCCGGCTGACCCATCACCTGCCCGCGACCCCGGCAGCGCTCGAGGAGCTCGGCGCCTTCATCGGCCTCTGCGACGGCACGGGCTGACGGCGCGGATCGACGGCGCGGACGGCGCGCTCCGGGCGGTGCCGTCTGACGGGAGCAGACCACGCCGCGTGCGGTCCGACCCTTAACGAAGAAGCAGGCCGGACCGGAGTCCGACCTGCTTCCCACGAAAAGATCTAGTTGAAGATCCGAGCCTTAGAGGGGCTGGATGTTCGACGCCTGAGGACCCTTGGGGCCCTGCTCGGTGTCGAAGCTGACCTTCTGGTTCTCATCGAGCGAGCGGTAGCCGCTCGCGTTGATGGCGGAGAAGTGTGCGAACACGTCTGCGCTTCCGTCGTCGGGAGCAATGAATCCAAAGCCCTTTTCAGCGTTGAACCACTTCACGGTACCTGTTGCCATTTTTGTTTATCCTTCTGAAATTCAGACGCGATCCGACTTTCGGAACGCCCCAGTCGCGGCGTGCTTGTCCGCTTTTTCAGAGACGCGGCCTATCCCGCGAGGGCTAAACCGCGCGAAATACAAATGCGCAACACTACAACCGGGATCCACTTAACCAAACGTTGGAGGGTAAAGGCAAGCAGAGTCCGAAGGTTTTTTGATCCGTGACCCTCAGGCGGCGACGGGGAGCATGGTTCCGGCGAGCAATTCGAAGGAGCGCAGCCAGGCGTCGGTGGTGCCGGCCTGGGTCGCGACGATGAGTTCGTCGGCCCCGATCCGGTCGCTGAAGCGCTCCAGGTAGTCCCGGACGACGTCGGGGGTCCCCACGGCGCTGTAGCGCGCCATGTCGGCCATCTGCTGGCCGCCCGGCGACGCGAGGATGGCCTCGGACTCCTCACGGGTGAAGGTCTGCCCGCGCCCGAGGAGGAGTGTCACGCGACGCAGCATCGCCTCGTGGAACTCGTGGTGGGCGTCGGTGGCGCTGTCGGCCGCGATGACGTTGACCCCGGCGATGAAGTGTGGCTTCTCCGCTTGCGCCGACGGCGTGAACTCCCGGCGGTAGATGGCTGAGGCGTCCAGCAGGGCCTGCGGCGCGAAGTGGGAGGCGAAGGCGAAGGGCAGGCCGAGGGCGGCGGCGAGCCGGGCGCCGAAGAGGGAGGAGCCGAGGATGTACAGCGGGACGTTGGTGCCCTTACCGGGAGTGGCCTGCACGCCCGGGACCCGCGTCTCACCGGTCAGGTACCCCTGCAGTTCGAGGACGTCGGAGGGGAAGCTGTCGGCCGACATCGGATCACGACGCAGTGCACGGGCGGTGACCTGGTCGCTGCCGGGCGCCCGACCGAGGCCGAGGTCGATCCGCCCCGGATGCAGGCTCTCGAGGGTGCCGAACTGCTCCGCGATCGTCAGCGGCGAGTGGTTGGGCAGCATGACCCCGCCGGCTCCGAGGCGGATGGTCGACGTGTGGGCGGCGACGTGCGCGATCAGCACGCTCGTGGCCGACGACGCGATGCTGCCCATGTTGTGGTGCTCGGCGTACCAGATACGGCGATAGCCCCACGATTCCGCGTGCTGCGCGAGCGACACACTGGAGGCGAACGTCTCGGCGGGCGTCGAGCCCTCGGCGACCTGCGCCAGATCCAGGATGGACAGGGGGACAGACATGGGATGCACCTCTCGATTTCCGGGACCGCGGCGGGGGCCGCGGACCTCTTGAGGGAACGGTTGCCCGGGTGCATCTATTTCCTGCGCCCGCCCGAGGACGGCGCGGTCGCGCACTGGAGGGCGCCCTGACAGACTGGGGCCATGCCGAACAGCGAACCGCAGACCTCCGAAGCCGCGCTCCGGGAGCGCCAGGACCACCTCGTCCGGGCACTCGCCGTCGAGCAGAACACCGAACGCCTGCAGTCCCTGAGCGATGAGCTGGAGGCCGTGCAGCGGCGCCTGGAACAGGCCCGCACCACCTGATCAGGGTCCGCCGGGCGGCGTCTCGATGGTGAGGACGCCCTGCGCGCTGCCGTCCCTCGCCGCGTAGGTGTGCCCGGTGTCGGCGGGCCACGAGGAGGACTCCCCTGCCCGGACGAGCACCTCGGCGCCCGACGGTCCCACGCAGGCCGTCCCCCGTACCACCCGGAGATGCTCCACAGTGCCGTGGCGGTGTGGCGGCGAGACCCGCGTGCCCCGCGCGGCGATGGTGAGCCAGAAGACCTCGGTGGTGCCGCCGTCGTCGTGCGTCCGGACGGTCAGCAGGCGGGCGTCGACGACCCCGTCCGGGACGCTGTGCCCGGTTCCGTCGCCCACGAGTCCCGTGAGCGGCACCCCGAGTGGACCGGCGAGCGCGTAGAGCGTCTCGAGCGTCGGATTGCGGGTGCCGGCCTCGAGTTCGGACAGCGTCCCCTTCCCGATGCCTGCGCGGGACGCGAGACCGCTCAGCGTGAACCCCCGTGCTCGTCGCAGTTCCGTGATGCGTCGGGCGACGGCGGCCCGCGGCGACACATCGCGGGTGGGCTTGTCCTCGGGCATCCCTGCATCCTACGCTTGCCGTTCCGTATACAGAACGCTTCTGGGGCTGCAGCGCTCCGAACAGGAGATGCGCGGTGCACACCAGCTCCACCGTCCGGCCCGGCCTGCACGAGCCCGTCCTCGCGGGCGTCGTCACGGCCCTCGTCGGTTTCACGTCGTCCTTCGCCGTCGTGCTCGCCGGACTGCGTGCCACGGGTGCCTCGCCGGAGCAGGCGGCGTCGGGGCTCCTGGCGCTGACCGCCGTCGTCGGCCTCGGGACCGTCCTCCTGGCGCTGCGCTTCAGGCTCCCCGTCACGCTCTCCTGGTCCACCCCGGGGGCCGCGCTGCTGGCCGGGGCGAGTATCCCGGCGGGAGGGTGGCCGGCGGCCGTGGGTGCGTTCCTGGTCACGGGCCTCCTGTTCGCGCTGACCGGCGCGGTCCCCTGGCTGGGGCGGGTCGTGGCACGCATCCCCCAGCATCTGGCGCAGGCCATGCTCGCGGGCGTGCTGCTGCCCCTCTGCCTGGCGCCGTTCCAGTCCCTGGGCACCATCCCGCTGCTGGTGCTGCCCGTGATCGCCGTCTGGCTGGCCGCCTCCGCCGTCATCCCGAAGTGGGCCGTGCCGCTCGCCCTCGTCGCGGCCCTGGTGGTCATCGGCCTCCAGCTCGCCCGCGACGGGACCGGGATCGATCCGGCCGACCTGGTGCCGACGCCGGTGTTCACCGTGCCCGTCCTCGACCCGGCCGCCGTCGTGGGGATAGCCCTGCCCCTCTACGTGGTGACCATGGCGTCGCAGAACCTCCCCGGCGTGGCCGTCCTGAAATCCTTCGGCTATCGGACGCCCTGGCGTCCCGCCCTGGCCGTGACCGGGGCCGGCACGGCGCTCGTCGCCCCGTTCGGCGGGCACGCCGTCAACCTCGCGGCCCTGTCCGCCGCACTGTCCGCGGGTGAGGGGGCGGGCGAGGACCGGGACCGCCGCTGGATCGCCGCCCTCACCGCGGGATTCTCCTACCTGGTGCTCGCCGCCGTCTCGGGCGCGCTCGTCGTCGTCGTGGGTGCCGCACCGGCCGGACTCGTGGAGGCGGTCGCCGGCCTCGCGCTCATCAGCACCATGGCGACGGCGGTCACCGCCGCGTTCGGAGACGCGACGGGCCGGATGAGTGGCGCCGTGACGTTCCTCCTGGCGGCATCGGGCCTGTCCGTCCTGGGCATCGGAGGGGCGTTCTGGGCCCTCGTGGGAGGGCTCGTGGTACGCGCGACCCTGGAACGGACGATCCGCCCGCGGCCGCGCGGCCGCCACTAGACCGGGGTGTTGGGAGCCTGCGCCTCGTCGCCCTGCTCACGTGCCTTGCGCTGCCGCGCGCGGTCGAGGGCATTGATGGCGGGAGCGGCGGTGATGCCGTGGATGACGATCGAGATGACGATCACGAGGCCCCCGACGCGCCACAGCGTGCTCTCGTCAGCGGCGAACTCGCCCTTCGAGAGGGCGTAGCTCAGGTAGTAGACGGAACCGATGCCGCGCACTCCGAAGAAGGCGAGCGTGCGGCGCTCCCACGGGCCCGTCTTGCCCCGCGCCAGGCTGAACCAGGCCGTGACGGGCCGCACCAGCAGGACGAAGGCGACGGCGACCACCACCTCCAGCGGCCGGAGGCCCTCGAACAGGCCCCGCGCCACGGCCCCGCCCAGCAGGACGAGCACGACGACGGTGAGGAGCCGCTCGAGCTGCTCGATGTAGCTGTGCAGCACACCGTGGTAGCCGTGGGTCTGTTCCCCGGCGCGGATGGTCAGGGCGCACACGAAGACCGCGATGAAACCGTAGCCCTCGATCGCCTCGGTGAGCCCGTACGTCAGGAACGTCGCCGCGAGGGCGACGAACCCCTCGGAGTAGTTGGCGAGGCGGACGCTCTTGATCGGCGTCCGGAAGAAGACCCGGGCCAGCAGCTTGCCCATGCCGAACCCGAACGCACAGCCGATGATCATGCGCCACAGGACGTCGAGCAGGATCCACTCCACACCCCAGGCGGACGGGGACAGACCCACCGTGCTCATCAGGATGGCGAGGTACACGAAGGGGAAGGCGAGGCCGTCGTTGAGCCCGGCCTCGGAGGTCAGGCCGAAGCGCACCTCGTCCTCCGCCTCGAGGTCCTCCTCCGACTCCGAGGGCTCCCCCACCTGAACCTCGGAGGCGAGGACGGGATCGGTGGGCGCGAGGGCCGCGGCCACGAGCAGGGCGGAGGCGAGCCCGAGGCCCAGCAGCCACATCCCCATCAGCGTGAGGATCAGGATGCACAGGGGCATCGCGATGCCGAGGAGGCGCCAGGTGGTGGACCAGCGGCGCCAGCCGAGCTTGCGGTCGAGCGCCAGCCCGGCCCCCATCAGCGAGATGATGACGCAGACCTCACTCAGGTGGATCGTCACATCGCTGTAGGCCACCGGATCGGGATCGGGGAGGTCCTTCGCGAAGCTGAACACCAGGATGCCGGCGGCGAGGAACACCATGGGCATCGAGACCGGCGCGCGCATGAGCAGGCGCGGCAGGAGTGCTGCCGCGAACACGGCGAGACCCGCCGCCGCGTAGATGATGCTTGCTGCTTCGAACACGCGACCTCTTCCGTTCCGCCAGTAATGCCCGGTTTGAGCCCCTTCCCAACAGTAGGGCAGAGCCCGCCATGATCGAGCCGCTCGACCCGGTGCCTGTCACCCGCAGCGAAAGGGATGCCCCGTGGCCGGGGAGCGTCACCACCGCGTGAGAGCATGGAATTATGCCCACTTCCACCCACCCCATGGTCGATGTCACCGACATCATCCGCGTCGTGGGCGGAGCCGCCTTCCAGCGCGGACAGACCTACGCCAAGGACGGCGCCGTCAGCTCACTCGCCTGGGACGCCGAGTCGAAGCTGCTGACCGGGAAGGTCCGCGGGAGTGCGCCCAGCGACTACCGCACCAAGCTCCGCCTCGGGCTGAAGGGCGACGGACGGTTCCGTCCCCTCGAGAACTTCTGCAGCTGCCCCGTCGGGGCGGACTGCAAGCACGTCGCCGCCACCGCCCTGCAGAGCAACACCGAGAACCTGCTGGCCCAGCACGAGCGCGACCTCGGTGCTCGCCCCGCGCCGCGTCCGTCCGCACCGGAGGGCTGGCAGGCCTCCCTGACGGACCTGCTCGAGGCCGATGCCCCCTCGACCGATCCACCGGCCCCGCTGACACCCCTCGGCCTCCAGTTCGAGCTGCGGACGCCGGAAGTGGCCGTGCAGCGGTGGGGGTCGGCCGCCGAGCGCCAGGGGCAGCGGACGCTCAACACCCGCCTCGGCGTGCGGCCGGTCAGCCAGAACGGCAAGGGCAAGTGGATCAAGAACAACCTGTCCTGGGGCAGCATCAGCTACCAGACGTACGGGTTGAAGCTCGACCCGGACCAGCACCGCTGGTTCTCGCAGTTCCCGGCACTGCACCGCGGCACGGGCGTCAACTACTTCGGCAACAACGACTCCTGGCTGTACCTCGACGACTTCAGCAATCCGCTCCTGTGGCAGCTGCTGGACGAGGCGCAGCGCCTCGGCATCGCCTTCGTGGGATCCAAGAAGTCCGTGAGCATCGAACTCGCGGGCCGCGCCACCCTGAAGCTCGACGCGACGGAGACCGAGGACGGGGCCCTCCAGCTCTGCCCGGCGCTCGACGTCGACGGGCAGCCCCACCCCTCGGACACCGCGCACGTGATCAGCACGCACGGCATCTACACGGTCGCCCCCGACGACACCATCACCCTGGCGCCGACCTCCAGGAGGCTGACGCCGAAGGACATCGAGCTCCTGCAGCGCGGCCGCGCCGTCGTCGTCCCCGAGGAGGAGAAGTCCCTCTTCCTCCAGGAGTACTACCCCAGGCTGCGACAGTCCATCGAGGTGGACAGCAGCGACGGCAGCGTGGAGCTCCCCGAGATCCAGCCACCGGTCCTCGTCCTCACCACGGCCTACGGTGCGGACGGCTCGGTGACCCTCGACTGGCACTTCGACTACCCGCTGGGTGATGCGGTCCAGCGCAGGCCCTTCCGCCGGGGCGGTCCGGGCAGTGATGACGGCTACCGCGACGCCGACGCCGAGGACGGCCTCGCCGCTGCTGCGCGGAGCGTGCTCGCCTCCCTGCCGCTCAAGTCCCTGCAGCTGAAGGACATGCAGGCCGTGGAGTTCGCGGAGGACGTGCTGCCCCAGCTGATGGAGCTCGAGGGCGTGACGGTGGAGGTCGTCGGCGAGAAGCCCGACTACACGGAACTGACGGAGACGCCGACACTGCGCATCAGCACCGTCGAGACGGACAACCGTGACTGGTTCGACCTCGGCGTGATGGTGACGGTCAGCGGCCGCACCATCCCCTTCGACTCCGTCTTCCGGGCCCTGGCGCAGGGCCGGAAGAAGCTGAAGCTCGTCGACAACAGCTACCTGTCCCTCGAGCAGCCCGTGTTCGACCAGCTCCGGGAGCTGATCGAGGAGGCCCGCGCGCTGAGCGAGTGGGACCCGGAGACCGGCCTGCAGATCAGCCGTTACCAGGCGGGACTCTGGGCGGACTTCGAGGACCTCGCCGAGGAGACCGAGCAGGCGCAGTCGTGGCGCGAGGCCGTGAGCGGGCTGCTCGAGCTCAAGGACGTCGAGGCCACGGCCGCCCCCGCCGGCCTGGTCGCGGAGATGCGCCCCTACCAGGCCGAGGGCTTCAGCTGGCTCGCCTTCCTGTGGCGGCATCAGCTCGGGGGCGTCCTCGCCGACGACATGGGGCTCGGCAAGACCCTGCAGGCACTGGCCCTCATGACCTACGCCAAGGAGAGCCGGGGGCTGGACGCCCCGTTCCTCGTCGTCGCACCCACCTCCGTGGTGCCGAACTGGTCCAACGAGGCCCACCGCTTCGCACCGGGGCTCAGGGTCGTCGCGATCAACGACACCCAGGGCGCCTCCGGGGTCCCCATCCGCGAGCAGGTCGGCGACGCCGACATCGTCATCACCTCGTACACGCTCTTCCGGCTCGACTTCCCCGCCTACCAGGACCTCCCCTGGTCGGGGCTCGTGCTCGACGAGGCGCAGTTCGTGAAGAACCGCGCGTCCAAGGTGCACCAGGCGGCCAAGGACTTCGACGCGCCCTTCAAGCTGGCGATCACCGGAACGCCCATGGAGAACAACCTCATGGAGCTGTGGTCGCTGTTCAACATCGTGGCGCCGGGCCTCTTCCCCTCGGCCCGGAAGTTCACGGAGGACTACCGGACGCCGATCGAGAAGATCGGCGACAACCGGCCACTGGTCCGGCTGCGCAAGCGCATCCGCCCGCTGATGATGCGCCGCACCAAGGAGGCGGTCGCCTCCGACCTGCCCCCGAAGCAGGAGCAGGTCCTCGAGGTGGAGCTCCACCCCGAGCACCGGCACATCTACGAGACGTACCTGCAGCGGGAGCGGCAGAAGCTCCTCGGCCTGATCGAGGACATGAACCGGAACCGCATGATCGTCTTCCGTTCGCTGACCCTGCTGCGCATGCTCAGCCTCGACGCCTCCCTCGTCGATCCGGAGCACGAGGGCGTACCGTCCGCGAAGCTCGAGGTGCTGTTCGAGAACCTCGACGGCATCCTCGCCGAAGGACACCGCGCGCTGGTCTTCAGCCAGTTCACGTCCTACCTGAAGAAGGCGGCCGAACAGCTCGACGCCCGCGGCATCGAGTACGCCTACCTCGACGGGTCGACGCGGAGCCGCGGCGAGGTCATCGACTCCTTCAAGGACGGCAAGGCCCCGGTGTTCCTCATCAGCCTCAAGGCCGGCGGATTCGGCCTGAACCTGACCGAGGCGGACTACTGCTTCCTGCTGGATCCCTGGTGGAACCCCGCGTCGGAGGCCCAGGCCGTGGACCGCACGCACCGGATCGGCCAGACGAAGAACGTCATGGTCTACCGCATGGTGTCCAAGGGGACGATCGAGGAGAAGGTCATGAAGCTCAAGGAGCAGAAGGCCAAGCTCTTCACCTCGGTCATGGACGACGACGCCGTCTTCAGTTCCGCCCTCACCGCCGAGGACATCCGGGGGCTGCTCGAGGCATAGTGCCGGTCAGGCACGGTCGCGCAGCGAGGGATCGAGCAGCTCGGCGAACGCACGGCCCCGCGAGGCGATCCACCAGTGGCCCCCGGGGACGGTGGTGACGGTCAGGTCCTCGATCCACTCGTCCAGGCCGTCGACGAGGTGCGGCGAGAGGAAGGGATCCTTCAGCGGCACGATGACGTGCACGGGAACCCGGACCCGGGTGGGCCGGGGCGGCCTGGCCGCCGAGGACAGGGTGGTCCGGTACAGGGCGAGACCACGGACGGGATCGGCTCCCACGTTCCGCCGCGCAGTCAGCTCGTAACGCCGGGTCAGGACGTACTTCCACACCAGCTCCGGGAGGACCGGCAGCCGGAAGGCCCCGACGTACCAGCTGCGCAGCACCTGTCCGAGCCCCTGCGGCACCAGCCGCGGCTGGCGGAAGCGCCCGCGCAGCCAGCGGGAGAAGTGGCGGAGATCGGGTCCGGAGATGCTGGTGTAGTCGATCACCAGCCCGTGCGAGCGCTCGTCCTGGAGCACGGCCCAGCCCTGGATGGATCCCCAGTCGTGGCCGACGAGCCGAACCCCGCCCGGGGCCCCGACGGCCTCGAGCACGGCGAACACGTCGTCGACCAGTTCCGCCAGGGTGAAGCCGGCGCCGCCCAGCGTGCGCGACCGTCCGGCGTTCCGGGTGTCGAAGGCCACGAGGTGGTGCGTGGGCGCGAGCTCGCGCAGGACGGGGGAGAACACCCGATGGTCGTCGGGGTACCCGTGCACGAAGACGATGGACGGTGCATCGGCCCGGGGGTCCGCCCCGTACTCGAAGACGGCGAGGTCGGCGCCCCGCGTAGGGATGGTGCGGTGCCGCTCGCGCAGGAGGTCCATGGGTCCCACCCTAGGGGCTGGTCGTGCCCTGCGGGAGGGCGATCAGGCGTCGGGCCCGGGACGCCCGGCCACGATCCTGCCGTCCTCGAGCCAGATGGTCCGATGTGCGACGGCATCGGCGAACGCGGCATCGTGGGTCGCCAGGACGACGGCCCCTCCCCCTTGCGCGTGCCGGGCCAGCAGGCCTGCCAGCAGTGTGCGCGCGGCCTCGTCGAGGCCCGCGGTCGGTTCGTCGAGCGCCCACACGGCCGGCCCTGTCGCGATGATGGAGGCGAGGGCCACCAGGCGCCGCTGGACGAAGCCCAGTTCGTAGGGGTGGGCGTCCGCCAGCGCTCCGAGTCCCACACCGTCGAGCGCGGCCGACGCCCGCCGGACGGCCGCACCCCTGCGGACGCCCGTGGCCAGCGGCCCGAAGGTCACCTCGCGCAGCGCCGTCCGCTCGAAGAGCTGCTGGTCCGTGTCCTGGAACAGGTACCCGACCGTGGCGGCGAGGGTACCCGTCGGCTGACGGACGATCGGCACCCCGTCCACCGTCACGGAGCCGCCGTCCGCCCGGTGCAGGCCGTTGAGGTGCTGCAGCAGCGTCGATTTCCCCGAGCCGTTGGCACCCCTCACCGCGATGATCTCCCCCGGCAGGACGGTGAGGTCGACCCCCCGCAGCACGGCGGGTGCGGCCGCCGGTCCGGCCTCGCGATGACGGAAGGTGACTCCCTCGAGCGCGACCAGCGCGGGGGCGGCCGGCACCGTCCGGGGCTGGTCGGGACCCGCTGCGGGGCCTGCGGCGGGGCGCGGCGGATCGCCCGCCGTCCCGATGCCGTAGCGGCGCAGTCCTGCCCGGCGGGCCTCCGCCAGGGGACCCGCGAACACCGGGCGGCCGTCCGCGAGCGCCAGGACGCGGGCGTCCTGCGGCGCGGTCCGGGGCAGCATCGGTTCGCAGACCACGACCGCGGTCCCGTCCCGCCGCAGGGCGGCCAGGGCTGCCGCGATGTCCCGTACCGCGTCGGCGTCGAGACCCTGGAAGGGCTCGTCGAGGACCAGTACGCGCGGGCGCTGGACCATCGCCGCGGCGATGAGGGTGCGCTGGAGCTGGCCGCCGGACAGCCGGCGCGGGTCGCGGTCCAGGAGCGGGGTCAAGGCCAGGGCAGCGGCGATCTCGTGCACCCCGTCCCGCAGCTGAGCGGTGGGGATGCCGCGATTGGAGGGGCCGAAGGCGATCTCCTCACCGACGGTGGCGCACATCATGGACAGCTGTCCCCACGCGCCCTGCGCCACATAGGCGACGTGCGTGCTCCAGGCCGCGGGGTCGACGCGCGGGTCGGTGGGCGCACCGGCACAACGGATCGTCTCGCCGTCGAGCGTGATCGATCCGCGGAAGACCGAGCCCGCGGCCGCACCGGTCTGCCCGGCGAGCAACCGGGCCAGCGTCGTCTTGCCCGAGCCGGAGGCTCCCGCGACGACCAGGTACTCCCCCGGGCCCACGGTGAGGGCGACGTCGGCGAGGACGGGCACGCCCTCGTCGTAGGCGAAGGATTCGCCCTCGAGGCTGATCATGCGGCGCCCGGGCCGACGAGCCAGACCACGGAGAACACCCCGACCGCGACGACCATGGCACGCCGCACACCCCGCTGGCGGACGGTGTCCGTGTCCGGCAGGTAGCTCGTACGTGTCACACCGGACGAGAAGCTGCGGGCCTCGAGCATGGAGTTGCGCTCGGAGGCATCCACGAGGAGGCCGATGACCAGCGGTGTCAGGACGGCCAGCAGTGCGCGGACGCGGGACACCGGGCCGCGTCCGACGACGAGTCCGCGCGCCTGCTGCGAGCGCGTGATCTGCCGTGCACGCATCGCGACGTGCGGGATGAGCCCCACTGCGGAACCCACGACGAACACCAGCTTCCGATTCCACCCGCGGTGCGTCATGGTGGCCAGGAGCTCGGGGATGTCGAGCGTCATCGCGGCCGGAAGCAGCACCCCGGCGAACACGCCCATGCGCAGCCCCATGGCGGCGGCGAAGGACAGGCCCTCCGTCGTGACCCGGGCGATCCCGAGGTCGAGCAGGACAGTGCGGCCCTCGGGATAGAACAGGCCGTGCAGCAGCAGGGACGAGAGGACGAGCGGTCCCGCCACCAGGAGGACCGCCAGGCCGATCTGCCGGGGCCTGCCGGACACCAGGACGGCGGGCACCACCACGAGCACGAGGACCGCGAGGGAGAACTCCCAGCGGTTCACCACGAGGACGAGGACCACCAGCAGGACTGCGGCGAGCAGCTCGGTCAGCGGGTTGTAGATCCTGCGGCGCGGCATGGGTCAGGCGGCGCCGGCGTCGTTCCCGTTCGCCGATCGCGCGGGCGTGCCTGTCCTGGCGCCGAGAACGCGGTGGGCGCGTGCGAACGGGAACTGGCGCACCGCACGCGGCGGGAGCGCATAGACGACGAGCGCCACGAGGACGAAGACCACGACCTTGTCCAGCGAATCCGACAGCAGCCCCTGCTTGGTCGCTGCGACCAGCAGCTTGTCCCCCATCGAGCGGAACACCGCGATGATCGCATTGGTCCCGAAGGTCCCTGCCGCGCCGAACATGAAGACGGCCACCGGTGCGGCCACGAGTCCGCCGATCGCCCCGACGACGAGGCCCGCGACCGGCGCCAGGTACACCCTGCGGAACGCACCGTACTTCGCCGCCATGCCGGCGAGCAGCCCGATGAGTGCGGCGCCGGCCGCGAAGGGCAGTGCGAACGGGTTGAAGAGCCCCCAGATGGCGTTGCTGATCGCTCCGGTGGCCGCTCCGGCAGCGGGACCTGCGAGGACGGCGACGAGGAC
The DNA here is from genome assembly GCF_057291175.1 of Arthrobacter sp. UYP4. Classification (NCBI taxonomy): domain Bacteria; kingdom Bacillati; phylum Actinomycetota; class Actinomycetes; order Micrococcales; family Micrococcaceae; genus Arthrobacter; species Arthrobacter sp. UYP4. The sequence goes on from NZ_JBXAVU010000002.1 coordinate 699,722, forward strand.
GGTCCCGATCGCATCGAGGTAGATCTGCAGGCCCAGCGTCCCGGCCACCTGCCCGATGGCGATGTTCAGCGCGATACCGAGGGGCATGACCACGAGCGAGCTGGTGCTCAGCATCGGCAGGATGCCGCCGACCAGGAGCGCACCGCCGCCGAGGAATCCGAAGAGGGAGACGAGCGACGCCGTGCTGCCCATGCCGCCGGCGATCTCCGCGGGCTGGACGATCACGAGGAACAGGTAGGTGGCGACGATGAGTGCTCCGCCGAGGGCGAGGAGCAGGCGTCGCGGCCGCTGCACGGCGGTGCCGGCTGCGAGGGTCAGGGATGAACTCACGATATTCCTTGGGCGCAATGGACGGGGAGGACGCACCTCATGTCACCTCGGCGCCGGCCGCGCGGCGGTGCGGGCAGCTACCAGTGTACCGGGGCCCCGCCGCGAGCGTCGGTCCCGGCGACCGGCCGTGCCTCCGGACGGCGGTGGCCCGCAGCTGGAAGCCATGCCCTGCCGAAGGCACGGGCGGACACCCTCAGCCGTGCATCCTCGCCAGGTCCGACAGGCGGCGGACCATCACATCGAACACCGCCGCCGGATCGTTGCGCGTGACGATCCGCGCGTTCGGCGCCCGCTTCCACATCCCGGCGACGTCCGCGACCGTCTGCCCGAACGTCAGCGGGGACTCCGTCTCGACGTCGACCGTCGCGAGCCGCTCCTCGAATCCCGCCTCGCCGGTCGCCACCATCGCCGCGAAGAGGTCGTGCAGGTGGGCGATGTAGCCCTGGTCGTACAGCCGGTGGAACTCCATGTAGAAGCGGAGGGCGTCGGAGATGCAGGCGACGACGGTGTTGTCGCTGCCACTGCGGGTGCCGTCGGGGTCGTCCGGGTCCAGGACCTCCGGCGCCGCACCCGCCGCCCGCGCGACGGCGTCGACGTGGGCGGGGGTGCACTCGATGCGCTCCGTGGTCTCGAGCGCGCACACCACGGGCAGCTTCTCCAGGGGCAGGCCCTCGTAGGCGGCGAAGACCTCCTTGGCCGCGTGCGGGTCCACATGGGTGTTCCACTCCGCCACCGGTGTCGTGTTCCCCGGATGGTGGAACGCCCCGCCCATGATCACGAGTCCCTTCAGGAGCATCGGGAGATCCGGCTCCGCGCGCAGGGCCAGCGCCAGGTTGGTGAGCGGTCCCGTGACCAGTCCGGTGATCTGCCCGGGGTGGCAGCGCACCGCGTCGAGCCACACGTCCACCGCGTGCCGGGAGGAGATATGCCCGCGGGGGGATGGAAGAACCGCGTAGCCGATCCCCTGGTCGCCGTGGGTCTCCTCGGTCGTGACGAGGGGGATCTCGAGCGGGACCTCGCTGCCGAGGGCCACCTCGATGCCGGCACGGCCGCACAGCTCGAGCAGGGCCAGGTTGTTGATCGCCACCTGCCGCGCCCCGACGTTGCCGGCCGTGCAGGTGATGGCCTCGATGCTCGTCCCCGGTGTGGCGAGCAGGTACAGCAGGGCGACGGCGTCGTCGATACCCGTGTCGACGTCGAGCAGGAGCCGCGTCCGGTGGTCCGCCACGCTCAGTCCGCCGCGGTGGTGCGGAGCAGGTGCAGGCGGAGCGTACGGGCCTTCTCGAGGTGCGTGCGGGCGATGGCACGGGCGTCGTCGCTGCGCCGATCGGTGATCGCACTGATCAGCGCCTCGTGCTCGACGAGCACTTCCTGCCAGCGGTGCCCGACGGACAGCGTGGAACGGGGCGTGTGGATGAGGTGGGTGGAGAGCCGCTGCAGGAGGTCCATCAGGATGGGGTTCCGGGCCGCGGACCAGAGCGAGGTGTGGAACTCGAGGTTGTTCGTGACCTTGGTGGTGTCGTCCGGGTCGACGACGCCGCGGTCCCGTTCCAGCAGCGCCTCGAGCCGCATGATGTCCGCGGTACCCCGGTTGAGGGCCGCCTGCCCGGCGGCCTCCTCCTCCAGCATGACCCTCAGGTCGTAGATCTGGATGACTTCCTGGGGGTCGATCTGCGGCACCTGGAGTCCCCGCGCCGCCCGTTCGAGCAGGCGCTCGTGCTGCAGCCTGCTGAGGGCCTCCCGGACGGGCGTCCGCGAGACGCCGAACCGCTCGGAGATGACCACTTCACGCAGCGCCGTCCCCGGCGGGTGGACGCCGGCGAGGATCTCGCTGCGGAGGACGCGGAAGATGGCGTCGCCGTCCACGCGCGCCGATAGATCGGTGGACTCTGCCATGGCGCCCCTCGGTTCGTCGTGGTTCGGGTGGGCAGGGCAGGTGCCCTGCAGACGGTCCGGGCCGGGAGGTGGTACCCCGGCCCGGAACCTCGTGGACGCTAGCTCGCGAGCTGGCGCAGCACGTACTGCAGGATGCCGCCGTTGCGGTAGTAGTCCGCCTCGCCCGGCGTGTCGATGCGCAGCACGGCATCGAACTCGACGGCGGAGCCGCCGTCGGCCGGGGTAGCCGTGACCTTCACCGTGCGGGGGGTGCGACCCTCGTTGAGCTCGGTGACCCCGCTGACCGCGAAGGTCTCCGTGCCGGTGAGGCCCAGGGACTCGGCGTTCTGGCCTTCGGGGTACTGCAGCGGCAGGACGCCCATGCCGATCAGGTTCGACCGGTGGATACGCTCGTAGCTCTCGGCGACGACGGCCTTGACGCCCAGCAGCGCGGTGCCCTTGGCCGCCCAGTCACGCGACGAGCCGGAGCCGTACTCCTTGCCGGCGAGGACCACCAGCGGCGTGCCGGCCGCGCGGTAGTTCTCGGCGGCGTCGTAGACGGCGGCCTGCGGCGCGTCCGGCTGCGAGAAGTCCTTCGTGAACCCGCCCTCGACACCGTCCAGGAGCTGGTTCTTGATGCGGATGTTCGCGAAGGTGCCGCGGATCATGACCTCGTGGTTGCCACGGCGCGAACCGTAGGAGTTGAAGTCCTTGCGCTGCACGCCCTTCTCGGTCAGGTAGCGGCCGGCCGGGGTGTCCGACTTGAAGGATCCCGCGGGCGAGATGTGGTCGGTGGTGACCGAGTCGCCGAGCTTCAGGAGCACGCGTGCGCCGTCGATGTCCTCGACCGGGCTCGCCTCGCGCTGCATGCCCTCGAAGTACGGTGGCTTCCGCACGTAGGTGGACTCGGGATCCCAGGCGAAGGTCGCGCCGTCGGGCGTGGGCAGGGACTGCCACCGCTCGTCGCCCTCGAAGATCGTCGCGTAGCTCGACGTGAACATGTCCTCGTCGATCGAGGAGTCGATGACCTGCTGGACCTCGACCGGGTTCGGCCAGATGTCCTTCAGGAAGACGTCGTTGCCGGCTTCGTCCTGGCCGAGGGGCTCGGTGTCGAAGTCGAAGTCCATGGTGCCTGCCAGGGCGTAGGCGACCACCAGCGGCGGCGACGCCAGGTAGTTCATCTTGACGTCCGGGTTGATCCGGCCCTCGAAGTTGCGGTTGCCGGACAGGACGGCCGTCACGGCGAGGTCGTTGTCCTGGATCGCCTGCGAGATCTCGTCCTCCAGCGGACCGGAGTTGCCGATGCACGTGGCGCAGCCGTAGCCGACCGTGAAGAACCCGAGCTTCTCGAGGTACGGGATCAGACCCGACTTCTCGTAGTAGTCGGTGACGACCTTCGAGCCCGGGGCCACGGAGGTCTTGACCCACGGCTTGGACACGAGGCCCTTCTCGACGGCGTTGCGCGCCAGCACGGCGGCGGCGAGCATGACCGACGGGTTGGACGTGTTCGTGCAGGACGTGATCGACGCGATGCTCACGGCGCCGTGGTCCAGCTCGAACTCGCGGCCGTCCTTCATGGTGACCGCGACCTTCTTCGACGGCCGAGTGGAGCCGGCACCCGCTCCGACGGTCTCGCGGGGCTCGGAGTTCTCGTCCGTGACCGACGACGTCGTCCCGGGCGTGAAGCTCGGCGAGTCCGATGCCGGGAAGCTCTCCTGCGAGGACTCGTCCACGGTGCCGCCCGGAGCGAACGTCAGGTCGGGGTCGTTCGAGTAGTTGCGCAGGTCCTCGCGGAACTGGTCCTTGGACTTGCTGAGCTCCACGCGGTCCTGCGGGCGCTTCGGTCCGGCGATCGACGGGACGACGGTCGAGAGGTCCAGTTCGAGGTACTCGGAGAAACGGATCTCGCGGGACGGGTCGTGCCAGAGGCCCTGCTCCTTGGCGTACGACTCCACGAGTGCCACGTTCTCGGCCGGGCGGCCGGTGAGGCGCAGGTAGTCGAGCGTGACGTCGTCGATCGGGAACATGGCGGCGGTGGAACCGAATTCGGGGCTCATGTTGCCGATGGTGGCGCGGTTGGCGAGCGGCACGGAGGCGACGCCTTCGCCGTAGAACTCGACGAACTTGCCGACGACGCCGTGCTTGCGCAGCATCTGGGTGATGGTGAGGACGACGTCGGTCGCAGTGGCGCCGGCGGGGATGTCACCGGTGAGCTTGAAGCCGACGACGCGTGGGATGAGCATCGAGACGGGCTGGCCGAGCATCGCAGCCTCGGCCTCGATGCCGCCGACGCCCCAGCCGAGCACGCCCAGGCCGTTGACCATCGTGGTGTGGGAGTCGGTGCCGACGCACGTGTCGGGGTAGGCACGCACCACGCCGTCGACCTCACGGGTCATGACGGTGCGGGCCAGGTACTCGAGGTTGACCTGGTGGACGATGCCCATGCCCGGCGGGACGACCTTGAAGTCGTCGAACGCGGTCTGTCCCCAGCGGAGGAACTGGTACCGCTCCCCGTTGCGCTGGTACTCGATCTCCATGTTGCGCTCGAGGGCCCCGGCATTGCCGAAGGCGTCGATCTGCACGGAGTGGTCGATGACCATCTCTGCCGGGGCGAGCGGGTTCACACGCTTGGGGTCGCCACCGAGGTCGACGACGGCCTCACGCATCGTTGCGAGGTCGACGACGCACGGGACGCCGGTGAAGTCCTGCATGATGACGCGCGCGGGCGTGAACTGGATCTCCGTGTCGGGCTCGGCCGCCGCGTCCCACTGCGCGAGCGCGCGGACGTGGTCGGCCGTGATGTTCGCGCCGTCCTCGGTGCGGAGCAGATTCTCCAGCAGCACCTTGAGGCTGAACGGGAGGTTCTCGGCGCCCTCGACGGCGCTCAGCCTGAAAATTTCGTAGTGGGCGCCGGCGACGTCGAGTACGCCCTTCGCGCCGAATGAGTCCGCGGTCGACATGACGTTGGCTCCCTTCAGAGAGATTGTGGAATAGCCCCATCCTATTCCACGTCCGGCGTCATTGTATACAGTCGTACACCGCGCGGGTGGCCCTCCTGCAGTACGTCGAGGAGGGCGGACCCCTAGGCGTCGTGCCGCACCCTCGCATGTCGTTCGGGCGTCTCCTGCAGTCCCAGGAGGAGCTCGTCCTGGTCCACCGATTCGGCCCGGCTGTGGTCCACCACGGGCCCGGTCCCGGCGATCTCCCGGATGAGTTCGATCCCGGCGATCGCCTCTTCCTTCGAAGCGTAGAAGGTGGATACTGCCACGAGCGTTCCGTCCGGAGCGGTCAGTTTCACGCGGAAACCGTCATCGTGAGCGTCCACCAGTTTGAAGTAACCTGCCATCGTCCTACCTCCTTGTAAGGGGCATCCTTCGTCACCTCTGGTCCCTTATCATAAGCATACTTACCGACCTTCTCCCCGCCGTCCCGGCATCGGGAGAGGACAGGGTCTGGACAAGCGGCCGGGCAGGCGGCAGGGGGCCACGGTCCTCACGTAGTGTTCGCGATGCCACTCCCCGCTCGGGCCGGCCGACGCCCGCCCCGACGCACCGACCAGAAGGAGCACGATGACCGAGTCAAGCAGCAGCGCAGGGAACCCCGGCGGCGCAGCCCTTCCCGCCGATCATCCCCTCGGCCCCGCGGTGCCGGTCCCGCCTGCCGAAAAGGAAGCGCGGCGCAGCGAGCAGGGCTCCGGGAATGAGGGCGCCCCCGCGACGGCCGACCCGGCGTCGGACGCGACCGGCGGTCAGCACGGCGACGGCCATCCCGACGGGGATCGCCGGAACGACGTCCTGGACCCTTCCGCGGGATCGGCCGGGCAGCCCGCCGCCACGATCCGCGACCAGCAGGACACCCATGCCGCAGGCGCCGTGCCGGCGGCGTTCAACGGCGAGGGCACACCCGCGGACCCGCACGAGGATCGCCACCCCGAGGACGCGGCGGCCGAGCCGGACAGCTGGGACAGCGGAGGAGCGACGTCCTGACGAGGTCCGCCGACGGGCACGACGGCGCAGGCGTCCCTCGGGCGCCCCGTGTCCGCCGCCGCTCGGTGGGAGGGGCCGGAAGTGCCGCCGGTCAGCGGCCGCGCGTCGCGAAGCGTGCCACGATCGACGACGGCGCCACACGCGCCAGCGCCGTGAGCGCCTTGTAGCGCAGGCTCGGGATCGACACGGCCCGGCCCGCGGCCGTGTCCCTCAGCCCCTCACGGACGACGAGGCCGGCGTCGAGCCACAGGACCTCCGGCACGCTCGATGTGTCGACCCCCATGCGCTGGTGGAACTCGGTGTGCACGAAGCCGGGGCAGACCGCCGTCACCCGGATGCCCTCGGGCCCGTAGGTGAGGTTCGCCCAGCGGCTGAAGCTGATCATCGCCGCCTTCGCCGCTCCGTAGGTCGCTCTCGGGGTGAAGCCGGCGACGCTCGCCACGTTGATGATCGTCCCCTCGCGGCGGGGGCGCATGGACTGCAGGGCGGCGTGGGCGAGGGTGAGCGGCACCTCCACGTGGATGCGCAGGTGCCGGACCTCGTCGTCGAGCGTATTGTCCGCGAACGGCCGGACCAGCCCGTACCCGGCGTTGTTGACCAGCACGGTCACGGGCCGGACGCCGGGCTGCGACCGATCCGCTGCCGGGGACCCGGTATCGCCCGCGTCGTGCCCGCCGTCGAGGCGGGCGAGCACCCGGGCCAGGCCGTCCTCGTCGAGGAGGTCTGCTGCGAGGGTCTCGACCTGCACGCCCCAGCGGGTCCGCAGCGCGGCCGCCGTCTCCTCGAGCGGACCGGCGGCCCGGGCGACCAGCACCAGGTCGCAGCCGCGCGCCGCGAACTGTCGCGCGAATTCAGCTCCGATACCGGAGGTGGCGCCGGTCACGAGCACGGTCCCAGTCATACAGCCACCCTCTCCCGCCGCGCCCCGGGCCGCAACATGCGGGGAGGCGGAGATGCAACGTCGATGCGACCCCCCGCACTGTAGGTTCGGCGCTACCAGCGCGTCGCCTTCGTCGGGGCGCGCCGGCGACGGCGCCCGGGCACACCGGACGCACCAGTGCAGGCAGGAGAGGAAGTTCCATGAGCGGTAACAGAGCTGTTGCGTACAAGGGACCAGGGAAGGTCGAGGTCATCGACATCGACTACCCCACCTTCGAACTCAAGGACGGACCGGGGGTGAACCCGGCCAATGTGGGCCGGGCCGTCCACCACGGTGTGATCCTCAAGACCGTCACCACCAATATCTGCGGATCGGACCAGCACATGGTCCGGGGCCGCACCTCGGCTCCGGCGGACCTCGTCCTCGGCCACGAGATCACCGGCGAGGTCGTGGAAGTGGGACGCGACGTCGAATTCATCAAGAAGGGGGACATCTGTTCCGTCCCCTTCAACATCGCGTGCGGCCGGTGCCGCAACTGCAAGGAGCGCAAGACCGGCATCTGCCTCAACGTCAACCCGGACCGGCCCGGCAGCGCCTACGGCTACGTGGACATGGGCGGCTGGGTGGGCGGGCAGGCCGAGTACGTCCTGGTCCCCTACGCCGACTGGAACCTGCTGAAGTTCCCGGACCGCGACCAGGCCCTGGAGAAGATCCTGGATCTGACGATGCTCTCGGACATCTTCCCCACGGGCTACCACGGCGCCGTGTCGGCCGGGGTGGGGGTCGGCTCCACGGTCTACATCGCAGGTGCCGGTCCGGTCGGCCTCGCCGCCGCCGTCTCGGCGCAGCTCCTGGGCGCCGCCGTCGTCATCGTGGGCGACCTCAACGAGGGGCGGCTGGCGCAGGCACGGAGCTTCGGCTGCGAGACGGTGGACGTGTCCAAGGGCGATCCCCGCGACCAGGTCGAGCAGTTGCTCGGCGTTCCCGAGGTGGACTGCGGCGTGGACGCCGTCGGATTCGAGGCGCGGGGCCACGGCTCCGGTTCCGCGACCGAGGCGCCGGCGACGGTCCTGAACTCGCTCATGGACATCACGGCCGCCGGCGGCGCTCTGGGCATCCCGGGGCTGTATGTCACCAGCGACCCGGGAGCGGGCGACGACGCCGCGAAGGTGGGCTCCCTGTCCCTCAGCCTCGGCACGGGGTGGGCGAAGTCACTGTCCTTCACCACGGGCCAGTGTCCGGTCATGAAATACAACCGGAGCCTCATGATGGCCATCCTGCACGACCGCGTCTCCATCGCGAAGGCCGTCAACGCCAAGTCGATCGGACTCGAGGAGGCACCGCGTGGCTACGAGGAGTTCGACGCCGGAGCCGCGACCAAGTACGTGCTCGATCCGCACGGGTACGTAGCGGCCTGACCGGCGCGTCCGGACGGACGGGAAGGGGTCCGGGCTGCTATGCCCGGGCCCTTTCCGGCGCCGATGGGGCTCCCGCGCTCCCTGCCGGGGCCCGCAGTGCGCAAGTGTCGCAGAGGATCCTCAGTTTGGCCACATTTTCTTCCCTCGATTCGACCCGATGTCAAGCGCCGCGCCGTACCGGTTTGGCAACGAAACGAAATTACTTTACGGTGGAGGTAGTTCCCCGTCCGGGGAAGCGAAAAAGCTGCCGTCATACGAGCAGCGATGAATGCCCGGCACCGCCCTCCACCGCTCGTTGCTCAACAGGCGGCTGCCGAACCATGACCTCTATTCAAGTCAAGGTGAGCAGCGGCGCGAAGAAGTCCGGGGACGGACCTAGTGCGGGTGGCCTTTCGGAGCATCGTAACCCCATGAATACACACTCCTTCAGCACCAGCGCCCGTCGCGGACTCGCAGCAGTAGCACTCACCGGCCTCGGCCTCGGCGCAGCGGCCGGAGCGGCCAACGCCGCCCCCGCCAGCGACTGGGATGCACTGGCACAGTGCGAGAGCGGCGGAAACTGGGGCATCAACACCGGGAACGGCTTCTCCGGTGGCCTGCAGTTCACCCCCTCCACCTGGGCCGCCTTCGGTGGCCAGGGCGCTCCCCAGAACGCCAGCCGCGAGCAGCAGATCGCCGTCGCCGAGAACGTCCTCGCCGGCCAGGGCTGGGGCGCATGGCCTTCCTGCTCGGCACAGCTCGGGCTGAGCAGCACCGCTGCCCCGGGTGACGTGCAGTTCCAGCAGGCTCCGGCACCGGTCGCTCCCGTCGCCCAGGCCCCCGTCCAGGTCCAGGCACCCGTCCAGGTCCAGGCTCCGGTCCAGGTCCAGGCACCGGTCCAGGTCCAGGCACCCGTCGTCGCCCAGGCTCCCGTCGCCCAGGCCCCCGTTGCTCCCGTCGCACTGAGCGGCGAGACCTACACCATCCAGTCGGGTGACACCCTCAGCTCGATCGCCGGCAAGCTCGGCGTCAACGGTGGCTGGCAGGCACTCTTCGCCGCCAATGCCGACACCGTGATCCACGCGGACCTCATCTTCACGGGTGCCGTCCTGCAGCTCCCGGCCTAGTCCACAGGCCTCATCCGGCCGGTTGCCGCGTTCGCGGGTTGCTGTGTCCGGAACGAACGAAACCCCCGCCTCTCGAGGCGGGGGTTTCGTTCGTTCCGGAGGTTGCGGCCGCTAGCTGCAGGACGTCGCGTCCACGTCGATCTTGAGGTTGTGCGCCACCGCGTAGTCGCGCTCCGGCGAGGAGAATGCCACGAGGATGTTGTCCGCGCTGCCGTGCGTGGCACCCTGCGCGAGCTCGACGGTCACGATGATGTTCACGTGGGCGTCGGGCTCGAACTCGTAGCCCTCGGCCGGGACCGGAGGGCCGATGGGCTCCGGTGACGCCGACGGCGTCGGTGCTGCCGAGTGCTGCGCATGGGCGTCTGTCTCCGCTCCCGGGTGGTGGTGCCCCTCGCGGTTCGCCGTCTGGACCATCGACGAGATGATTTCCAGGCCCTGCGGATCTCCCAGGCTCATCCTCCCCAGGGTGAAGGTCTCCAGCGTCGGATTGTGCAGCATCACCGTGTAGCGCAGCCGGCTGTCGTCGGGCTGGACACCGCAGAGCTCCGCGCCGTCGACCCCCACGTTCAGCGGGTCCTCGCCGAGATCGGCGCCGACGGGCACAGCCCGCCCGCCGTTCGCGGGGGCGGCGTCCTCGGCCGTCCCGGCCCGTCCGGCCGCATTGACTCCGAGCGGGTTCTCCTCGGCGCTGCCGCAGGCGGCGAGCGCCAGCGAGGCGGTCAGTACTACGGCAGCCAGCGCGGAGCGGCGCCGGGACGGCAGTGCGGTCAGGAGTTTCACGAGCAGCCCTCCGGTCGGCCGGACAGGAGAAGGCCGGCGCTGATACCTGCACTTCGTTCCACAGCGCGGTTCGGCTTGGTCCGGTGCTCAGCACCCCACCGTGCCGGCACCCGAACCTCGTCAGGCCAGGGGTTTGCCGCCGGTGACCCCGAGGATCTCCCCGGACACGTAGCGCGCATCGTTCGAGGCGAGGAAGACGTAGGCTCCGGCGAGCTCGGCCGGCTGGCCCATCCGTCCGAGGGGCGTTCCCTCGCCGAACGACTCCAGCTTCTCGGATGTCGTCGTGGCGGGCTGCAGCGGCGTCCAGATGGGTCCGGGGGCGACGGCGTTCACCCGGATGCCACGCTCGCCCAGCAGTCCCGCGAGGCTGAAGGTCAGGTTGTTCAGGGCCGCCTTGGTCGCGGCGTAGTCCATGAGGCTCGTCGACGGGTGGTAGCCCTGCACGGAGGTGGTGTTGATGATCGAGGACCCCTCCCCCAGGTGGGGCAGCGCCGCCTGCGTCAGCCAGACCGTGCCGAACACGTTCGTCTCGAAGGTACGGCGCAGCTGGTCGGCATCGATGTCGGGGAGGCCGTTCGGCTGGGCGATGTGGAAGCCCGCGTTGTTCACGAGGATGTCGAGGCCCCCGAGCCCCTCCACGACCTGCCGGACGGCTGCGGCGGCATACGACTCGTCCCGGAGATCGCCCGGCACGGCCAGTGCGGTCCGGCCCTCGGCGCGGATCAGCTCGAGGCAGCTCGCGCCGTCCTCCTCCTCCTCCGGGAGGTAGCCGATGGCGACGTCCGCGCCCTCCCGTGCGAAGGCGAGGGCCACGGCCCGGCCGATGCCGGAGTCTCCTCCCGTGATGAAGGCCCGCCGCCCCGCCAGCCGACCGTGTCCGGTGTAGCTGTCCTCGCCGTGGTCGGGGCGCGGGTCCATGCGCTCGGTGAAGCCCGGATACTCCTGCAGTTCAGGGGACGCGTCGACGGCGGGACCGCGCGGGTCCTCCTGGTCGAGGGTGCCTGACGGTTCGTTGGCCATTGCGCTCCTGGGATGGTTGCGGGGGTGAACACTAAGCCTACTGTCATTGTGTTTGTCGCGTTAGTCCTCTAGTAATGGACGTATGACAGTGATCCTGAGATCCCTCGAAACAGCTGTACCCGACACGATCATGGTGCAGCCCCAGGTGCGCGACGTCTTCGCTGCGCAGCCGGGCCTCACGCGGCTGGCACAGCGCCTCGTCGGGGCGGCCTTCGACTCCTCGGGGATCGAGACCCGGTACACCGCCGTCAAGGAGCTCACGCTCGAGGCGACGTCCGACGATCCGGTGTTCTTCGACCAGAAGGAACTGCGGATCCTGACGCCGAGCACCAAGACCCGCAACGCGGTCTACGCCGAGGAGGGCACCAAACTCTTCATCGAGGCAGCCCGCAAGGCACTGGACGCGGCTCCGGGCATCGAGGCCGCGGACATCACGCACGTCGTCACGGCGTCCTGCACCGGATTCTTCGCCCCCGGGCCGGACTACAAGGTGGTGCGAGCCCTGGACCTCGATCCGTCGGTCCAGCGCTACCACCTCGGCTTCATGGGGTGCTACGCGGCCTTCCCCGCACTCCGGTCGGCGAAGGCCTTCTGCGATGCGGACCCGGACGCCGTCGTGCTCGTGATCGCCGCCGAGCTGTGCTCGCTGCATGTCCGCTCCTCGAACAACCCCGACACCATCGTCGGGTCCTCCCTGTTCGCCGACGGCGCTGCGGCAGCGATCGTCTCCGCGCGGGACATCCCGCTGGACGGTCCGGCGCTGAGCCTCGACCACTTCGAGACGGTGCTCACGCCCGTGGGTGAGGAGGCGATGGCCTGGAACATCGGGGACGAGGGCTTCGAGATGGTCCTCGGCACGTACGTCCCGCACATCATCGACGAGCACATCGTCGGGGCCCTCGAACCCCTGCTCGCCCGCGACGCGTCGCTGAAGGGCCTGGACTACTCGGAGATCGAGCACTGGGCCATCCACCCGGGCGGGCGCAGCATCCTCGACAAGGTGGAGGCCAAACTAGGACTGAGCCCCGAGCAGCTGGTGCCGGCGCGCGAGACCCTGCGCAACTACGGGAACATGAGCAGCGCTACGGTCCTCTTCGTCCTGAAGGCCATCCTGGACCAGCCCGCGAGCGAGGGGAACAACCGCATCTGTTCCATGGCCTTCGGTCCGGGACTCACGGTCGAGACCGCGCTCCTCACCAGGATCGGAGCGTCCGCCGCGGTTCCCGAGGCCCGGGCCGCCGGCGTGTCCGACGACGCCGACGCCGCCGTGCCCGAGGACCTCGAGCCCATCCTCAGCCAAGCCGGCGCATGAGCGGAGCAGGGTTCCTCGCGCAGCGGGACCCGGACGCCGTCGAGGAGATGGATCGGCCCGACTGCGACCCTCGGAAGCTCGACCGCACGTACGCGCAGTTCGGCGTGGTCAATGCCGTCGTGTCGGGCTGGCACCGCACGTACGCCTCGCTGCTCCGGCCGGCCTTCTCGCAGGACCGCACCAACACCCTCCTCGACATCGGTTCGGGCGGCGGGGACGTGCCGCGGGCCATCGCCCGCTGGGCGCGGCGTGACGGCTTCCGGCTCGAGGTGACCGCCATCGACCCCGATGAGCGCGCCCATGCCTATGCGACGTCACGGCCTGCCGTGCCCGGGCTGTCCTTCCGCCGGGCCCTCAGCACCGAACTCGTCAGGGAGGGCGCCGGATTCGACGCCGTCACCTCCAACCATGTGCTCCATCACCTCGACCCCGGCGAGTTCGCCGGTCTCCTCGACGATACGGAGCAGCTGGCCCGTCGGGTCGCAGTGCACAGCGATATCGCCCGCCACCCCCTCGCGTACGCCCTGTTCTCGGCGGGCACGCTGCCGCTGCCCGGGTCGTACATCCGACAGGACGGGCTCACCTCCATCCGCCGCAGCTATACGACCACCGAACTGCGCGAGGCCGTGGCCGGGAGGGACCAGTGGCGGGTCCGCACCGCCGTCCCCTTCATCAATCTGCTCGTGCTCGATCGGATGTCGGGCGGGGCTGCCGGCGATGCGTGACGTCGTCGTCGTCGGCGCTGGTCCCGTCGGGCTCTACACGGCCCTGCTCCTGCGCCAGGCGGGCCTCGACGCCGTCGTGCTCGAACGCCGCACGGAACGCAGCAGCCATTCGCGCGCGATCGGCATCCACCCGCCGGCGCTGCGGGCGCTCGAGGCCGGCGGTATCGCCGACGAGCTGCGGAGCCGCGGCGTACGGATCCGCGACGGCATCGCCCGCAGCGGCGGACGGCACGTGGGCACGGTGTCCTTCGCCGCCCTGCCCGGTGCAGAGCAGTACGTCCTCGCCGTACCGCAGGCCGTCACCGAGGAGATCCTGGAGCGGCGGCTGGAGGAGGACTTCCCCGGCACCCTGCGACGCGGGGTCGCCGTCGTCGCCGCCCACGACTCCGGGGATCGCGTCCGGACCGTCACGCGCGTCCGGGGCGAGGACGCCGTCCTGGAGACGCGGTTGGTCATCGCGGCGGACGGCGCACGCAGTTCGCTCCGGGGCGACGCCGGCATCCGCGCACCGGCACGGAAGTACCCCGACTGCTACGTCATGGGCGATTTCGAGGACACCACGGGCGACGGCGACGATGCCGTGCTGTACCTCGAGGACGGCGGGATCGTCGAGTCCTTCCCCCTCCCCGCCGGGATCCGGCGGTGGGTGGTCCGCGTCGGCTGCCCCGTGGAACGCCCGACGGCGGACGCACTCACCCAGCTGATCCGGAAACGGACGGGCGTCGACGTCGACCCGGGCACCAATTCGATGCTGAGCGCCTTCGAGGTCCAGTCCCGGCTCGCCGAGCGCTTCGTCGCCGGACGCACGGTGCTGGTGGGCGACGCCGCGCACGAGGTGTCACCGATCGGCGGACAGGGTATGAACCTCGGCTGGCTCGACGCCGTCCGGCTGGTGCCGATCATCACGGCGTCGCTGAGGGACGGCCAGGACGTGGGCGCGAGGCTCGCGGCGTACGAGAAGGAGCGCAGGGCGCAGGCGGCCCTGGCGCGCCGGAAGGCGCACATCAACATGGCACTGGGCCGGCCACTGCCGACGCCCCTGATGCGCCTCCGCAACGGGATCCTCGGGGCGCTGATCCGCAATGACACCGTCCACGCCGGCGTCGCCCGGGCCTTCACCATGCAGTAGACCGGCCCCCTAACAGCCGGACCCCCGTAACCCCCCGGCCGCAGGCACCGGATCGGCGCCTGCGGGAGGGCAGTACGGGGGTCTGCTGACCCGGGGGCCGGGAGGACTACTTCTTCAGCAGGCCCTTCTTGACGTTGGTGGGACGCTGCATCTCGCCCTGCTTCGCACCCATCACCACGACGATGCCGCTGATCAGCGGGAGGAGCCACTGGGTGGTCTTCAGCTGCGACTGCGCCTTGGCCAGTTCGTCGGTGGCACCGGGACGCGGTTCGGTTGCGCCCTCTCCACCCTGCTCCGCGAGCTCGCCGACCTTCTTGCCGAGGATCCCCGAGTACAGCGAGAGCGCCATGCCCGCCAGCGTGACGACGGACTTCCAGACGGTGTTCGAACCCACGGAGTCCTGGGACGCGAGGCGGCCCTTGTTGCCGAGGATCAGGCCGATGCCGCCGACCGCGTGGACGGCGAATGCGGCGACCTGGACCGGCGTCCACTTCGCCCAGCCGAGCGCGGACAGCCGGGTGCGCTCCTTGGGGTCCTTCGCCTTGCCGGTTGCACCGTTGAGTCCGACAGCGCCCATCAGGGTGCCGCCGAACCATGCTGCGGCGCCGAGGTCGTGGGCTGATCGTGCCAAAAGGTTTCCTGCCATGATGTAGAGCTCCTTAGACGTTGGTTCGACCTACCCTCTACATTTATCAGCCTACTTAGGATTAAGCTATCGCAAGCTCGAGTTTGGAAACGCGCGGAGTCCTTCGCGCGGAACTGCTACGAAAGGCCCGAGGCACATGGCGGACGAAACGAACGATCTCGACGAGGTCTGGCCCCAGTGGAAGGACGCGGTCAACATGAGCGCGTCCCAGCTCGAGAAATGGCTTGACACGGAGGAATCGCAGTCGGTCGGCCAGAAGGAGCAGGACGGCGGCGAGTCCGTGGGCCATCGATCCGGCCGGCGCATCATCGAGATCCTGACCACGAAGCGGGACGACCTCGGGGACGACGACGTCGAGCACATGCACAAGGTGGTGGGCTACGTCCACCGCCATCTGGCCCAGCGCCCCACCAAGGAGGACATGGAGTCCTCGAAGTGGCGCTACTCGCTCATGAACTGGGGCCACGATCCCCTGAAATAGGGCTCCGCCCGGTTGGCCCGGTTCGCCCGGTTCGCCCGGATCGCCCGGAGAGCAAGGAAGGGCGCCCCGACGGTGCGGGGCGCCCTTCTCCGTGCGCCGGCTACTTCTTGGACAGCGCGCTTTCCTTGTGCGCTGCCTTCTTCCCGGACTTCGAGCTCTCCACGGTGTAGTACGGCTCGTCCTTGGACGCGTTGAACTTCTGGTCGTCGAAGGTGAACTCCTTCTCGTGCTTGTCCACGATCTTGCCCTCGGTCGTCCCCTGGGAGGTGTTCCAGGTGACCTCGTCCCCCTTGCTGAATGCCATGGTGTTCCTTCCTCGAGGCGATAGTGCTTCCGACACTCTCACCCGGGGAGGGAAAAGGAAAGCCTACTGATCGAGGTGGGTGGGGGCGAAGAGGCGCAGGAGTGTCTCCACGACGATGACGTTGGGACCCTCGGCTGCGAGGCTCGCGCCGAGCGCGGGACCGATGTCCTCGGGTGCCACGCGGCGGGCCGGCACCCCGAAGGACTCGGCGAGGGCCACGAAGTCGGGGCGGGACAGTTCGGTCGCCGTCGCCTTCCCGAAGGCACCCTCCATGTACTCGCGGAGGATGCCGTAGCCGCCGTCATCGACGATCAGCCAGGTGACGGGGATGTCGTGCTGCCGAGCGGTCGCCAGCTCCGCGATGGAGTACATCGCCGAACCGTCCCCCGACACCGCGAGGACCCGGGCCGGCAGCCCGCGCGACTCGAGGCCCACGGCGCCTCCGATGGCGCCGGGGAAACCGAACCCGAGGCCTCCGGCGCCCTGCGCCGAGTGGAACTGGCCTTCGCGGGCATCCCAGCAGCTCCAGGCCCAGTAGGCCGAGATGGTCATGTCCCAGAAGGTCTGCATGCCGGCGGGGACGGCCTCCCGGATGTCCTGCAGAAATGCCCGCTCCTTGCCGAGATCCTGCGCGTCGAGACGCGCGCCCACCCGGGCGAGCGTCTCGGCCACGAGGGCTGCGGCGTCGTAGCCGGGCTGGCGATCCCGGTCGAGCGGCTGGAGCGCCTCGTCGAGGGCCGCGAGGGCCTGTCCCGCGTCGGCCCGGATCCCGAGCGCCGGCCGGTTGGACTCCAGGACACGCGGCTCGGCGTCGATCTGGATGATCCGGCCCCGGGGCTCCATCGTGAAGTAGTTGGAGGTGACCTCGCCGAGCGAGGACCCGACGACGAGGAGGACATCGGCGTCCTCGAGCACCTCGGTGACGTGCCGGTCCTCCACCCACGACTGCAGGGACAGCTCGTGCGTCCACGGGAAGGCGCCGTTGCCGCCGGGCGAGCAGACCACGGGGGCGCCGAGCTTCTCGGCGATCGACAGGAGCCACGCCTCGGCCCGGCCGCGCCGTGCGCCGCCGCCCGCGACGATCGCCGGCCGCTTCGAGTCCCTGAGCCATGCCACGGCCTCGCGCACCAGCTCGATCCGCGGCGGATTGTCGAAGGGCTCCGCGAGCGCGTCCTCGACCTCGGGCACCATCACGGGGTCCAGCAGCACGTTCTGCGGCACCTCGACCCACACGGGCCCCTGGGGCGAGGAGACCGCCTCGGTCCAGGCGTCCTGGATGGCGGAGGGGATGCCGGAGGCGTGCTGGATCAGGCGCTGGCTCTTCGTGACGTTCGCAGCCGACGCCTTCTGGTCGTCGAGCTGGTGGAGCATGCCCTTGCGGCGGGCACCGAGTCCCTCGAGGGGGATCTGGCTGGCGACGACGACCATGGGCACGCCCGTGGCATAGGCCTCCTGCAGGCCGGCGAGCGAGGTCAGCGCTCCGGGTCCGGTGGAGAGGAAGAGGACGCCGACGTCGCCGGTCGCGCGGGAGAAGCCGTCGGCGGCGAAGGCGGAGTTGTTCTCGACCCGGGAGGAGACGAACCGGAGGTTGGAGCGGGACAGGGCGTCGAAGAGCCCGAGTGCGTGCTGGCCGGGGATGCCGAACACCGTCGTCGCACCGAGGGCGGACAGCGTCTCGACGACGAGGTCGCCGCCGTTGCGCTGGCCGCTGACGGGGGTGGGGGGCGCCGAGGCGGCGCCGGCGGTGATGTCCATCTACTTGTCCCCGCGGATCGGCGCGTCGGACGGCGTGAGGGTGTCGGCCATCAGCGTCACGAGGTCGTAGGCCACGTGCGATGCCGCGACCCCGGTGAGCTCGGCGTGGTCGTAGGCGGGGGCGACCTCGACGACGTCTGCACCGACGAGGTTCAGGCCGCGGAGCCCGCGGAGGATCTCGAGCAGTTCACGGCTCGTGATGCCGCCCGCCTCGGGCGTCCCGGTCCCGGGCGCATGCGCGGGGTCGAGCACGTCGATGTCCACCGAGACATACAGCGGGCGGTTGCCGATGCGCGCCCTCAGCTTGTCGACCACCTCGTCGACGCCCTGGCGGTAGACGTCGGAGGACGTGACGATCCCGAAGCCGAAGCGGCGGTCGTCCTCGAGGTCCCGTACCCCGTACAGCGGCCCGCGGGTCCCCACGTGGGAGATGGCCTCGGTGTCGAGGATCCCCTCCTCCACCGCCCTGCGGAACGGGGTGCCGTGCGTGTACTCGGCCCCGAAGTAGGTGTCCCAGGTGTCCAGGTGGGCGTCGAAGTGCAGCATGGCCACCGGCGATCCGGCACGCTCCGCGGCCGCGCGCAGCAGGGGCAGCGCGATGGTGTGGTCGCCACCGAGCGTGACCAGCCGGGTCCCGCCGGCCGTCAGGTCGAGGGCCTCCTGCTGCACGGTCTCGATGGCTTCGTGGATGTTGAACGGGTTGACGGCCATGTCCCCCGCGTCGGCCACCTGCACGCGCTCGAACGGTGAGACGTCGAGCGCCGGGTTGTACGGCCGCAGGAGGCGCGACGCCTCGCGGACATGGTTCCCGCCGAAACGGGCGCCGGGACGGTAGGACACCCCGGAGTCGAAGGGGACGCCGACGACGGCGATGTCGGCGCGTTCCACCTGGTCGAGGCGGGGCAGGCGCGCGAAGGTCGCCGCCCCTGCATAGCGGGGGATGCGGGAGGAGTCGATGGGGCCGAGGTGCCCGCCTCCGGTGATGCGCAGTTCTTCCACAGCTTCCGTCCGATCCGGGCCCCCACCGTGCGGAGTTGCCCAATATGCATCAAAGGTTTTGCATAAGGCTATTCGCGCTCTTTCCGCCGGTCAAGGACATCAGCGGACCCGGCGCACACCTCCCCCTCCCCCCCGTGCGCCAGGGCAAGAGCGGCGGTGACCCGGATGTCCCGATGGCCCGTTAAGGAAGCGTTAAGACCGGGGAATGCCTGCTCCTGCGGTCCTACGGTGAAGCAGTGAGTACTGTGAGCACCCGACGGTCGGCACCGATCCTTCCCGAGAGCAGGAAGCGCCTCGAGCGCTGGCTCCTCGACGAGTCGAGCCGGCCCACCGCACACCAGCCGGAGACGGAACGGACCCAGCCCTGGTGGAAGGTGATGTGCCTGACCGGCGTCGACTACTTCTCGACCCTGGGCTACCAGCCCGCCATCGCCGCGGCCGCGGCAGGCGTCCTCTCCCCCCTCGCCACCCTCATCCTCGTGGCCGTGACCCTGTTCGGCGCACTGCCCGTCTACAAGCGCGTCGCCTCGGAGAGTCCCCGCGGCGAGGGCTCCATCGCGATGCTCGAGAAGCTGCTGCCCAAGTGGCGGGGCAAGATCTTCGTGCTCGTGCTGCTGGGCTTCGCGGCGACCAGCTTCCTGATCACCATGACGCTCTCCGCGGCCGATGCCAGCGCCCACCTGGTCGAGAACCCGTTCGCCCCCACGTGGCTGCACGGCCAGGAGATCCTCATCACCGTCATCTTCCTCGCGCTCCTCTCCGTGGTGTTCCTCCGCGGCTTCCGCGAGGCCATCGGGATCGCCGTCGCCATCGTGGCGGTCTTCCTCGTCCTCAACCTGGTGGTCGTCGTCGTCGCCGTCGGGCAGATCATGGCGCAGGACGGCATCGTGACCGACTGGTGGACGGCGCTCACCACGCAGCACGGCAACCCGCTGATCATGGTCGGCCTCGCCGTCCTCATCTTCCCGCGCCTGGCCCTCGGCCTCTCGGGCTTCGAGACCGGCGTCGTCGTCATGCCGCAGATCGACGGCAGGCCCGGCGACACGGAGGAGAACCCGGCCGGCCGCATCGCCGGTGCACACAAGCTCCTCACCTCGGCGGCGCTCATCATGAGCGGATTCCTCATCGCCTCGAGCTTCGTGACGACCCTGCTCATCCCGGCTGCGGCCTTCGAGGAGGGCGGTCCGGCCAACGGTCGCGCCCTGGCCTACCTCGCGCACCTCTACCTCGGCGACGGCTTCGGCACCGTCTACGACATCTCGACGATCAGCATCCTCTGGTTCGCCGGCGCCTCCGCCATGACGGGCCTGCTGAACCTCGTGCCGCGCTACCTGCCGCGCTACGGCATGGCACCGGCCTGGGCCAAGGCCGTCCGCCCGCTCGTGCTGGTGATCACGCTCATCGCGATCGTCGTCACGTTCTTCTTCCGCGCCGACGTCGAGGCGCAGGGCGGCGCCTACGCCACGGGCGTCCTGGCGCTCATCACCTCCGCATCGGTGGCGGTCACCCTGTCGGCCCATCGCAGACACCAGCGCGGACGGACCCTCGGCTTCGGCCTCGCGACGGGAGTCTTCGTGCTGACGACCGCCGTCAACATGATCGAGCGGCCCGACGGCCTGAAGATCGCCCTGTTCTTCATCCTCGGGATCATCGTCATCTCGTTCGTCTCGCGGTCACGCCGCGCATTCGAGCTCCGGGCCACGAGCATCCGGATGGACGAGGCCGCGGTGTCCTTCGTCGGCTCGCAGGACGACGGCGACATCCTGCTGATCGCCCACGAACCCAAGCGGCTCAGCAGCTCCGCCTACCGGCACAAGCTCCAGCATGCGTGCGCCGTCTCCCACTTCCCGAGCACCGCGAAGCCCCTCTTCATCGAGGTGACGGTCGACGACTCGTCGGACTTCGAGACGGAACTGCGCGTGCGCGGCGTGGTCCGCCACGGGTACCGCATCCTCGAGGTGCACAGCTCGAACGTGCCGAACACCATCGCCGCCGTCATGCTGCACATCCGCGACATCACGGGACTCATGCCGCACGTGTACTTCCGCTGGACGGAGGGCGATCCCGTGGCGAACCTCTTCAAGTTCCTCGTCACGGGCGAGGGCGAGATCGCACCCGTGACGCGCGAGGTGCTGCGTGCAGCGGAGCCGGACGTGACGAGGCGCCCGTGGGTGCATGTCGGCTGAGGCCGGCTACTTCCCCGACGCCGCGGGCACGAGCGTCCACAGCACCACGGCCTCGCGGCCGTCGGGATTGAGCCAGGTGTGCGGCTCGCGGCCGGGGAAGGTGACGGTGTCCCCCGCCTCCAGGTCGTACCGGTCGTTCGGGAAGATCAGGACGAAGCGGCCCTCCACCACGTGCAGCGTCTCGACCTCGCAGTCCACGGAGTAGAGCTCGTCCTCGCCCCGGCCGTGCGGTTCGACGACGGCACGGATCATCTGCAGCCTCCGCTCGGAGCGGGCCGTCAGCAGGCGCTCGTTGATGCCCTGCCCGCCGAGGCTGATCCGCGGCGCTTCCTCCAGCCGCGTCAGGTGCGTCTCGGGGACCAGGAACAGGTCGCCGATCGAGATGGACAGCACCTGGCACAGGGTGACCAGCGATGCGACGGACGGCGACGTGAGGTCCCGCTCGACCCTGCTGAGGAATCCCTTGGTCAGGCCGGTGGACGCCGCCACCTGCTCGATCGTCATGCGCTGCGCCTGGCGGGCTGCACGGATGCGGGAGCCGATGGCGACCGGCGCATTGGTCGGCTCAACAGGCAGTGCCTTCATGCTCGTCCTCTCCTCCGACGATCAGGGAAACCCGTCCGATCCAGTACGGAAATCCGGACGTTCCACGAGCTTGCCATGATTGACCCGTGACACCCGTCACGAGTAGCTTACAGGTCAACAATAGTTGCCCAGAGGGCATCGCTCAGGACCTCAACCGAAGGACTTCCCATGCAGGCACTCAATATCGGCATCGTGGTGGCCTACCTCGTCGCGATGCTCGGCTTCGGCTGGTGGGGGAAGTCCCGCACCCGCGACGCGAGCGACTACCTCGTGGCCGGACGCCGCCTCGGACCGTTCCTCTACACCGGGACCATGGCCGCCGTGGTGCTCGGCGGGGCATCCACCGTCGGAGGCGTGGGCCTCGGCTACCAGTACGGCATCTCCGGGATGTGGCTCGTGGTGGCCATCGGCACCGGGGTCCTGCTGCTCAGCCTGCTGTTCGCCCCCACCATCCAGAAGCTGAAGATCTACACGGTCTCGCAGATGCTCACGCTGCGCTACGGGCACCGCGCCACGCGGGTCTCGGGCATCGTGATGCTCGCCTACACCCTCATGCTCTGTGCCACGTCGACCGGCGCCTACGCCACCATCTTCGTGGTGCTCTTCGGGTGGGACCGGGCGCTCTCCATCGCCGTCGGCGGCGTGATCGTACTGATCTACTCGACGATCGGCGGCATGTGGTCGATCACCCTGGCCGACATGGCGCAGTTCATCATCAAGACGATCGGCGTCTTCGCCCTGATGCTGCCGTTCTCGCTGGCCGCTGCCGGCGGGTTCTCCGGGATCGCCGAGCGCGCCGGGGACGAGTTCTTCAGCATCACCGGCATCGGCGCCCAGAGCATCATCACGTACTTCGTGGTCTACACCCTCGGACTGCTGATCGGCCAGGACATCTGGCAGCGCGTCTTCACGTCGCGGACGCCGGAGATCGCCCGCTGGGGCGGCTCCGCCGCAGGGATCTACTGCATCCTCTACGGCGTCGCAGGAGCCGTCATCGGCATGAGTGCCAGTGTCATCCTGCCGGCGATCGAGTCGCGTGACGACGTCTACGCGGACATCGCCCTGAACGTCCTGCCCGTCGGCATCGGCGGACTCGTCCTCGCCGCTGCCGTCGCCGCCATGATGTCGACGGCGTCCGGTGCGCTGATCGCGGCCGCCACCGTCGCCCGGACCGACGTCGTGCCGTTCGTCGCCGGGTGGTTCGGCAGGGACACCCAGGAGCGTGCGACGTCGGACCACGATGTCCGCTCGAGCCGCTGGTGGGTCCTCGGCCTCGGCATCGTCACGATCGCGCTGGCCGTGATCGTGCAGGACGTGGTGGCAGCGCTGACGATCGCGTACGACATCCTCGTCGGCGGACTCCTCGTCGCGATCCTGGGCGGCCTCGTCTGGCGCCGGGGCAACGGGATAGGGGCCGGCGCCTCCATGGCGGCGGGGACCCTCGTGACCCTCGGCGTCATGGCCTACCTCGAGATCACGGCCGAGAACCAGTACGACGGCATCTACGCCAACGAGCCGATCTACTTCGGCCTGGCCGCGTCGGCGCTGGTGTACGTCGTCGTCTCGTTCCTCACCCGCCCCACCGCACCCGAGGTGATGGAGGCCTGGGACCGCCGGGTCGCCGGACAGGTGCCCGACGACGCCCCCGTCGGCGTCGCCCACTGACCGGGCGACACACAGACGCGGTGACGCGGGCGACACCCCGCGACCGGAACGCAGGAGGGCTCCCGGCATCTGCCGGGAGCCCTCCTGCGTCGTGCGGCCGTCCTCCGTGGAGGCGCGGGTGCCGGGGACGACTGCGCCGCAGCCGTCCCCGGGGGATACGGGGACGGGCGGTCAGCGACCCGCCGTCGAGGACCCGCCCCGGCCCCCGTCGGAGCCACCGGCCGAACCGCCCGCGGACGGGTCGATCTTGCGCTCCTGCGTGCCCGGCCGGTCCTCGGCCTCCTCCGCGGCGACGCCCGCGGCAGCCACCTTGGCCCCCTGCTCCTCCTTGGGCGTGCTGCTCAGGCCGTGGCCCGTCTCGTCGAGGGCCGTCTGCTTCTCGGCCGCGTCGACCTCGGCCTCCGTGATCTCGTCGTCCTTCTCCTGGTTCCAGGCCTTGATCGCCGCCCACCCCACGGCGGCCACGGGAACGGACAGGATGGCGCCGATGATGCCGGCGAGGATGGTGCCGGCCGTCAGCGCGATCAGGATGACGAGGGCGTGGACCTGCAGGGTGCGGCCCATGACCACGGGCTGCAGGAAGTTCCCCTCGAGCTGGTTCACCACGATCACGACGATGATGACCATCAGTGCCACGAACGGGCCGTTGGCCACGAGGGCGATCAGGGCGGCGAGGACACCGGCGAGCGTCGCCCCGACCAACGGGATGAACGCGCCGATGAAGACGATCGCCGCCAGCGGCAGGGCGAGCGGGACGCCGAGGATGAACAGGGCGAGACCGATGAAGACCGAGTCGACCAGGGCCACGATCGCGGTCCCGCGGACGTAGCCACCCAGGACGGCCATGCTGCTGTAGCCGACGCGGCGGGCCTTCACGAGGCGCTTGCCCTTGAACGCGCGCAGCAGGAACGCCCAGATCTTCTCGCCGTCCTTGAGGAAGAAGAACAGGATGACCACCATGAGCAGCGCCCCGGCGGTGAAGTTGCCCGCCGCACTGAGGCCGGAGATGGCGCCCGCGCCCACGGTGCTGCTCGTCGCGAAGTCGACCGCCCAGTCCCGTGCCTGCTGAATCTGCCCGTCGTCGATCGGGATGGGACCGTTCTGCGCGAATTCGTAGAGCTTGTCGAATCCCTCGGTGGCACTGGAGGCGAGCTCGCCCGCCTGTCCCACCACGGCGAACACGATGCCCGTGATGAGTCCGCCGAAGACGAGCAGGAGCAGGAGGAAGGAGACCGTGGTGGCGACCGTCGGTCCCCAGCCCTTCCGCCGCAGCCAGTTCACGAAGGGACCGATCGCGGCTGCCAGGATGAGTGCCAGCAGCATCGGGATCACCACGAGGCGGACCTGGACCAGTGCGTAGACGGCCACCACGGCCAGCACCAGGAGCAGGAGCACCTGCGCCGCACGGATGCTGGCGTTCCCGAGGCTGTCACGCCAGGGGCCGTTCGGGGCGGGTGTTCCCGCCCGCGCTGATGGGGAGGATGTCATCGGCTGTCACCTTTTCCTTCGGCACGGAGGCCATCGTTGAGCAGTTGGGTGCGCACCTCGCGCCGGAGGACCTTGCCGATCAGGGATCGGGGCAGGTCCTCCGCCTGCACGATGATGCGGGGGACCTTGTAGGCGGCGAGCGCGCCGCGGCAGTGCGATCGGAGGGCCTCGACGTCGAGGCGTGCGCCGGGGGCCAGGACGACGACGGCCGCGACGTCCTCGCCGCCTCCCGCCCGGGGCAGCCCGACGACGGCCGCGTCGGCTACGCCCGGATGCGCACGGAGGGCGTCCTCCACCTCGGAGGGCGCCACGTTGAAGCCGCCGGTGATGATGAGTTCCTTGATCCGGTCGACGATCGTCAGGAAGCCGTCGTCGTCCATCCGCACGATGTCCCCGGTCCGGAACCATCCGCCGTCGAGCAGCACCGCCCCGGTCTCGTCGGGCCTGCGCCAGTAGCCCTGGAACACCTGCGGTCCACGGATGAGCAGCTCCCCGGCGTCACCCTGCGCGCGGTCCCGGCCGGGGGCCTCCGGATCCACGATCCGCACGTCGGTACCGGGGAACGGCACACCGACGGTCCCGGGACGCCGGGTGGGACCGATCGGGTTGCCCGCCGCCACCGGGGACGTCTCCGTCAGCCCGTAGCCCTCGATGAGGTAGCCGCCCGTCGCCGCTTCCCAGGTCTCCACCGTGGACTGCGGGAGATTCATGGCGCCGGAGATCGCGAACCGGATGCTGCGGAGGTCCGCCCCGCGCTCCGCCGCGCCGGCCGCCAGCCGCTCGTAGATGGGCGGCACGGCAGGCAGGAAGGTGGGCGGGCTCCTCCGCGCGGCGTCGAGCACCAGGCCGACGTCGAACCGGGGGAAGAGCACGAGCCTCGCGCCGATGCTCATGGCGAAGGTCAGGCACAGGGTCAGCCCGTAGGCATGGAACATGGGCAGGACGGCATAGACGGTCTCCCGTCCCGCCTGCAGGCCCGGCACCCAGGCCCGGCCCTGCGCGGCATTGGCCAGCAGGTTGCGGTGCGAGAGGATGGCGCCCTTGGGCACCCCGGTGGTCCCGCTGGTGTACTGGAGGACGGCCGTGTCCTCCGCGGCGGGGCGCGGATGCATCGCGGGCAGGGGACGGTGGCGGAGCAGGGCCTGCCACGGCACGAGCTTCCGCGGACCCGTGAGCTTCTCCGTCGTCGTGAGCGCCCCTTTCGCCTCCCGGGCACGTCGCACGGGGAGCTTCAGGGCCAGCCGCCGCGATGCCGGCATCGCGGCGACGAGGTCCACCGACACGATCGCGGCGACCGGGATGTCCGCGGGCAGCCGCTGGACGCGCGGCACCACGCGGTCCCACACGATGGCCACCGTCGCCCCGTGGTCCTCGAACTGGTGCCGCAGTTCGCGGTCGGTGTAGAGCGGGTTGTGTTCGACGACGATCGCGCCGAGACGCAGGACGGCGTAGAACGCGATGATGTGCTGGGGGCAGTTCGGCAGGACGAGCGCCACGCGGTCACCCGCGGCGACACCGAGCGAGCGCAGTCCTTCCGCCGCGCGCGCCACGGCATCACCCAGCCCGCCGTACGTCGTCGCGGCCCCGAAGAACTCCAGGGCCGGCGCCCTGCGGTAGGCGCGCACCGCGGTGTCGAGCAGGTCGGTGAGCGTGCCGTCGGGCACGTCGAAGGAGCGGGGCACGTCGGGCGCGTAGCTCGCGACCCACGGTCGGGCTGCCAGATCCATAAGCCTGCTTCCTGTTATCCGTTCGACTGTATCGCGGGCCGGAGGGTTCCGGCACCCGGCTCCGCTCCCGGCGCACCGCCCCGGGGTGCAGGTGCGGGTCCGGTAGCATGGTGGGTCGAAGGGGAGTAGCTCCGCGTCCGTGGACGTGCGGCCTGTCGACATACTGGCACCGATGGTGCCCGGCAATCCACCGGTCCGACCGGCGAGCGAGACCTTCGGCCGAATCGACGCATTCGCGACCCCCGGCCGGAGCCCCCGCTTCGGCTGGAGAGCGCGTGCACCTGACCAACCGGAGCATCCCGTGACATCCCCTGAACAGACCCCTTCCCGGAACGACATCAAGCGCTGGCGCCAGTATCTCGCCGACGAGCGCGGCGAGGCCGCGACCTACCGCGACCTGGCGCGCCGACGGACCGGCGAGGAGCGCGAGATCCTCCTCGGCCTCGCTGAGGCCGAGGGCCGCCATGAGGCGCACTGGCTCGCCCTGCTCGGCAACGACGTCGGACGGCCCCTCCGCCCGTCCGTGCGCAACAGGATCCTCGGGGTGCTCGCGCGCCGCTTCGGATCCGTCTTCGTCCTCGCGCTCGCGCAGCGTGCCGAAGGCCGCTCCCCCTACGCCTCGGATCCCTCCGCGACGAGCGCCATGGTGGCCGACGAGCAGATCCACGAGGAGGTGGTGCGCGGCCTGGCAACCCGCGGCCGCAACCGGTTGTCCGGGAACTTCCGGGCGGCGGTGTTCGGGGCGAACGACGGCCTGGTCAGCAACCTCGCACTGATCATGGGTATCGGTGCCACTGGCGTCTCCACGTCCTTCATCCTGTTCAGCGGACTGGCCGGGCTGCTGGCCGGCGCCCTGTCGATGGGCGCGGGCGAGTACGTCTCCGTGCGGTCGCAGCGGGAGCTGCTGTCCGCGACGCGCCCCACGCAGATCACCCTGACCGCGGCGAAGGAACTGGACATCGCCGCGAACGAGCTGGTGCTGGTCTACCGGGCGAGGGGCATGACGCCGGCGGCCGCGGAACACCGCGCGGGCGAGCGGCTGGGCCTGTACAGCTGCGACTGCGATCCGAGCTTCTCCCTCCAGCCCGACGAGGACGACGCCGTCGACGAGCACGAGACCGTCGGGACCGGGCTGGGCGCCGCCGCCTCGAGCTTCTGCTTCTTCGCCTCCGGCGCGATCATCCCGGTGCTCCCGTACCTGGTAGGCCTCGACGGCGTCACCGCCGTCGTCGTCGCCTGTGTCCTGGTGGGACTCGCCCTGCTGGCGACCGGCGCCGTCGTCGGCCTCCTGTCCGGCGCATCCCCCCTGCGGCTGGCGCTGCGGCAACTGGCGATCGGACTCGGCGCTGCGGCCGCGACCTACCTCCTGGGGCTGCTCTTCGGCACCTCGGTGGCCTAGGCTCCGCGGACCCGCAGCACGTAGTCCTCGAGCTTGGCCAGCGTCGCCTCGATGCTGGCCGGGTGGCGGCGGGTGAACCCGGCGAGCCGGAAGACGATCCGCCACGGCACGGCCCGGCCGTCCCACTGCTCGCGTACGAGCGTGGACTCCCCGCGGGGTTCGAGCGTGTAGCGCCAGACGTGGGCCGAGAAGTGGCGCCAGGCGATCCGGCGGCCCTCCTCGAACTCCACCACGCGGTTGAGGATCTTGTAGGGGGCCCCGATCCTCATCTCCATGCCGAACCGCGCTCCCGGTGACAGGCGCGCGGGACCGTGGGGCTGCTCGCCCCGCACGGTCCCGGACCCGTCGATCACGCTGTGGAGGGAGGGCCGTGCGAGGACCTCGAAGATGGTCTCGGCGGGAGCCGCGATGAGCCGCTCGCGGGTGATGAGGTAGGCGGAGTCCGTGCCGGGGGTCGTCATGCCCTCCATTCTGCCCGCCGGCGGCCGCATCGGTGGCACGACGACGCAGGGCCCCTCCGGTGTGAGGGGCCCTGCGTCGTGGTGGAGCGGTCAGGGCTTGAGCAGCACCTTGATGGCGCGGCGCTCGTCCATCGCCTTGTACGCCTCGGCGACGTCCTCCAGCGGCATCTCGACGTCGAACACCCGGCCCGGGTCGATCGTCCCGTCGAGGACGTCCTTCAGGAGTTCGGGGATGTAGGTGTGCGCGGGGGCCATGCCTCCGCCCACCGTGATGTTCTTCGCGAACAGGTAGCTGATCGGCAGCTCGGGTCCGCCCGCGGGGACCCCGACGAATCCGAGGTGTCCGCCCGGCCGGGTGCTGCGCAGCGCCTGGTCCATGGACTCCTTGGTGCCGACGCACTCGAGGACCGAGTCCGCGAGGACTCCCCCGAGCAGCTCCCGCACCTTCTCGACGCCCGCGTCGCCGCGCTCCGCGACGATGTCGGTCGCGCCGAATTCGCGTGCGAGCGCCTGGCGGTCCTCGTGGCGGGACATCGCGATGATGCGCTCCGCACCCAGGCGACGGGCGGCGAGGACACCGCAGAGGCCCACGGCGCCGTCGCCCACGACGACGACGGTGCTGCCCGGGCCGACGTTCGCGGACACGGCCGCGTGGTGGCCTGTCGACATGACGTCGGAGAGCGTCAGGAGGCTCGCCGTCAGGGCGGCATCGGGCTCCGACACGCCCTCGACCTTGCGGAGCGTCCCGTCGGCCTGGGGGACGCGCACGGCCTCGCCCTGCCCGCCCTGCACGAAGTCCCCGTGCTCGTCCGTGCTGCCCCAGCCCGCAAGATGCTCGCAGGCGACCGTGACACCGTCCCGGCACGGCGGGCAGGTCCCGCAGCTGTCCACGAAGGGGGCGATCACGAAATCGCCGACCGCGAGGTCCCGGACGTCGTCGCCGACGGACTCGACGACGCCCACGAACTCGTGGCCGATCGCCTTGGGCTCCTTGGTCGGGCGGACACCGCGGTACGGCCACAGGTCCGACCCGCAGACGCACGAGGCGGTGACCCGCACGACGGCGTCCGTGGGACGGACGATGCTCGGATAGTCCCGGTCCTCGACGCGGATATCGCCTGGTCCGTGGATGATGGTGGCGCGCATGGAATCTCCTAGAATCTCGCGGGACGCGATCGATGGTCCCCTTCGCCACCCTACAAGCGCAGGCGCCCGTCGCCCTACCGGACAGGACCGCCGGCGGCCGACTTGAACTCGTGCTCGAGTTCCTCGAGACTCCTCCCCCTCGTCTCCGGGACGTAGCGGCGCGCGAAGAGGATCGCTGCGACGCCGAGGACCACGAACACGAAGAACGTGGTGGAGATCGTGATCGCGGCCATCAGGATCGGGAAGCTGAGGCTCACGGCGAAGTTGACCATCCAGAGGACGAAGACGGCCGCCCCCATCCCGAGTCCGCGCAGGCGCATGGGGAAGATCTCGGAGAGCATCAGCCAGGTCACCGGCGAGATGGCACCCTGCTGGAAGGCCAGGAACGTGACGGTCAGGGCGAGGACGAGGAACCCGCGTGCGGTGCCCTCCGGCACGAGCAGCGAGACGAGCCCGATGGCGAGCAGGGCCGACGTCGTCCCGATCTGGCCCACCAGCAGCATGGGCCGGCGGCCCACCCTGCCCAGCAGCCAGATCCCCACGAACGTGGCCGCGACCGAGATGATGCCGTTCGCGATGTTCGCGGTCAGGGCTGCCTGCGTGCCGAACCCCGCGACGACGAGGATCTGCGTCCCGTAGTACATGATCGAGTTGACGCCGGTGATCTGCTGGATGACGGCCAGCCCGAGGCCCACGAAGAAGACCCTGCGGAGCCAGGGCGTCCGCAGGTCACGGAGGCCCGCGGTCTCGCGCCCGCGGTCCTCGATGGCCGTCGACCTGACCTCCTCGTACTCCTGGCGCGCGACCTCCTCCGGCCGCAGCCGCTGCAGGACGCGCAGCGCGACGCCGAAGGCGCCGTGAGCCGCGAGCCAGCGGGGGCTCTCCGGCACGAAGTGCATCCCGATCCACAGGCCGATGGCCGGGAGGGTCGCCAGGACGAGCATCCACCGCCAGATCCCGGAGCTGTCCCCGAACACGGTGCCCAGGAAGGCGCTGGTGCTGAAGGCGATCAGCTGCCCTGTCACGATCATCAGTTCATTGCGTGTCACCACCTGGCCGCGCCGGGCGGCCGGCGACAGCTCGGCGAGGAAGATCGGCACCATCACGGACGCGCCGCCCACGGCCAGTCCCAGGACGAGTCGCGAGACGACCATCACGGTCACATCGGGGGCCAGGGACGTCCCCAGGGTCCCGGCCAGGAAGACGACCGCGAGCACGAGGATCATCCTCTTCCGGCCGTGGGCGTCGGCGAGCCTGCCCCCGGTGAGGGCGCCGAAGGCCGCCCCGAAGACCAGTGAGCTCGCGACGAGTCCCTCGGTGACGGCGGTGAGACGCAGGTCCTCCACCATGAACGGCAGGGCGCCGTTGATGACGCCGGTGTCGAAGCCGAACAGCAGGCCGCCGAGGGTCGCCACCCACGTCGCCCGGCGCAGGTACCTGCGCTGCCGCCGGTCGCCGGCGTCGCCCCTCCGGCCGGTCGTGCTGTTCCCCGTTCCGCTGCTCATTCCCCGTCCGTTCCCGCTCGTCCGTTCCTTCCCGTCCGGGCCGTCCCTGCCACGCTACGGTCCCGGGCCCGCGTCCCGCGCGCGATCCCACCCCGACCCCGGTGGACACGGGCCGTCGGTGCACCGGGCCCACCGACGCGGACAGCCTCCCCCGCAGCGTGCGGAGGAGGCTGTCCGGTGGAGTGCGTCGCGGCCTAGAGGGTCGCGTAGACCTCGCGGAGGAGCTTGGCGGTCTCGGAGGGCGTCTTGCCGACCTTGACCCCGGCGGCCTCGAGGGCCTCCTTCTTGGCCTGCGCGGTTCCCGCCGAGCCGGAGACGATGGCGCCGGCATGGCCCATGGTCTTGCCCTCGGGCGCCGTGAAGCCTGCCACGTAGCCGACGACCGGCTTGGTGACGTTCGCCTTGATGAACTCCGCAGCGCGCTCTTCCGCGTCGCCGCCGATCTCGCCGATCATCACGATGGCCTTGGTCTCGGGGTCCGCCTCGAAGGCCGCGAGGGCGTCGATGTGCGTGGTGCCGATGACGGGGTCGCCGCCGATGCCGATGGCCGTGGAGAAGCCGAGGTCGCGCAGTTCGAACATCATCTGGTAGGTCAGCGTGCCGGACTTCGAGACGAGGCCCACGCCGCCCTTGCCGGTGATGTTCGCGGGGGTGATGCCCACGAGCGACTCGCCGGGCGTGATGATGCCGGGGCAGTTCGGGCCGATGATCCGGGTGACCTGCTTGCCGTCGGCGTCGACCTTCGACTGGGCGAGGGCCCAGAATCCGGCCGAGTCCTGGACGGGGACACCCTCGGTGATGACGACGACGAGGCCGATCCCGGCCTCGATCGCCTCCACGACGGCGTCCTTGGTGAAGGCCGGCGGGACGAAGACGATCGACACGTCGGCGCCGGTCTCCGTCATGGCTTCCTGGACGGTGCCGTACACGGGGAGCGTGACGTCGCCGTGAGTCACGGTGGTGCCGGCCTTGCGGGCGTTGACGCCGCCGACGACCTGGGTCCCGGCCTTCAGCATGAGGGCGGTGTGCTTGGTGCCCTCGCCGCCCGTGATGCCCTGGACGATGACCTTCGAGTCCTTGTTGAGGTAGATAGACATGTGGGGAACCCTTTACTTTCCGTAGGCCAGCGCGGCGGCCTTGTCGGCGCCTTCGTCCATGGTGTCGGCGATGGTCACCAGCGGGTGGTTGGCCTCGGCGAGGATACGGCGGCCCTCTTCGACGTTGTTGCCGTCCAGGCGCACCACGAGGGGCTTGTTGGCCTCGTCGCCGAGGATCTCGAGGGCGCTCACGATGCCGTTGGCCACGGCGTCGCACGCGGTGATGCCACCGAAGACGTTCACGAAGACACTCTTGACCTGGGCGTCGTTGAGGATGACGTCGAGGCCTGCGGCCATGACCTCGGCGGACGCTCCACCGCCGATGTCGAGGAAGTTGGCGGGCTTCACGTTGCCGTGCGCCTCGCCGGCGTAGGCGACGACGTCGAGGGTCGACATGACCAGTCCGGCGCCGTTGCCGATGATCCCGACCTCGCCGTCGAGCTTGACGTAGTTGAGGTCGTTCTCCTTGGCCTTGGCCTCGAGCGGATCGGCCGCGTCCTTGTCCTCGAGGGCGGCGTGGTCCGCGTGGCGAAACCCGGCGTTCTCGTCGATGGTGACCTTGCCGTCGAGGGCGACGATGTCACCGGCACCGGTCTTCACGAGGGGGTTGACCTCCACGAGCGTGGCGTCCTCCTTCACGAAGACGTCCCACAGCTTGAGGATGGTGGCGACGACACCCTGGCGCAGTTCGGGGGCGAACCCCGCGGCGTCGACGATCTCCTCGGCCTTGGCCTGGTCGATGCCGGTGCCGGCGTCCACCGAGATGCGTGCCAGCGCCTCGGGGCGTTCGACGGCGAGCTGCTCGATCTCCATGCCGCCCTCCACCGAGCACATGGCCAGGTAGTTGCGGTTGGACCGGTCGAGCAGGACGGAGAAGTAGTACTCCTCGGCGATGTCGGCGCCCTGCGCGATCATCACCGTGTGGACCGTGTGCCCCTTGATGTCCATCCCGAGGATGTCCGAAGCATAGGAGAAGGCCTCGTCGGGGGTCTTGGCGACCTTCACGCCGCCGGCCTTGCCACGACCGCCCACCTTGACCTGGGCCTTGACGACGACGACGCCGCCGATCTTCTCGGCTGCTGCCTTTGCTTCTTCTGGGGTGTGCGCCACGATGCCGGCGAGCACGGGAACTCCGTGTGCCTCAAAGAGATCGCGCGCCTGATATTCAAACAGGTCCACGGGCTAGAGTCCTTCTACGTCGAAGTAGGTTTACACAAGGGACTTTAGCCCCTCGGGCCGGAGGCCTTTCCCAGACTATCGGTTTAGTGAGTAAGGCCACAGTTCTATCCGGTGTAGAAATCCGGCCCGGGATCGTTGACGTTTTTTCCTCCCGGTATGATGCCGCGAACGGCGTCAGGCCACCTTCGTCAGGGGTGCGTAGCGCAGCAGCAGCCGCTTCTCGCCGACGTCGAACCGCACCTTGGCCACGGTCTTGTCGCCGGCGCCCTCGACGGACAGGACGGTGCCGTTGCCGAAGCTCGCGTGGTTGACGTGGTCCCCGACCGCGACGGACACCACTTCCTTCTGCGGCTGCACGCGTCCCACGCTCTTCGAGGGAGCCGCGGCGCTGCCGGTGAAGCCGCCACCGCTCGCACCCCAGTAGGACCCGCTGAACCGCGGCCCGCTGATGCTCCCGCCGGACGTCCACGCCGGCTTCGCCGCACCCTCGCGCTTCCAGGAGATCAGCTCCTCGGGGATCTCGCTGACGAACTGGCTGGCGGGGTTGTACTGGCTCTGGCCCCACATGCTGCGGACCTCGGACCGGGTGATGTAGAGGCGCCGGCGGGCACGGGTCAGGCCCACGTAGGCCAGGCGCCGTTCCTCGGCGAGCTCCTTCGGGTCGGTGGCCGAACGCTGGTGCGGGAAGATCCCCTGCTCCATGCCGGTCAGGAACACCACGGGGAACTCGAGGCCCTTGGCGGTGTGCAGGGTCATGAGGGTCACGACGCCCTGGCGGCGTGCCTCCTCGACGGCGCGCTGCACGTCCGCCGCCGAGCCGTCGGGGGCGTCGGGGATGGAGTCGGCGTCCGCGACGAGGGACACCTGCTCGAGGAAGTCCCCGAGCGTGCCCTCCGGGTTGTCGCGCTCGAATTCGCGGACGACGGCGACGAGCTCGGCCAGGTTCTCCACGCGGGATTCGTCCTGGGGATCGTTGCTGGTCCGCAGCTGCTCGAGGTAGCCGGTCTGCTCCAGCACGGCCTCGAGGGCGGCGGACGCGCCGGACCCGCTGGCGACCTCCGCGAGATCGTCGATCAGCTTCACGAATCCGGCCACGGCGTTGACCGAGCGCGTGGCCATCCCGGGTGCCTGGTCCGCCCGCCGGAGGGCCTGCATGAAGCTGATCCGCTCACGCTCGCTGAGCGCCGCGATCGCGTACTCGGCACGGTCGCCGATGCCGCGCTTGGGTTCGTTGAGGACACGGCGCAGGTTGACGACGTCGTCGGAGTTCACCAGGACGCGCAGGTACGCGAGCGCGTCCTTGATCTCCTTGCGCTCGTAGAACCTGGTGCCGCCGACCACCTTGTAGGGCAGGCCCACGCGCAGCAGGATCTCCTCGATGGACCGTGACTGGGCGTTGGTGCGGTAGAAGACGGCGACATCACCCGGGCGGAGGTTCTCGTCGTCCTGGAGCCGGTCGATCTCCTCGGCGATGAAACGGGCCTCCTCGTGCTCGTTCTCGCCCACATAGCCGACGATCTTCTCGCCACTGCCCTCGGCGGTCCACAGCCGCTTCTCCGGCCGGTTCGGGTTGCGGGAGATCACGGCGTTCGCGGCACTGAGGATGTTCTGGGTGGAGCGGTAGTTCTGTTCGAGCAGGATGGTCCGCGCGCTCGGGTAGTCGTTCTCGAACTCGACGATGTTGCGGACGTCGGCGCCGCGGAACGCGTAGATGGACTGGTCGGAGTCGCCGACGACGGTCAGCTCCGCCGGGTCCTCGGAGGACTCCCCCGGGACGCCGACGATTTCCCGGACGAGGGCGTACTGCGCGTGGTTGGTGTCCTGGTACTCGTCGACGAGGACGTGGCGGAACCGGCGCCGGTAGTAGTCGGCCACGCCGGGGAAGGCCCGGAACATGAACACGGTCTGCGCGATCAGGTCGTCGAAGTCCATGGCGTTGGCCTGGCGCATGCGCTGGGCGTACCCCGTGTACACCTCGGCGACGGCCTGCTCGAAGGGATCGGAGAGGCCTGCCTCGGAGGCGAAGGTCTCCTCGTCGATCAGTTCGTTCTTGAGCGCGGAGATCTTGTGCTGGATCGCCTTGGGCGCGAACTTCTTCGGATCGAGGTCCAGGCCCTTGGCGACGAGCGTGATGAGGCGCAGCGTGTCGGCGGAGTCGTAGATGGAGAAGTTCGAGTTGAGCCCGACGGAGGCCGCCTCGCGGCGGAGGATCCGCACGCAGGACGAGTGGAAGGTGGAGATCCACATGCGCTTGGCGACGTCGCCGATGAGGCCCTCGATGCGCTCGCGCATCTCGGCGGCGGCCTTGTTGGTGAACGTGATGGCCAGGATCTGCCCGGGGTGCGAACGGCCGGTGGCCAGCAGGTACGCGATGCGGTGACTGAGCACACGGGTCTTGCCGGATCCCGCGCCGGCGACGATCAGCAGGGGCGACCCCCCGTGCTTCACGGCTTCCTCCTGCTGGGGGTTCAGTCCCACCAGCAGTTCCTGCGCCCTGTGCTCGTCCACGCCGACGCGCGACGGCACGTGTCCGGCGGCGGGATCGGAGTGCTCCGCCGCCATCGCCGCCTCGCGCGCGCGCTTCTTCTCGGCGGGCGTGGGCGGGGAGACGTAGGGATCGAAGAGCATGTCCATGGTGCTCCAATTCTAGGCGGTACCCCCGACACTCACCCGCCGCGCGCCGCCGTCGGGGCGATGCCGGGACCGCCGCCGCGTCGCCCATACTGGAGGGGTGGCGAAGACGAGGGCGCAGATAGCACGCAAGCATTCAGCCGGCGTACCGGCGGCGACACCCTCCGCACCCTCCACGCCGCCCTCGGCGGGGAGCCGGAAGGGCAACGGCAACCTCGTCCTGATCGCGGCCGCCGTCGCCGCCCTGTTCCTCTTCTGGTACTTCCACCTGCTGACACTGGGGCAGATGACGCAGCTGTCCGGAGGACTGACCATGCCGGACCTGATGATCGGCGGATACGACGCCGGGTACGTCCAGCGCCTGCGCGAGACGATGGACGACGACGCCCGCGGCCAGTTGAGCTACGTGCACCGGACCGCCGGCACTCTGTTCCCGCTGATCTTCGCGTTCGCCTGGCTCCTGCTGGTCCAGCTCAACGCCGGACGCCGCTGGCTGCGCCGGCTGCTGTGGTCGCCGGTGATCCTCTTCGTCGTCGCCGACCTGTGGGAGAACATCGCGATCGACACGGCGCTCGCGGGCGCCGATCCCGGCACGGTGGCACTCGCCTCGGCGCTGACGGTCCTGCGCTGGGTGCTGCTCGCCGTCAGCCTCCTCGCAGGAGCGGTGGCCGTGTTCCTGCCGCGGCGCCTGCGCGGACCTGCGCGGGAGCGCGGACCCCGGGACGAAGAACGGGTAAGCTAGGACCGCCGGATCGGGAGCACCACGGATCCGAGCCTCTGTAGCTCAGTAGGATAGAGCGTCCCTCTCCTAAAGGGAAGGTCGTCGGTTCGATTCCGGCCAGGGGCACACGGCATCGAAGGAGGATGGGCAGCCGCGCCCATCCTCCTTCGTCGTCCGGCGGTAGGTTGGACGCCATGCCGGAACGGACGAGCCGAATGACCGACCGGGCGACCATCACCGTCACCGCCCTGTGCCTGATCGACGACCGCGGCCGCCTGCTGCTGGTACGCAAGCGCGGGACGACGCTGTTCATGCAGCCCGGCGGCAAGCCGGAGCCGGGCGAGTCGCCGGCGCAGGCCGGCGCCCGGGAGGTGTCCGAGGAGCTGGGCCTCACCGTCGCACCGCAGGACCTGACCCTGCTGGGCACCTGGGAGGGGCCGGCGGCGAACGAGGCGGACACCCACCTGGTCGCCACCGTCTTCCTGTGCCCGCTGACCGCCGAGCCCCGTCCTGCGGCCGAGATCGAGGAGATCGACTGGCTCCCCCTCGACGGGCCGCAGCACCGCGCGGATCTCGCCCCGCTGCTGACCGGCTACGTGATCCCCGCCCTGCTGTCGCTGCGCGGCTGAACGTCAGACGCCGGTGAGCGCCTCGGGCTCCTCGTCCACCGCGACGTTCTTCTGCACCGCGAACTGCGTGCGATGCAGCTCCTCATAGCGGCCCCCCACCGCCAGCAGTTCGTCGTGCGTCCCCCGCTCCACGATCGACCCGTCCTCGACGACGAGGATCAGGTCGGCGCTGCGGATGGTGGACAGGCGGTGCGCGATGACCATCGCCGTCCGGCCCTCGAGCGCCTCGCTCAGCGCGGCCTGCACGGCCGCCTCCGACGTCGAGTCGAGCGCCGCCGTCGCCTCGTCCAGAATGACCACCCGCGGATGCGCGAGCAGCAGGCGCGCGATCGTCATGCGCTGGCGTTCGCCACCCGACAGCCGGTAGCCGCGTTCACCGACCATCGTGTCCAGCTGGTCCGGCAGCGACCGCACGAGCGGCTCGAGCCGCGCCCGCCGGACGGCGTCCCACACCTCGTCCTCCGTTGCCTCCGGCCGCGCGAGCCGCAGGTTGGAGAGGATCGTCTCGTGGAACAGGTGGCCGTCCTGCGTCACCATGCCCAGTGTCTGCCGCATCGACGCGAAGGTCACGTCGCGGACGTCCGCACCGGACAGCCGCACCGCACCGCTGTCGACGTCGTACAGGCGCGCGAGGAGCTGTGCGATGGTCGACTTCCCGGCACCCGAGGTGCCCACCAGTGCGACCGTCTGCCCGGGCTCGATCCGGAAGGACACCCCGTGCAGCACCTCCTCGCCGCCCCGGGTGTCCAGCGTCGAGACCTCCTCGAGCGAGGCGAGCGAGACCTTGTCCGCGGACGGGTAGGCGAAGCGGACGTCGTCGAACTCCACGGCCACCGGGCCCGCCGGCACGCTCCCGGCGTCGGGCTTCTCCTGGATGAGCGGCTCGAGGTCGAGCACCTCGAACACGCGCTCGAAGCTGACGATCGCGCTCATGATCTCGACCCTCGCGTTCGCCAGGCTCGTCAGGGGTGCGTAGAGGCGCGTGAGCAGGAGTGCGAGCGTCACCACCTCGCCGGTGTCCAGCTGTCCCGCGAGCGCGAGGAAACCGCCGAGCCCGTACACCAGGGCCAGTGCCAGCGCCGAGACGAGCATCAGCGCCGTGAAGAACACGAACTGCAGCATCGCCGTCCGCACCCCGATGTCCCGCACGCGCGCCGCGCGGACACGGAATTCCTCGGCCTCCTCGTCGGGCCGCCCGAAGAGCTTCACCAGGGTGGCACCGGGTGCCGAGAACCGCTCGGTCATCTGGGTGCTCATGGCCGAGTTGTGGTCGGCCGCCTCGCGGCGGAGGGCCGCGAGGCGGCTCCCCATGCGGCGCGCCGGGACCAGGAAGACGGGCAGCATGACGACGGCGAGCACCGTGACCAGCCACGAGGTGCTGAGCATGACCGCGAGGGTGAGGACCAGCGCCACGAGGTTGGTGACCACTCCGGAGAGCGTGCCGCTGAAGGCCTGCTGGGCGCCGATCACGTCGTTGTTCAGGCGGCTCACCAGCGCGCCGGTGCGGGTGCGCGTGAAGAAGGCGATGGGCATCTTCTGCACGTGGTTGAACACGGCGGTCCGCAGGTCGAGGATGACGCCCTCACCGATGCGCGCCGAGTACCACCGCGTCACGAGGGACACCGCCGCATCCGCGACGGCCACGAGCGCGATGACGACGGCGAGCCACACGACGGTGCGCACCTCGCCGCGGGCGACGATCACGTCGACGACCTGCCCGGCCAGGACCGGCGTCGCGACCGCGAGGAACGCCCCGGCCACGGACAGCAGGATGAACAGCAGCAGCTTCGACCGGTACGGCACGGCGAACGTGAGGATTCGGCGCACCGACTCCCGGGAGAAGCCGTGCGCACCGTTCTTCGCCGTCGAGATCTTGTACAGCGAGCTCCAGGCCGCGCCTTCCATGCTCATAGCGATTCCTTCCACGGATGCCAGTCCCGGCTCGGGTCCCGGGTTTCTGGACCCCCGCCGCAATACTTCGGAACAATAAGTGGATGCTCCGGTGTTCACCTCAGTAGTGTTCTACTCCGGTCCCGGTAGGGGCGGAGGTACGTAGGGTTCAAGCCAACCATGGCTCCTTCTATTTCCCCGCCCGCCGAGCCCGTCCACTCGAGACCAAAGGAAGTCCCATGACCCACCGCCTGTCCCTCCTCGGTGCCGCCGCAGCCCTCACCCTGGCGCTCGCCGGCTGCGGTTCATCCTCGACGCCCGCAGGGAACGGTGGAGCCTCCGAGTCCGCGGCCCCGACGTCGCTCCAGGAGATCCAGGACGCGGGCGTGCTCACCGTCGGGACCGAGGGCACGTACAAGCCCTTCAGCTACCACGAGGGTGGCAGCGGCGACCTGACCGGGTACGACGTCGAGGTCATCACCGCGGTCGCCGAGAAGCTGGGCGTGGAGGCCGAGTTCGAGGAGACGCAGTGGGACGCGATCTTCGCGGGTCTCGAGGCGGGCCGCTTCGACGTCATCGCGAACCAGGTCTCGATCACGGACGAGCGCAAGGAGACCTACGACTTCTCCGACCCGTACACCGTGAGCTCGGGCGTGATCGTCACGACGGCGGACAACACCGACATCACCTCCTTCGAGGACCTCTCCGGCAAGACCACCGCGCAGTCGCTGACCAGCAACTGGTACGAGCTGGCGCAGGAGGCCGGTGCCGACGTCGAGCCCGTCGAGGGCTGGGCACAGTCCGTCACGCTCCTCGAGCAGGGCCGCGTCGACGCGACCATCAACGACGAGCTGACCTACCTCGACTACCAGAAGACCAGCAACAACGCAGGCATCAAGATCGCGGTCACCACCGACGAGACCTCGGAGAGCGCCGTCGCGGTGCGCAAGGGCAGCACCGACCTCGTGGACGCCATCAACACGGCGCTCGGGGAACTGCGCGCGGACGGCACCCTCGCGGAGATCTCGGAGAAGTACTTCGGCTCCGACGTCAGCGAGTGATGCCGGCAGCAGGGGGCGGACCGCGCCCGTGCACGCCCGGCGCCCGGCCCGGAGGAGCTGACTGATGGACTGGGAGCTGGCGCGCACCTCGTTCTGGCCCATGGTCTCCGGCAGCGTGGTGGGAACCATCCCGCTCTCGCTCGCGTCCTTCGCCATCGGCCTCGCACTGGCGCTCGTCGTCGCACTGCTGCGCATCAGCGGACAGCCCGTCCTCGCGGGGATCGCCCGCTTCTACGTCTCCGTCATCCGGGGCACTCCCCTGCTGGTGCAGCTGTTCGTGATCTTCTACGGGCTGCCCTCGATCGGGCTCACCATCGACCCGTGGCCGAGCGCGATCATCGCGTTCTCCCTCAACGTCGGTGGGTACGCGGCGGAGATCCTGCGGGCCGCGATCCTGTCCGTCCCGAAGGGCCAGTGGGAGGCGTGCCACACCATCGGCATGTCCCGCGCGGTCGCCCTGCGCCGGGTCATCCTGCCGCAGGCGGCACGCGTATCCGTGCCACCGCTGTCGAACACCTTCATCAGCCTCGTCAAGGACACGTCCCTCGCGTCGGTCATCCTCGTCACGGAGCTGTTCCGGGAGGCCCAGCAGATCGCTGCCTTCTCGCAGGAATTCATGCTGGTCTACGTCGAGGCCGCCGCGATCTACTGGGTGATCTGCCTGGTCCTGTCCAGCGGCCAGTCCGCGCTCGAAAAGAGGTTGGACCGCTATGTCGCCCACTGATCCCCTGCGACCGCACACTTCGGAGGGCCCCCTGCTGGAGGTCACGGCCCTGCAGAAGTCCTTCGGGACCAACCGGGTGCTCTCCTCGATCGACCTCCACATCGACAGCGGCCAGGTCGTCGCGCTCGTGGGCCCGTCCGGGTCCGGCAAGACCACGGTGCTGCGCTGCCTCAACGGCCTGGAGACGCCCGACGGCGGGACGGTCGCCTTCCGCGGCGGCCCGTCGGTGGACTTCGGCGCGAGGGTGACGAAGAAGGAGGCGCTGGCCCTCCGCGACCGCAGCGCCATGGTCTTCCAGAACTACAACCTGTTCCCGCACAGGACGGTGCTCGAGAACATCATCGAGGGTCCTGTCCAGGTTCAGAAGCGGCTCCGGAAGGATGCCGTTGCGGATGCCGAACGGCTGCTCGAACGCGTGGGCCTGGCCGCGAAGCGGGACGACTACCCGTTCAACCTCTCGGGCGGGCAGCAGCAGCGGGTCGGTATCGTCCGTGCCCTG
Source organism: Arthrobacter sp. UYP4 (assembly GCF_057291175.1). Classification (NCBI taxonomy): domain Bacteria; kingdom Bacillati; phylum Actinomycetota; class Actinomycetes; order Micrococcales; family Micrococcaceae; genus Arthrobacter; species Arthrobacter sp. UYP4. The sequence goes on from NZ_JBXAVU010000002.1 coordinate 741,061, forward strand.
GCACTCCAGCCCGACCTCCTCCTGTTCGACGAGCCGACCTCGGCGCTGGATCCGGAGCTGGTGGGCGAGGTCCTCACGGTGATCAAGGAGCTGGCCGAGGAGAAGTGGACCATGGTGATCGTGACGCACGAGCTCGCGTTCGCCCGGGAGGTCGCCGACGAGGTGGTCTTCATGGACGGCGGCGTCGTCGTCGAGCACGGCCATCCGGACCAGGTGCTGCGCAATCCCCGCGAGGAGCGGACCCGCCGCTTCGTCCAGCGCCTGCTCAACCCCTTCTGACCCTGCGGCGTCGTGCACGGCTTTCGGGGCGGCGTCGCCGGAACATCGGCGTGTCGCGCGTCGACACGCCCTCCTGCGCTGAACCGCGTGCACGACGCCGCACCCGTCCACCTCAGAGGGCGGGCTCAGGCCGCGATGCGGTCCGGGTGCGAGTAGCAGTTCAGTGAGGTCCCGCGGCTGAACCCCACCAGCGTGAGCCCGGCATCGTCCGCCAGGTCGGCGGCCAGCGACGACGGCGCGCTGACGGCGGCGAGTACGGGGATCCCGGCGAGCTGCGCCTTCTGTACCAGTTCGAAGGACGCCCGCCCCGAGACCTGGAGGACGGTCCCCCGCAGGGGCAGCATCCCCTCGCGCAGTGCCCAGCCCACCACCTTGTCCACGGCATTGTGCCGCCCCACGTCCTCCCGGAGGCACAGGAGCTCCCCCTCCGCGGTGAACAGGCCGGCGGCGTGGACGCCTCCGGTGCGGTCGAAGAGCTTCTGGCTCTCCCGCAGCCGGTCGGGCAGGGAGGCCAGGACCCCGAGGTCGATCCGCGCCGCGTCCTCCCGGAGGTCGAACCGTGAGGACTTGCGGACGGCGTCGATCGAGGCCGTGCCGCAGATGCCGCACGAGCTCGACGTGTACACGTGGCGCTCCATCGCGGTGTCCGGGAGCTCGACGCCGGGCCGCAGCTGCGCCTCGACCACGTTGAAGGTCTGCCGGCCGTCCTCGTCGACGCCCGCGCAGTACCGGAGGCTGGGCAGCTGGCCCGGTTCCCAGACGACACCCTCCGACACGAGGAACCCGGCCACGAGGTCGAAGTCGTCGCCCGGTGTCCGCATGGTGACAGTGAAGGCGCTCCCCCCGAGCCGGATCTCCAGGGGTTCCTCGCCCGCCAGGACGTCCTCACGGCGTCCCGTCTGCGCCCCGATGCGAAATTTGGTGATGCGACGTCGCTGTATAACCCGGTTCATCCGGCACTCCTTACCTCGGCCCTAGGATGAGGTTAGTTGACTCCGGACATCCCCTGGCCCGTCGACTCCGACACGAGGATGTGGACAGCGTGGCAACGAAGGCACCGAAGGACAATATCGACGAGACCCGGCTGACGGTGGGCGCCCGGAAGACGACGGCCGTGGGACTCCCGGCCGTCATCAACTCGCTCAAGATCTCGATCGACCAGATGGGACCCGTCCGGAGCGCGCAGACACTGCTCGCCGTCAACCAGGTGAAGGGTTTCGACTGCATGGGCTGCGCATGGCCCGAAGGGGACAAGCGCCACACCGCCGAGTTCTGCGAGAACGGGGCGAAGGCGGTCGCCGAGGAGGCCACGCGGAGGACCGTGCCGCCGTCGTTCTTCGCCGAACACGCCGTCCGGGACCTCCTGGACCGTGACGACTACTGGCTCGGCCAGCAGGGCCGGCTGACCCACCCGATGCTGCTCGACGAGGGCGGGACGCATTACCGGCCCGTGTCCTGGGACGAGGCGTACCAGGTCGTCGTCGACGAACTGGCGGCCCTGGACAGCCCGGACGAGGCGATCTTCTACACCTCCGGGCGCACCTCCAACGAGGCGGCCTTCCTGTACCAGCTGATGGTGCGCGGGATCGGCACGAACAACCTGCCCGACTGCTCCAACATGTGCCACGAGTCCTCGGGCTCGGCGCTCAACGAGACCCTCGGCGTGGGTAAGGGGACGGTGTCCCTGCTCGACCTCGACACGGCGCCGCTGATCATCGTCGCGGGCCAGAATCCCGGCACCAACCATCCCCGCATGCTCACGTCCCTGGAGAAGGCCAAGAAGAACGGCGGGGCCATCGTGGCCGTCAATCCGCTGCCCGAGGCCGGCCTGATGCGGTTCGAGAACCCGCAGAACGCCCGCGGCCTGCTCGGCGCCCGCTTCGGCGGCGGCACCGCCTTGGCCGACGATTTCCTGCAGATCCGCATCGGCGGCGACCAGGCCCTGTTCCAGGGCCTGGGCAAGCACCTGCTCGAACGCGAGGAGGCCACCGGCACCGTGTTCGATTCCGCCTTCATCGCCGAGCACACCCTGGGCCTCGAGGACTACCTCGCGGGCCTGCGCGGAACCGGCTGGGACGAGATCACGACGGCGAGCGGGCTCTCGAAGGCGGAGATCACGAGGGTGGGCGACCGCATGATCGCCTCCCCCGGCACGATCGTCTGCTGGGCGATGGGGCTGACACAGCACAAGCACTCGGTCGCCACACTGCGCGACGTCGTCAACGTGCTCCTGCTCCAGGGCAACGTGGGGAAGCCCAATGCCGGGGTCTGTCCCGTCCGGGGGCACTCGAACGTCCAGGGCGACCGCACCATGGGCATCTTCGAACGCATGCCCGAGGCGTTCCACGACGCCCTCGACCAGCGCTTCCGCTTCGCATCGCCGCGGAAGCACGGCGTGGACACCGTCGCGGCCATCCGCGCGATGCGCGACGGGAAGGCGCGCGTCTTCATGGGCATGGGCGGCAACTTCGTCCGCGCCACCCCGGACACCGACGTCACCGAGCAGGCGCTGCGCACCACCCGGCTGACGGTGCAGGTCTCCACCAAGCTGAACCGCTCCCACCTCGTCACTGGCGCCCGGGCCCTGATCCTCCCCGCGCTCGGGCGCACCGACCGCGACACCCAGGCCGGCGGGAACCAGCGCGTCACGGTCGAGGACTCGATGAGCGCGGTGCACGCCTCCACGGGACGCCTGCAGCCCGCGAGCGACCAGATGCGTTCCGAGATCGAGATCGTCTGCCAGCTCGCCGACCGCCTGTTCGCGCGCAACGGCAGCCCCTACGGCGTCAACGCACCCCAGCTCGACTGGACCGCCGCGCAGGCGGACTACCGCGTGATCCGCGAGCACATCAGCGCCGTCGTGCCCGGCTTCGGCGACTTCGAGACCCGCCTGGACACGCCCGGCGGCTTCGTCCTGCCCAACGGGCCCAGGGACAGCCGTACCTTCACCACCGCGACCGGCAAGGCGAACTTCACCGCCAATCCCCTCGAGTACCCGCACGTGCCCGAGGGCCGGCTGATCCTGCAGACCCTCCGTTCGCACGACCAGTACAACACCACGATCTACGGCAAGGACGACCGCTACCGCGGGATCTCCGGCGGCCGCCGCGTGGTGTTCGTCAATCCGCAGGACCTGGCGGAGGCGGGTATCGACGACGGCGACATGGTCCACCTGGTCTCGGAGTGGGCGGACGGCGTCGAGCGCCGCGCCGAGGACTTCCGGGCGGTCGCCTACTCGACGCCGAAGGGCTGCGCGGCCGCCTACTACCCCGAGACGAACGTCCTGGTACCCCTGGATTCGACGGCGGACGTCAGCGGGACGCCGACGTCGAAGTCGGTCGTCGTGCGGCTCGAGAAGGCCGCCTGACGAGGCCACTCCTGTGGCGGCGCTCCCCGCCCGGGAATCCTCAGCCGGCCAGCCACGGCAGCACCAGGGACGGCACGGCATCACCGGCGGCGCAGCCCTCGGCAGGGACCACCATCACGCCGTCGGCCGCTGCGAGTCCGCGCAGCATCCCGGACCGCTGGTGCGTACTCGGCACCGCGCGCCCCGACCCGCTCCGGTAGGGCACCAGCCGGCTCCGCCCCGGCAGCGGCTCGAAGGCGTCCGCGCTCGTCACGGTCCCCGGCTCCTCGAGCGGTGAGCCGCGCAGTCCCGCGAGCAGCGGGCCGGCCACCGTGAGCATCGCCATCATCGCGGCGAGCGGATTGCCGGGCAGTCCCACCAGGAAACGTCCGTCGCGCAGTCGTGCCAGCAGCGTCGGGTGTCCCGGCCGCATCGCGATGCCGTCGATGATCAGTTCGGCGCCGAGTTCGGTGAGCGCCCTGCGGATGTGGTCGGCGGACGAGCTGCCCGTTCCACCGGTCGTGATGAGGACGTCGCCGGAGGCCCGCGCGAGGGACAGCTCATCGGTCGGTTCGGCGCTGATGGCCGCCACGACGTCGTCGAGGTCGTCCTTCGCGCGCCCCGCGACGTCGACGTGGCCGCCCAGCATCGCGACGAATCCGGGAAGCTGGGGGCCGAAGGTGTCACGCACCTGGCCGGGGTGCGGGAGCCCGTGGTCGATCACCTCGTCCCCTGTCATCAGCAGGGACACCCTCGGTGCCCGCAGGACGGCGAGGGTGTCGTGGCCGCACACCGCGGCGAGGGCGATCTGCGCCGGGTTCAGGACGACGCCGGCCGGGATGGCCTCGGAGCCTGCCTCGGCCTCCTCCCCTGCCGGCCGGACGTGCTCGTGCGGGGACGGCTCGTCGGGCCGGGCGGAGTCGTTGCGGTCCAGCACGTCCCCGCGCACCGACCCGTGCTCGGTGCGCAGGATGCCGACGGCGTTCTGCGGCACCACGCCACCGGTGAGGATGAAGGTCGCCTCGCCGGGGGCGAGGGACACCGCACCGGAGTCGGAGTGCGGCGACGGTCTTCCTCGGGGGTGCTCCTCGGGCTCCGTGTGCCTCACGAGCGTCCAGGGCGGCTCCCCGTTCACGGCCCAGCCGTCCATGGCGGACGACGCGTAGTGCGGGATGGCCTGCAATGCGTGGACGGGCTCGGCGAGCGTCTGCCCGAGGGCGTCGGCGAGGTTGACGGTCTGGAACGGCAGCGGGCGCCCCGCGCCGTGGGCGAGTGCGCGCGCGGCCATCCAGTCGACGTTGTGCGCTGCGGCGGCCTCGCTCATGCGGGGTCTCCGTCCGCCGCGGCCTCGGCGCAGAGCGCATCGGCCACCGCCATGGCCGAGCGCATGGCCAGGTCCTCGTCGGCCTGCCCGCTGCCGACCGCGAGGCCCGCGGCGTACCCGACGACGAAGGTCGTGAGGGGTGCCGCCGGGCGGACGACGCCGTGGGCGGCCTTCCCGGCGAGGCCGAGGACGGCGTCGACGTCGACGCGCGTCCCGTCGATCTCGTAGGCGGCGAGCAGTTTCTCGGTCCAGTCGTGCAGCAGCTTCTGGCGGTCGTCCATGGGCCCTCCGGGCAGTACTAGGGGACGTCGACTCCCAGCGCTCGTGCATCACTCCAGGTGTCGACGTCGTGCGTTGTGCCCGGGGGAACCGGGACCGGTCTGCTCCTCACACTAGCAAGGAGGCTGCGCATCGACAGGTTGTCGGCCGAACCCCGGGCGAGGACCTCGTCGATGGCGCCTCCGAGCGCGTCGCTCCGGTAGAGGGCGGCCAGCGGCTGGTCGCGGCCGCCGTCGACCGCGACCAGCGAGGTCGTCCCGCCGAGCGCCGCCTCGGCGAGAAGCACGCGTACGAGCACGGCCACGCGCGGCATGTCGCAGGCCACCACGGCACACCACGGCGCCCTCCCACCGGTCCCGGCCCGGAATCCGGCGACGACGGCGGCGGCCGGTCCGGCGAAGGGCGGGTGTTCCCGCACGAACGACGGCGGCCCCTCCCCGGAGGGCCGGGCGCCGCCGTCCGGTTCCGGTCCCACGATCGTCAGCCGCTCCGCATCGGCGAGGGCAGCACACGTGCGCTGCAGCAGCGTCGCTCCGTCGAGGACGAGTCCCGCCTTCGGCACACCGCCGAGCCTCGTGGAGCGGCCGCCCGCCAGGACGATCGCATCGAATCGGGGGGCGTCGGGGATCACGCGGCGGTCTCCGTGAGGAACTCGCTCCACTGCGGGGCAGGCTTCTCGAGCTCGCGGATCTGCCACTGGGGCCCCCGCGGGGGCAGCGGGACGACGCGCAGCTTCCAGCCGAGGCTGGCGAGCGTCTTGTCCCCCTTGGCGTTGTTGCACTTCAGGCAGCAGGCCACAAGGTTCTCCCACGTGTCGCCCCCACCCCTCGATCTCGGCAGGACGTGGTCGATGGTCGAGGCCGTCTTGCCGCAGTAGGCGCACAGGTGGTTGTCCCGCCGCAGGACCCCGCGTCTCGTGGCCGTGACGTCGTGCCGGTAGGGGACCCTGACGTATCTGTTGAGCAGGATCACGGACGGCCGTCCGAGGATCTCGGTGGGTCCGACGACCGGCTCGTCGTCCTCCGCGATGACGCTGGCCTTGCCGGTGAGGACAAGCACGAGTGCCCGGCGGAACGTGACGACCGCCAGTGGTTCATACCCTGCATTCAGAACAAGAGTGCGCATACGGTGGCCTCATTGCTGACCTGTTCCCCGCAACCGGTTGCCATCCCGGGGTACGGGAGAAGAGCTTCGGATTGACACTGCAAGGGTAAGCCGGAGACCGGCGTGCGGCGAACCGGTGCGGGGACGGGTTGACGCGCCGCACGGCGTCGGGCTACCGCCGCCCAACGACAGAGGAACCGGCACGTCCGTGCCGGTTCCTCGATCGTGAGTCGCTGGGGTGATCAGCCGCCGACGCGGATGTAGACGCCGCCCGAGCCGAGCTCTGCCGGTGCGATCACCGTGGTGTTGCCGTTGAAGCCGCCGTGGACGGCCTGGCCGCCACCGATGTAGACAGCGATGTGGGCCATGCCCATGCCGCCGTCGGCGTAGTAGATGAGGTCACCCGGGATGGCCTCGCCTGCGCCCACCGTGCGGCCGAGGGAGAGGTAGCCTGCCGGCCAGCCGTGGAAGTTGATGCCCGCGGCGGCGAGCGAGTTGCTGACCAGGCGCGTGCAGTCCTGCATGACGCCGAGCTGGCCCTGGGCCGCGGCGGCGATGGTCGCCGCGACTCCGGAGGAGGCGGCCGGGGCGGGAGCAGGAGCCGGGGCGGGAGCAGGAGCCGGGGCGGGAGCAGCCACGGCGACCGGGGCGGCCTGTGCGACGGGGGCCGCGACGGCCGCGGCGACGGGAGCCGGTGCGACCGGCACCTCGACGACGACGGGTGCCGGAGCGTCGGCGACGGGTGCCTCGACGACGACCGGTGCCGGAGCCTCGGCGACGGGTGCCTCGACGACCGGGGCGGGCTCGGCGACGGGCGCCTCGACGACGACCGGCTTGGCGGTGACCTTGACCGGGGTCATGTTGAAGGCGACGGCGGTCTCGGACGAGGCGACGACGGCCGCGCGGGCCGACGTGACCGTGACGCTGGACGCTGCGGCGTCACGCTGCGGCTGCAGGTCCGCGGCGTTGGCTGCGACCCCGCTCGTCAGGACGAGGCCGGAGGCCGCGGCGATGACGGCGGCCTGGCGGCCCATGCCGCCGGTGGTGACGGCCTTGGCGAGGGCCGAGAGGCCGGCGGTGTCCTGGGTTTCGCTGCGGTGGCGGGCGATGATGGCGCGTGAAGACATGGTGGTTTCTCCGAAGGGGTTCTAGCGGACGCGGACGAAGCCGGCGCCGGGAAGGTCTGAGAGGTTGTGGAGGCCGGTGTTCATGCCGTTGAGGCCACCGCTGATGACCTGGCCGTTACCGACGTAGATCGCGACGTGGCCCGCCGTGATGACCAGGTCACCCGCAGCGGGGGATCCGACGACGTCGCCGAACTGGAAGAACTGGCCGGGTGCGAGATCGCCGACGGACTTGCCGACGGAGCGCAGGGCGGTCTCGACCATCGCGGTGCAGTCCTGGGCGACGCCGATCTGGCCGTAGGCAGAGGCGACCAGCCCGGCAGCGACACCGGAGGACTGGACAGGCGCGGGTGCCGGTGCGACGACGGGCTCGGCGACGGCGACCGGTGCGGGCGCCACGGCGGCGGGTGCGACCACGGGTGCGACGGGAGCGGCCTCGACAGGAGCGGCCGCGGCGGGAGCGGCCTCGACAGCAGCGACCTCGACGGGAGCAGCGGGCGCCACGACCGCGGCGGGAGCCTCGACGACGACGGCGGGCTCGGCCTCGACGACGGGAGCCGGCGGCTCGACGACCTCGGGAGCAGGAGTGACCTCGACGGCCACGCGATCGAAGGAGACCGTCGCGGTGGCCGGCACGGTGACCTCGGCCGACACGACGCGGCTCACGGTCAACGCTGCGGAGGACTGGACTTCACGCTCGGCGGCGGTTGCAGCCTGGGCGGGCAGTCCCGCGGTCAGGACCAGGCCCGACGCCGCGACGATGACGGCTGCCTGGCGGCCGACCGATCCGGCATTGGATGCTGCTGCTGTGGACAGGGCCGTCAGCGGACTGACGTCCCGGGGCGCGCGGTGGCGGCCCGGCGAAGAGCTTTTGGACACGTTGGATTGCCTCTCCCAACGCCTGCGAGGTGAGCTGTCGGATTCGGATGGGAGTCACCCGGCCGCTGCGGAAACAGCGACTTAACCCCAAGGATTTCTGGAACAGAAACCCGAAAATTGGTTCCCCCGCCTCTGCCATGCGATGGTGCGGACGGACCTCCGGCAATGGCAGAGCTAGGCGATTTGCAGGAGGGTGCCGGATCTAGAGCGAATTTGGCACAAGATGGAGGCTACCTCAGATATCGCGGTATGTCACGTTACGGTCACGGAATGGTGTGTTATTGATGACGGAGCCGTGCCGGACTCAGGACGCGACGGAGACGAACACGTGCGAGGCGACCTCCGGAGGCAGCTCGAGCGCACCTTCCACCCCGGGGACGCGGACGGAGACGTACCCGCCCACCGACTCCAGGCTGAGGCGTGCACCCGGCCGCAGGCCGCCCTCGTCGAGCTGGGTCAGGAGTTCCGGGTCGACCTGGATCGGCTCGGCCAGGCGCACCAGCGTGACCGGCTTCTCGGGCGAGTAGGTGCCCATGGCGGAGAGCAGGGTGACCACGCCGTCGGTGAAGAGTTCGGACTGGACGCCGCCGATGGCCTCGAGGCCGGGGATGGGATTCCCGTAGGGCGACTCGGAGGGCTTGCCCAGGAGTTCGTAGAGCCTGCGCTCGACGCGTTCGCTCATCACGTGCTCCCAGCGGCAGGCCTCGTCGTGCACGTAGGCCCAGTCGAGCCCGATGACGTCGCTCAGGAGGCGTTCCGCGAGGCGGTGCTTCCTCATGACCCCGGTGGCCCGGTGCCGTCCCAGTTCGGTGAGCTCGAGGTGCCGGTCACCCGAGACGACCACCAGTCCGTCACGCTCCATGCGTCCGATGGTCTGGGAGACCGTGGGTCCCGAGTGGCGCAGCCGTTCGGCGATGCGCGCCCGCAGGGCGACGATGTTCTCTTCCTCGAGTTCAAGGATGGTCCGCAGGTACATCTCGGTGGTGTCGATGAGGTCCGTCATGCGGGTCAGCTCCTTGGTGCGGTGCGGGTGCGCGGCTGGGATGCCTCACGCCGGTGGGGGTCCACGGCCGCCACGACCTGTTCCGCCCCACGCCTCCCAAGGTTAACCCATGGTGCGATTCCCCCGGCAATCGACCGGGGCGGCGACGGCGTCCCCGCCGCATCCTCCGCCTGCGGTGTTAACAAATGGAGCGCCACCGGCTCCTCGGGCAGAATGAGGGCGATACCCGCCGCCGAAACAGCTGGAGCACCCATGACCGAACTGCCCCGCATCCCCGAGCACCTCCTGCCGTCGGACGGCCGGTTCGGCGCCGGTCCGTCCAAGGTCCGGAGCGGACAGATCGACGCCCTCGTGTCCGCGGGACGGGTCCTGCTGGGCACGTCGCACCGCCAGGCTCCCGTGCGCGAACTCGTCGGGCGCGTGCGGGACGGTCTGAGCACCTTCTTCGGCGCACCCGAGGCATACGAGGTGGTCCTCGGGGTGGGCGGCTCGACGGCCTTCTGGGATGTCGCCACCTTCGGGCTCGTGGAGCACAGGGCGCAGCACCTCTCCTTCGGCGAGTTCGGCTCCAAGTTCGCCTCCGCCACCACCAGGGCGCCGTTCCTCGAGGCATCGGACATCATCACGGCCCCGCCGGGTACGCGCCCCGATCCGGCGGCCGCAGCGGGCGTGGACACCTACGCCTGGCCGCAGAACGAGACGTCGACGGGTGTCGCGGCTCCCGTTCGACGGGTCGAGGGCGCGGACGACGGCGCCCTGGTCCTCGTGGACGCGACCTCCGCGGCCGGCGGCCTCGACGTGGACGTCTCCGAGGCCGATGTCTACTACTTCGCCCCGCAGAAGAACTTCGCCTCCGACGGCGGATTGTGGCTGGGCCTCTTCTCCCCCGCAGCGCTGGAGCGGGCGGCCCGGATCGATGCCGGCGACCGCTGGATCCCCGACTTCCTCAACCTCCAGACGGCGATCGACAACTCGCGCCTGAACCAGACGTACAACACCCCGTCGCTGTCCACCCTGGTCACGCTCGACGCGCAGGTGGAATGGCTCAACGCCCAGGGCGGGCTGCCCTTCGCCGCCGCCCGCACGGCGGACTCAGCGGGACGCCTGTACTCCTGGGCGGAGGCCTCCCCCGTGGCGAGCCCCTACGTGACCCGCCCCGAGGACCGCTCGAACGTCATCGTGACGGTGGACTTCGACGATGCGGTGGATGCCGCGCGCATCGCCGCGATCCTGCGGGCCAACGGGATCGTCGACGTCGAGCCGTACCGCAAGCTCGGGCGCAACCAGCTGCGCGTCGCCACCTTCGTGGCGATCGAGCCCGACGACGTCTCGGCTCTCATCGCCTGCATCGACCACGTGGTCGAGCACCTCCTCTAGCAGGTCAGGTGCTGCCGTCCGCGGCGCCGGCCTCGTGGTCGAGGCGGAGCCGCCGGGGTGCCGAGCGGTCGTACCGCAACCGGACGTCGTGGTACCTCCACGCCCAGAAGATGCCGGCGGCCGCGGCGATGATGCCGGAGGCGGCGGCCACGCCCAGGCTCCACCGCGGACCGAACATGTCGGAGACCCATCCCACCACGGGGGCGCCCAGCGGCGTCCCGCCGAGGAAGATGGCGAAGTAGAGGGCCATGACCCGGCCGCGCATGGCGGGGTCCGTCGTCGTCTGCACGTAGGCGTTGGCGCTGGTCATCAGCGTCAGCGCGAAGAGACCCACCGGCACGAGTGCGAGCCCGAACAGCCAGAGGTTCGGTGCGAGGGCCGCCAGGACGCACGCGATCCCGAAGGCGGCCGACGCGCCGAAGATGAATCGCAGGCGCGGCCGTTCCCTGCGCGCGGACAGGAGCGCGCCCGCGACCGATCCGACCGCCATCACCGAGGACAGCACGCCGAAGACACCGGCATCCTGCCCGAACTCCGTGCGCGCCATCGCGGCGATGAACACGGCGAAGTTCAGCCCGAACGTCCCCACGATGAAGATCGCGAGCATCACCATCATCAGGTCCGGGCGCTGCTGTACGTAGCGGAAGCCCGCCCGGATCCGTCCCTTGCCCGGGGCGGAGCGGGGCTGCCTGTTCAGTTCGGCGCTCCGCATCGCGAGCAGCACGTAGACCATCGCACCGAAGGTCAGGGCGTTGATCAGGAAGACCCAGCCGGGCCCCACACCCGCGGTCAGCAGTCCGGCGATGGCCGGGCCGACCAGCCGGGCACCGTTGAACGAGGCGCTGTTGAGCGCGACGGCGTTGGGGAGGTAGTCGTCGCGCACGAGTTCGGAGACGAAGGCCTGGCGGGCGGGGGCGTCGAAGGCCGAGACGACCCCGAGTGCGAGCGCGAAGGCGTAGACGTGCCACAGGAGCGCGACGTCGAGGAGGACCATCAGTCCGAGCCCCACGCCGAGGAGCGCCATGGCGATCTGTGTCGTGGCAAGCAGCTTGCGCCGGTCCACGGTGTCGGCGATGAGCCCGGCCCAGGGCGCGATCACGAGCTGCGGTCCGAGCTGGAGGGCCATCACGATGCCCAGCGCGGACGCGTTCTGGGGGGTGAGGATGTCGTAGACCAGCCAGTCCTGGGCGGTCCGCTGCATCCACGTGCCGATGTTGGAGATGAGGGCCCCGATGAACCAGAGCCGGTAGTTGTGGATCCCGAGCGATCGGAAGGTGCTCAGAGCACTCCCCTTCCGTTCCGGCGCCACTGCTGCGTCACTCGGCGTCGGGCTGGTCCACGGCGTCAGGCTGGTCCACGGCCTCGTCCGACGCATCGGATGCTCCCGCCGGGGCCAGGGGCTCCCGTTCCTGCGTGTCGTCGGAGGGATCCTGCGGGACATCGGGCACCGGCTCGGCGGGCACGTCGCCGGGCTTGTCGGCATCGGCTTCGTCCGCCTGCGAGTCCTCGGGACGCACCCGCTCCGACCACGGCAACCACTCGGGCGCCAGCAGCGCGGTCGCGGAGGGCAGCAGACCGACCTCGCACACCGTGACGTCCTTGCTCCGGGCGATGCGGGCGACGCTCGCGTACCACTGCCAGCCGCCGTACCCGGGGACGAATGCCTCGAAGCGATGCGTCACGAGCCGCTCACCCTCGATGGTGGCGGACACGTGGCGACCCACCTGGGCCTCGGGGGCGATCTCGAGCACGCCGCTGCGGGCCCGCTCGACGGCCGCTTCCAGCACGGCATCCGATTTCGGGATCCGGCGCGATGCCCGCGGCTTCCGGGGCACCTCGACCGGCGCGGGGGCATCGTCGGTCGGCGTCCCGCTGCCGGTCAGGGCTGCGCTGTCGGCAGTGTCCAGGTTGGTCGAGGTCATGATCGAAGCCTACGCGTCGAGGTCGTCCGCAACCGCCCTCAGGACGGCCGCGACCTTCGAGGCGTGCGCCTTCTCGGGGTAGCGCCCCTTGCGGAGTCCGTTGGACACCCCGTCGAGCAGCTTGATGAGGTCTTCCGTGATGACCGCCATGTCATCGGCGCTCTTGCGCGTCGCCTTGGCGACGGACGGTGCCTGCTCCAGGATGCGCGCGGAGAGGGCCTGGAGACCGCGACGGCCGTCCGCGACGCCGAACTCGAGCTTGGTGCCCACCTTGACCTCGCTCACGCCGGCGGGAAGCGCCGAGGCGTGCAGGAACACCTCCTTGCCGTCGTCGGTGGACAGGAACCCGAATCCCTTGTCCGCGTCGAACCACTTCACTTTGCCGATGGGCACGTCGTCTACCTCTTCTTAGCTGTACCGGGCGGGGTGCGCCCGGGGTCTGGTCCCGGGTGCGGGAAGCACCGCCTGGTGCCCAGGCGCACTGCCACCGCCGGGGAAGTCTGTGTCTCCTAGGATATAGCTTTTCCCACGGCTTCCCGGCCGTGGTTCTTGTAGTCTGGGACGGCTATGATCCCTGACCAGACCCCGCCGAGCCGCCCTGCCCCCCATCCCCTGCGGGGCCCCGTCCCGGGCGGCGACGCCGGCCGATCGTCCCGCGGACGGTTCGGGGTCCTGGTCCTCGCGGTCGCGTTCGCCGGTATCGGGCTGCTGTCGCTCGCCGCCATCCTCGTCACCGCGCTCCTCCAGGGCACGGTGTGGCCGGGCTTCGTGCTGGCGACGTACTTCTGCCTCCCGATCGCCTTCCTGCTGATGGTCTCGCTCGTCGCGGGGTCGGTCGTCGCACGCCGGCGCTCCTGATCCGCCCGCTCGGAGCTCGCCCGACGACGGCTCCCGCCCGCCCGTCGTCCTCAGGACGAGCGATCCGTGTCGGAGGGGCCGGGTAATCTTGAGGGGATGTCCGCGATCCGAGCACTGGCCGACCAGCTGGCCCTTCGGAGCGATGACGAACTGCGCCGCCTGCTTGCCGTCCGGCCCGACCTCATCCTTCCCCCGGTGCCTGATTTCGCCGCGCTCGCGGCGAGGGCCTCCACCCGCGTGAGCCTGCAGCGCGCCCTGGACAATGTCGCGCGCCCCGGGCTCCAGGTCCTCGAGGCGATCGTTGTGCTCAGCGAGGACGACGGCTCCGCGGTTCCACGCGAGCGCCTCGCGGCCGCCTTCGCGGACGGCGCGGCGGACGATCTCGACATCATCATCGCCGATCTCCTCGAGCAGGCCCTCGTCACGGGTTCCCCGGCGGAGGGCTTCCTGCCGGTCGGCGCGCTGGCCGATGCGCTCGGCCCCTACCCCGCCGGCCTCGGCCGGCCCTTCCGCGTCCTCGCCCGCTCCATCCCGCGCTACGGACCGGCCCTGGTCCACGCGGTGCAGCTCCTGGACGCCGCGGCGGACACCGGGGCGATGACCTCCGCGGCCGCGGCGCAGGCACTGCAGGAGGTGACGGCGGATCCGGTGCTCTGGCGTCGGGTCCTGGCCGACGCTCCCGACGGTGCCGCCACCCTGCTCGCACGCCTGCGGGACGTCCCGGTCGGCTCGACGGCGACAGGCGGCGACGGCGGCGCCTCGCCCGCGGTGCGCTGGCTGCTCGACCGGTGCCTGCTGGCACCCCTGGACGCCCTCCATGTCGAGCTGCCACGCGGTGTCGGCATGGCCCTCCGCGGTCACGCCGTCTTCCCCTCCCTCGAGCTCGCCCCGCCCACGGGGACCGACCGCAGCACCCGCGCGAGCCTCCGGGACAACGCGGCGTTCGGCGCCGTCGCCGAGACCCTCCGGCTGATCACCGCCCTCCTCTGGTCCGTCGCCTCGACGCCGGTCGCGACCCTTCGCTCGGGCGGGGTGGGCGTGCGGGAGTTGCGGCGCGTCCGGGAGGTGCTGCGCGTCGAGGACCGCGAGGCGGCATGGCTGCTGGAACTGGCGTCCGCCGTCGGGCTCCTGACCCTCGACCCCGACGACTCGCGCTGGAAGACCTCCCGCTTGGAGGCGTGGGAGGCGCTGGACCGCGACGCCCAGTGGCTCCTCCTCGTCGAGGGATGGCTGGCCGTCGACCGGGCACCGGGCCTGATCGGGTCCAGGCTGCCGGACGGGACATTCGTCAACGCCCTGGCCGCCGAGGCGTCCCGACCGGACGCTCCGATGGTGCGGCAGCGGTTGCTGGCCGTGGCGACGGAGCTGTCCGGCGCCGGTCAGGGCGCGGCTCCGGCAGCGGAGGACGGCGGGCCGGGCGCCGTACCGGTCCTCACCGAGCAGTCCGTCATCGGGCTCGCGACCTGGTACCAGCCGCGCCTGCAGCGGCGGTTCGCCCGCCTGCTGCCGGGCATGCTGATCGAGGCGGGAGCGCTGGGACTGACCGGCGGCGGAGCCCTGACGGACGTGGGCGGGCTCGTCGCGGCCGGCCGCTTCGAGGACGCCGGCCGGGTCATCCGCGAGGCCCTGCCCGATCCGGTGTCCCGCGTCGTCCTGCAGGCAGACCTCACCGCCGTCGCTCCCGGCTACCTGCAGCCCGAGGTGGCGCGCGGGCTCCTGCGCATGTCCACCCCCGAGGGACAGGGGCCGGCCACCACCTACCGCTTCTCCGCGGAGTCGATCCGTTCCGCCCTCGACTCCGGCGAGGACGCCTCCTCGATCCTCGCCTTTCTACACGAGCACTCCGCCACCGAGATCCCGCAGGCGCTCTCCTACCTCGTCGAGGACACCGCGTCGCGGTACGGCAGCCTCCGGGTCGGACGGGCCGGCAGCTACGTGAGCGCGGACGACGACGCCGTGGTCGCGACGGTGCTGGCCGATCCGCGGGCCGCCGTGCTCGGCGTCGTCCAGGTGGCGCCGACCGTCCTGGTCTCCCCCGCTTCCCCCCACGAACTGGCCGCGCTCCTGCGGGACCTCGGCTTCTCGCCGGCGTCGGACGCCGTGGCCGCCGTGGGCAGGACGCCTCCCGCCGGACCGGCGGCGCCCGCGCGCGTCCCGCCGGACCAGCTGAGGTCGCGGCTCAATCCGTGGTCTGTCGCGGAGGAGGAGCTCGACGCCCAGCTCGCCGTCCTGCGCTCCGCGCGCCCGGGCCCTGCCGACGTCGCCACCGGTACCGACAGCGAGACCCTCCTGGGACTCGAGACCCTCCGCGCAGCCATCCGGTCCCGGAGCAGGATCCGCCTCGGCACCGCGGACAGCGAGGGGAATCATGTGCGCCAGGTCCTTGTTCCCCTCTCGGTATCGGGAGGCCGCCTGCGGGTGTTCGACCCCGAGCACCAGGTGGAGAAAGTCGTGTCCGTGCATCGCGTGATGGACGTGGAAATCCTCGAAGGGAGTCCCGCAGATGGTTGACGGGCCGCTGATCGTCCAGAGTGACAAGACCATCCTGCTCGAGGTGGACCACGAGCAGGCCACCGAGGCGCGCCATGCCATCGCTGCCTTCGCCGAGCTCGAGCGGGCGCCGGAGCACGTGCACAGCTACCGGCTGACGCCCCTCGGGCTCTGGAACGCGCGCGCGGCCGGGCTCGACGCCGAACGGGTCCTCGACACACTGCTGAAGTACTCCCGCTTCCCGGTGCCGCACGCCCTCCTGATCGACATCGAGGACACGATGTCGCGCTACGGACGGCTCCGCCTCGAGAAGGACCCGCAGCACGGCCTCGTCCTGCGGACCACCGACTACCCGGTGCTCGAGGAGGTCCTGCACGCCAAGAAGATCGAGCCCCTGCTCGGACCGAGGATCGACGGCGAGACCGTCGTCGTCCACTCGTCGCAGCGGGGACAGCTCAAGCAGCTGCTGCTCAAGCTCGGCTGGCCCGCCGAGGACTTCGCGGGCTACGTCGACGGGACACCGCACCCGATCGTGCTCGACGAGGACGGCTGGACCCTGCGGCCCTACCAGCAGCTCGCTGTCGAGAACTTCTGGTCGGGCGGCTCGGGAGTCGTCGTCCTGCCCTGCGGCGCGGGGAAGACCCTCGTGGGCGCTGCGGCCATGGCCACGAGCCAGACCACCACGCTGATCCTCGTGACCAATACGGTCTCCGCCCGGCAGTGGAAGGACGAGCTGCTCAAGCGCACGTCCCTGACGGAGGAGGAGATCGGCGAGTACTCCGGCGCCGTCAAGGAGGTGCGTCCGGTGACGATCGCGACCTATCAGGTCCTCACCACCAGGCGCGGTGGGCTGTACCCGCACCTCGAACTGCTCGACGCGAACGACTGGGGCCTGATCGTGTACGACGAGGTCCATCTGCTCCCCGCGCCGATCTTCAAGATGACGGCCGACCTCCAGGCGCGCCGCCGGCTCGGCCTCACGGCCACCCTCGTCCGTGAGGACGGCCGGGAGGGCGAGGTGTTCTCGCTCATCGGACCGAAGCGGTACGACGCCCCGTGGAAGGACATCGAGGCACAGGGCTACATCGCCCCGGCCGACTGCGTGGAGGTCCGCGTAGACCTGCCGCGGGACGAGCGGGTCGCCTACGCCATGGCCGACGACGCCGACAAGTACCGTCTGTGTGCGACGTCCGACACGAAGTCGGACGTGGTGGAGAAGCTGGTCGCCGGGCACAGGGGCGAGCAGCTTCTGGTGATCGGCCAGTACATCGATCAGCTCGACGACCTCGCGGCCAGGCTCGACGCCCCCGTGATCAAGGGGGAGACCTCCGTGAAGGAACGCCAGCGCCTGTTCGACGCCTTCCGCGCGGGCGAGATCCACGTGCTCGTGGTCTCGAAGGTCGCGAACTTCTCGATCGACCTGCCGGAGGCCTCCGTGGCGATCCAGGTCTCCGGGTCCTTCGGTTCACGGCAGGAGGAGGCCCAGCGCCTGGGCCGGTTGCTCCGGCCGAAGACCGACGGCCGCGCTGCGCGCTTCTACACGGTCGTCGCGCGGGACACCCTCGACCAGGACTTCGCGGCCAAGAGGCAGCGTTTCCTGGCGGAGCAGGGCTACGCGTACCGGATCCTCGACGCCTCCTCGATCGGGGACAAGGAGCCCAGAGACTGACGAGCGTTCTCACCGGAACGGCACAGACAACTCACAGACAACGCGCGGATACTGGTGCCGTGAAGAAAACGGGCCCCGAAGCGAAACTGCTGGTCGTCGACGACGAACCGAACATCCGCGAACTCCTGTCGACATCGTTGCGGTTCGCCGGCTTCGACGTCGTCGCCGCCGGCAACGGACGCGACGCCCTCGCGGCGG
The DNA here is from genome assembly GCF_057291175.1 of Arthrobacter sp. UYP4. Classification (NCBI taxonomy): domain Bacteria; kingdom Bacillati; phylum Actinomycetota; class Actinomycetes; order Micrococcales; family Micrococcaceae; genus Arthrobacter; species Arthrobacter sp. UYP4. The sequence continues at coordinate 758,913 of NZ_JBXAVU010000002.1, forward strand.
CCGAGACGCACAACCCGGATCTCGCCGTCCTGGACGTCATGCTCCCCGACATGGACGGATTCACCGTCACCCGCCGGCTGCGCGCCGCCGGCCGGCACTTCCCCGTCGTCTTCCTGACGGCGCGGGACGACACGGATGACAAGGTCACCGGCCTGACGGTCGGCGGGGACGACTACGTCACCAAACCGTTCAGCCTCGACGAGGTGGTCGCGCGCATCCGCGCCGTCCTGCGACGCACCCACCCGCTCGAGGACGACGACGCCGTGATCCGCGTCGACGACCTCGAGCTCGACGACGACGCGCACGAGGTCCGGCGCGGCGGCGAGGTCATCGACCTCTCCCCCACCGAGTTCAAGCTGCTGCGCTACCTCATGATGAACCCGAACCGCGTCCTGTCGAAGGCACAGATCCTCGACCACGTGTGGGAGTACGACTTCAACGGGGACGCGTCCATCGTCGAGTCCTACATCTCGTACCTGCGCCGCAAGATCGACAGGAACCCGGATGCCGTGGCCCTGATCCAGACCAAGCGCGGCGTGGGCTACCTGCTCCGGACCGCCGACAAGCGGTAGCGCCGCCCCCTTGGTCAAGCGTTGGAGTGCGGCGTCCCTCCGCTCGCAGCTCGTCGCGATCATCATGCTCCTCATGATCGTCACGGTGGGCATCACGGGCCTGGCGACCGTGTCCCTCCTGCGCGAAGGACTCGTGGACCGGGTCGACGCCGACATCCTGGCCAACGCGAAGGTCGTCTCGGAGACCATCTATTCCGAGGTACCCGCCGATGACGGGACCGTCCTGCGGTACTACGCGGCGATCCTCGACCGGGACTCCACCATCCTCGCCGAGAACCAGTCCTCCGACGCGGCGGACGTGCCCGACCTCGGGGACCTCACGCCCGAGCGGATCGCGGACCTCGAAGGATCCGGCCTCGACGTGCCGGGGACGGACCCGGCGAGCCAGGGGTGGCGTGTCCGCGTCTTCCCGTTCACCAACGGCGAGGGCTACCTGGCCATCGCCTCACGGCTCAACACGGTCAACGAATCCCTGCAGGAATCGACCGAGATCATCTTCACGTCGGGACTGGTGACCACCGCCCTCGCGTCCCTCATCGCCTTCGTCACGGTCACCCGGCAGTTCGCACCGCTGGCCAGGGTCGAGCGGACCGCCGCCGCCATCGCAGCCGGCGACCTCTCCCGCCGCGTCGCCGTCGAACGTCCCGCCACCGAGATCGGCCGGCTGTCGCGATCGCTCAACGCCATGCTCGCGCACATCGAGCGCGCCTTCGCGGCGAGGACCGCGTCGGAGACGAAGATGCGCCGTTTCGTGGCGGACGCCTCCCATGAGCTCCGCACGCCGCTCGTGACCATCCGTGGCTACTCGGAGCTCTATCGGCACGGAGCACTCCAGAAGGACGAGGACGTGGCCGCGGCGATGGGCCGGATCGAGAGCGAGGCCATCCGCATGGGCCAGCTCGTCGAGGATCTCCTCACGCTCGCCCGGATCGACGAGCAGCGCCCCCTCGAGGTGAGACCCGTGGACCTCATGGTGCTCGCGCACGATGCCGCCTTCGACGCACGGGCGACCGCCCCCGACCGGTCAGTCACGGTGATCGGGCTCGACGGCGGGGCGCCACGCTCCGCGCCCTCGAGGGGTGACGAGGCACGCCTGCGCCAGGTGGTCGCCAACCTGATGACCAACGCGCTCCGCTACACGCCGGAGGGATCCCCGATCGAGCTCGCCGTCGGCGTCGCGCCGGTCCTGCACGGGCACAGTGACTCCGTCCTGGAGGTGCGCGACCACGGGCCCGGCATCTCCGAGGAGGACGCCGCCAAGGTCTTCGAGCGTTTCTACCGGGCGGACAGCTCCCGGCACCGGGAGACCGGCGGCACGGGGCTCGGCCTCGCCATCGTCGCCGCGCTCGTCGCGCAGCACGACGGCACCGTTCGGCTGGACGAGACGCCCGGCGGTGGGGCCACCCTGTCCATCCGGCTCCCGCACCTCCCGGCGGACGACGGGTCGGAGGACGCAGCGCCCGAGGAGGACTCCCCGGGGTCCGGCCAGGACCACGCCTACTCGAACGGCATCATCCCTCCACGGGCCCCCTCGACCAGGCCGGTTGTCCACAAGGGCAACGACGCCGGCTGACCACCCCGTACCGTGCCCTAGCGTCGGATCGTCAACGGAACGCGAGCACACGGGAGCACACCATGCCATTCTTCAACGTGGACACCGACGGCCTGGCGGCGAAGAGCAGCCAGGTGCAGGGCACCATCTCGAGGCTGCAGGCGGAGGTGAACTCGATGCAGGCGGGGCTACGCGAACTCGAGGGGATCTGGACAGGCCAGGCGGCCAGCAATTTCCAGCAGCTCGTCCTGCAGTGGCGTGCGACCCAGCAGCAGGTCGAGGAATCCCTGGCCGGCATCAACGCGGCGCTCTCCCTCGCGACCCGGCAGTACGCCGACGCCGAGCAGGACAACGCCCGCATGTTCCTGGGCTGACGCCTCGCCGCCTGCGCCGGGCCACCACGGCTGTCCGGGGCCATCCGTCCGTGCCTCGGACGACGAAAGGGTGGCACCCCCCTCGGGAGTGCCACCCTTCTCGTTCGGGCGTGCGCGGTGGAGCGCCGGCGGGGGCTAGAAGCCGCCCATCCCGCCCATGCCACCCATGTCGTCGCCGCCGCCGGCAGGAGCTGCCTTCTCCGGCTTGTCGGCCACGACGGCCTCGGTGGTGAGGAACAGGCCGGCGATCGACGCTGCGTTCTGCAGGGCCGAGCGCGTGACCTTCACGGGGTCGTTGACGCCTGCGGCGAGGAGGTCCTCGTACACGCCGGTAGCAGCGTTCAGGCCGTGGCCGGCGGGCAGTCCGCGGACCTTGTCGACGACGACGCCGGGCTCGAGGCCGGCATTGAAGGCGATCTGCTTGAGCGGTGCGTCGATCGCGACGCGGACGATGTTCGCGCCCGTCGCCTCGTCACCCGAGAGTTCCAGGTTGGCGAACGCCTTGGCTCCGGCCTGGATGAGGGCCACGCCACCACCGGCGACGATGCCTTCCTCGACGGCTGCCTTCGCGTTGCGGACGGCGTCCTCGATGCGGTGCTTGCGCTCCTTGAGCTCGACCTCCGTGGCGGCACCGGCCTTGATGACTGCAACGCCACCGGCCAGCTTGGCCAGGCGCTCCTGTAGCTTCTCGCGGTCGTAGTCGGAATCGGAGTTCTCGATCTCGGCGCGGATCTGGGCCACGCGACCGGCGATGGCGTCGGCGTCGCCGGCTCCCTCGACGATCGTGGTCTCGTCCTTGGTCACGACGACCTTGCGGGCGGTACCCAGCAGGTCGAGGGTGGCGGTCTCGAGCTTGAGGCCGACCTCCTCGGCGATGACCTGGCCACCGGTGAGGATGGCGATGTCGGCGAGCTGGGCCTTGCGGCGGTCACCGAAGCCGGGGGCCTTGACGGCCACGGACTTGAAGGTGCCGCGGATCTTGTTGACCACGAGGGTCGCGAGGGCTTCGCCTTCGATGTCCTCGGCGATGATCAGCAGCGGCTTACCGGACTGCATGACCTTCTCGAGGACGGCGACGAGGTCCTTCACGTTGCTGATCTTCGAGTTGACGATCAGGATGTAGGGATCCTCGAGGACCGTCTCCTGGCGCTCGGCGTCGGTGACGAAGTAGCCCGAGATGTAGCCCTTGTCGAAGCGCATACCCTCGGTGAGTTCCAGTTCGAGGCCGAAGGTGTTCGACTCCTCGACGGTGATGACGCCTTCCTTGCCCACCTTGTCGAGGGCCTCGGCGATCAGGTCACCGATCTGCTTGTCCCCGGCGGAGATGGAGGCCGTGGCAGCGATCTGCTCCTTGGTCTCGATCTCCTTCGCGGAAGCGAGCAGCTCGTCGGTGACGGCCTTGACGGCCTTCTCGATGCCGCGCTTGAGGCTCAGGGGGTCGGCGCCGGCCGCGACGTTGCGCAGGCCTTCCTTGACGAGGGCCTGGGCGAGCACGGTGGCGGTGGTGGTTCCGTCGCCTGCGACGTCGTCCGTCTTCTTGGCGACCTCCTTGACGAGTTCGGCGCCGATCTTCTCGAACGGGTCGTCGAGCTCGATCTCCTTGGCGATGGACACGCCGTCGTTCGTGATGGTGGGGGCGCCCCACTTCTTCTCGAGCACGACGTTGCGGCCACGGGGGCCGAGCGTCACCTTGACGGCGTCAGCGAGGATGTTCAGACCCCGCTCGAGGCCGCGGCGGGCCTCTTCATCAAAAGAAATGATCTTGGCCATAACGGCTTAGGTCCTTTCGGGACGGTTGCATTTCAGCACATGAATGCTTGCCTGCGTGTGGTGCCCGCGACGGCCGGGCAGCGCCTGAACGATCTCTTTCACGCTCGAAGCCCCACCCCCACCACAGAGGTTTGCCTGCTTCACCCACCACGCGCAGTCTTAGCAGTCTGCGCGCGCGAGTGCTAACTCAATAATTAGCACTCCCACCGTGCGAGTGCAACCTGCCCGAGCCCTCCGCACCCCCTTGCAGGACGGCTGGAGTACGGCACCGCCGCACGCCATAGCGCGGATTCCGCCGAGGGCATAGATTGGGCGCACACCAACCAACGGGAGGCACAGTGTCCACGCCAGCAAGCGGTCCTGACTCCGGGAAGCCCGACGAGCGCGGCACCCCGAACCCCGACGGCGGCGGCCCCCTCGGCCCTGGTCCAGCGCCCCACCGTGTGCCCGACGGCGAGCAGCCGTTCCCGGAGGGGCAGGCATCCTTCCCGCAGCAGCCGTCCGGCCAGGACCCCCGCCAGCCGGGAACGTATGCGCAGGGGCCCTCCGGTCCGAACCAGTACGCGCAGGACCCGTACGCCCAGGCGCCGTACCCCCAGGCCGGCCCTCCTTCCGGTGGCTACGGCGGGCCAGGCCCGGGCCAGGACCCTTACGCTTCCGGCGGCTACGGCCGGCCCGGTCCGTCCCAGGGGCCCTACGCGCAGGGCGGCTACCTGCAGGGCGGCTACGGCCAGGGGCCCTACGGACAGCCGTACGGTCCGCAGAAGTCACGGGTGATCGCCGGGGTCCTGGGGATCCTGCTCGGGTCGCTCGGCGTCCACAGGTTCTATCTCGGCTACACGACGATCGGCGTCGTCCTGGTCCTCATGTCGACCGTCGGGGCGGTCTTCACCTTCGGGCTGAGCGCCATCGCGGCGGGCATCTGGGGCCTCGTCGAGGGCATCCTGATCCTCGTCGGATCCGGGCAGTTCCGGCGGGACGCTCAGGGTATCCCCCTCAAGGACTGATGGCTCCGGCCCTGCAGCGGATCACTGGAATTCGGGTCCGAGGACCACGGAGATGTCGGGCGAGACCGACGGGGTGTCGACCAGGTCGGTGATCCCGAGGTCCGCGGCCACCGCCTCGGCGTCGGACCGTTGGGCCTCACCGTTGTAGAAGACCACCGAGGAGTCGACCGGGGCTCCGGCCCAGTTCCCCGGGATCGCCGAGGTCCAGCCCTCGGCGGCGAGCCTCCCGGCCGCCACGGAAGCGAGTCCCGGAGCCCCCGTGGCGTTGAGCACGTTCACGGTCTGTGCCCGGTCGGTCCCGTCGGTCGCTTCCGCATCCGGGGACGCACCCGCGTCCGGTTCGTCCGTCGCCCCGTCCTCGGGATCGTCCGAGGCGCTCCCCGTCGGCGCCGCCGTCGCGTCGGCAGCCCCGCTCGTGGCCGGCGCCGGACCCGACGCCGCGTCCGATCCCCCCGGGAAGCCGAGCCGGGGAAGGATGAAATAGGCGCCGAGACCGATCAGCAGCGCCAGGACCCCCACGGTGATCTTGAGGGCCAGCCCGCTCGAGCCGGCCGGCACCAACCTCTCCCGGTGGACACCCTGCCGCGCGGAAGCCTCGGGGACGGCGTCGAACTCGTCCCGCGGGTGGTCAGTCATGGAAGAGGAGGGTCCTTCGCTCGTCGAGTGTCGCGGGCAGTACTAGATGTCCGCGCCGAGGCGGCGTGCGGACCGTGCCTTCTGGCGGGTGGACCGCAGTCGACGCAACCGCTTCACGAGCATGGGGTCGTGCGCGAGCGCGGCCTCCGTGTCGATCAGGGCGTTGAGCGCCTGGTAGTAGTGCGTGGCAGACAGGTTGAACAGGTCGCGGATGGCCTGCTCCTTCGCGCCGGAGTACTTCCACCACTCGCGCTCAAGCGCCAGCATGCGCTGCTCGCGGTCTCCCAGGGCCAGCCTGGCCTCCTGCCCGGAGGGGGAGTCGTCCGGCTGCCGCATCGGCTCCGCCATGTCCACTACCACCTTCCGTTCCCTCGCACGACCGTCTTTCCATGGTAGTAGGGAATTACACGTGTGTCATTCGGGGAGTGCGTCCCCGAGAGCCGGGCGAGAATGGGTCCATGACGCACGACGACGACGCGCTCTTCGACCTGCCCGACACTCCTTCCGATGCGGGGCCGTCCCGCGCGGCGGGCTCCGGTAACCCGGGACCGTCGCCGAACGCATCGGTCTTCCCGTTCGCGGCGCCCGCCGGCATCGCGGACCTCGTGCCGGCCGATTGGGCGTCAGCGCTCGCGCCCGTCGAACCGGTCCTCCACCGGCTGGCCGAAGCCCTTGCGGCGGACCTCGACCGCGGGCTGCGCGTGCTGCCCGATGCGCCCTCCATCCTCCGGGCGTTCTCCACGCCGCTGGACAGCGTGCGCGTCGTCATCGTCGGGCAGGACCCGTACCCGACCGTCGGCCACGCCGTGGGCCTGAGCTTCGCCGTCGATCCCGCGACGCGTCCCATCCCCCGCAGCCTCGCGAACATCTACCGTGAACTGGCCTCGGACACCGGCACCGCTCCGCCTGCGACCGGTGACCTGTCGGGGTGGGCCGAGCAGGGCGTCCTGCTCCTCAACCGGGTGCTGACGGTGCGTGCCGGCGAGACCGCCTCGCACCGCGGGCTCGGCTGGGAGCACGTGACGGACGCGGCGATACGGGCCCTCGTGGCCCGCGGCGGTCCGCTCGTGGCCATCCTCTGGGGCAAGGACGCGCTCCGCCTGAAGCCGCTGCTCGGGCCGACGCCAACCGTGGAGTCCGCGCACCCCAGCCCGCTGTCGGCGTCCCGGGGGTTCTTCGGCTCACGGCCGTTCAGCCGCGTCAACGAGCTCCTCGCCCAGCAGGGCGCCGCGCCGATCGAGTGGTCCCGGACCGCGGCCAGCGGCGGGTCGGATCGGGATGCGCCCACACCGGGAGTGGACGGCTAGCGCCGCCGGTTCCGCTGGCGCTCGTTCGAGCTGAGCTTGCGGGTGAAGGGCCTGGCCAGGTTGTCGCCGAGGACGACACCCGCGGCGATCGCCAGCACGACGGTCAGCGCGTTGAAGAGTCCGAGGGCGCCGTCGGACACCACCTCGGAGTCGATGGTCAGCATGTACATGGAGCGGAAGATGGTCAGCCCCGGGTACAGGAAGAGGACGGCGGGTACGGCGACGACGAGCTGCGGGGCGCCCAGGCGGAGCGCGACGACGCGGGAGAGGGCGCCGATGAGGATGGCGGCGAGGGCCGGTGCGAGGCGGTAGCCCGCGCCGGCGGTCATCGCGCTGATCATCAGGAGGTACCCCGCGACGGCGACGAGCGACGTCGGTATCACGAGCTTCACGTCGGTCTGCTCGGCGATGCAGATCATGGCCACCGCGATGAAGGTGAGCACCGCGACCACGGGCCACGGGTACTGGCTGCCCGACGAGTCGAGGACCTCGAGCTCGGGGATGCCGAGCGCGGTGCCCGCCACGAGGGCGACGGCGATGCCCGCCACCAGCGCGGCGAAGACGAGGATCGCCGAGAGGAACCGGCCCGCGGCCGTGACCGGGAAGCCGTTGATCGCGTCCTGCGTCGCGGAGACGAGCCTGCCCGTGGGCAGCAGCAGGAGGATCCCGCCCACCACCACGAGCGCCGGGGCGATCGGCACCTCGAGCCACCAGAACAGCATCGCGATCAGGGTCACCAGCGCGGCGGAGGTGGCCACGGCGAAGAACTCCGGGACGCGCCATTCGCCGAGCTTGCGGCTGACCAGGTCCACGAGGATGCAGCTGATGAAGCCGATCAGCGATCCGAGCAGGGTCCCGCCGACGAAGGCCACGATGGCCGCCGAGAAGATACCGAAGGCCGCCGTCACCATCCAGCGTGGGAACGGCTTGGGCCGGTGCGTGATCTCGTCGAGTCGGTGGGCGGCCTCCGTCCGGGAGACGCCACCGTCGGCGATGTCGGACACGAGACGGTGGATGGCCGTGAGGCCCGCGTAGTTGTTCGTCCAGGAGCGGACCACCCGCAGGACCGTCGTCGGCGTCTGGTCCCGCGCCGAGTAGTTGATGACCACCGACTGGTTGGTGATGTCCACCTCGATGGAGTCGAGGCCGAAAGCCGCGGTGACCGCGATGATGCTCGTCTCGACCTCCAGGGCACCCGCCCCGTAGCGGAACATGGTCTCGGCCAGGTTGAGCGCGAAGTCGAGGGCCTTGCGGGCACTGGCGTCGGGGCCGCCCGCCTGGATCATCGGATTCGCGTAGGGACTGCCGGCCAGGCGCTCGACGATGCTCATCGCCTGCGTGGGCGGGGCCTCGCCCTGCACCAGGCGTCGGAGCATGCTCCGGGCGGCGGCATTGGACCGGACCGACGGCGGCACGCTCTGCGGTGTCGTGGGCAGCGCGTCCGCGGGCCTCGTGACCTGCTGCCGCTGGCGGCCCTGGCGTTGGGGCCTCGGTTCCGCGGGGCGCCTGGACGGCGTGGGGCCGCCCCTCGGCGGCTTCCTGCCACTGCCCCTGCCGGCGGCGAGCTTGTTCTTCTCGTCGTCGCTCGGGTCGAAGGGCCGCCGGATGACGGGGAGAGCCTCGGCGACCGGCGACGGGTTGGTGGCGGGCGATGACCCCTCGCGGGGGTCGTCGCGCGAGCCGTCAGTCATGGGGGGAACCTCACAATCGTCCCTCGGGACGGTCGGTGGCCTGGGAAGGCCTAGTAGAAGGGCTGCCGGTGACGGCGCCAATGGATCTGCCGTGCCACGCGCTCGCCCACCGCATGCCACACACGATACGTGCGGGGGCGGACGACGGCGTCGTAGCATCCTGCGAAGTCCGTCACAGTCTTCGTGAAGCTCGTCTTGAACATCCCGAGGCCGTACTGCGGATGGTCCTTGTCCTTCAGCCGATCGGCCGGCGGAGTGCCGCAGAAATCGTATTCGCGGGCTCCGAGCCGCTTCATGTCGAGGATCGCCTCCCACTGGACGAGGTGCGAATCGCCGTACTGGTTGCGCTTGGGCAGCGAGCCGCCGTCCTTGTACGTGGCCTTCCGGCCGTAGAGGATCACGAAGGCGCCCACCGACGGCTTGCCGTCCTCGTACACGAAGTAGAAGCGGCCCATCCCGGCGTCCACGAACTCCTGCCAGAACCCCCGGTAGTACTCGTAGGGGCGTGGAACGGCGGACAGCCGGCCCTGCTGAGCCTGTCCCATGAGGGCGTACATGGTCCGGTAGGTGTCCTCGCCGGCCTCGACGGGCTGGGCACGGACGCCGTCGCGGATGGCACGGCGGACGGCGTTGCGGCCCCGGGAGGAGAGGTTCCTCAGGAGCTGGTTCTCGTCCGGTGTGAGGTCGAGGATCGCCGTGCTGTCGTTGGCCTGGATGTTGAAGGTCTTCACGAGCCCCGCTCCGGCGAAGAGGGCGCGCAATTCCTCGGTGTCGGGGAAGTCGGGCTCGATCTTCACGGCGAAGACCCGCCCCGGCCGGCGCCTCGCGTGGGCGACGACGGCGTCGACGAACGGGGGGACATCCTCCGGACGGGCCGTGTCGGGGCCCTTGATGAGGTACCACAGCGCGCCGAGCACGGGGATGCTGCGCTGGTAGGCGATCACGTAGCTCGTGTAGTCCTGCGATTCGACGGCGAGGTGGATAGGCTGCCAGCCCTGGCGCACCTTCACACGGCTGAAGGGACCGGACTGGAGCACGTTACCGCCGAGCGGGTTGGCCGGGACGAGCTCGTCCCAGCGCGCCACCTCGTCGGCGGTGGCTGCGCGTGCCGTGAAGGGCGCCATCCTCAGTACCAGCTTTCGTGGTGTCGCATCCGGTGGACCTTCAGGGCGGCCCGCTCCCCGATCCTCAGCCAGGCCCTGTGCTGCAGTGGATTCACGGGCAGGTCGAACGTCCCCACGAAGTCCGTGATCGCCGGGTTGAACCCCGTCTTGAACATGCCGATGCCGTAGTGCTCGTGGTCCTTGTTCTTCGCCTCGCTGGACGGCGGTGCTCCACAGAGGTCGTACTCCGTGACACCCCGGGCCTTGAGCCATTCGATGGCGGCCACCTCGAGGAGGGCGCTGGCACCGCGGACCGTGCGCTTGCGGGTGCTCGCGGCGTCCTTGCGGCTGGCCTTGGCGCCGAGGACCATGATGAAGTCGGCCGACACCACCTCGCCGTCGACGAACGCGAACAGGAAGGCTCCTGCCTGCGCGCGTGCGTGGCGCTGCCAGAAACCGGTGTAGTACTCCTCGCTGCGGATGGAGAAACTGCCCTCGGCCGTCTCGGCGAGGAGCCGGTAGAAGATCGTGCAGTTCTCGTCGTCGACCTCCACCACGCGGGTCTCGACGCCGGCCTTGCGGGCCGCGCGGATGTTGTAGCGGGTCTTCGAACCGAACGACGCCTCAATGGCCTCCAGGTCCCCCGAGATGTCGAGGACCACCGTCGACACGTTGGGCTGGACATCGGCGACCCGGACCAGCCCCGCGGCCTCGAGCGCCCCTGCCACGGCGGGGTCGGAGGGGAGCTCGGGGTCGACCTTGACACCGAAGACCCCCTTGCCTGCGGCGAAGGTCCTCAGCCCCGGGAGCAGTGCGACGAGTGCGGCAGCATCCCCGGCCCCGGGTCCCTTCGGTACGTACCAGTAGCGGCCGAGGGGAAGGACGGTCTTCTGCAGCACGGTGAGCGCGACGCCGTCGGCCACCAGGTACACCGGTGCCCACCCGGTCGCTCGCTTCTGCTCGGCGAATTCCCGCCCCTGCATCACGTTCCCGCCGTCCGGATTCTCGCTGATGATGCTGTTCCACCGGGCGATCTCGTCGGGCGTTGCGAAGCGAATGGTCATGATGATCGAGTCTACGGCAGGGCCGGAATCCCCTCCAAAGCAGCGGCGCCAGCCCCTTGATCGTTGCCTGGGTGACCTATCGCTGGAGCGCCCGGCCCGGCTAGCATCGCGATATGGACTTCAGATACCTCGGAAACAGCGGCTTCAAGATCTCGGAAATCACCTACGGCAACTGGCTCACGCACGGCTCGCAGATCGAGAACGACGTCGCGACGCAGTGCGTGCGGGCAGCACTCGACGTCGGCATCACCACCTTCGACACGGCGGACGTGTACGCGAACACGGCGGCCGAGACCGTCCTCGGCGAAGCCCTGAAGGGTGAGCGGCGCCAGTCGCTCGAGATCTTCACGAAGGTCTGGGGGCCCACGGGCCCCAAGGGGCACAACGACGTCGGACTGTCGCGCAAGCACATCATGGAGTCGATCGACGGCTCGCTCCAGCGCCTGCAGACCGACTACGTGGACCTCTACCAGGCACATCGCTACGACCACGAGACGCCCCTCGAGGAGACGATGCAGGCGTTCGCCGACATCGTCCGGCAGGGCAAGGCCCTCTACATCGGCGTCAGCGAGTGGACGGCCCAGCAGATCCGCGACGGTTCCGCCCTCGCGAAGGAGCTCGGCTTCCAGCTGATCTCCAACCAGCCGCAGTACTCCATGCTCTGGCGGGTCATCGAGGGCGAGGTCGTCCCCACGTCGGAGGAACTGGGGCTCTCGCAGATCGTCTGGTCCCCCGTGGCCCAGGGCGTACTGACGGGCAAGTACAAGCCCGGCCGGCAGCCCGAGCAGGGCACCCGCGCCTCGGACGACAAGGGCGGCGCCGACATGATCAAGCGCTGGATGAGCGACGACGTCCTGACCGGCGTGCAGAAGCTCGCACCCATCGCCGACGGCGTGGGCCTCACGATGGCGCAGCTCGCGATCGCGTGGGTGCTGCAGAATCCGAACGTGGCCTCGGCGATCATCGGGGCGTCCCGCCCGGAGCAGGTGGAATCGAACGCCGTCGCCGCCGGGGTGAAGCTCGAGGACGACGTCCTGAAGGCGATCGACGACGCGATCGGCGGCCTCGCGGAGACCGACGTCGCCAAGACCGTCTCCCCCGAGACCCGGCCGGTCTGATGGCGGAGACGACGACGTCGCTGAACGTCGCGGTCACCGGCTCGAGCGGCAAGCTCGGCCGGAGCGTGGTGCGGGGCCTCCGCGATGCGGGCCACAGCGTCCTGGAACTGGACCAGCACGGCGAGCGCGGCCCCGGGTTCCTGCGGATCGACCTGCGGGACTACGGGCAGGTGGTCGACGCGCTCCTCGGGGTGGAGGACCGGCACTCCGGATTCGACGCCGTCGTGCACCTCGGGGCCATCCCGGCGCCGGGGCTTCAGGCGGACGCCGAGACGTTCCACAACAACATGACCGCCACGTACAACGTCTTCCAGGCGTGCCGACGGGCCGGCATCAAGCGGATCGTCTACGCGTCCAGTGAGACCGTGCTCGGGCTGCCCTTCGACACGCCTCCCCCGTATCTCCCCGTGGACGAGGAGTATCCGGCGCGGCCGGAGAGCACCTATTCGCTGGTCAAGCACCTCGAGGAGCAACTGGCCACGGAGCTGGCCCGCTGGGACCCGCACCTGAGCATCACGGCCCTCCGGTTCTCGAACGTGATGGACCCGGAGGACTATGCCGAATTCCCGTCCTTCGACGCGGACCCCACGGCCCGCAAGTGGAACCTGTGGGGGTACATCGACGGCCGCGACGGCGCCCAGGCGGTGCTGAGGGCGCTGGAGCACGCGGCGCCGGGCTTCGACCGCTTCATCATCGCTGCCGCGGACACCGTCATGGACAGGACGAGCGCCGATCTGGCGGCGGAGGTGTTCCCCGGCGTCGAGGTGCTGCGGGAGGTCGGCGGTCACGGGACGCTGCTGTCGATCGACAAGGCCCGCCGCGTTCTGGGCTTCGAACCCCGGCACAGCTGGCGCGACGGAGTCTAGCGGGACACCGCATCGGGTCCGGGCGGCGGAGCCGACTGTCGCCCGGACCGGATCATCAGTAGGCTGATGATCGAAGGATGCGCAGCACCGACGAAAGGCAGAGAAGATGACCGAGAACCTTCCCGATGAGGAACTGACCATCGTGGGCGAGGAGCCCGAGACGCCGAACGATTCGCTCGCTCCCGAGGCCTTCGACCCGGTCCTCGAGGGACAGCCGGACGACTACGAGGGTGCGGCGGAGAACAACCCCGACCGCTGGCAGGAGGACCCCCTCCTGCAGGACGAGCCCGGCACGACCGAGAGCGGCGACGACGAGAACGACTTCGACGAGAACGGCGTCTCCGCGATCGGTGAGGAGGGCTACCTCAGCGACCAGACGCTCCGCGAGGAGACGGCCGAGGCCCGGTACGAGCACGGTGAGGAGCAGTATCCGCCCGAGGAGCCCATGCTCGGCGAGGCAGCGGCGGACGTCGACTTCGGCATGATGGAGGACGACGACGTCGACGCGAGCGACGACCCCGCGAACCGGGGCGGCTCGCCCCTGAGCGCCATGGACGAGCAGGACGTCAAGTAGCGCCTCCTGATGGGCCCCGGGCTGCCACCCGGGGCTTCGTCATGTCCGGGTCCGGCCGCCCTTCCCGTCGTACGCCTGGTGCAGGGCGCCCGGAGCGGCCGGTGTGCCGTCGACCGCACAGTGTGAGGGGTGGTCGGCCTCCGGCACGGCCGGATTCCTGATGGTGACCGCCGCCAGGACGCCACCGAGCACGAGCACCACGGCACCGATGGCGCATGCTGTGCCGAACCCGGCGGAGAAGGCCTCGGGATCGTTGTAGGCGTCCCCGGTCAGGCCCGCAGCGGACGGCAGGACGGCGATCGCGAGGAGCCCCGCAGCGCGGGCCACCGCATTGTTGACACCGGAGGCCAGCCCCGCCTGGCGTTCCGGGACGGCGGACAGGGCCGTCGACGTCAGGGGCGCGACAAGCAGCGACAGCCCGAGACCGAGCACGATCACCGGTGGCAGCACGTCGGCGGCGTAGGACGCCTGCGGGCCGATCCGCAGCATGAGGAGGAGCGATCCGGCGCAGATGAGCGGCCCGAGCGCCATCGGGATCCTCGGACCGATCCGCGCCCCCAAGGCTCCCGCGCGCGGGGACAGCACGAGCATGAGCGCCGTGATGGGGAGCATCGCCGTACCGGATGCGAGGGGACTGAAACCCGCCACGACCTGGAGATGGACGACGAGCAGGAAGAAGACGCCGCCGAACACCGCATAGATCAGGAACGTCACGGCGTTGGCGGCGCTGAACTGCCGGTTCCCGAAGATGGCCGGCGGAAGCATCGGATGGCTGATGCGTGCTTCGACCAGGAGGAAGGCCCCGGCCGCGGCCAGCCCGACGACGCCTGCCCCGAGGACGGCGGGCGCGCCCATGCCCTGCGCGGGCGCCTCGATCAGCGCATAGGTGGTCCCGGCGAGCGCGGTCGCTCCGAGGACCGCGCCCGCGACGTCGAGCCGCCCTTCGACGTCGGTGTCGTGCGACTCCGGGACGTGCTTCAGGGTGATCCAGGCGACGACGACGGCGACCGGGACATTGATGAGGAAGACCCACCGCCACGAGACGGCCTCCACCAGCCAGCCCCCGAGGAAGGGCCCGATGGCGGTGGCGACACCGCCCAGCCCGGACCAGGCACCGATGGCCCTCGCGCGGTCCTCCCCCGAGAACGTCGCCTGGAGGATGGCGAGGCTGCCCGGCGTCAGCAGGGCACCGCCGATCCCCTGGAGCGCCCGCGCCGCGACGAGCAGGCCGGCATCCGGAGCGAGCCCGCACAGCAGCGACGCGGCGGCGAACCAGGCGACACCGACGAGGAAGACGCGCCGCCGCCCGAATCGGTCACCCAGCGAGCCGCCGAGCAGGATGAAGGAGGCGAGCGTCAGGGTGTAGCCCGTGACGATCCACTGCAGGGCCGCGAAATCCGTACCGAGGTCCCGCCCGATGGTCGGCAGTGCCACATTGACGACGGTCGCGTCGATCCCGACGATCCCGGAACCCAGGACGGTGGCGGACAGGACCCAGCGCCCCGACGACGTACCCATCCGGATCCCGCTCATGCACCACCGCCCGTCCACGCCCCGCCGTGCCGCGGGACCACGCACAGTGTGGCACCGTCGCCGGGTCTGCGCCATCGCCCGTCCGCCGGGTGGTGACGCCGACCACAGACGGAATAGCCCCCGGGAGTCCCGGGTTACCGAACAGTAGGATCCCGAACCGGAAAGTAGGAACACATGAAACTGTTCTCCCCCCTCACGCTCGGCACGCTGGAACTCCCCAACCGCGTGGTGATGGCGCCGCTCACGCGCGTCCGTTCGGGGAACGCCGGCATCCCCGGCGACCTCGTCGTGGAGCACTACCGGCAGCGCGCGTCCCTCGGACTCATCGTCAGTGAGGGGACCTACCCCAGCCATGCCGGGCAGGGCTTCCCCGGTCAGCCCGGCCTGGTCGGGGCCGAGCAGCTCGCCGGCTGGAAGCGCGTGACGGACGCGGTGCACGCCGACGGCGGCCGCATCGTGGCACAGGTGATGCACGCGGGGCGCGTGACGCACCCCGACACGAACGGCGGCTACGAGGTCGTGGCTCCGAGCGCCATCGCCATCGAGGGGACGACCCGGACCAGCACGGGGAAGCAGCCCTACCCCGTGCCGCATGCACTCACCACCGAGGAACTCCCGGGCATCATCGGGGAATTCGTCACGGCCTCACGGAAGGCGATCGACGTCGCCGGGTTCGACGGCGTCGAACTGCACGGAGCCAACGGCTACCTGCTGCACGAGTTCCTCTCCCCCGAGTCGAACCGGCGCGAGGACGCCTACGGCGGGTCCGCCGAGAAGCGGGCACAGTTCGTGATCGAACTCGTCACCGCCGTCGCGGCGGAGGTCGGCGCGGAGAAGGTGGGCCTGCGGATCTCGCCCGCCCACAACATCCAGGACGCCCTCGAGACCGAGGCCGCCGATGTCCATGCGACCTACGGGGCACTCGTCGACGCCCTCGCGCCGCTCGGACTCGCCTACCTCAGCGTCCTGCACGCCGAGCCCACGGGTGCTCTCATCCAGGACCTCCGCTCGCGTTTCGGTGGCCCCGTCCTGATCAACAGCGGCTTCGGCGTCATCACCAACCGCGAGGAGGCCATCGCCATCCTCGAGGACGGGGTGGGGGACGCGGTCGTCGTCGGCCGTCCCGCCATCGCGAACCCCGATCTCGCTCGCCGCTGGCAGGAGAACCTGCCGGAGAACGAACCGGACCCGGCGACGTTCTACTCCACCGGCGCCGAGGGCTACACGGACTACCCGTTCTACGACGGTTCCGCCGACGCCAACTGACCACCAGCACCGCCGGAAGGCGCTCCCGTCAAGCGACGGGGGCGCCTTCTTCCGTCGCGGATCCCTGCCGTCGCCGGCGCGCCACGGACTCCGCCCTGCGCGGGTATCGGGCCACGGCCCAGCCCACCAGCAGCGCGGCCGCGAGGTGCGCATGGAGCATCAGCATGACCTCGGGCGAGTGCCCCGGTGCGCCTTCCACCCCTACCGGCGCGTTCCCGTCGTGATGCGGGCCCTGCCCGGGCGCGGGTACCCCCGAGGTGTCCACGGCGCCCGCGAGCCCGCCGAGGAGCCAGTGCAGGAGTTGCTGGGTCACGCCGAGCAGCAGCAGCACCGACCATCCGGGCAGCCGCGCCTGCGCTGCGATGGCGGCGACGAGCACGGCGAGCGCTGCAAGCCCGCAGAGGATCGCCGCGCTCGGCATGGCGCCGCCGGACACCAGGTGGGCGCCGAGGCCCAGGCCCAGTGCGAGCAGGCCGGCCACGGCCGAGCAGGCGATGGCCCTCGGTCGGTCCTGGGGTCGGAGGGCGCTGCCCTTCTCTTCGTGCACCACCCGATCGTAAGCATGCTGACGACGCCGCGTCACGTGCCGGGTACCGGGGTTATGCTCGCGGCGCCCGATCCGTAGACTGACAGTAAGGGGACTTACCTTCCCTGGAACCGAAAGGACGAGTGCATGTCAGAGAATCCCAGCGACGACGACCGCATCCACAACGAGGCCCCCGCCGAGGGCGACACGGACGCGAACCCGGAGGACATCCGGGTGCACCCCGAGGATCCGGCCGAGGGAGCGGACTCCGAGGACCAGTACAGCTCCGGGAAATAGCGACCAGGTCCCGTTCCAGGAGCAGAACGCAGAAGCGGGGGGCCGCGGGGGGGGGGGGGGGGGGGGGGGGGGCCCCCCGGGGGGCCCCCCCCCCCCCCGCCCCCGCGCGCCCCCCACCCCCCCACCCCCCCGGGGCGACGCGACACGCGGAG